>BPDI01000036.1 GCA_019654215.1 Gammaproteobacteria bacterium | reverse complement strand
CACGGAGCAGTAAATAGGCTATTTCTTCAAATTTGGCATTGTCAGCTAATACAGATATATCAAGACCTCTGTAGGTGAGCCCAGTCCCGCTTTTTCCTACTGTACAAAGGGCAGTTTCTCCAGCTACCTGCCCCCGCAGGCCGGCCCCATCCAGCTTCTTACCCACCATTCTTCAAATCTCCCAATTCTTCAGCTTTTCCATGCCTTAAAATACTTGATCATCTGTCTCTCGATTCTGTTATTGAGTTCTACATTTTGCAAATGAACTAATTTTCGTAACCGGCTGTAATAATTAATTTTCTTTAGCAAATAATGCATCTAATTTTTCTTCATAAGCTTGGTATCCCAGCACTTCATAAAGCTCCGCTCGGGTCTGCATTTTATCCACAACCGCTGTCTGATCCCCATTTATGGCAATAGTCTGGTATACCTCGAGTGCGGCCTTGCTCATCGCCCTGAATGCACTTAGAGGGTAGAGCACCATTGCAACCCCAGCTTCACCAAGATCTTTGGCATTAAGCAGCGGGGTTTTACCGAATTCGGTGATATTAGCCAGGATAGGAACATTCACTGCCTCTGCAAATTGGCGATATTGCTCGATTTCTAGAATGGCTTCGGGAAATATGGCGTCCGCACCTGCTTCTACACAAGCGACGGCTTTTTCCCAAAGGCAGCTTCCATACCTTCGACTGAGAGAGCATCTATTCTGGCCATGATGATGAAATTATCATCAAATTTAGCGTCCGAAGCAGCCTTAATCCGGTCTGCCATCTCTTGTCGACTGACAATGGCTTTGTTCGGTCTTGGCCCAGCGCTTCTGCGCTACTTGATCTTCAATATGAACTGCGCGGCACCAGCTTTTTCCATGGCTTTTATAGTTCGGGCGATATTGAAAGCTCCGCCCCAGCCTGTATCGATATCCACAAGAAGAGGGAGATCAGTTGCGTTACAAATACGTTCAACGTCAGCTATCACATCATTCAGACTGGTAATACCTAGATCCGGCATGCCGTAAGAGGCATTAGCAACGCCCCCGCCAGAAAGATAAATAGCGTCATGACCGGCATCTGCAGCCAGCATAGCGCAATAGGCATTTATGGTCCCGACGATCTGCAGAGGCTTGTGCTTTTCCAACGCTTTTCGGAATAGAGCGCCTGGTGATTGGTTAGTCATAAAATTTCCTTAAGAAAGTTTCTTAAATCTCTGATTTATTTTCATTTTTCCCGTTGAAATTTTCAAAGGTGTCAAAGTGAGTAAGTTCTGGTTCTAGTCTGTCTCTTCGCTAGCCCGATATCCCTGAATTCGTGTTAGTAGCGCCTTTTTTGCGTTACAAATGTGTCGAACCATGAGCAATTCTGCTAATTCGCCATCGGACTGCTCGATAGAATCAACAATCTGATGATGTTCCTTGAATGCCTGAATGGGCCGGCTCGGTTTGCTGGCGGTCTGTATTCTGTACATTCGCAGCAAGGTGATAGAGCTCGCCACATAGCATGCCGAAGAGCCGCTGATTTCCGCTGCATTGGACTATCTGATAGTGAAAATCTAGGTCACCCTCCCGCTGGTAATAGCGCAAGCCATTCTCTGACTGAATCTGCTCCTCGTGGTGTGTCAGCAATTCACGCAGTTTGGCGCAGTCCCCAGATGTTGCATTAGCCGCAGCAAGTTTGCAGGCAAGTCCTTCGAGAACCTCTCTAATTTCATATATTTCTATGATTTGAGAGATATCCAGGTGAACGATATTAGCCCCGATGTTAGGTTTAATCTCAACCAGCTTACAGCCTTCAAGACGGCGAATAGCTTCGCGCAAAGGCCCACGGCTTATGCCGTATTGTCTGGATAGCTGCGGCTCGTTGATCTTAGAGCCCGGTGCTAGCTCACCTTTGACGATAGCAGTTCGAATCCGATCGAAAACATCGTCAGCAGAGTAGAAGGTTTGATGGACTGATTTGCCACAGAATCAGATATTAAGTCGATTACCATGTCTTAATTGTCAACAAAATAGAAACAATTTGGTATTATTGCTCGATTAATGAGCCAAATTCAATATTATTGTTGACAATTTGGGATATTTCAATTTTGATAATTAAGCTTTTTATCTTGAAGCTGGTGTTAGAATTGGCTGGAAGAATTGCTTTAGAGAGCTTTGAACCGAAATAATCTCCAAGAATTTGTATTGAAATCACTTGAAAATTCAGACGAGTAAATAACAGACCTGTGGCATTCGGACGATTCCAAGATTTCCTAAGCAGTTTGGTTAAACGCCAGCGCGGACTCTTTTTCACTAACAGTGAAGAAGCGTCTATAGATGAGCTTGTGGAGAAGCTCATGGGTACGGTAGGAGAAGTATCTGCGATAGTTACAGCCAGGCAAGTATTAGATCATTATTCTGAGCTTGATGATGAGCAGAAACTAGAGTTCTTTAAGAATCTCGAACAAAAATTCAATGCGAATCAGGCAATGGTGAAGCTGGCATTCGATTCTTATGATTCTGATCCATCGAGTACTAATTTAAATAAGCTTTCAAGAGCAGCTGAACCACAGCGGCACGAGCTACTGCGTCGATTAAATTCAACCCCTGATGCAACTCATGATCTGGTAGGAATGAGGGCTGACTTGCTAAGGTATTTGAGAGGGAATTCTGAACTGAAGTCAGTCGACGAGGATTTCGTACGTTTGTTTTCTTCCTGGTTTGGCCGTGGTTTCTTGGTTTTACAAACAATCAATTGGTCAACGTCCGCTGCAATTCTTGAGCGCATCATTCGTTATGAGGCAGTGCACGAGATTAAAGACTGGGATGACTTGCGGAGACGAATCGATCCGCCGAATAGACGATGCTTTGCTTTTTTTCACCCTGCATTAGTTGATGAGCCGCTGATATTTGTCGAAGTGGCGCTCACGAAAGAAATACCTAGTTCAATCAATTTAATTCTTGAAGACAAAGGGATAGGCGTTATTGATTCCTCTGAATACAACACTGCTACTTTTTATAGTATCAGTAACTGTCAACCTGGGCTTAAGAATATTTCTTTTGGGAACTTCTTGATTAAACAGGTTGTACAGGAACTGCAGAGTGAGTTTCCATCAATCAAAACGTTCGTAACCTTATCACCTATCCCTGGCTTTCAAAAATGGCTGGATACTTCTTCCGAAGAAGAACTACCAAAACTTATTGAGCTGAAAGAGCTAGTAAATCAAATAGCGAAGAACCCTAAATCCATTGATGAGCACTCTGAATATATTCGCCAAGCAGTGTTCATTTACCTACTACAGTCCAAGAAAGGAAAGCATCCCTCTGATCCCGTTGCTCGTTTCCACCTTGGAAACGGGGCATCTATACATCAGCTCAATACTTCAGCCGACTTAAGTGAAAGAGGGCTCAATCAATCCCGCGGAACCATGGTGAATTATCTCTATGATCTGAAAAGCATAGAGACTAACCACGAGCGCTATGCTACGGAAGGGGATATTGAGTTCAACGAGAAGCTTAAATCTCTCTTGATCAAAGGCTAGATAGCCTTTTTCGTTTACTTTCAAAACTTCATCAAACAGTTTGGCATTGACTATTCTTAAGTCTGCCTACTCATGGTTGGTATTTTTGGCAATTGGTGGAGGCCGAGCGGAATGAGGAGCTGCTCTAATCCGCTAGCTAATCGATGGAGATCGCAAGGAGAGCTCTGAAATTGATCGAAAAAAAACATGCCCAGGATGCGACAAATCGCTTCATGATGCCATGGTTGGAAATTTGCCTGGCTTTGAAGAGGCGACAAGAGCTCTATATGCCGGAGATGGCGCAAGTTCTCGTGAAGAAACTAGAGATTGCCCAGAAGACATTCGTGATTTTAAGTGAAACTTTACAGGGTTCGTATTTGCATAAAACTGCTACAATTCTCTCCCGCTTTTTCGTTAAGATATTTCAATGCAATCGAGCAGCAAAAATCAATCTCTATGTGGGATTAGTGACGCTTTCACTGACGAAGAGCTAAACGCTCTCTGCAAACGCATTATTAAGTCGGGAATTCTTGGTCGCTCAAAACATTACTCCGCACTTTTGGAATACATAGCCCAATGCTCTCTTTCGGGAAAAACTCCGAAGGAAATTGAGCTTGCTGTTGAAGTATTAAATAGAGGAGAGGATTTTAATGTCTCAGTCGATTCGACAGTTAGAGTTTATGTTCATCAGCTACGGAAAAAACTAGATAGCTATTATGAAAGCTATGAACGAGAGGTGGCCTATAGGATAGTTATTCCGAAAGGGCAATACACAATAGCTGCGCAAAAAAGAAATGTGAATAATCCTATTGCATCACAAGACGCAGATCGAGGCTTTGCTTTCACACTTGATACCGGATTGTTAACTACTGCAGTAATCTTATTGTTAGTAAATCTGATATATATGATCTCAATCAACCAAGACAATTCAGTACAAACTTCGCAAGTTGTCGCTGAACACCCTGTTTGGAATAGCGTATTGCGCGATGAACAACCTATATTACTTGTTTTAGGCGATTACTATATTTTTGGCGAACTAAACGCTAATGGAAATATTGCGCGAATGGTGCGCGAGTTTAACATCAACTCCCGTAATGATTTAGAAGAACTGCAATTCACAGATTTTGAGAAAGCAGAAAATTATCTGGATCTCGATTTAAGCTACATGCCAGAAGGAAGCGCATTTGCCTTGGCGCGCATCGTTCCGATTCTCGAAGAAAGCGGAAAGTCAGTAAATATCACTATGATGTCTGATTTAACCACTGCTGATATCCGCGAGAGCCACATCGTCTATATTGGCTATATTTCTGCATTAGAAAAACTTACTGATATGACTTTTGCAGGATCAGGATTGCAAATCGGTCGCAGCTATGACGAACTATTAAATACTAAAACTGAGGAGTATTACACTAGCGACGCCGGTTTGCCTGAAGAAGGAGAGCCGTTTAAAGATTACGGAATGTTTTCTACTTTTCCAGCAAGTACTAATACTCAGGTAGTTTTGATTTCTGGAATGAGAGATGCAGGTTTGATGCATACTGCACAAGCCTTATCTAATTCGGACGCATTAGATGATCTAGTAGTTTCTATCGATAACGATACAGATGAAGCATTGGCTAGTTTTGAAGCACTATTTGAAGTGTTTGGAGTTGATCGGTTAAATTTCGATGCCAATCTTGTCTATGCAGAATTACTAGATACCAATCAAATCTGGACTGCACCACAGCCGCCACAGTTAAATTAGAAGTAAAAATCTATCGCATTCTATCTAACGACAATGATTTCGTAATTCAATCTCACTAATACTTAGTCGATAAATCATTGAATGCGATTTGCTTTTACCGCATGACGTCGGGCTTTTACAGCGAGTCGTTTGGCCTTGTCTTCTCCGTATTTATTAATGGAGAAATAGGCATTCTTCTGCTTACGACGCGCTCCTCTTCCTTCCTGCCAAGTTGCTACCCAGCTGTGATCTTTTTCTGAGTAGCTCACACCGATTTCTCCAGAGCTGTTTAGTGGAGATATTTTCCTTGGGCTATATTTTGCATAAGGCCAGCTAGATCCATAGATCTTCTTACCTTCCTGATCGCGTTTTGTCTTTGCAGCTTCAATCGCCTTTCTCTTTCCACCATATTTTTTGAATGGGAAAGATTGCTGAAAATTTTTTCCGTCGTACTTAATACGCACCCAGGCACAATTAGTTCCTCGGGATTGAATAATGCTGATGTGGTGAAGTGAGCTAAGCTTTTTCAAAAGAACCTCTCTGTCGTTCTATGTTGGCCACTAGGTTAAGTTTGGCTTGAGCTCGATCTGATTTTTATTGTAATGACTATTTTAGAAAGCCTTGAGCCACTCTTCATTGCAAAAAGGTGCAAAAACTCGCTCTATTTTTATGAGGAAAATCATTGTGCAACAGATCTAGTGTACACCCTAAGCTAAGAGCTCGCCAAATTAGGTATTTTGCAACTAGATCAAACGTGAGCAGCCATATGCTGAATGACTCCAGGCTTGTGACTTTCCAAGTGAGAGATGCTGTAATTATAGGTTTTGGCGCTAGGGTCGATATCCATAGCTCCATCGATGGCCGCCGCAAGATCGGCCTGGGCAGCTTGTTCAGTCAGGTATGGGCCTGAAATTTTGACCTGTAGAGTAGGCTCGTTTGGAGCTGTCGCTACGATATAGAAATTCTTCGCATTCACTTCTTTCTTACCACCAGCCAATCAGCAGAATGCCTCCTTTCTGCCGTCAGCTTCCTAGTGCTAAAAACCACTGTGGGCATACTTACGGCTAATATCGGCCGCGTATTAAAAACCAACAGCCTCTATAATACAAGACTGGGAACGCCCAATTTATCTAGGCCGGCCTATCATTCAAAATAGTCACTATTTGACTCTTAATCTTAGCTTAATTCGGCAGAATTCAATCAGTTGCGGCCTGGCTCACGTTCTTTGCCAATTTCCCTGATTTCAGAGGTCTTAAATAAGTTTGCCAGTCAATTCTTAGGAGAGGTATGCCAGAGAGTGAGTTTTGGATTGGGCCACTTCGGAAATCCATGCGTAAGACAGTTGGTTGTCATAAAATGTGGTCTTGGCGGGTCTTATACCAGCCGCTTTACTATAAGAAGAAGTAATAATGCTCGATACGCGTCCATTACTGCTGCAAACGGATTTCCCTGCAATCAATCGCAGTGTATTGGAAACACTTCAGGTAAATCTCGGCTACAAGTGCAATCTCAGCTGCACCCATTGTCATGTAAATGCAGGTCCAACTCGTACAGAGCAAATGGATCGAAAAACTGTAGACCTAGTCCTGGAATTTTATTCACAGACATCCGATAAAAACCCTCGACCTGACTGGAGGCGCTCCAGAGATAAACGTTAACTTCAAATACCTGGTTCAGGAAGCGCGCAGTACCGGAATGGAAGTTATCGATCGTTGTAATCTTACGATAATCAAGGAAGCTGGATTTGAAGATATGGCTGATTTTTTAGCCGAGCAGGGCGTGACAGTAACGGCTTCACTGCCATGCTACATGGAACAAAATGTTGAAAGGCAGCGAGGGAAGAATGTGTATTGGGAAAGCATTTCAGCTTTGAAAAAACTAAATGCGCTCGGCTATGGAAGTGATCAGGATAAACAACTCAATCTTGTATTTAATCCTGATGGGCCAAATCTTCCTCCAGCACAAGCTGGACTAGAAGAAGATTATAGGCGAGAGCTAAAAGCTGATCATGGAATAATTTTCAATCAGCTATTTATTATAACGAATATGCCCATTAGTCGATTCGGTGGCATGTTGTTAGCAAAAGGCCTTTACCAGGAATACATGACAATATTGCGAGACAGCTTCCGTGAAGAAAACCTCGATACTGTCATGTGCCGCAATTTGTTAAGTATTGATTACTTAGGCTATACCTATGATTGTGACTTTAATCAAATGTTAAAGATGCCCTTACTTGCAAAGGGGAAACCTAAAACTCATCTCTCAGAAATACTCGAAACGGATTTGACAGATAACCCCATTGTTATTGGCGAGCATTGCTTTGGCTGTACTGCCGGACAGGGAAGCAGCTGCGGTGGTGCGCTGAAAAATTAAACTCTGTTGCTTCGTGAAAAAACTATCTATCATTATTCCTGTTTTTAATGAGCAAAAGTGTATCGTTGCCCGTCTAAATGCTTTACAGAAATTAAGAGAAAGTAATTGTGAAGTTGTGCTTGTTGACGGCGGTTCTACTGATAGAACTGTTGATCTCGCAATTCCTCTGGTTGATAAGTTAGTTCACAGTTCACCCGGAAGAGCTGTACAAATGAATCGAGGTGCAGAGTTAGCTACAGGCAATATTTTTTTATTCCTACACATTGATACCGCCTTGCCTAAAGCTGTTAATGAACTGATTTCTGATTTGATAGTTGAAAAATCTTCAATATGGGGATGGTTCAACCTCCAGTTTGATAACCCAGCATTATCATTCAAGATAATTAGTAGGAGCATGAATATTCGCGCTGCTCTTACATGGGTGTGCACTGGCGATCAAACGTTGTTTGTCACACGCAATTTATTTGAAAGTATTCAAGGCTTTCCAGAAATTTCACTTATGGAAGATGTCGCTATCAGTAAACTACTGCGGCGTAATTCGAAACCAAAGATTGTCTCTTCGAAAGTCACAACGTCAGCTAGAAGATGGGAACAAAACGGAGTAATCAAAACCGTTTTATTTATGTGGTGGTTGCGCTTGCTCTATTTCTTTGGAACGAGTCCAATAAAACTTGCTCTTCGCTATTATCCCAACTCTGCTGAGCAGCGTGATAAAGCTTATCCAGTGTCCCCTCAAAGAGGCGAGTTTTCGCTACCCCAATGCGCTTATCCTGCTATTTATCAAAGCGCCATTTCTAGGGCAGGTGAAAACTCGGCTCGAACCGCTACTAGGGAGTGAAAAGAGCCTCGAATTGCACCGGGCCATGGGTCAACGAATTGCTGGATTACTATCATCAATCAAGCTTGCTCCCTGGCAGCTATGGGTTTCAGCAGATGAATCTAATGAATTCTTCCTAGGCATCTGTAATAGGAAAGATATTCGCCTTCAAATGGGAAGCAGTTTAGGTGAAAAAATAGCCGCATCTATGGAGAACGCACTATTGAAGCCCGGAGTGGACGGGGTCATTGTTATCGGATCTGATTGCCCCAGCTTCGATGCGGCTTATCTGGAATTCGCCATGCACCAGCTCTATGTAGGCCATGATGTAGTGATTGGCCCTGCAGAAGATGGTGGCTATGTGCTAATCGGCATGAAGGCTCCGAATCCAGGGGTATTTAAGGGAGTGGAATGGGGTACTGATCGAGTGTTGGAGCAAACCATTACCAATATAGATATGTTAAATCTTAGCCATGTCTTGCTTGAAACTTTATGGGATGTAGATAGGCCAGAAGATCTGGATAGATTACAGAATCTAGATCCGCCTTTATTCTGGGAAAGCGCTTGATTTTGGCAAGCTTTCGGGTTTTATGAGATTCGTCTAAGGATATTTGCCCGTGTGAATCATAGAATTTCTAAGCATCGAATCGTTTTCCAAGAACCGCTTCCATTCGAATTAGGTTAAGTAATTTGTGGTACTCCGGCACTAGGAATTAAAGGATGATTCCAAGTCAATTATTTTTCCCGCGAGTCGCTTAGAATCTATTTCATATTCGTTAGCTATGATGCGATTGTGCAATTCGACTAAACGGGCAGCATCAATGTTGGGGAGCTGCTTAATCCGCGATTCGAGGGCACCCATGTCGATTGCCTGAGAATTCAATGCAACCGCATCCTTGGAGTTAGTCGACCGGTTATTTTTCATCGAACGAAGCTTTCCGCTAATACTCGAGACCACACTCTTTTTCACCTTTCTATTTTCAGGAGGAATGTGGGTTGGATTTGGGCCTGTCTTATTCACTTCTTAAACACTTCCTTCGCGTCCAATTGCTTCTATTTACTTACATAGTTTTGAGATCAGCCATATAACTCATCCCTAGCTTTGCGCAAGTTATTACGATCCAGCTGCCCAGCTTTGGGCCTTTTTTAACAAAACTAAGCTGGTCCAACAGTAGCGGGTCTAGATTATAACGACTAGAAATTCGATATCTTTAAATAGATTTAATTTTAGACTACCGCTATTTTTATAAAGCTAAGTTATAACATCAAATTAGTTTAATTATAGTCTGTAATATATTGTTATAGTTGATATTTTATACTTTCTTTGGCAAAGGAGTAGTATGTATTATCAGGTTTGGACCTTTATTTCTAACGTTGATTGTCTTATTGATTTCACTACCTTGAAGAGTCTCTCTCTGCTGCTACAATGCCTAGTCATGGAGTACTAAAACGATTCGCAAGATAGCTGTATGTTTGAGTAAAATTTCCCAAATTTTTCCCGCAAACTGAGGGTGTCAATGGAATCATTAGTACTCTGCCTTTTATTTCTCAAAGGAACTAGATAGCAACAAGATGGTTGAAGAGACCAGAATATTACTGATCGATAATAATGAGCATTCCCGCCATGATCTCGAGACGGTACTTTCTTTTTTGGGTGAAGAAACCATAAGTGCCACTTCTTGTAATTGGCACTCTCTAACTGTTAAATCAGTTGATCAACCATCACAGATTACTGTTGCAATCATTGGAGTCTGCGACCTTATCTCGCTGGAACAATTGCTTGAAGATATTCATCAATGGGAAGCTGGAACACCATTTGTGCTAGTGGGTGAACACGAGATTCCCGAGTTCTTGGATTCGAAATTATTAACTCGCATAACTGCAATTCTCGAGTCAAATCTCAGTTACCAACCATTATTAGAGCTTTGCATAAAGCCAAACTCTTCCATGAACATTACAACCGCTTGAGGGATTTTGACGGAATTAAAGACTACAACATGTTTCGTAGTCTCGTTGGAAACAGCGAAGCCATTAAGCGGGTACGTCACATGATGGGGCAAGTAGCGAATACTGAAGTAAGCGTGCTTATAACTGGAGAATCTGGGACTGGAAAGGAAGTTGTCGCCAGAAACCTGCACTTAAATTCTGCACGAGCAGACAAACCATTTGTGCCTATAAACTGTGGGGCTATCCCTCGCGAATTATTAGAAAGTGAGTTATTCGGCCATGAGAAAGGTGCATTCACCGGTGCGTTTCTTCTCGTGCTGGTCGATTTAAATTAGCTGATGGTGGCACGTTGTTTCTCGATGAAATCGGCGATATGCCCCTAAACATGCAAGTAAAGTTGCTACGCGTGTTGCAGGAAAGAAGTTTTGAACGGGTTGGGGGCGTTAAGACATTCAAACTGATGTGCGAATTCTCGCGCAACTCATAAAATCTAGAGAAAATGATCGAAGAAGGAGAGTTTCGCCAGGATCTCTACTACCGAATTAATGTTTTTCCGATCGAAATGCCATCATTGCGAGAAAGAGCAGAAGACGTACCACTGCTACTTAACGAATTGCTTGCCATCATGGAAGCGGAGAATCGTGGTTCAGTCAGATTTAATTCTGGGCTATCACATCTCTTTGTCGACACCCTTGGTTTGGGGAATGTGCGTGAGTTAGCCAACCTGTGGAAAGAATGGCAATTCTTTACCCCCATGGAAACGTTGGGATAAATGATCTGCCGGAAAAATTTCGCCATCTAAGCGATGTAGAAATTAATAAGTAGTCGGGGGAAGAAAAGAGTGGATCGGTAGTTAGTCTGGGTGATGCTTCAGCTCTTTCAGCAGAAGAGACAAATCAACAATCTTTATTACCTCTTCACGGGGTAGATTTAAAAGAATACTTAGCTAACTTAGAAAAAGATCTAATCGAGCAAGCGCTGGATGATAGTGGGGGCGTCGTGGCACGAGCCGCCAAACGTTTACATATTCGACGCACCACCTTGGTTGAGAAGATTCGAAAATTCAATTTGCAGAAAAAACAGAATGATGAAGCCGTGGCGACAGAGCAAATTGAAAAGAATGGCGAAGAAGATAGTGGGGCAGATACAACGGAAGTTTCAAATAATCGAGCGGCTTCCGCCTGATAATTCTAATTTAACGGCACTATTGGTACGCCTTCCACAATTCCTTCATCCAATTCTAAGACGGTAGTAAGACCTGAATTAGTTTGTTCCATACGGATCAGAACGAATTCCCAATCATTTGCCAGCCAGAATATGGTAGATCTATCCTCGTCATTGCGAATTCGTTCCACCACAGTGGAGTTAAACGCCCCTAAGGGAGTATTAATAACTTCTTCATTTATTGCCCGATAGCGGTAAATTTCTATTTTATCTTCATCGATAACAGCAAGCTCTATGTTCGTAGTCCCGTTCATCAACGCCTGGCGCAATGCCAATTGATGGCTTAACTGATCGAACGTATTGCTGCTTAGCTCAATTGTCCAGCTTTCATCATCTCCAGTACTTATTGCAACCAGAGTACCCCAGTTGTAGTCAACCGTTTGAGTTTCTTGGCTAAGGCCGGTTTGCTGGTAACTATATACTGTTGGTTTAAATTGGTTATCGATAAATTCAAAGATGCTGATCTGTTCTATCCTGGCAACTAGCTGACCCCCTAAGTCTACTTCTAATGTGTTACTCAATTGCAGAGACTGATTGACTTGCAAAGTAAGAGATCGGTTTGCCTTTGCAGCAATACCATTAGCGTTGGCTCGATAATCCAGTGAGTATTGAGAGGGTGCTTGGGCCACACTAAAACTTGCAGAAACAAGTGTGAGGACAGGAATAATAGCTCGACTGAAACTGAACATTAGGGATGAATAAAAACACCGGTAGGGGAGATTTCTTCGTGATCCAAGATGACTTTACCTGCTTCCATGTGCAGGCGCCCGCTGGCAAACCAACTTACTACTTTCGGGTACACGACATGTTCTTTTTCTAATACCCGAGCAGCTAACGCTTCTCTTGTGTCGTTTTTTAGAATAGGAACACTCTCTTGCACAATTACAGGACCACCATCCAGGTCCGCTGTAACAAAATGCACCGAGACTCCATGTTCTTTATCACCGGCATCGATAGCGCGCTGATGGGTATTAATGCCTGGATACTTAGGTAACAGAGAAGGGTGAATGTTTAATACTCGACCTTCGAATCTGTTTACAAAGTCGGTGCCAAGTACGCGCATAAAACCTGCGAGCACTATCAGATTGGGGCCAATTTCTTCGATAGCATCCCCTAATGCTTGGTCGAAATTACCTCTAGAGTCGAAACTCTGATGATCGATGGTTAAGCTAGGAATATTACTCCGCTTTGCTCTTTGTAATCCAAAGGCTCCAGGTTTATTAGATATTACTGCACTGATTTTGTAATTAGATGACTTACTGGCATCGATTAATGCCTGCAGGTTGGTGCCGCCACCAGAAATTAATACGACGATATGATAGTGTGATTGTTCCACATTGCTACCAATTAAACTAACGCAACTGCCTTTTCGTCTTTATTGCGTTCAATAATTTTGCCAATCAGTACGGCAGACTCAGAATTCTTGTTTAGAATAGCAAGTGCATTTTCAGCATCGGTTGCGGCGACGCAAACTAACATACCAATACCACAGTTAAAGGTTCTGTGCATTTCTGAGTCCACTACGTTTCCTTTTTCTTGCAGCCAATCAAAGATTGCAGGGCGATTCCAGCTTGTTAATTCAATGTGTGCCCGTGCATTTGCTGGAAGCACTCTGGGTATATTCTCTATTAGTCCGCCGCCAGTAATATGAGCTAGCGCATTAATCTGTACTGATTCAGATAATTCCTGCAAAGTTTTAACATAAATCATGGTCGGGGTAAGTAAGGTCTCGCCTAGAGTGCCGCCTGCAAATTCCGTAGACAAATTAGCATTACTTACTTCGAGTATTTTTCGAATTAGCGAGTAACCGTTAGAGTGAGCCCCTGAAGATTTAAGTCCGATTAGCATATCGCCAATCGCGACTCTGGACTGATCAATGATTTCGGATTTTTCTACAACTCCAACGGCGAAACCTGCGACATCATAATCTTCGCCGGAGTACATTCCTGGCATTTCCGCCGTTTCGCCACCAATTAGCGCACAACCTGCCAATTCACAACCAGCACCGATGCCGGAAACTACTGACTTAGCTGTGGCAACGTTTAATCCACCTGTTGCGAAATAGTCAAGAAAAAACAACGGCTCGGCACCGCAAACAATAAGATCTTAACGCACATAGCGACCAAATCAATGCCAATTGTGTCATGCTTATTCATAAGCATGGAAAGGGTTTGAGTTTGGTGCCCACGCCATCGGTGGCTGAGACTAATACTGGCTCTTTATATTTGCTTGGAATTTCGCAGAGGGCACCAAAGCCACCGAGGTCCGATAGAACTTCTTGACGAAGGGTTCGCTTGGTGATGTCTTTGATTTGATTAACCAGGGCATCGCCTGCGTCTATGTCAACACCTGCGTCCCGATAGCTTAATGATTCGTTGGAATTCGAATCTTTCGGGTCGTCTTGGTTGGTCATGCGTTGATTCTGCCTGCTTCTAATTCAGCATTTAAAACAGGCGTGAAGTGTAGCAAGAAGCGCTTTAGGAGTCAGTGACTATCTTTGTGAAAGTCTTTATTTATGCGACTTTACAAGAATTACAGTAAAATCCACCTATGTTAGGAACTTCCTTCAGTCGCGTACTAATAATCCTGCAGATTACGGTGGTGTTTCTGCTGTGGTTTCCAGTCGTGTCAGCATTGCAAGTAACCGGCCTTTATGATCATCGAGTTGCCGTCAATAACGAAAGTGACGCCGAAAGAAACCGGCTTTTCGTGAAGCGTTGAAAGCGGTCATCCTAAAAGTAACTGGCGAACATCGATGGCTCGAGCATCCAAGCATTGAGGAAGCATTGGGTAACGCACAGAGTTATGTCGAGGCCATTAGCTATAGCAGTGAAACAGTGGAAGTTCCTCAGCCACAAATTCTCTGCCATTGGCTGTTCCTACAATAGAACAGCGTTTTATTGAAGTTAATTTTGCCAATTCTCTGATCGACGAGTTATTAGCCAATGCTAACATTCCTGTATGGGATACCAATCGACCCAGCGTGCTCGTATGGATGGTGCTCCAAAACGCTGCGGGTGAGCGTACGATGCTGACCGCTGATACCAATACGCAAATTGTTAATTACATGCAGAATTTTGCGTCAGAGAGAGCGATACCTATTATTTTTCCAGTACTTGATTTCGAGGACCGCCAAAATTTATCAGAGGATTCAGTTTGGGCACTAGAAGAACAAGCCATTATTGAGGCGAGTGAGCGGTATGGCGCTGATAGTATTCTTACTGGCCGCTTGCACTTCACCGCCAGTGGCGAACTAGTCGGCCTTTGGCAGTTTATTTTCCAGGGGCAAGCAGAAGTATTTGATGGCTTCGATGAAGATCTTAATGCATACCTTTATGCGCCTTTGGATCGAATTACAAATCAATTAGCCAGTTATTTTGCTCTAGTTCCGGAAGCGACATCTCAACAAGTAGTGCGACTCAGGGTGGAAGGGGTAAGTAATCTTAGCGCCTACTCGGCCTTATTAACCTATATAAGCGGTCTTGGCCTGGTGGATACTGTAAGCATGGCAGCACTGGATGGTGAGCGCTTGGAATTAGAGCTTAGTTTAGTAGGAAGCTCTGATCAACTATACGAATTAATTGCACTGGACCGGGATCTTTTACCAATTCAAAATTCCCAGGCAGGGTCCCGCGGCGTGTTGCATTATCGTTGGACACGATAGTGTATGAACAATGATCTCCAGTCCAACTTACCCTTGGCGTCAATTTAGACGACGATGCAAAATTTGAAAACTTCTATGTAACTGATGGAATCAACCCCTAGTCAATGAATTGCAAGGTGATTTCGCAATGCTTTATGTTTGGGGGGCGGTAGGAACGGGATGTACGCATCTGTTGCAGTCTGTTTGCCATAAGACGGCTGCCGAGGAAATTCCTCGATCTATATTCCTATGGTGGAACTGGAGAACTACTCTCCTGAGATGTGGAAGGATTAACCAGTTTGAGTGTCATATGCATCGACGATTTTCAATGCATAGCCGGCAACTCTGACTGGGAAAGCGCTTTTTTCAATTTTTTTAATGAAGCGAAGGAAGCTGGTGCACGACTCTTATTCTCCGCCAAATTTTTCTCCGCAGGAACTTTCTATCACTTTAAAGGATTTACGTTCGCGCTTGCAGTCGATCCCGGTATTTAAGGTAGAAACGATGAGCGATAAACAGTCAATTGAAGCATTAAAATTTAGAGCAGAGCAGCGAGGAATGGAGCTAAATGATGCAACAGCTGAGTTTATTTATCGCAGATCGAATCGCAGTATCGATCAGCTTATGGAATTACTAAACAAACTGGATCAGGTTTCCCTAGTAAAAAAACGTCGACTTACTATTCCTCTGGTAAAAGAAACCATGAATTGGTAGCCGGCTCAATTTTTTGTTTATTGATTCTTGACCAGTAAGAAGAGCGAGGAAAAAAAACCCAAACGCTAAGCGCAATTTCAATTAACCCCAGCAATGTCCTCTCCTCGTCAAAGGCGACTAGCACACCGTGTAAAAAATAGACTAAGACTATAAACACTAGCCAGATGTTGGCTCGCATTATATTTAGATGAAGCCCAGGGCCGAATATAACAACGGGATTATCTGGATGAGCCAAATTAATAATGTGGAAAAATTTGGTGAAGGTAGAGTCTGAAAGGAAAAAAAACCCGAAAAAGAAATTAAGCCATAGAAACAGACTAATGCGCTAAAGCGATAACTTGAGAGATAAGACTTTTCATTTTCTTTCATTATGTACACTTATCAGGAAAGCTTCGCACTCAAGCTTGCAATGCGTTTACCTAGTGCAATACAAAGCTCACTCTCATGATCACTAATATTCGGTTTTCGCCAATGCCGGCGATGTGGCTAGCGCCGTATGGAGTCCCACCGGTTTGAGTAGCATTTAGTGCGCTTTCAGAGTAAGGGATACCGCAATAAATCATGCCATGGTGCAACATAGGAATTGCCATTGTAAGGAGAGTGGATTCCTGCCCCCCATGCAGAGAGGCAGTAGAGGTAAAGGCTCCCACTGGTTTGTCGATTAATGAGCCCGAGCCCAAAGGATCCAGTAGTATCGATAAAATATTTTAGAGGTGCAGCCATATTACCGAATCGTGTTGGACTACCAAGAGCCAGGCCCTGACAGTTCCGCAGGTCATCTTCAGCGCAAAAAATTTGCTCCAGACTCGGGAACTATCGGCTCAGTTGCTTCAGTATCAGGGGATACGGGAGGAACTGTCCTCACCCGCGCTTCTACACCGGGAAATTTTCTTCGACTCCACGGGCGATCAGTTGCGCCTTTTTTTTCAGTAGCACCAGAGCGACTGTAGTACAGAACCAGCACATAGGGTAAAGACATGAGAAGTATTCCTAGTCGTCTAAAAGAGCCAGAACATTTTCAGGTGGCCGGCCAATGATGGCCTGGTCACCTTTTATAACTATAGGCCTTTGAATCAATTTTGGATGCTCACAGATGATGTCGAAGACTATGGGTTCACTAAACTCTCATCATCTAACCCCAATTCACCATATCCAGGCTCATTGGTTCGAATGATTTCGCGAATACCCATACAGAGCTTTTGGAGCAAATCTTTTAGCTCGTCACTGGTTGGGGGGGTTTCCAAATAGTAAATAATCTCGGGGTTTGCTTCATTTTCTTCAAGTAGTGCTAGAGTTGCTCTGGACTTCGAACATCGGGGGTTATGGTAGATTTTAATGCGATCCATAGGGCTTCCGGTTACAGATACAAAGCGATGAGCCAAATTAAATTTAATTACCAATTTTACTACTGATGACTGATTCTAACTCAGTTTGAAAACTTTGGATTAATTCTTAATCTCTGAAACGCTAAACTGACTTGATTCATCTTTATTTAAGTTGCGAATCGTCTGCCAGATTTCAAATTAGGTACTAGTCACTTGAGCTTAAGAAGCCGAGTGCAGATTAACTATCTTGGCAAGAAAATCCCCTAATTTCTCTTTTTTTAAATTTTCTGTTTCTGGCCATCCTGCGAGAAGTGTATTCCACAACTCCGTCAGCCAATGAGCGAGGGGAAATCACTACCCGATGAGGGATTCCAATTAATTCCGACTCTGCAAACTTAACGCCAGGGCTGGTCTTTTTATCCCGATCATCCAGCAACACTTCCATTCCCATGTCTAGAGTTTCTGCATAGATCTGTTCTGAAATTCTTTTACTTGATTTGATTTATGAGCATCAATTTGTACGATGATGAGATGGAAGGGGCTGATATTTTCAGGCCAGATGATTCCTTTGTCATCGTGACTTTGCTCAATGCATGCGGCTACGATTCGAGTGATGCCTATTCCGTAACAGCCCATAGGCATGACGGTAGCTTTGCCTTTTTCGTCTAGTACCTTGCATTAAGAGATTCACTGTACTTCTTACCTAGCTGGAAAATATGTCCGACTTCTATGCCGCGCTTTATAAAAAGTGTTCCTTTTCCGTCAGGACTCAGATCACCTTCCTGTATTTTTCTAAGATCAGCTGCTTCGGTGAATTTGCAGGAATCTGACCAGTTTAGATTAACGATATGCTTGCCTTCTTTATTTGCTCCACAGGTAAAGTTTTTTAGATTAACCACACTGTGGTCTGCAATCACACGTATAGATAATTGTTGGGGGCCGATACTGCCGGGGGGGCAACCTATAGTCTTTTTAATCGCATCATCTTCTGCGAGTCGCAACGGAGGGCAATCCAGATAATTTTTGCGCCTTGGTTTCATTCAGTTCTTGATCGCCTCGAAGTAACAGCGCAATTAACTCATCTGTTCGATTTCCTTCTTCATCTGATCCGTACACCAAAAGAGTTTTAATTATACGGGTGTGGTCGATCTCTAACAGTTTGGTAACTGCTTCGACGGTTTTAGCTTCCCCTGTATCAACTATTTGGGACTCTAGGATTTCTTCATCGGGGTTTGATTGGGCCAATTCTCCTTCAGCTAATTCGATGTTAGCGGCATAGTCGCTTTCGCTGCTAAAAACGATTTCGTCTTCACCAGAATTCGCCAGCACAGGGAAACTCGTGAGATGTGCTGCCACCTATGCTGCCTGAATCAGCAATTACTGGACGATAATCTAATCCCAATCTAGAAAAGATATTGCAATAGGTTTGATGCATTACTGCATAGGTTTGTTGTAACGATCCCTCATCGATATGAAATGAGTAGGCGTCTTTCATTATGAACTCACGAGACGCATAATGCCAAAGCGCGGCCTGCGCTCATCGCGAAACTTGGTTTGTATTTGGTATAGATTCGCTGGAGTTGTTTGTAACTACTGAATTCGTTGCGAACAATATCGGTAATTACTTCTTCATGGGTAGGGCCAAGGCAGAAATCGCGTTCATGCGGTCTTTAATTCTTAATAATTCAGGGCCCTTTTCCTTGCCAACGGCCTGATTCTTCCCATAACTCAGACGGCTGTACCACTGGCATCACAACTTCCATAGCACCAGATTTGTCCATTTCTTCCCGTACTATCTGAGTTACCTTATTCAAAACCTTAAAGCCCAGAGGAAGCCAGCTGTATAGGCCGCTCGCCAGTTTTCGAATTAAACCCGCACGTACCATTAATTGATGGCTGACTATTTCAGCATCAGCTGGCGTCTCTTTAACGGTTGCGAGTAGATATTGACTGGTGCGCATGTAATTTGGTCCGAACTCAAACTCTTTTTGGAAAAAGAAAGGCAGCCTAGGCTGCCTTTCTAATTTATCAACTGATCTGAATTAATGCACGAGTGTTCTTGTTACACACATCCTTTACAATGCCATCTCTTTGAGTTTCTTCAGCGGTAGGACCTTGATACGAGTAGTTGCTGGCTTGCGTGGGATGTCCATAAGTTCGCCTGGCCGGAATGGGTTAGGCACACCTTTGCGCGCCGGTCGGGCTGGGCGCACAACTGATTTGATTTTGAGTAGTCCAGGTAAAGTAAATTCACCCACTGCTCGTTTCTTAATATGACGTTCGATTATACTGCTAGCTCATCTAAAACGGCTGCAACTTCTTTTTTGCTCACATTAGCATTAGCCGAAATTTCACTTAAGATTTCAGTTTTGGTGTATTTCTTTTGAACCGCAGGGGTTTTTCTGGCAGCGGGTTTGCGTAATGCAGCTTTTTTTGATGATTTTTTAACAGCCATCCCAATCTCTTTTTGAATTTCTATGTTAGTGAAACAATTTCCGAAAGGAAAATTTTAAATTAGTTGTGAAAACAAGTAAAAAACTAATTTCCTTACAGTTAATCAGGGGGTGTATTTATAAATCATTCAATTACACCTAGCAAGTTTAATAAAAGACTTTATTAACTTCAGTCAACTTTTAGAAAACACCGGTAAAAATAGGCTGAATCCTTACCAGCTAAATCTTGACAAATCGAATTTAGATTTGCGTTTTCTAGTTCTTGGTTAAAAATTTACCTTAATTAACACATTCAGATTAAATCTTTCTAAATCCATACTTTCAATTTGGAGTTTGTATCGCTGAAGTTTTTATTCAGGTTGCTTAATCAGGCTCCGCTAAACTCTTAGAATGTATTTTGGCAGAATGCGATAAAAATTTATTTCGCTTCCTTGTTTCTAGAGGCCGGTTCGTGTCTTTGCAATCGCAGTGAATAGTTTGAAACGAATTATTCGGTTATAAGGCCCAGAAATTCGCTTCCCGCCATGGGTGCGGCATCGAATATATAGGGTATAATCGCCGATTTTTACGGGCTGGGGCCGGATTTAGCCGCTATTTATTAACGACTAACCACCTTTACTTGCTTCGGGACGGCGAGATTTTCGCCAGAATTGAAATCGATCTTTAAAGGGAATTAAAAGGGCTGAAACTATGCCTATATATGAATATCAGTGCGAGCAGTGCGCGAAAAGGGTTAGAGGCTTTGCAAAAAATCAGTGACGATCCACTACAGGATTGCCCTGAGTGTAATCAGCCCGCGCTTAAAAAACTAGTATCAGCGCCCAGTTTTAGGTTGAAGGGTGGAGGTTGGTATGAAACAGACTTTAAAACCGGGATAAGAAACAATTGGCGGAATCCGATTCAAAAGAACCCAAGGACTCGAGTAAAGATAAAAAGAAAGAAGATAACAGTGCTAGTAAAAGCAGCGACAGCAAAGAGTCCAAACCTGCGAAATTAGAAAAAAGTGAATCAAAGACTAAAGGGAATTCTACAAAATCTGATATTGGGAATAGCACACAGAAGAAAGTCAATTAAAAAAAGAATCCTTCAAGCAGCAACAAGTAGTTAATAGGAATTGATTATGAGAAGTCACTATTGTGGCGAATTGAACGAATCCCATGTAGATGAAGAAGTATCCCTCTGTGGCGGGGTGCATCGTCGGCGCGATCATGGTGGCGTAATTTTTTTAGATGTCCGTGATAGGCAAGGTATAGCCCAGGTAGTGTACGACCCAGATTCCAAGGAAAGTTTTGCTATTGCTGAAGGAGTTCGCAACGAATATGTCATTCAAGTAAAAGGTAGGGTGCGGTTGCGCCCTGAGGGTACTGTTAATGAAGATATGCCTACCGGAAGAATCGAAGTACTTGGCAAAGAATTAGTCATATTAAATGCAGCTAAAACTCCTCCTATGCAATTAGATGAATATTCAGAGGTAGGGGAAGATGTAAGACTGCGCTACCGCTATATCGATTTGCGCGGGCCAGAAATGGCAGAGAAACTCCTTTTTCGCTCCAAAGTGGCCAATCCCATTCGCAATTTTTTTGACAGCAATGGATTCCTGGATATCGAAACACCTTTGCTGACTAAAGCGACTCCAGAAGGGGCGAGAGATTACTTAGTTCCTAGTCGTACTCATCCAAATCATTTTTTCGCATTGCCGCAATCGCCACAGTTATTCAAACAGGTTTTGATGGCATCCGGCATGGATCGTTACTATCAAATTGCTAAATGTTTCCGTGATGAAGATCTGCGTGCCGATCGTCAGCCCGAGTTTACGCAGATTGACGTTGAATCTTCGTTCATGGATGAAGATCAAATCATGGAAATTATGGAGGAGATGATTCGTCATACTTTTAAATCACTTCTTGGTATCGAATTCGAAAAGTTTCCCCGGTTGTCTTATGCTGAGGCCTTGCGCCGCTTTGGTTCGGATAAACCTGATCTTCGCGTCGATTTAGAATTAGTAGATATCGCAGACTTAATGAAGTCGGTGGAATTTAAAGTATTCAGTGGGCCGGCAAATGATGCGGATAGCAGAGTCG
Organism: Gammaproteobacteria bacterium; assembly: GCA_019654215.1. Lineage (GTDB taxonomy): Bacteria > Pseudomonadota > Gammaproteobacteria > Pseudomonadales > Pseudohongiellaceae > UBA9145. The sequence continues at coordinate 9,576 of BPDI01000036.1, read as the reverse complement.
TGGCATTGCGTGTTCCGCAGGGTGGATCGCTTACCCGAAAAATAATTGATGGATACACTGATTTTGTCGGTATTTATGGCGCCAGGGGATTAGCATGGATCAAGGTGAACGATCTGGATGCTGGAATTGAAGGATTGCAGTCACCGATTATTAAATTCCTGAGCGAAGAGGTAGTAAATTCTTTGATTTCATCTCTAGGGGCAGAGACTGGTGACATTATTTTCTTTGGTGCTGACAAAGCCAAGATAGTAAACGAAGCGATGGGTGCTCTCAGAATTAAAGTTGCCGAGGATCTGGATCTAATTAATGACGAATGGGCGCCACTCTGGGTGGTGGATTTCCCAATGTTTGAAGAAGATGGAGAAGGTAATTTAACCTCATTGCATCATCCGTTCACCTCTCCAGCTTGTGACGTTGAGACTTTGGAAAAGGATCCTAAGTCGGCTTTGTCCCGTGCCTACGACATGGTCCTAAACGGTACTGAATTAGGAGGCGGCTCTATTCGTATTAACCAACCAGCGGTGCAGCAGACAGTATTTAAAGTATTAGGTATTGCTGAAGAAGAAGCTCAAGAGAAATTCGGCTTTCTCTTGGGCGCACTATCTTATGGTTGTCCTCCGCATGGTGGTATTGCTTTTGGTTTCGATCGTTTAATCATGTTGATGACAGGATCCAGCTCGATTCGTGAAGTTATCGCTTTTCCGAAAACTCAATCTGCATCTTGTCCACTAACAGATGCTCCGGGGGCGGTCTCTGAGAAGCAATTGCGGGAACTTAACATTCGCTTGCGGGAACAGAAACCTTCCTCATAATTTCATCAGATTTGGAGTAGATCATGGCCGGTCACAGCAAATGGGCCAACATAAAGCATCGTAAAGCAGGGCAAGATGCTAAACGCGGCAAGATCTTCACTAAGATAATTCGAGAACTCACTGTCGCCGCTAAAATAGGTGGCGGCAATCCCGCCGATAACCCACGACTCCGTGCAGTAGTAGACAAGGCTCTTGGGGCGAATATGACTCGCGACACTATTGAGCGGGCCATTACCCGCGGAGTCGGTAACGCAGAAAGTGATAACCTAGAAGAGTTAATATACGAAGGTTATGGCCCTGGTGGTGTAGCAATTCTTTGTGAAACACTTACTGATAATAAGAATCGAACCGTGGCGGAAGTTCGCCATGGTTTTTCAAAGTTTGGTGGCAGCCTGGGAACCAATGGATCGGTCGCCTATTTGTTTGAAAAAACCGGTGTGGTTAATTTCGTCGCTGGCAATGATGAAGAGCTAATCATGGAAGCTGCATTGGAGGCTGGAGCCCATGATGTGGTTATCAATGACGATGATAGCATCGATGTATTAACAACTCTGGAAAAATTCGGCGCCGTACAAGACAGATTTAAAGATAGTGGGCTGCAACCAGGGCGGGCAGAAATGACCATGCTGGCTTCCGCTGAAGTCGATCTCGATCTGGATGGAGCGCTAACACTTTTAAAACTGGTTGAGCATTTGGAAGATTTAGACGACGTACAAAATGTTTATTCGAATGCCAATATTTCAGACGAAATCATCGCTCAGATTTAATTACTGGGAACATAAATCAGAAAGTTGTTTGCACTTTTGAAGAATTTTAGATGGCCAAAATTATAGGCATCGATCCAGGTTCGCGGGTAACCGGATACGGCCTCATCAGTTCTGTAGGAAACAAGCTCGAATATATCGATTCGGGATGCATTCGAACTAAATCTTCAGCATTACCAGATCGCCTCAAAATAATCTTTGATGGTTTATGCGCTGTAATAGAACAACACGCTCCGCAACAGGCAGCCATAGAAGAAGTTTTTATGGGGCGAAATGTATCATCAGCATTGAAACTGGGTCAGGCACGCGGATCGGCAATCACCGCCTGCCTTTACTATGATTTACCAGTAGAAGAATACGCCGCTCGAAAGGTGAAGCAGGCAGTTGTAGGTGCTGGATCTGCTGATAAGGCACAGGTACAACATATGGTTAAAGCGCTGCTCTCGATCAGTGATAGTATTGCAGAGGATGCCGCGGACGCACTGGCTGTGGCTATCTGTCATGCAAACACACAAACCAGCTTAATTCGAATGGCTGGAGCGAATTCATTCAGTCGTAAGCGCTTGCAAAAATAGGTTAGTAGTTAGTGATAGGAAAGGTCCGCGGAAAGCTTGTTGGAAAAACCCCACCGGAGATTTTGGTGGAAGTAGGCGGTATAACCTATGAATTACAAGTTCCCATGAGCACCATCTATCAACTGCCAGATCTTGGTCAAGACTTAGTTCTGCACACACACTTTGTAGTCAGAGAAGATGCTCACTTACTTTACGGCTTTTATGACAGTAAAGACAAAGCGATGTTTCGTGCTTTGATTCGTGTGAACGGGGTAGGTCCAAAAATGGCAATAGCAATTTTATCAGGCATGGAGGCCGATGAATTTGTGCGAACCGTTCGTAACAACGATGTAAATGCCATGGTAAACATGCCGGGAATAGGGAAAAAGACGGCGGAGCGCCTGATAGTGGAAATGCGTGATCGTTTGGCGGAATGGGATGTGAGTGAAGTTGCTATAAGTACCAGCGATGCAACATCGGTAGCTTCTTCGATTACTAGGGATGCCGAAACAGCATTGATGGGACTAGGCTATAAGCCGCAGCAAGCAGCGCGGGCAATTGCTGAGGTGTTAAAAGACAATGCAGATATATCGGATAGCGAAGAGCTGATTCGTTTGTCATTAAAGAGTATGGTTTAGGCATGAAAGACGGCAGACTCATTTCACCGGAATCGAAAGAGCTAGAAGATCCTCAAGATCGTGCGATTCGGCCATTGTATTTGAAAGACTATGTCGGCCAACAAGATGTTAAAGATCAAATGAACATTTTTATAAAAGCGGCACGCAATCGCAGCGAAGCTCTCGATCATACATTGGTTTTTGGTCCTCCTGGGCTTGGCAAAACCACATTAGCAAACATTTTTGCTAATGAATTAAAAGTAACTATTAGAACCACCTCCGGTCCGGTTTTAGAAAAGGCGGGGGACTTAGCAGCAATGCTTACCAATCTGGAATCTGGTGATGTTCTGTTTATAGATGAGATTCATCGCTTGAATCCCGCTATAGAAGAAATTCTCTATCCAGCCATGGAAGACTACCAGCTAGATATCATGATCGGTGAAGGACCGGCGGCACGATCAATTAAATTAGATCTGCCTCCCTTCACTTTAGTCGGAGCAACTACTCGAGCCGGTTTGCTGACCTCTCCTTTAAGGGATCGTTTTGGCATCATTCAGCGCCTGGACTTTTATTCGATCAAAGGAACTGTCCAGCATTGTTCTTAGATCGGCAGATATTCTTGTCACTTCTATCGATAATGACGGAGCTATGGAAATCGCCAAACGATCTCGTGGTACACCTCGAATCGCTAATCGATTATTACGCCGCGTAAGAGATTATTCAGAAGTTAAATCAGACGGTTCTATAGATCTCGACCGTCCCAGTAGTGCTTTGGATATGTTAAGTATTGACAAGAATGGCTTCGATCATATGGATCGTCGGTTATTAATGACTATGATAGAAAAATTTGGAGGTGGGCCTGTAGGAATCGATAGCTTGGCAGCGCCTTTAGCGAAGAACGGGATACGATAGAGGATGTCTTGGAGCCTTATTTAATCCAGCAGGGATTTATTATGCGAACTCCTCGAGGTAGAGTCGTCACACAATATGCCTATCGCCATTTTGGTATTAAGCCGTCTCAGGCAATTGAAGATTTTTTTTCTAACGATCAGACTCACTAAAGCTAGCGCTACCGGCTAGTCTCAGTTAATTCGTAAATTGCCTTTATTTGACCACATTTGAGCAGCTTTGGGCCTCTTTAAATCACCTCGAAGCTACTTTTAGTGTGTTAAATGCGTTTTCACGAAACTATTTCAGATATTGGCCGAAAAAACCTCTGAAACCCACAGATTTCGCGTGGAAAGTCATTATTATATTGAAAGAATCGCGGCCTCTAAATCGATCAAAATGGAGTTCTACAGGTGAACGATGGCATCAGCCTAATTGATCTAATTCTGGATGCCAGTGGGGCAGTTCAGATTGTCATGCTAATCCTTTTCTTTTTGTCCATCGCATCCTGGGTAATTATCGTTCAGCGATGGCTGGTTTTATCTTCTGCCCGAAAAAGTGTTTTTAGTTTCGAGCAGCGATTCTGGTCTGGAATGGATCTCAGTCAGTTATATAAAGAAGGCAGCCAGATGCAGCAGGACAATATGCAGATTGTCGGAATGGAAAATATCTTCCGTGCCGGCTTTAAGGAATTTATGCGCTTGCGGCAACAGGGAGCGGTTGATGGTGAAGCCATCATGGAAGGAGCACAGCGGGCAATGCGAGTTGCCTATTCCAGAGAAGAAGAGAAACTGGAAAAACATCTGGCTTTTCTGGCGACGGTCGGTTCTGTTTCCCCTTACGTTGGACTATTTGGAACTGTAATCGGTATTATGAATTCCTTTCTTGGTTTAGCAACACAGGCCCAGGCAACCCTGCAAGTAGTCGCTCCTGGTATTGCTGAAGCATTATTCGCTACTGGTATGGGATTGTTTGCAGCCATACCAGCCGTGGTCGCATTTAACCGTTATTCGGCTTTACTGGATATGGTAACCAGTAGCTACATAACTTTTAGTGACGAATTTTCAAGTATCCTGCATCGTCAGATTCATAGCACGTAGCAACCATTAGTTAGAGCCTGATCACCTAGCTTTAGATTGGTATTATGGAAGTATTAATTCGTAAAAAGCGTCAACCAATGAGCGAGATAAACGTCGTTCCTTATATAGACGTAATGCTCGTTTTACTTATTGTGTTTATGGTGACTGCGCCTATGTTGAATCAGGGCATCGAAGTAGATTTGCCTCAAGCCAATAACGAGCCTTTGGATATTGATGAAAATCTAGAAACTCTTGTGGTCTCTATAATGTCTAATGGAGAATACTTTCTCAGTATTGGGGCTACTGGTGATGATCGCGAATCCATGGATCTGGAAACTGTCGGATTGCGAGTTAATCAGATAATTAGCGCCAATCCTGACATTCAAGTTTTGGTGGAAGGTGATACAGAAGCGGATTGGGGTGCGATGATTACCCTGATCACCACTTTGAATGCAGCTGGAGTGACTAACCCGAATTTCATAACTCAACCGTTAAATGAGATATAGAATTCCACTTGTTGATCCACTATGAACAATACATTCAACAATTTGGTTATTTACAACGGCTACCCCCTATCGGTAGTCGTAGCTGTGGCATTCCACAGCTTTATCCTAGTTTTTTTAATCTGGTTGCAATCCAATGCCAGCATGGACAGTTTGGAGTTGGTGCAGCCGACTATCATCAGAGCCTTGATAATTGATGAAAATCCTCAGGTAAGAAACGAACGCATACAAGAGCGGCAAAGACTGGAACAAATAGAGCAGGAACGTATTGTAAGAGAAGAACAGCAACGTCAGCTGGAAGAAGAGGCTGTGCGCCAGGCAGAACTGGAAAGGCAGCTGGAAGAAGCTGAGCGCGATAGACAGGCGTTAATAGAAAGGGAAGAGCTGGAACGTCAGCGTTTATTTGAATTAGAACGACAACGAGAAAGAGAGCAACAAGAGCTAGAGGAACAGCGACAAAGGGAATTTGGTAGAAGCCGAAAGTCGACGCCAGGAAGAGGCGGATCTGCGTCGGAAACAAGAAGCGTCTGCAGCACAGGCGGCCCGCACTGAATTTGAATTAGTGCAGAGTGCAACAGCAATAATTCAGATGGCAGTGCAACAGGTCTGGAATAGACCGCCGAGCGCAAGGAATGGCATGCGTGCGATTTTACAAATTAGCATGCTCCCCCCGGAGAGCTTTTGGATGCTAGAATTACCGAATCCAGTGGTGATGCAGCGTTTGATAGATCTGCGGAAAATGCAGTTTACAGTGCTGCTCCGTTCACAGAATTACAGAGTTTGCCGATTAATGTCTTTAATACAAATTTCAGAACTCTGTCTCTAATTTTTCAACCAGAGGATTTGTTGAATTGAAATTACGTACTTCTTTATTAGGGGCGTTTATTTGTCTCTGCAACTGGACAGCTAACGCAGAGCTCAGTATTCAAATTACTCAGGGCGTAGATAATCCTATTCCTATCGCTGTGGTGCCATTTTCCAATGAAAGTGGTGGCTTCTTTAGCGAAGACGTTTCTCAGATCGTGATTAACGACCTTGAGCAGGTGGGAGAATTCCGCGCCTTGTCTCGCGCGAATATGCTTAGTATGCCCAGTGGAGAACAAGAAGTGTTCTATCGGGATTGGCGAATTCTAGCTCAGGATTACTTGTTGGTAGGCAAAAATTGACCAGCAGCCAGGCAGCCAGTTAGTTCAAGTGCAATATGAGTTTTTCGATATCAATCGAGAAATGAAGTTGGCGGGTGAAGTGCTAACCGGCAGTGTCACCCAATTAAGGGATATCGGCCATACCATTAGTAACGTTGTTTTCGAACAAGTTACCGGTATTCCTGGTGCCTTTACCTCTGAGATTCTCTATATCGTGTCGGAGTCTGCAGGGCCGGAAATGAGCCTGTTCCCCCTTTGGAAAAGGCAGATTATGATGGGGCGCGCCCACAGACTTTATTAGAATCCGGGGAACCGATAATGTCTCCGAGCTGGTCTCCCAATGGTCAGGATGTGGCCTACGTTTCCTTTGAGACTGATCTACCACGAATCTACATACAGAAATTGCCACGGGCCAGCGTCGACAGATTACCAATTATCCAAACATCAATAGCAGCCCCGTCTGGAGTCCTGATGGCACAAACTGGCGATGGTACTGTCTAAAGACGGAAGCCCGGATATTTATGTCAAGACTTGAATAATAATCAACTAATCCGAATTACTGACCATCCAGCCATCGATACGGACCCCAAGTTGGACACCTGACGGGCGTCATATCGTATTTATGTCGGATCGCACGGGGCAGCCTCAGATCTATCAGATGGAACTTGGTGCAAATTCTTATAATGTAGAGAGGCTTACTTATGATTGTTTTCAGTGTGCCAAGGCTAAATTTCTTCCAGATGGCCTGAATTTAGTGCATGTCCGGCGTGAAACCCGTCAAAGTCCGACTTACCAGATCGCGATTTTGAACATAGAAACCCTTCGAGTAATAACCCTGACGGGCACTTCTTTGGATGAATCTCCCAGTGTGGCCCCAAACGGAGTATGATTATGTATGCAACAAAGTTTAAGGGGAAGGGGAGTGCTAGACGCCGTATCCATTGACGGCCGGTAAAGTTCCGTTTACCATCCTCACAGGGCGACGTGCGGGAACCCTCCTGGTCCCCGTTTTTGAATTAATAAGCTACTGACTATCAAATAAAAAGGGCAAAACCAACATAAAGACAAAAGTCTTTGGAGGACTCAAAGAGTGGGAAAGCAAAGCAATCAATTTTTTAAAGTTAGCCTGTTAGTTATATCGCTATTCGTACTTGGTGCGTGTAGTTAAACCCAGGAAAGGATGATAGCTCAAGTGATGACACCCAGAGCTCATCTAACATTCCAGTGGCTCTGCCTCTTCTAGTGCGGGCTCAAAAGCGGCCAACTGACTCAGGAACAAATCAGAGCCCAGAATGCACTTCGTCAGACTGTTTTCTATTTCGATTTCGACGTTGCTGAATTCCAACCTGCAGATCGCGAAACTCTGACTTATCACGCTCGCGATTTGGGAGCTAACCCAGTAAGCGGCTTCGCTTAGAGGGTCATGCTGATGAGCGTGGCACTCGTGAATATAATCTGGCGCTTGGTGAGCGCAGGGCCAATGGAATTCTCAATTATTTTATTGTTAATGGCGCGGCTCGATCTCAAATCGAAGTTGTTAGCTACGGTGAAGAGCGCCCCGAACAATCAGGTCAAACTGAAAATGCCTATAGCCGCAACCGTCGAGTGGAGATAGTCGCTCGCTAACTTATGAATAAAACCCTTTTAGCGCTGTAGTCAGCAAAATACAAGTCGGTATTCTAGCGAGTATTTTTGCAGCGGCAGCTACGGCGCAAATGGGTGGCACAGTGGTAGAATCTCAAGGTTTCACTCCTGGGCAACAAAATCAAGCAACCACTTTGCCGTCTTCCAACAACGATGCTTTGTCATTACTTTTAGATCAAAACCAGCAATTAAGATCAGAATTGCAAGCTTTGCGCGCGCTAATCGAAGAACAAGGATTCGAAATTCGCAAGCTGCAAAGAGACTCTTTGAGCAGATAACAAATTCGATGATCGCCTGAGTGCAATAGAAACCGGGGGTGACGATTTGAGCCCAACCACAACATCACGGGTAATCGAACCAGTAATTAATTCCATAGCAAGTTCAGACTCAACTCTTTCAAGGTCTACTGTAGGCTCTGCGCCAGAAACCTGGCAGTGGGAATTTCTCCCGATTCCATTAGAAGTAGCCCGAATAATAATCCTGCTATAGCTACGCCAAGAAATACAAATCGCAGCAGCGGAAGAGCAACACTTCACCAGCGGTATTGAGTAAACAACAGCTTTATCAGATGGCATATGATTCGGTAATTAATTCTAACTTTGAGCGTTCTATAGCGGAATTTGACCAGTATCTGAATATTTATCCCGAAGGGAGATTTTTAACTAATGCTCATACTGGAAAGGTCAGGCTTATCTTATTTAAATCGCTTTAATGAAGCGAAAGATTCTTACGAAATCATACTTAATCAACATGAAGATTCTGCAAAGTTTCCGGACGCAATGTATGGATTGGCCTAGCCTATCAGGGGTTGGGCAATATCCCTCAAGCGCGTCAATTACTAAACGATATCAAACGTCGATTTGAAAATACCGGTGTTGCCAATCTCGCCGATACTCGGCTTTTACAGTTAGACTAATCCTAATACTCTTGTAAGGCTCCCGTATCAGGGCGACCTTTATGTGTGTGACTTAAATGACAGGCATCCCAACTTTACGTATCACAGAAATTTTTCATTCTCTGCAGGGAGAGGCAAGAAGTGTGGGTATCCCTACAATTTTTGTCGTCTAACCGGTTGCCCATTACGTTGCCAATATTGTGATACTGCTTACGCATTCGATGGTGGTGAAATTATAGAATTAGATTCAATTCTACAGCAGGTTAAAGATTTCGACTGTGATTTGTTACAGTCACCGGTGGTGAACCTCTAGCACAACCAATTGCACCCAAAATATTAGAAATTCTATGCGATGCAAAGTTCAAGGTTTCTATTGAGACCAGTGGCGCGATGTCTATTGAAGAAATCGATGAGCGTGTGTCGATCGTTATGGATTTAAAGACACCGGCTCTTTGGAATGGATCGAAATAAATATGAGAATGTGTTCTACCTCAGAGAAAAAGATCAGGTTAAATTTGTAATCTGTAATCGAAAGATTTTGAATGGTCAAAGGCTAAAATTGATCAATATGATTTGGTTAACAGAGTGGGAGAAATTTTATTTTCGCCATCTTTGAAAAAAAGAACGCTACGAATTGGCTCAATGGATTCTGACGATAAACTAAAAGTTCGAATG
>BPDI01000035.1 GCA_019654215.1 Gammaproteobacteria bacterium | reverse complement strand
ATGGTTCTTGCAGCTCCAATTAATTCATCTGGATCGTGAACACTTCGCACCAACCCACCAGTCAATGCTTCCCAGCGGGGAAAACACGCCCACTAATACACCATTCCAAAGCCTGACTTATTCCAACAATCTTAGGCAAGAAGTAACTGGAGCAGGCTTCAGGAACAATGCCGCGACGGGAAAAGACAAAACCAATTTTGGCATCTGTTGAACAAATTCGAATGTCCATGGGTAATAGCATGGTGGCCCCAATCCCAACCGCAGGACCGTTAATAGCGGCGATGACAGGTTTCTTTGATTCGAATATTCGAAGAGTTAACAATCCTCCTCCATCGCGCTGTAATCCGCTTTCCCGGTCTTCCCGAAATCTGCGTTAAAGGTATCAGCGCCACTGATAAATCTGCACCGGCGCAAAATCCCCGACCCGCACCAGTTATGATTATGGCACGCACATTATCGTCTTCATCCGCTTTATCAAAGGCGTTGATAACTCTGCATCATGTCGCGAGTAAATGCATTGAGTTTGTCTGGACGATTCAAAGTCAGTGTTAAAACATTGTCTTCTACTTCGTAAAGAATTGTGGAGTAAGCCATATACAGCTCCGGGTATATTATTCAGATTAAAACTATCCGTAATGGTGCCCTATAGCACTGTTTACTACTAGCCTCAGTTCATTCAAAGTCTGTGCTACACCATCCCATTAGGCCGTTCTATTGTTTTTTAAAGGGCAGATTTTTTTAAAAAACCCAGGTAAAAAACCTGTTAGGATACCCGTCCCCTAAGAAACCAAGAGCAGCTAGAAGATTCAGCTGAAACACCCATATTCCCTATGATCATCATCATCCATGAGAACAATGAATGGATTGAACCGTTCGAAACTGCCCTGCAAAAAATCGAGAAGGAATACCAGATTTGGTACGTGCCGGAGATGAGCCTTGATATGTCCAGCACTCCGCCGGTGCAGTGTACTGGAATCGCATGAGCGCTTCTTCCCACACGCGGGTCACCGTTATACACCAGAGTTAGTTGCAGGAATTCTTTCCTGGTTAGAGCGACATGGCAGAACCGTTGTAAAGGACCAAAAGCGCTCGATCTTGAGATTAGTAAGATGCGTCAGTACCAGGAATTGGAAAAGCTGGGGATACAAACACCGAAAACTTTTTGTGCAATAGAAAAAGATCAACTACTCGCAGGTGCGAGCAAGTTGGATTTCCACTGATTACAAAACACAACCGCGCTGGTAAAGGATTAGGTGTAATGAAGTTTGATAATCAGGAAAATTAAGGAACTATCTCTATGGCGATAACTTCGACGAATCTCCAGATGGTGTTACCTTGTTACAGGAATATATTGCATCGCCAACTCAATCGATTTTCCGAATGGAGTTTGTGAACGGAAAATTTTTCTACTGTGTTGAAGTGGATACATCCCAAGGATTCGAATTATGTCCAGCTGAAGCCTGTGAACTGGAATCAAATTGCCCAACTGGAGAATATGAAAAATTTAGGATTCGAGAAGACTTTTTAATTTCAAACATAGACACCTATGAAAAATTTCTAGCGGATAATGATATTGGCATTGCCGGCATCGAGATAATTTTCGATGCCAACGGCGAATATTGGACCTATGACGTTAATACCAATACTAACTACAACCCACAAGCTGAAGCGGCAGCCAAAAAAAGTGCGCCAGAAGAGATCGCGCGATACCTATCATCACTAAATCGAGCGTCAAATTTAGTGTACTGACATCTAGATAAGAATTAGTATCTACTCAGTCTGCATGGTCGGAGTGCAATAATGTTTACAGTCAAACCACTTGCTGCTGCCCTCGGTGTCGAATTAAGTGGCGTCGATTTCGCATCGGAACTGACCCAAGAAGTATTTCGGGAAGTACGTCGTCTATTGGTGAAACATCAGGTCATCTTTTTTCGAGACCAGGATATTAGCCCTCAGCAACATCACGACCTGGCTGCTTCATTTGGGCCATTACAGACTCATCCTGCCTATGGCACTGTGGACGGATTTCCTGAAATCACCATTCTAGAAAGTACGGCTGAAAACCCTTCCAAAATTGAAGCTTGGCACACTGATATGACGTTCAGGCAGCATCCACCAATGGGGGCTGTGCTCCGCTCTAAAGTTATCCCAGAACAGGGAGGCGATACTCTGTGGGCTAGCATGACTGCGGCATATGATGCGCTGTCTGCTCAGATGAAGGAATTTCTATCAGGCCTTACTGCCGAACATGATTTCAGTTGGGGTTTCAAAGAGAGCTTGGCAGAGCCTGGCGGCAGAGAGAGGTTGGCAGAGGCAGTTGCCAACAATCCTCCAGTTGTTCATCCAGTGATTCGCACCCATCCGGAAAGTGCCAAGAAGGTTTTATTCGTCAACTCTTTGTTTACCACTCGAATTTTGGAACTGGAAAAACAAGAGAGTGCTGCTCTGCTTGAATTTCTATACGAGCATGTGGCAACACCAGAATTCAGTTGTCGTTTTAACTGGGAACCCAATACAATCGCCATTTGGGATAACCGAAGTACTCAGCACAAACCTATCAATGACTATTTTCCCGCTCACAGGATGCTGCACCGCATTGTGATTGATGGTGATATGCCTTATTAAAGAGCTCTAGCGAGATACGAAATCAATAATACAGCTGGCAATCCGATGATTGTCCGGATCAATTTCCAGAGAATCTATAGCTGTATGGAAAAGCTCTTCTCCAAATATTTCTCGGCGCATATTCAACAGAGCCCGAGCATAACCTTCACTAAACTCCGGATGACCTTGAAAAGTCAAAATGTGATCGCCTATTCCAATTGAGGAAATTGGACAGCTGTTGTTACCGGCTAAAACTATAGCGCCTTCCGGTAATTCGGTGACCTGATCTTTGTGGTTAGAGCGAAGCAACACCGCCTGGCCGTGCAAACCATAAGATTCGGCATCTTTATTGAGCTGGTTACTATGGACACCAACGCACCAACCTAGTTCCGCTTGTTCTACCGCACCACCCAACGCTTCTGCTACCATTTGATGGCCGAAACAGATTCCGATGAGCTTCTTTTTCTTCTCATGCAATTGTTTAACAAAAGACTTTAGTTCATGCACCCAAGGCACATCATCATAGACGCTGAGTTTGCTTCCGGTAATTACATAGCCATCGACTTCATCAACATCAGCAGGATATTCACCGTTTACTAATTCATAAGTGATTAGTGAAATATCCGGATCGATGGCGCGAAAAATTTCCGCAAACATATCGGGATACTCGCCAAACTCCTTAACGAATTCGGGTTTAACTTGGTCTGCATTCAAAATCCCTAGTTTCATATCGTTCGCGCTTTAACAAAATAATGAATTAGTTTTCAGTATAAGCGATTAAAGCTGCTTTAACTTATGATAATCCAATTCAGTCTACGTAACTCTCCTCTCCGCATTCTCAAAGCCAATAGAGGCTGACTGCATACTATTCTTTTTGTACTAAGCGTAAAAACTCAATAGACTGTTCGATGTCCGTGAATTTCAACACTTGGAGAATTGTATAGAAATCTCAACTTTTTGCAGTCTCGCTGAGAAATCCTCCAGACACCTTCCCTTTCGAGAAAGTATTGTCAGTTGCCTATCAGTTTTGCTGATGCTGGTCAGCCAGCCCGTGTTGGCGGCAGGAATAGATACAACCATAAACAATGCGCTTCAACCTATCGCGGATATCGTAGCGGGATTTATCTTTTTTGAGGTCAGTATATTTGGTAGCCAGCTACCTCTTATAGTGCTCTGGCTAATTGGCGCCTCACTATTCTTTACTCTTTATTTCAAATTTTTAAACTTACGCGGTTTTAAGCATGCCTTCGAACTGCTTAGAGGCGATTACAGCAAACCAGGTCAGAGTGGTGAACTCAGCCACTTTCAGGCGTTGGCCACAGCTGTATCAGGCACTGTTGGGATCGGCAATATCAGCAGTGTTGCCATAGTTATTTCAGTCGGCGGGCCGGGTGCAACGTTCTGGTTGATGCTTGCTGGATTTCTCGGGATGTCAACAAAGTTTGCCGAATGCGTGGTTGGTGTTAAATATCGCAAACTCAATCCCGACGGCACTGTATCCGGCGGCCCAATGTATTACCTGGAAGAAGGCTTGAAGGAAAGAAACCTGGCATGGTTGGGCAAACCTTTAGGCTATTTCTATGCATTGGCTATCGTCTTTGGCTGTATGGGTATTGGGAACATGTTTCAATCTAACCAGGCGTTTGAACAATTTGAAAGTTGTAACCGGGGGCGATACTGGTTTTTTCGCGGATAAAGGTTGGCTGTTCGGAAGTGTATTAGCAGCTATCGTGGCCATGGTAATCATCGGCGGTATAAGAAGCATAGCCAGAGTAACCAGTAAGCTTGTGCCGTTTATGGCAATTGCTTACATCATCGGCGCCTTGACGGTAATCGCTTTTAATGCAGATCGGGTTCCGTGGGCATTCGGGGCGATTTTTACAGAAGCCTTCAATCCCGAAGCTATCGGTGGAGGCATACTTGGCATTATGATCATGGGTTTTCAGCGTGCCGTGTTTTCGAATGAGGCAGGTATCGGCTCAGCAGCAATTGCCCACTCCGCCGTCAGAACCAATGAACCCGTGACTGAAGGATTCGTTGGTTTAATGGAACCCTTTATCGACACTGTAGTTATTTGCACACTGACCGCATTAGTAATCCTAACTACTGTGTATGATCCCAGTATGGCCAGCGAGGGAATGCAAGGGATAGAGCTAACATCCCAGGCTTTTGGTAGTACCTTAAGTTGGTCTGTGGTGCCTCTTTCCCTTATCGCAATACTATTTGCATTTTCTACTTTATTAGCTTGGTCCTACTATGGGCTCAAAGGCTGGACCTACATACTTGGCGAATCAAAGAAAGCGGAGAATGTTTTCAAGGCAATCTTCTGTGTCTTCGCTGCACTCGGCTGCATGATTCAATTGGATGCTGTACTGGAGTTTTCCGATGCCCTGGTTTTTGTTATTGCTCTGCCGAATATACTTGGGCTCTATATATTGGCACCAGTAGTTAAAAAGGAACTTAAGCGTTATCAGCGACGGATTAGTAGTGGAGAGATTCCAAACTTACGAAAGCAACTTACTCACAACTAGCAAGGCAATAGTCGATAACTCGGCCGATCTTGCGAATTCATAGCATTATAAAAGTCAGAAACGAGCTGATAAGCCCAGGATTAGTACGCCCCCAACTAACAATGGGGCCAGGTATCTGACAATAAAACACCAGATTGTAAATAACGTATCACTTAAGCCCGATAATTCATTACGCATCGCTTCTCTTGGGGCAATCCATCCGGCAAAAACTGCAATTAAAATCCCTCCAATGGGCAATATGACCTGTCCTGACAAGAAATCTATTTCCTCATTTAAGTGGGGATAGAAAACACTGATTGCACCAACTATCCAGGCTACGGCGCCGAGCGCAATAACAGCAGTCTTGCGTTGTAGTTTCAATTGCTCTTCGACCGCTACAGCAGCAAGCAGCAACATAGTAATCGAAGAAGTAAGTGCGCCTAGCGCAGCTAAGCTAAAAAACAAACCGCCAATAAATGACCCTGCCGGCATTTGTAAAAAAGAAAGCGGCATAGTGCTAAAGATTAATCCCATGCCCATGGCCGGATCGAGACCATACTGAAAAACAATAGGGAAGATCATGAGACCTGCTACCATTGCTACAATGGTGTCGGAAGTTGCAATGAACAAACCATCATTAGCGATGTTTGCTTCCTTATCCATAAATGAGCCGATAGTAAGCATAGCAGCGCCACCAACAACCACAGAAAAGAATGCCTGCCCGAATGCGGCAAGCATAATCGCTGGAGTTAGTTCTTCAAACCGCGGGCTTAGCAGATAATCAATAGCCGCGCCGGCACTTCCATTCAAAAGCGAATAGATTGAGAGTAATACGAGCATGACAAAAAATGTAGGCATGGCAATTCGCGTAAAACTCTCAATACCTTTATTCAATCCACGCAAAACAATGGAAACAGTTATTACCATGAACAAGGTTTGCCAGAAAAAGGCGCGCAATGGCGTTGCATAGACCGCCGGCATTGCTCCTTCAACATATGTCCCAGTAAATCCAGCAAATGCGAAAGCCAACACCCGGCCAGAAATGACTCCATAAATACATAAAACCATATAGGTCGCAAACGCTCCGATACCGCCCACTAATCCCCACCATGGCGATCTTCCGGCAGCTACTGCCATTTCCTTGGTTGAGCCAACGGCAGACAATCCCATATGCCTGCCAATCGCAAGCTCTCCTATAAGTACCGGGTAAACAATAACGACAATGCAGAGTAGGTAGACCAGTACGAAAGCTGACCCACCATTCTCACCCGCCTGGAAAGGAAATCGCCAAAGGTTACCGAGACCAACAGCAGCACCGATGCCAATCATTAAAAAGGAAAAACGACTGGTCCAGCGCTCGGTAGTTGGAGTTGCCATTGAAGTGCTCGTTATTATTATTGCTTTGTTCGTCGTCGACTGAAATTTAAGAGATCTAGTTACGCGAACAATTTGACGTTCGACTAAAGATTCACAAAGGAAACCTTGTTCGAGCGATGAATTCATTTACTGCTTCTATCAATTTGGTACTACTATCACGCACGACAAATACAGATTCTTCTCTCTGGCCGGGATTAAGATCGTGATGATCAATTAAAACAACATCATCACCATGGGAAGGGATTACCTCACCATCCAGCGAATAGTATTCAGCTTCGGCTATCGCATCGAGTTCACCGGCATCAAACTCAGCATAGAGTTTTGCGAAAGTATCTGTGGTTCTTACAATAACGCCATCCGGCGCACGGCTATTAACATCCCGCTCAGCCGCCATGCCGGAAACCACCCCTACTCTCTTACCAATGAAGTCATTGATGTGACTATAGAGATCTTGATCTTCAGGTCTGATCCGTAACGCTCTTCGTTCAAATAGAAAAGGTGCGGAAAATGTTGCACCTGCACTTACACGATCGGAAAAGCTGGCGACATTAGTTGCAACCAGATCAACTTCGTCATTGCTCGCGAGCAACCATGATTCATAAAAAGGAACTACAACCCAGGAAACTATGAAATTATATTCCTCAGAAAACCTTTCAACATAGCGCCTGATCCATAACTGAGAATCATATTCTCCCGTGGGAGCACCGGACGTTACTGCTACAGTTAAGATTCCTGGCCTAATGGTCTCAATATTTTTCCCTGCAAAGCATCCGTTTAATGTAATTAAAATACACAAAAGGATTATGCGGCGAGATCCTACCAAACTATTCACAAGCCCAAAATGTTTATATGCAATCAAAAACCTCAATATCATTTTCACCAGTCGCTCTACTGAGCTGCTCCTCTAGTGCGGATATCCTCTCTTGGAGTTCTAGAATTTCGGGAGGTGTTTGATCAAAATAGGCTGAAAATCTGTCCCACATTGTTGGGGGAGCCAGACTCATAAATGTCAAAAACGCAAAGGCCTCAATTATGTGCCAATTTCTCCTGGTAAAGTCCAGTTCCAGAAAATTTCGTTCTACTCGGAGGGCGGTTACCATTGCCAATATAAAGATATTGACAGCATAAAACATGCTTAAAAACCCGATTTCAGTAGTCACTGAGACACTTGCTATAGAACTTTGAGAAGTATAATAAAAAGCTATAGCTCCAAAAATGGCAGACATTAGAACTACGCTCATTACTGCGTCTAATAATAATTTGGAATTAGATAACACATATTTTGGATACTCCAATAGTTTCCAATCTTCCGATTTTCTATCAAAGATGACATATAGCGTTAAGGCAATACCCAAGCTAGATAACACTCCTAGCCATGCAGGACCGCTCCAAAATTCGCCAAATGATATTTGAAAGTCAGAGCGCAGCACTACCGTGTAGATGTTGACAAGATTGAAGCCAATCAGTAATAGAAGCAGAAAAAATACATCAAAGTCAGATAGCGTTTTGGTTTCATAAAATTTTCGGCGCTCATCTATAAAGTATCCACATGCACTCAAAAAACAACCAATAAGAAATATAGTGTAAAACTCACTGATTGTTGACGTCATCTCGAGCGCATTTCCATCCATTGTCGCAAGCAGGCTTACCATTTCTGCAAATGTCTTAAGAATGGCAACAGGTAATGAAAATATTAATAGTAGATAACCAAAATTGATAAGAGTCTTATACGAGATATAGGCAGAATAGCCGACGATAAAAATCACCATCAAGGCAACTCCACCGAAGTCCACATGGTAAGCGTTTGAATCAGCTCTAAGAAAGTTATTTGGCCCGAGGCTAGACTGAAGAAACAGGAAAAACCCAAGCAGGAAAACTAATAGTAATACCAAGGATCGTTTCTTGGAGAATATAAATGAAAAAAATTGATTAATAATTTTATTCCTTATTTCTCTGCCGAGTATTAATCATCGACAGAATAATTTGTACCAGCATGGGTCTCAGTATCTAAACGAAGTTCCCCGACACTTCGAATTTGAGTACCATCATCAATATTGAATACTACCTCAGTCTTCCAAGCATGCTCGTCAGGTATTCTTTGCCAACTGCCTTTTCCATGGCCGGTCACATAAGAACCATCTCTTGCAAAAGCATGCCCAATTCGCGTGAGGTCTCCGCTTTGTGCATCATTTTGCAGGTTAAGAAAAATAGCAGTGTCATAAACAAGGCCGAAACCCGCTGCATTGCCGCGGCAGTTAAAGTATGTCAAAACATTTCCCTGATTGTCTTCCGAGTATGTCGTAGAGACATGTTTCAACTCAAACGTATCTAAGACTTCGCCCAAAGCTCTCTCCCTCTCACCTTTTTTATATTAGTATCTTAGCCGCAATATCAGAACATTATAAGCATAGCCACTAATACTGTAAGCCTATTCAATCTCGAATTACGCATTATTCTTATTCCGTCAATTTCTGTTTCCATGAATTGAGATATTAACTTTCAAAAACATTTGAATCATCCTCCCGACCAACTGTTTTCATTAAGCCAGAGATGATAGTTTCTCTGTTTCGAAATTTATAGCTTGCACATGGAGATCGCCTTGAATTCGCATTCAAATAAGAACATAACTGGGAAATCTGCTTTTATTTCCTTGTTAAAGCAGGAAGGCGTAACCCATCTTTTCGGTAATCCCGGCACAACGGAATTACCCATCATGGATGCACTAACTGATCATCCAGATCTCAATTATGTGCTTGGACTTCAGGAAGCAACAGTAGTGGCTATGGCCGATGGGTTCTCGCGTGCGACGGGGAGGTTAACCGCATGTAATGTTCATGTGGCCCCAGGGTTGGGCAATGCCATGGGCTCGCTTTATAACGCTAAATTTTTCGGTTCACCGGTAATTCTCACTGCGGGTCAACAAGAGCAGGGGCACGGTCTGACTGAACCTATGCTATATGATCAGCTTGTGCCCATCGCGGCACCTTTAGTGAAGTGGGCAGTTGAAGTAACTCGATTAGAAGACTTACCTCGCATCGTGCATCGCGCAGCAAAGGTTGCTTTGACTCCGCCTACAGGTCCTGTGTTCATTTCATTACCCGGAGACATTCTTAATGAAGAAGGACTTCTCAATCTAGGCAGTACTACACGAGTTGATACTAGCGCCCGACCAACAGATGAAGTTCTGCAGTCATTTGCAGAGCGCATATTAATAGCTAAGGCTCCTGTGATCGTGAGCGGCCATGAAGTTGCTACCCATGATGCCCTCGACGAAGTAGGACAGCTAGCCGAAGTATTAGGTGCTCCAATCTATCAGCAGACAGTTCCATACGGTGCTCATGCAAAATCTGAAAGTCCTTGCTTTATGGGCGGACTTCCACGTGTGCAAGCACAGGCTCGGAAAATACTCGACAACTACGACTTGATGATTTGTGTTGGCGCCGATGTATTCGAATGTCGGTTTTCAGCGAAGTGGATCCACTCCCAGAATCAATGAGTGTCATACAGGTGGGATTGAGGGATTGGGAGATGGGAAAGAACTATCCAACCGAACTAGCAATTCGTGCTGATGTTAAAACAACTCTGCAATCTTTGGTTCCAGTGGTTAGCTCAATGCAATCTTCTGAACAAAAAACACAAGCCAATTCTTCACTGCCAGAACTGCGAGTAAAAACTGGTGCACACAACGAGAGCGACATCGGGAAGCGCTGCTGGGCTCAGCCGATTTTGATGCAAGGCCAATCGATCCCGAGTTGTTAATGTTGCAGATTTCAGAATCAATTCCAGACAATGCGGTTATCGTTGATGAAGCCCTGGTCTCGGGTGCAACAATGCTGCGTTACCTACCTTATCGCGATTCACAAAGTTATTTCGGGCTCGCCAGTGGTGGTATCGGATTCGCAATTGCAGGAGCAGTGGGTATACAACTCGCTTTGCCTGATCGTCCAGTAGTTGCTGTTATTGGCGATGGCAGTTCAATGTACAACATTCAGGCACTTTGGACTGCGGCTAATCTTGAACTTCCGATTACTTATGTAATTGCTAACAATCGCGGTTACCGAATCCTTAAAGAGCGACTAATCGCTTTTCACGACAATCACAATTTCATTGGAATGGACTTTCATTCTCCTGAGTTGGATTTTGTTTCGCTCGCTGAATCCATGGGAGTTAAATCAAGAAGAGTTGAGTGCGCTAAAGATTTCCCTTCAGCTCTTAAAGACTCGATTAGCAGCAAAGGACCAACCCTGCTGGATGTAAGGGTTGATGATGGTTTTGGTAATCGCTAAGAACATATTTCACAATTCTCTTTAGTATTGAAAACTGCAATTCCTTCTTTGAATAATCACTACCCTTTATTCAGTCGGGCTTAACCATAGTAATACTTCAGAGACAGTAAGGCCGACAAAGGAGCCAATCATTGAACCTATTAAGGCCATAATAATGGCGATAGGAATTAGATCTCTGCCATAGGAAGCGCCAACAACTACGGCAGAAGGGGCGCTGCCAATGTTAGCGATCGATGCGATGCCGGTTAACAATAGATTCATTCGCAAAAATCGGGCTGCAATCAGTAATAAAGCGCCATGAATACTGAGGATAATAAAGCCAGAAAGGATATACATGGGAGCCTCCCAAAATCGCTCCAAGACTGACCTCAGCTCCAATGAGAGCAACGATGACATACAGCATGATAGTGGATACTTCTTCACTACCCCCTAGATTCCCAAAGGTAGTCGAAGCCCCCACCATACCTAAAGCAGAAGAAACTATGATGACCCAAATCATTGGATTTAGAAATCCGAGGCTGGCAATAAGTTCCCCTAAATAATTACTGAAAGATGCAACCAAAAGTGATAAGCCAAGCATAAGAAATAATGAAGGCATTTCAACTTGCTTTGCCTTATCAATTCCTTGCAGCGACTTCATCACGTCATCCAATCCTCGGTCGTCAGTGCGAAGAAAACGATCTAGTTGTGGTTTAAAAGGCTTAAGTGCAAAGGGTCACTACCAGCCAAATAGAGTAGCAAACTGCCCCCATAAGCAAGGTATATGTCATTGCTTCGTCACTAACAGATAATGCTTCCTTAACGGCTACGAAGTTCTGTGTTCCGCCCGGTCCAACCAGCAGACATAGTTGCAAATGTAAGAGGAGTTTCATCACCAAGAAATTCCCGCATCAATTGCTGTGTGAATATAAACCCCAACATGATTGAAAAAGTTGATGCTAAAAAAAGAGCAATCAAACGAATTCCAAGTTTGCGAATGATCACAAGATTAAATTTCAAAGACATGAGAAAAAGCATGGCAGGAATCAAATTATCTCTTAGTGATTCTCTTGCCTCTCGCACTTGTTCTGTTAGTTGCCAGAGACCAACAGTGTAAAGCGCCATAGAGGCAAACATGACTAAGACAATCGATGGAAACCAACGAAAAAAAGCCGAGCGATATCTTGCCTCTAACCAAACAAGGATTCCGCAAAGCCCAAAAATGACCGCTAAAAATTCAAATCCCTGTGTGATCATAAAAGGATTTTTTTAAACTTAAGCGATTAATAGAAAAGTTCGCAGGCTTGTTCAATATTTTTGCTTTTACAAAAACGGAACTGTAGCCAATTCGTTAATGAGCACTGCGCCAGTTCCCATGAAAACCAAAACGGTACACGGTGGTCAAGCATGGCTCGAGCTAGAGGGCCGGCGTCAATATTTTCAGCATCAAGAATAATCAAATGGCTTTTGTCAGTTTGTGAATTATAAACAGTAGCGAGCAAATACCCTTCTCCCTCAGGCGAATTAGCTTGCCTCGGCACGAAGACTGGCTCTGAAATCGCGAATTCATCGCCTTCATTAAAAGTTTTAATCTCTCCACTACTTAAATCTATATGACCAATACCATTGTATCGGTTTCCTTCAGCGCCGCTACCAACCACACAGGCAAAATAACCATGACGATAGGAAGGCCGGCAAATCTTTCATCCAATCGAGGAAATTCTGTACGCATATCATCGAGCTGCTCGACCTTGTAAGTATTGGTGTTCACAGAAAGGTCAAATACCCAGCGCATTAGTTTTGCAGAGCTTTTCTCTGGATCTGGCTTCGATCCATCCGCATGTGGAAACAGGGTGCTTCCTCATATTGACATACCTCGCAGATTATTTTCTCTCCATCGTTATGAGCATTCATGGGATGAAAAACATAAGCCGGATCGCCCTCAAACCAGCGAATATCCTCCACCGTGCCATTTCGAGGCATTATGCCGATATAGCTGCTTTTTTGGGCTTCCCACGCATAAACCGGGCCACCCTGCATTGCTCGCTCCATGGAGCCAGTGAGTGGCATGATAGGAAAAATTATATAGTCTCGAGTGGTAATGAAATCATGGACCATTGCCGCATAAGGCGCATCAAACCATTCACTGCGGATCAAATTGCCATCTCGGTCAGCAACGTGGAATGCCATTCGTGGTGAAATAATTCCATCTGCATTATAGGCGAAGAACAACATCTCTCCAGTTTCTGGATCAATTTTTGGATGTGCTGACATGGCACCTTTTAGTTTGTTATTGAAGGTCCAGCTTCCGATAGATTCTAAAGTAACAGGGTCCAGTTCGAAGGGCGCATTGGACTCAACCAGCGCCAGTAGTTTGTTGCCATGCCATATAACATTGGTATTAGCTATGCCGTTAGTTTCCACATTCGCCACTCGAGGGTCATTTTCCATCGGATTAAAGGCCGCAAAAGTGATTCACCGGCCTGATTTTCCAAATTCCACTTCACAGTCCGAGCCAACGATTGCTATAGGCCACCTTGCCCTGATCAATTTGAAACGCATGAACCATTCCATCACCCCCGAACCAGTGATACTGCCCACGAGGTGCAAACTGAGGATTAGGTCCATTTCTGTACAGAGTACCATTCAAGTCTAGTGGTAATTCTCCTTCAACAATCAAATCAGGAGCATCACATTCCATTTGTATAGGTGCATATCCGCCAACTAGGTTAGGATGATCTGGAAAAGGCTTAGCCATTTACTTAATCCTAAAGAAGAGTTCATAAATCATAAATAAATAAGGCAGAGCCAATACACAAATCAGAGTTTTGGCTCTGCCCATTCTTAGGCAAGATGTCGATCTACTGCTCTGTTGGGTCAGCCCCATCAGTAGGTGCACCGGTTCCGGAAGAACCAGCAAAGAGTCTACGGCCATCAGGGAATGTTACTTCGCGACCATTCGCTTTATTCGTGCCATCAATAGCGCGATAACCCTGAACAACTAATTCAATGCCCGGAAGCACTGAATCTTTTCGCCAACCTCTGCGTACCAAGGCGCCCGGTGGTCCAGCTTCAATCATCCACACTTCTTCTACACCATCTTCATTAGTAACACCCAGGTGTAACCAGGCATGAGGATTAATCCACTCCATCCTCACGACCTTGCCACGTAAATTGATTGGCTGGGTAGAATCAAATTCACCCGAAAAGGCATGGTGTGCCTGCAGCGATGTAAAGGCAAAAAGAGACATGCCCATAGCACCAATTGCACTGATTAGTAATCGCATTCGCATTGGTTTTACCTCTATCGATTTAAATTTAAATTCGTTTACTAACTATTCCTGATAGTCAGCTTCTTCAGCTTCACGTGCATCGATTGTACGCGCAGCACTTAAAGTATTAGTCATACCGTAGTTACCTTCATGGCATGCATACTCAACAAGCTCATATTGACTATCATCTCTTATAAAATTGAACATTCCACTCCAAGGTTCAGTCCACACAGCTGGATCTTCAACTGTAAATTCATACCGCAATGTATCGGGACCGGTCCGAGTAAACCGCTGAGTTAACTTCATATCGGCGCTGGATCCGAGATAAGAAGTTCTACCATTAAGGTTTCTCACTTCAACTACTAGCGTGTCACCTTCCCAACGACCATGGGAATCTCCAAGCCAAGTTTTAAGTCCATCACCATAACCTTCACGAGACTCTGTAGAAATGATTCGAGTCTCATGAATCATTTCTTTTTGAATCGCGATGTTACCTGGGCTCTGAATAATCTGTAGACCGTTGTTATAAATACTTGGCATCATCATGCCTACTGGCCCACGAGTGATGCAGCGCACATAAGTACCTAAGTCTACTGGTGTTCTGGCACGCTGTGGTGGAATTCTGGGTGGCGCATTGGCAACTAATTGCTTATAAGCCTCGGTTGTTTCGGGCAATTGCCCGTTTGGCGGATCTATAATCATTGCCGCCTGCGTGGAGGGTGCAGACCTTACATAACCTAAGGTGGTATCGCGCCATTCCCGATCGTAACCCCAGATGCTGTTTAGTGTGCCTCGCTCACGACGAGCAGCTGCTTCTTCCGGAGTTAATTCTCCAGCTTCCCCGGCGCCGACACCACGCTGTAAAGGAATACCGTGTGCCGCATCGGCGGTCCAGATACCTTGAAAATCAGGCTCACCCCAAGGTGTTCTTGGCACAATGTAAAGTTCTTCAGAATCACTGTTGTCTGCACTGAATGCTTCTTCCTCGATTCCTTCCCAGCCCGGTTCTACTACGGCGATCATCACGCCATCAGGTCCAAGAATGAAAGCCTGCTTAGCATCAGAGCGGCCGCGCTCTGGAACCATGGGATCCTGACGAAAATCAACATTGAGTTGATTCATTTCGGCAGCAGCAGCATCCAAGTCCGCTACCTGAAAACCAATATGATCGATAGTGCGACCCTGAGTAATACCTGGTCGACCGTCGTTAAATTGGGTTGCCAGTAACCAGATATCGCCGAAACGCACGCCGTCTAGCATACCTTTCAAGCTTGCACGTTCACCACCTAGCACCTGGTTATACCAATCAAGTGCCGCTACTGGATCGACTGAATTCAAATGGATGTGATGAAATCCAATTACAGCCTCATCCTGCACCAATTCAATTTTGGTTCCCCATGGATCGGTGATGAAAGCGATCTTAAATAGTCCAGGTATATCACGAACCAAAGCACCATCATCGAATCGAATCAAACGAACTCCAGAGCCACGTACACCTACTGACTCAAGTTCAGCCATTTTGGCGTCGAGATCAGGTACAGAAAAACCAATATGATCGATAGCAGAACCCTGGCTTCCACCAACTGTGCGGCCTACGAAAAACTCGATATTGGTTTCACCACAGACAACTGCATCGTTTCTGCCAACTACTCTTTCACAATCCAAATACTCTTCGTACCAACCCACTGCCTCGTTGGTGCTCGAAAGAGCAATCTGAATGTGGTTTGGAGTGGCGGCATTAAGTGCAAATGGAAATGCTATTACTATTGCAGCGATTAACTTTGCAATCAACTTAGTGCTACTTACTTTTATGGAACGACACTTCATGGTGCGAACCTCCAATTGGTTAGTCTTTATTCTTTAAATTCCGTTAAGTGTGAATAATTCTTTTTTAATCTTCTGATTCTTCTCTTTTCATTAAATGGCCGTACAAAATCTCTTCTGAAAATTCGACGCATTTGTATTCAATCACTCGCGCATTTGGTTCAAGACGTCGATATAACGGCATACGAATTTGCCAAGGGCGCGTGAAAACTGTTGGGTCTTCGATTGTTGCTTCATACAACAGGGCATCAGCACTGATTGGCGTGTAGCGTTCAGTCACAATCAGTGAACTGCTGGCAAAGTTTCCTGCTCGATCAAACCAGGCTTCGCCGGTAAATCCGCGGGCATCTACTACTAATGTATTGCCTTCCCAATGACCATGGGAACGACCCATCCAGGTGTCTAATGGCGCCGGTTCCGGATTTTCCACATTCATATGAATGGTGCGATTCGCTTCGGCAAACCCATACACGATCATCATCTTGTCGGTGCCTTGTAGAATTTGAAATGGATACGGCAAGTAAGTAGCTCGAGGTACCCCAGGTAAATAGCACTTCGTTTCAGGATCACCAGTAGGTCTGCTATCCCATTTGGGCCCTTGCTTTTGTTCTATGGCCCAATCTTGATAAGGAATCTCTCCTCCTACCACAACGCCCTGGCCAGGTGGCACGGCACCGATTGCGCCCATTTCTGGCAACCCTGCGCTAGCTTCATGGTCCTGAAGATCCCAGTGGGCAGTGCCCATCGCCTGCCAAACACCGTTGATATCAGGGTTGCCATCCCAAGCTTGTTCAGGTTCGTAGTTACCGATCTCCTGAGCTATTGATGAAATACTCAAAAGGGAAGCAGCAAGAAACGCCTTGAAAGGAAGGAAAACAGTGGGCTTAAGTCGAATTATCATTAGCGAGCCCCATCTTTTTAATTGTCATATTTAGGGAATAGTTGCTCGGAATTCTCCCAGCTAGTCAGCGGAGGGTCAAGCGGCGTAAGTACCGGTTTTATCGAGCATTTGCCCTAAATTCCAGCAGGGCAAGACAATAGAATGAGGACAAATCAAGATTAGAGCTGAGAGTTAAGAACCTTGTCATAAACGCGATACGCCGACGCCCATAGATAGAAGGACGACGATAAAGATACCCCACAATTACATAAAACGATTGGTAGTTAAAAAACCCGTTTAAAGGTATTTAAAAAATAGGCCATAAAAAAAGGCCAGACTAAAAAAATACTCTGGCCTTTTTTTGTTACGGCGTTTAAGCAACATCGCCAGTTTCTTCAACCCGAAAATTCAGATCAAAGTTTTTTAGTGGTAGTTGACGCACACGAATCCCTGTTGCATCGAAAACAGCGTTGGCTAATGCTGGCCCGATACCCGGAGTGCCCGGCTCACCTGCACCTCCTATATCATGTCCACTGTTTATAATGTGGGTTTCAATTTTAGGTGCCTGATTCATTCTTACCGAAGGGTAATCATGGAAGTTACTCTGCACAACTGCTCCATCCTCGATCGTTATCTCACCGAATAGCGCTGCAGTAAGCCCATAAATAATTCCGGACTCTAACTGAGCAGCTATACCATCAGGCGCAACCGCTAAACCAGGATCAATTACAGCGACAACGCGGTCTACTGCAACTTCTCCATTATCAATTGTTACTTCCACCACCTGCGCAACTAGAGAACCGAAAGATTCTTGCAGAAAAATTCCTCGTCCACGCCCTGCGGGCAGCATTCTATTCCATCCCGCTTCTTCAGCAGCTTTACTAACACTGCTAAGTGTCGAGGACTGTTTTTCAGGAGCTCCGCACGAAACTCGAATGGATCTTTTCCCGCCGCATGGCTGCTTCATCGATAAACGATTCAGTAAAGAAACCATGTTGGGAATGATCCACACTGCGCCATGCGCCAAATGGAACATGAGTCGGGCTACTGACATAACCTATGTCCTGTGCCGGGACTGCATAAGGAATCAATGGTGCTTCGATTTGGGTCATTCTTGTTGGGGTAAGTATTTTCCCAAGCGAGTATATTGTTATCCGCATCGAATGCTGCCCGGAATCGCTCTGCACCGCTGGGCGGTAAAAATCCTGCCGCACATCTTCTTCCCGTGACCAAATCAATTGTACTGGTCGGCCAACTGCCTGTGAAATTTGCGCAGCCTGGATTGCATAGTCAGGACGAGCCTTGCGGCCAAATCCTCCTCCCATAGCATGGTTATGAAGAGTAACGGCCTCTTCTTCCAAGCCAAGAACGACAGCAACATCTCGACGAAATCCGAGAGGATTCTGGCAACCTACCCATACTTCAGCGTTACCATCTCTAACATTTGCAGTGGCGTTTAATGGCTCCATACAGGTGTGCGCTAGATAAGGAACATGATAGTCAGCATCTATAATCTTGGCTGCTGTTGAGAATACCGAATCAGCTTCGCCTTCTACGCGATCCGTCTGACGTTCTATTCTTGAAGTAATATCGCGATCAAATTGTGCAAAGATGCTATCACTGGAAACAGATTCAAATCCTGTTTTACTCCACTGCA
Organism: Gammaproteobacteria bacterium; assembly: GCA_019654215.1. GTDB lineage: Bacteria > Pseudomonadota > Gammaproteobacteria > Pseudomonadales > Pseudohongiellaceae > UBA9145. The sequence continues at coordinate 13,096 of BPDI01000035.1, read as the reverse complement.
CATCAAGTTCCTTGATGGCTAAGTTAGCCGTCCAATAACTATCCGCCACAACAGCCACGGTTTCACCAGAATAGGTACCACCAAACGCATTTCCTATTGTAGATTCAGGAATCTTAATAACATCTACAACTCCGTCGATTGCAAGCGCCGCTGCTTCATCAAAAAGTACTACACTGCCACCCGAAACGGGGGAGCGAATAACTGATGCATACAGCATGTCCGGTAGACGAACATCCAATGCAAACTTTAATGAACCATCAACCTTCGCCGGAATGTCGCGGCGTGGTTTATGAGTACCAACGATCTTGTAGTCTGAAGGATCTTTAAAAGTTGGTGTTTGCGAAGGAGTCATTTCTGCAATGGTTGATGCAAATGTTGCATATGGCTCCCTTCTATTAGTTACTGCGTGAATTAGGTAACTATTTTCGGTCGTTACTTCACTAATTGGGACACCCCATAAACTTGCTGCAGCTTCCTCCAACATTTCTCTTGTCGCCGCACCTGCAATGCGCATAGCTAGTGCTCCAGTTGTACGAACACTCATACTGCCGCCAGTAATTTGCATGTTGAGTGAATCCGCAACCCGCATCATGGCGCCATCAACTGTAGGAATTAAGATTTCTGGAAAATCTATGCCAGCTAAAAGATAGCGACGACCTGCTGAATAGGTTGAGTACTCACCTAAAGCAGGCGCTTCTTCCGTAAGTAGATTTTCCCAATCTGCATCTAGCTCTTCTGCGAGCATCTGACCTAATGCAGTTTGCACTCCCTGACCCATTTCAGAGTGAGGAATGATTGCGGTAATAGTATTGTCGGTGTCGATCTTGACGTAAGAGTGGACCAATTGACCGCCTTCTTCTCCTACTTTGCCAGCCAGATCTTTAATCTGATTGCCGGGTCGCAAGGCAACACCCACAATAACTCCACCACCGGCAACTAAACCGGTTGTTATAAATGCGCGTCTGGTCCACTTACCCATGATCGACCTCCGTCGCATCCTCTGCACTAGCTACATCGTAAAAAAGTTTTTCATCCGAAGAAGCAACGCCAACAGATTTAATCGCATTACGAATTCGGCCGTACATACCGCAACGACAAATATTCCCCTGCATGGCGGCGTCGATATCAGCATCAGTCGGATTAGGATTATTGGCAATCAGTGCCGAGGCGGACATTATTTGTCCAGACTGACAGTAGCCACACTGTGGTACCTGATTATCAATCCATGCTTGCTGCACGGGATGTAATTCGCCATCAGCTGAAGCGATTCCCTCGATCGTCGTAACTTCTCTTCCTTCGACTGAAGAAATTGGTGTGACACAGGAACGCACAGCCTGGCCATCGATATGGACCGTACAGGCGCCGCATTGGGAGATACCGCAACCAAATTTTGTTCCGGTGAGCCCTAGTTGCTCACGAATCACCCACAACAGCGGCTTAGATGGATCCACGTCCACCGTTTGCTGTATGCGATTTACTCTAAAAGTCGTACTCATCAAATTCTCCAACTGACGAATTAAAAAAGGCTTAAACTAGCGCAAAGCTTAATTATGAGGGATTCAACTGCTGAAAACAAAAGGCGTCAGGTTAAAAATTCAGTACTTGATTTTCGAAATGGCTTTTCTTCTTTTATGAATCAACGAATTTTCTTGATCACCTGCCCTGGTCTTGCATTGGTTGTGTCGCCGTCTTTGAAAACGATCTGACCGTTTACCCAAACCTGCAACACACCAGTGGACAGTTGTTGTCCGTTCTGGATAGTGGCGTGATCCTGGATTGTATTGATATCGAATAAGACCAAATCCGCTTTGTTACCGCCTTTAATCGTTCCTCTATCTTCGATACCAATAGGGGAAAGGCTGCCATCAAAGTCATCTTTTTAATTGCTGCTTCAAGGCTAAGAAGATTTTTCTCACGTACATAATTTGCCAAAACTCTTGGATATGAACCATATCCGCGGGGGTGTCCGGAATAACCTCCATCCGAACAAAAATTTGCATGGGACCAAAGCATGAGTTGTTCTATATCTGCTTCTTGCATAGAACGGCCCATTATTGATTCGGAAGATCTGCCACCGTTAGAAGCACTCCAAACTCTTCCTTCTTTTATTACATTAGAAAGTGTATTCACTTCAGAATCAGATCGTAGTCGTGCAATATCTGCAATCGACAAACCAACATAAGATGGATCGGGTTCAAAGCGAGTAAATATAATTCCATCAGCAGGTGCGATTTTACGCAATACAAATTCTATTTCTTCAAGATTATCGGGATTGCGGTCTGGCAATAAAACTTCAATGGTTGATTGCCAATACTCGTAAGGATAAATATCTGCAGTTAAGTTAATGCCCTCTTCCCTCGCATTATCCATTTTTTGTTTTAAAAATTCTGCTTCATTCCAGAAGGCTTTGCCTGCGAGTTTCATATGGGAATAGTGAACTGGCATTCCTGTTTGCCTGCCTATATCAATTAGTTCGTCTACTGATTCCCAAATAAAGCGATCTTCTGAGCGGATGTGCGAGGTGTAACGACCATTTGCAGCCGCAGTTATATGTGCTAGAGCAAGCACTTCTTCTGATTCTGAATAAACTCCTGGTTCGTATTCCAAACCACTGGATAAGCCAAGGCGCCGTTATTTAGTTCTGTTTGCAGCAATCTCTCCATGGAGTTTGTTTGCTCTTCCGTTGCAATATTTCTGTTATTGGCCCCCAAAAACCCATATTGCGCAAAGTGTTATGGCCGGCATAGGAAGCAATATTTACTGCAGAAGGTGAATTTTCAAAATCCGCAAAAAAGTTCATTATCGGATAATTGTGACTGCCATCCTGACCAAAAACCGCTGTTGTAATTCCCTGACTAAGAGTGGCAGAGCATCGCGATTATTTTCAAGACCTCTATCGTGATGACTGTGAGTGTCAATAAAGCCTGGCGCGAGCACTAATCCGCTAGCATCAACAAAGCTTTCACCTTGTCTTAATTCCGGGTCACCTATTTCGGAAATTATGTTTCCTTCTATCGTAGGTCTGCGATGTAAGATTGCGATCCTGTCCCATCGACGATGCGAGCTTGCTAATAAATGTTTTTTGGGGGTTTTCGAAAGAGATTGATCTAACGAGCTGCAAGAAGCCGCAATTAATAATAACAAAAAAGGAAAAACAAAATTTACTGCAGAAACTCATTCGAATAATTTTTACATTTATAAAGAAAGACCACGTTCTATTTCTAGATTCGTGGTCTTTCTACTTATTAGTATTGTCTAATTTGCAGTGTACTTGGTGAAAGCCCCACCTGCTAAAGGTAATGAGGCAGGTCCTTCCGCCGCATAAACATTGCCATCGGCATCGACCGCAACGCCTTCACCAGCAGTTCCTTGCTCATATCTGCTTTCAGTTTGATAGCCAGGAATAAAGCCGGTAATTCGATCTTCGTGCAACGGGCCAATTCTCACTCCACAACGCCAGGCTTCATGACGAAGCGGGCCAGATTCAGAATCAATAGCATAAACCATGTCATCATTAGTTATAAAAATACCACTGATTCGCCCATACGAATAACGCGACTCGAGGTAATTGCCATCCTGGTCGAAGATTTCCAAACGATGGTTACCACGATCTGCAACCCATAGTCGGCCCAATGAATCGAATTCTAATGCATGGGGAGTACGGAAATCACCGTGTTCGGTTCCTAGCTGCCCCCACTCTCTTATGTAAGTTCCGTCTGGCGCGTACTTCACGATCCGGGCAGTTAGTCCTGCCTGACGCCCTTCTTCGAGCGCCTGAGCATTTAACATGTTCTGACCACTATGCCCTCTGCCACATAGATGTTTCCATTAGGGCCAACGATTACATCGTTAGGTTGGTTTAAATGATTCGGGCCATCGCCAGGTTGACCTGCAGTACCAAGACTCATTAACAATTCGCCATCAGGACTAAATTTATGCACCTGATGCCCTTTTGTACCTGCTTCATTACCCGCGAAATCTGCTACCCACACATTGCCTTCATCATCTACATGGATTCCGTGTGGAGTAACCATAATGCCACCACCAAAATTGGCAATAACTTCACCGGTATGGCGGTTAAATTTAAAAATAGGATCTACGGGATTGCGATCACAATTGATTCCGGGGCCACCTAGCCCACCCGCACCGCAGCGCTCATATGCAACCACATGACCGTCGGTGGGATCGATATCAATTCCCGCAGTTGACCCCCATTGTCGCCCGGAGGGCAAATCACCCCACTCATTAGTAACCACCTGATTCGGGTTTGGAAATCCATCGCCAGTGATAATGTTTCCTCCTTGACCTGAAACTTGAGTGACAAAAAACAGCGAAGTCACAAGCGTAGCTAGAGCTATTCTTTTTTTAGACATGGTTTCACCTTTATTATTGTTCTTTTCATATGCGGATTTAGGAGTCTGCCACACACCAAACCGCTTGTCAGGCATGAAGCTATATAAGAGCCTAGGTAAACTCTGTAAAAAAGACTATAACGGCGGTCATTTTGATTGCCACGATTTTCATCTTTTTTCCATGAGATATAGGTACTAAACTCCGGCATAATGCGTGTATTGGATAACTTTGACTGACCATGTTGATTAAATACTTAGAGCACAATCTTAAGGGTAATTTTGCAAAATGCTAAGAATCAATAATCTCAGTAAAACTTATAGTAACGGCGTTAAAGCATTAAGCGAAGTGAGCCTCCAAATTTCGCAGGGTATGTTTGGGCTTCTGGGACCAAATGGAGCCGGAAAATCAACCTTGATGCGCACACTTGCTACCCTTCAGGACGCTGACGAAGGCACTGCTTTTCTTGAAGATGTTGACATCCTAAATGACAAGGAATCCCTTCGTCAGGTACTTGGCTACCTGCCACAAGAGTTTGGAACCTATCCCCGAATTTCTGCACAGAGAATGCTAGATCATTTTGCCGTACTTAAAGGAATCTCTAACAGAAGTGAAAGAAAGGAACTTATCGATCACCTTATGAACCAGGTGAACCTATGGCACGTGCGCGATACGGCTGTGAGCACTTATTCCGGCGGCATGAAACAAAGATTCGGCATTGCCCAAGCCTTAATTGGTAATCCTCAACTTTTAATTGTCGATGAACCTACCGCTGGACTAGATCCGGAGGAGCGACGTAGATTTCACAATCTACTTGCCGACATTGGCGAAGACACAGTTGTGATTCTTTCTACTCATATTGTTGATGATGTCAGCGACCTTTGCTCTGACATGGCCATCATGGGCGGAGGAAGAATTCTATTAAAGGGGCATCCTGCTGAGGTAATTGATCATTTGCAAGGATCAATCTATGCCAAGTTTATTAATCGTAATGAAGTAGAAGACTATGAAGAAAGACATCGAGTACTCTTTTCAACATTGGTTGGAGGCCGCACAAAAATACATATTCTAAGCGAACAAGATCCAGGTAACGGGTTTGAAGCTATGAGCCCCAACTTGGAGAGTGTCTATTTCGCCACTCTACGCGACCACAAAATTCAAATCACTGTTTAAATGAAAAGCCCTCCAGAAAAACTCTAATCATGTTTGCTGAAATTTTTAAATTTGAACTTAGGTATCATGCAAGACAGCCACTGGTTTATGTCATATCTGCCGTATTATTTTTGCTTAATTTTGGTGCCACTGTCTCTGACAATATTTCAATCGGCGGCACCCTTACCAACATAAATATCAATTCACCTTTCAATATTATTATCGTATTAGCCAACACTAGCTTTTTTACCTCGTTGTTTGCGGGCGTCGCTTATGCCTCAAGTCCAGCGTTAAGAGATTTTGATCACAATATTGCTGAAATTTTCTTAACAACCCGAGTAAAGAAATTTGATTATCTTTTTGGGCGATTTTGTGGAGCGCTCATTTTTTGTTTTATTGTGTATCTTGCAGCGGCTTTTGGCATTTTTCTCGGAGAGTTTATGCCTTGGATCGACCCAGACCGCTTAGGACCATTACGACTTGATGCTTATTGGTTTGCCACCTGGGCAATTGCTTTACCAAATATATTGATGATGGCAGCTTTAGTTTTTCTTATTGCCACTTTAACTCGCAGTCTTCTGGCAAGTTTCCTGACACTGTTTCTTATTTTAGTAGTTCAGTCAGTAGTTGGTTCACTAGTTGATCCGGAAGATATTCGCTTGTTAAGCCTATTGGATCCTTTTGGCTTGGTAGCGTTATCGGATACTGCTCGTTATTGGACACCATTCCAAATGAATGAACAGATCATGCCAGTTACAGGTAATTTTCTATATAACCGGCTAATTGTGCTTGTATTTATGTCAACATTTACTTTGGCTGCTTATCACTATTTTACTTTTTCGTTGGATTTCGCGACGGAAAAGACAAAATTCAAAAAATTTTTTTTGCAAGTTTTAAAAAGCAGAAGAAAATTATCGAACCAATTTCTTCTTTAACAACCCCTATTTCAGTTAATCACCGTTTTGGGTTCGCTTCCCAAATTCTACAATTTATTTCTCAGCTTCGAATAGAGTTCTACAGCATCATAATCGGTAAAGCATTTTTAATGATCGCTTTGTTTGGCATGCTTCAGGTGGCTGGTACCGCCTACTTTGGTCTAGGCGGAATTTATGGCACAGAAGTATATCCTACAACTACATATATGGTGTCAATCATCAATAGCAGTTACACGCTCCCTTTAATTTTGGTACTGATTTTCTATTCCTCAGAGCTAATGGTGCGGGAAAACAACATGCAAATCTCTGAGATGGTTGATGCTATGCCGTATCCAAATTGGGTCGCAATAAGTGCGAAACTTGTTGGGTTGATGCTCGTCATGGCGGCAATGCTGTTCGCAGCGATGATAGCGGCGATAGTTGTGCAGGCGCTAAAAGGATATTTTGATTTTAATTTCTTACAATATTTTTTTGGATTGTTCTCTTTCTTTCAATTTCCAATCTGGTTTACCTGCGTTTTTGCTGTGTTCGCGCATGTCGTTGCGGGTAATCGCTATATTGGCATGTTTGTCGTATTACTGTACTTTGCAGGCAGCTTGTACTTCCGCAGCAAGGGTTTGATCACAACCTTTATTTTTTTGCCACTCCTCAGATTCCTTATTCGGTATTACGGGTTTTGGGCCAAATCTGAGCGCATATGTTTGGTTTTCTATTTATTGGACAATATTCTGTGGAATGCTCTTGATAATAATAATTTGCTTTGGCAACGAGGCAGTGAGCATAAAAACCGCTTCTCTTGGAAAAGCTTAAAGCAGCGTTTTACCCAATTATTGCCATACAATCCTTGCTTGTTTTACAGCATTTGTGGCCACTGGAAGTTATATTTTTTACAACACAAACATTCTCAACAAGAAACGCAGTGCCCTAGATGTAGAAGCTGATGTCGCTGACTATGAAAGGAGCTATAAGCAATATGAAGACCAGCTTTTTCCAGATCTCGTCAAATGTATGCCGAAGTGGACATCTATCCGGAGGACAAGGAAGCGTTTGTTTATGGCAGATACACTTTGCAAAACAATTTTAATGAACCAATTTCAGAGCTTCATTTCACTATTCCACCAAATATCACTCAAACCCATTTTAAAAAGTTCCTGATTCGGAGGTTACTCATAGCGATACTCAGCTCGGCTATTATATTTATGTTTAAATCAACCCATGCAGTCAGGCGACTTGTTTGATGAAAATTTTTCAAGTGGAATGGCTTACGCCAGGATTTGTAAACAATAACCCAAACACGCGACTACTAAGTAACGGTACATTTTTTAACAACATGAAGCTTTTCCCTTACCTGGATATTCAAAAGATCAGAGTTGATTGATAACAATCGCCGGCGCCGTTATGACTTACCTCCAGCAGAACGAGTTGCCAAGATTATGACGAAAGCAAACATGATGAAGGTTTTGGAACTATTCGCATGCGAGCCGGGTATGAAGCAATCGTTAGTACCTCGCATGATCAAATAGCGGTCACCCCTGGTTATCTTGAAAGAGAATGGGAACAAAATGGCCGCCGCTATTTCCACTACAAGATGGATGAACCTATTTGGCCATTTGTATCATTTCTTTCCGCAGACTATGAAATGAAAGCAGACTCATGGAACGACATAGATATCGAGGTTTATTACAAGCATGGATATAACGTTGATCGCATGATTGACGCTTCTAAGAAATCGTTAGATTATTTCACAAAAAATTTTAGCCCTTATCAATATCGTCAATATCGAATTTTTGAGTTCCCTCGGCAACGTGGCTCATTTGCCCAATCATTCCCTAACACTATTCCATTTTCAGAAAACATTGGTTTTGTCGCTGATATACGGGACCCGCAGATATCGACCCAGTTTTTACTTACTGCACATGACTCGCTCATCAGTGGTGGGGGCACCAGGTTTCGGGGCAAACGTTCAAGGCGGAGCAATGATACTAGAAACGCTCTCGCAATATTCAGCCCTGATGGTTATGGAGCAAGAATATGGCCAAGCCCATATGCAGCGATTTCTAAATTATGAACTGGATAGTTATCTTAGTGGTCGAGGAGCAGAAGTGTTAGAAGAACTTCCGCTAATGTTAGTGGAGAATCAAGGCTACATTCACTATCGAAAAGGCAGCTTGTGTTATATGCCTTAAAAGATTATTTAGGAGCAGATACAGTTAATAGAATCTTAAGTGAGTTTATTGATGAATGGGGATTTCAGGGACCACCTTATCCGACCACAAGGGATTTGATAACAAAATTTAGAGATAACGCCGACCCCCAGTTTCAATCAGTAATCACGGATCTATTCGAAAAGATAATTATCTTCGATCTTCGTTCTGAAGATAATACATTCCGCGGTTACCAGATGGTCGGTTCGAAGTCACTATCAATACAACCGCGACAAAATTTGAAGCCGATGGTGGAGGGAAGGAAATTCAAGTGGATATGGATGCACTAGTTGATGTTGCAGTGTTAGGAAAAGAGGACGAGCATACAGAAATTCCAGAAGTCCTCTACATCGCAAAACATCAAATAAATTCACACAATCAGAGTTTTACTATTACCGTAGACGGTGAACCTGAGTCCGCAGGAATCGATCCCTTTAATAAACTCATCGATAGAAATCCTGATGACAATGTGTCGAACGTCAATCTAACCGAAGATTGATTAGCAGATAGTGATAAAGGTATTTAGTCCAATCTAACCCAAAAATCTGACTCCAAACCAACTGCAGTATCTGACCACTACTCTCTTTCTATAACTTTGAGCCGATAACTGCTATCCCGATGCGAAATGTCTCCTTATGCTCGCAATTTACTTCAACCAGTTACTAGACCGCAGTTGAAAAATTCTTTGAAGCACTAAGCGTCCGCTATGCTTGAAGTTTCAGAATAAGTTGCGCGACTCATCAGAACACCCAAAATCGCAGCAATAGCGCCAGCAATAAATAAGGTCATTTGTCCCACATTTATATCAATAACTTCTGTTGCCGGCAGTGCGATAAGCCCTCCACCTAACGCTATTAGTAAACGACCTGAGATACCGACAGGCCCCTCACGATCCAAAAACCCAACACCGATAAGATACCGCTGCAAACAGCTAGCAATTAAAATAATTCCAATAGCAACTTTAACTGTTGCGATAAGTGTGTCGGTCCAGGTGCCTGACATAACCATTGCAGGTTCTAAAACAAAGAAAAACGGAATGAAATAAATGATGCTCCCTAACCGCATCGCGGTAAAACCGGTGGCAAGCGCCGAAGAGCCTGCAATGCTTGCTGCAGCAAATGCACCTAACGCTACAGGTGGTGTGATAAATGAAAGCATGCCCCAATAAAGAATAAAGAGGTGAACACTCATAGGATCGAGCCCACCCTGAATTAGCGCAGGGGCCAAAACTATCGCAAGGAATACGTACGCTGCGGTGACAGTCATCCCAATGCCAAGTAAAAAACTGCTAAACGCGCCCATTAATAATAAGAGCAAGGTCGAGTCCCCCGCCAGGAAAAGAAGGTCGTTAACCAAAGTGCCCGATAAACCTGTAACAGAAAGAGCCCCTACGATTAAGCCAACCCCGGCCATAATAGTTAACAGCTCCATTAGTAGCTTTCCAGTTGCAACCAGGAAGGAACCTACTTGTTTTATTTCCCAACGATGCTCCTTAGAAAATTGGTTAAGCACTAATAACAATCCAGTGGCGATGAACGGAGCGACGGCTTCACGCTGCAAATAGACGAGTAGAAAAATTAAAACCATAAAAGCGACGATATAGAACCAACCTTGCTTCATGGTTCCACTCAAGCTCGGAAGTTCTTCGCGCGGCGTACCTTCAAGCCCTTTTCGAGCTGCGTAGGCATCTACCTGCACAAATAAGCCAAAGAAATACAGTAAGGCTGGTATTGCCGCGGCCAAAGCGACCGTGGTGTAAGGCACATTTAGGAACGTGGCCATTACAAAAGCAGTTGAACCCATGATCGGTGGCAATAACACCCCACCAGTAGAAGCACAGGACTCCACACCAGCGGCATACTCTTTTTCCATGCCGTTGTTTTGCATAGCTGGAATTGTCATCTGGCCCGTGGTTAAAACATTAGTAATAACACTGCCACTCATCGACCCCATTAAACCACTGGAAACAATTGCTACTTTCGCAGAGCCACCTCGAACATGACCAAAAACTGCAAAAGCCAGATTTATAAAGAAGCGCCCTCCCCCGGTTTGTTGCAATGCAATTCCGAAAATTAAAAAGCCGATAACTAATTGTGCAAAAGCTCGGAAAGGCAATCCCAGGATACTTTCGATACTCATGACATGATATGCCGCTGTTTCTGCCGGCGTCGAAGCCATGCCAGAGATTGGCCCGGGCAAGCTTTCTGCAAAAATGGGATAAAGAGAGAACACGAATACCAGTCCGAACAACACCATGCCACCGCTGCGTCGGACCGCCTCCATGATAAGAATCCAGAGTAAATAGCTCACCCAAACAGCATAATCAGGTGCCCCGAACTCCCAACCGAAGTCCAACATGGTTTCTGCGTTTACAAAAAAGAATATGCAAGCACCGCACGCTGCTATTGCAAGCAGGCCATCAAACCAAATGCCTTTAGGATTTTTTATTGTTGGATTAAGCAGGTAGCAAAGAGGCAACAACAAACCCATGAGGGCATAGTAGTAATGGTTTTGTACGGTGATGATGAAATCGAGAAGTGGACGCTCGGAAAATAAGCGCAAGGAGTCCATGGCAAGAAAAGCACTACCAATGGCAGCGGCGCCAGTCAGCCAGCGCAATGTAATTGGTAATCCGCTGGCTTTATCTGACACTATCGCCAGACCGGATCGAAGCCGGCTGCCTCCAGGCGTTGCGCTCTGACCTGCATCCAAGAGGCTTGAAATTGGTCAGCATCGCGGATATTTTCGGCTGTGACTTCAGACCATGCTGCCTCTAAAACCTCCTGACGACGAATCAACTCACGATTGTGTGCATCGATTTCATCCGTCCATACACCAATCTCTCGCCAGTAATTCACAGCACCCTCATGATATGGAACAACCCAGTCGAAAACCTGTCTATCCAGAGCCCAGCCTATTGCACCAGGATCGGAATCTTTATAGTCGTCATAATTTTCATTTAAAGCCTTAACGAGGGCATACACAAGATCACTATCTTGTGTATCCAACGTTGTTAAAAGAGGGTATGGATAAGTGCCCGCCTCAAGTGGATTTTCTTCACTAATGGCTGCACCACGCGTTGCATTATGCTTAGTAAAGTAAGGCGAAATTGCCAGCATCCTGTTCCAGCATTCTTCATCGTCGTGAGGGACTTCCAACCAGGTTATACCGCGAGGTGAAGCTTCAAGCCGATACGGGGGGCCAGAAACAGTTGCGCCAAACCCAACATCAACATCACCGTTGATTATTCCAATCCAATTCGCTTCGTAGCCAGGGAAATCAACACGTACAACGTCGTCCCAAGTCAGTCCTGCGCATCCCAAATGGGCTTCAACTGAAACATTGAGCGCAGGCGCAGCTCTAACAAACGGTACCGGCGACCACGTAAACCAGCTATTGTTGTAACCCCTGTATCTGAAGCAACTGCAATCGATTGATTACTCAGCCCGTTTGAAACCATGACTAATCGAAGAGGTTGAGGACCCCACTGTGAAACTGCAAACTGAAAAGTTCCTTCTTGCGCGAAATAAGTTGCTACCCCATTAGCGGTAAAATCAACTCGGCCAGTCTTAAGTGGTAATAGTCTTGAAATATCATTTTGTCCCGGAATTACGCGCAGTGTGACATTAAACTTTTCCCGCAGCATAGCGCCTATTGCAACGGCCTGATTGTAACCGGTGGTACCCAGATTGTAGGCAGTCCAGGCCATTTGTCGAGGAAATGGAGATTGGTTCGATTGGCCTATTGAAGCAGCAGCCGCCGCTAGTACCAGAACTATCGTAGTTATCTTAAATATCTTGCCATATCCTGACGTTTTGGGGTTTTCAAATACTTCATAAACACTCTTCTCCTGGAGATTGCGACTTTCGAGCTGAAGAATACTAGACTGCGCTGCTTTATTCGATTAATTCGATGAATTCATCGGTTTTAAAGGACATTGTGGCTTATCACCGGATAGTCGATTTCAACTGCAGCTTCCATTTCCCGCATATTAAAAAACGCCCACCGCGTCGGTAAGCATAGTGGTGTGGTAGCCCAGCTCAACTGCATAACGCGCTGTAGATTCGATGCAGGTATTAGCGCGCATTCCAGCGAGTACAACATGATCTAACCCATTTTGTTTTAACAAAAAATCCAAATCGGTATTGGCAAAACCACTGGATTGCCAATGCTGGCGCGCTTCAATGTCACCGGGCTGTATTTGCAAATCTGGGTGATACTCCACCGCCCCCGGTTCCAGCTCTGAATACACGACCTGAACCGCGAGCAATTTTCCATCCAGCGGTATCACCTTCTTCTGAATGATGGTGAGGAACATATATTACTTTTACACCAGCCGCTCTGGCTTCTGTCACCAGATTCTTCATGTTTTTTAATAGCGTTATTAGCTTCCAACGTTTCCTTTGACAAATCGTAGAGCAGACCTCCTTCAGAAAGAAATTCGTTATAGGGATC
>BPDI01000034.1 GCA_019654215.1 Gammaproteobacteria bacterium | reverse complement strand
AATTATTTGTCGGGAAAAAATTGCAGGTTGGCGAATTTTTTCTGGTGCAGTCTCTTTGCGAGAAGAAATTGCCCGTGAAGAAACTAAAGGTACCCCAGGGGAGGGGGCATGGCAACGACGGATGAATAGAAGGATGCAGCAGAAAGTCTGCTTATCTGTTGGGGAATTAAAAACTCTGAATCGCAGAACAGAAACGGCTAGAGCTTGGCGTGGCACGGGGTTTCCAGTAGCTGGTAGTTCTGGTGACCCTTTACCCGGACAACCGGCAGATGCGGCAGATTATGCCAGCACGTTCAACTAACCAGCCTGCACATTTATTCTCCAATTTTTTTTGGCTAAGGATTAGCACCGATCAATTCACCAAAACTTCCTAATTCGCTTATAGTCATTATTTCTCACCTCTAAGAATTTAAATCTTTTTTTTTAAATTCGGCTTTAGTAAATCAGTGTTGGTAGTATAACTATCAAATGCGCGGAAACCGAAAAGAAAATAAACAATTGCTTACTTTTATTCTGACCCCTTTTTTAGTGAGACCAGAGATGAATCAATCCAAAGCCTACAACCCCAAAAAGTAAAAGCTACACTCTTCGCCGCTTTACCATAACCTGATAAGTATGCTGACAACGACCCTGACTGCCCAGGAACCAAACCAATCTGATGGTTTCACTCAGACAGGCATCACGGGCGGCGAAGTTTACGACGCGAATGCGCGGCCTGTCACCGCTCCGATTTTCAGGGCAGCTTTGAGGCGCCACAATTCCCGGGCCAAATTTCCTCAACAATTGGGCTGAGCTGAGTCCGGCTGAGTTGTTCGACCGCATCAAGGCGTCGATGCCCTTGAGCACCTGGGGGACTCAGTGATCAAGCCTATGTCGACATCGTGGCATACTGCTCGGGGCCAATGGCGTTAGCGCCAGCGGCGTTGAACTTAGCACTACAGCGGCAAATTCGATTGATACATTGATAGCAAGGCGAGTCACAGCAAGTAGGCCCGTGACCCGAGGAAAGAGCACAGCTTCGATACACAGGGCAAACACAAAATGCGCCGGCTGGGCTCAGGATTTCCCGGGACGGTACCGAATTTCACCCGGTCACCGATGCAATGTGCGGTCTCCGTCTCCTGATGATTGGCTGATGATCCCGGGGGAACTACCCGGCCTGGAGCTAAGTTCCCTTGACGCGATTAACCGGGATAACGTCAGGATCTCGAGCTTGCCTGGACCTGGTCCATGACTGAAGGCGGATGGAATGCGCCGTCACCGCTGGGGCATACGGCATCATCTATCTGACCAATTACGGCAATATAGTGCAGGCACTGGGTGCTCGTACGGCGATCTGATCTGGGAGCATGAATTCGGCATCGAGTCCCAAGGCTATTCTGGCATGAGTCGCAACCTAGCTATTTACGAAGACAAATTTTTTTTGCTACTTCCGATACGCGGATGGTTGCCCTCGAGCCGCCACCGGTGAGTTGCGGTGGACCATGCGATTTGGTGATATCACCCAGGGGCATCAGAGCACCAGCGGTCCGGTCATAGTTCGCGGCACGATCGTACAAGGGCTTAATGGTTGTGAGCGCTTCAGTCCGGTGGGTTGTTACATCAGCGGTATTGATGCTGACACAGGTCAATCACTCTGGAGCTTTAACACGGTCGCGCAGTCTGACGAACCCGGCGGAGATACCTGGGCTAACCTACCCAATGAGATTCGCGGTGGCGGCGATACTTGGATTACCGGCAGCTACGATCCAGAGCTGGATCTAGTCTACTACGGCGTGGCACAGCCGAAACCTTGGGTCGCGGCGAGTCGCGGCATGACAGTGGAGGATGCAGCACTCTATACTAATTCCACTCTGGCGCTTCGCCCAGAAGATGGCTCGCTAGCGTGGCACTTCCAGTATGTTCCCGGTGAAACCCTCGATCTCGATGAGGTGTACGAGAGAGTGTTGGTGAATGTCGGTGGGCGTTCCGTGGTGTTCAGCATCGGTAAGCACGGCATCCTGTGGAAGCTCGATCGCGCAACTGGCGAATTTCTCGATTTCAAGGAAACGATCTATCAAGACGTGTTTGAGAACATCGACCCGAATACCGGTGCCGTCACTTATCGCGCTGACATTCGCAACGCCGGAATCAACGAAGCAATATCGTCCTGTCCCAGCACTGCCGGCGGCAAGAATTGGCACCCCATGAGCTATCACCCGGGTGAAGGAATCCTGATTATCCCTCTGGCCCAGACCTGCATGCAGATGACCGGTGCAGAGATCTCACTGGTAGAAGGTTCGGGCGGAGTCGGCATTCGCTCGCGACCGTTTCTGGAGATGCCGGGTACCAATGGTAACCTAGGAAAACTCGCCGCATTTGACGTCGAGACAATGGAAGAAGTCTGGAGCTTTGAACAACGGGCGTCCTTCCTTACCGGTGTACTCTCAACCGCGGGTGGCGTCGCCTTCGTTGGCGATCTCGATCGCCGCTTTCGCGCCGTCGACGTGAAGACAGGAGAAGAATTGTGGCAAACCAGACTAGGCACTTCGGTGCAGGGCTTTCCAGTCTCGTTTCAAATAGACGGTACACAGTATATAGCAGTGTCGACTGGACTTGGTGGTGGTAGTCCGCGATTGGGCCCGGCATCACTCGCGCCAGAGATTAATTACCCTCGAACCGGCAATGCGCTGCATGTATTTCGGCTCAGAGACTGAAAAGCTTGTAGTTGGAATATCTGACAACACCATTGGTATTGCTGGTGATTTACAGGGATTGAACGCGGTATCCGTTAATTAGCTCTCTGTATCTCTTAAACAACCGAATCAAGTTTGGGTTATAAGAGTTGAAGCAGTAATAAAAGCTACCAAAGCTATCGGCACAGTAGCGGCTATTTTGTGACCGCGAATTGTTTTCAACTTAACGCCCAGAAGCATTAATGGAACAAACAATAACACCAATAATTCTGATGTAGTATCAGGATAATAAAAGGCAGTGAGTTGCGACTGAACTAAGAATATAGCCATGATTATATAAAATGGTTTACGGCCTTCCAAAAAATACGCATCTATATCAGTCGAATTTTCTTTTAGCCGAGGAATTGGGAGGAAAACAGATATCAGATAGAGACTGGTTACTGAAATAAAGGGACCAAGCATAAATTCCAATAACCCGATTTCAGTAATGTCATAGAACATGCCCCAGAAGCCCCAAAAATAACCAAGCATCATAGTAAGCACTAGAATGCAAAGGAGCGATTGAAACCATCCCTGATTGGACCAGTTGGCCACCTTGAGCGTACTGGAAAATTTATCTAGGACATTCGCTATTGCGAGTCCCACTACGATAGCTACGATTATCGAGCTAAATTCAAAAATACTCATTCTAACTCTCTCAGTAATCGCAGGGCAGGGTTATTGCTGTTAGTAGTTTAAACATGGCTAAGAAGGTTGAGAGACTCTGTGAGATTAACGTTAATACACTTCGCCTAAAGTTTAGTAAATCGCAGCACGAAACGATCGGTGTTTCTTCCTAGGCTCGGGTCACGTGGCCCTAGAGTATGATCGTCATCGGGGTTGTCTAACAGATCGCTCACACCGGTAAGTGCGAATCCCATCGATGTAATAGATTTGACTGCGTCAGCGAATACGATGCGATGTAAAGTAGAATTGTCGGCTCCGGTGACTCCCTCGTGATCTATTACGCCGAATATACCACCTGGTTTTAGCACATTGAGAACTTGGGTGAAGCGATCGTGTGCTTCATCGGCACTGCGATTGTAGACATCATGAAAATTGAGCGCTGTTAATGCAAAGTCTATTGAGTTAGGGGGTAGTTCAGAAACCGGACCAATATGGTGAGTTATATTTGAGCGCCTTTCTAACCGATCAGTGATTAGTTCAATATTGTTATCGACGCCGCGACCGGGATTGTTTTGCATAATTACTTCGCCGGAATTACCCACAGCGTAAGAAAGTACTTCGGTATACCAGCCACCAATAGCTATTAAATCCAGGGCAGTCATGCCTTCTGCAAGCCCTAAAAACGTCAGAACTTCAGGTGCCTTGCGGTTTTGGTCTCTCTCTAAATCTACCAATGGACGATCATTGTTTTGCATTGCAAGCTCTAATTGGGCGGTATCAAGCTGGGCTTGAACCTCACCAAACAAGCATAGGGCAGTAATTGCCATTAAGAGTTTTCTTCTATCCATTGTTCTTTCCACTAATTGTTGTATTTATGTGAATGTGTAATAACTTTTTTGTAAATTATTGACTATTAAAACTGTATGTTATGTCTATTATCGAGTGGGAATAAAAGGATGTTTAGTTAAGAACTTTTTTTGTCCACCAAATAATAACTGGGACTATTAATACCGTTGGCAATACCCACCAAATCCATTCAGGAGCAGAAGGAGGATTAACAACTAAAACGGCAGTTATAACTGCTATTGTTCCTCCCATCATATTGGTTAAGTGTTTTGCTATTCTTTCCTTCCCAGTTGCTGTTTTATCCTTATGGCTTTTATAGTCATCATAGCCCAAGAAAACTGCTAAAGATCCGAAAACCAGAAGCACTATGTATTGCGAGTTATCGTCTGTGAAGTAAATTGCAGCCAGTATCCACATTCCTAGTCCTGATAAAATCATCAGGCTAACGGCAATCCAATCCAAAGTAGTTGCTAAGCCTTTTCTGTTCCTAGCAAAACGCATGCCTGCAAAAGCCAAATAAAATGAAAAGACTGCAATTAAAAACAAGAAGATATTACCGTTTATAAACGACATGGGAATTGCGGTTAAAAAGATAGTAACCATGCACCAGAAATATGTTCTGCCTGAAAGCACATGGAGTCGTTTGCCTTTCTCAGATGAAACTGCCAAAGCTGCACATAGGAGAGCAATTGTTCCAGCTAATATGTGAATAGCTAATAGCATTTTCATCTCTCCCCTGACGTCCACGATGTTCACCTAAAAAAACGGTGCAGTAACAAATATGATCCAAAACTGTGTTGGTGCGCAGAGGTGTTAGATTTAGAAAGTAGGTGACCGAGTTCTTTAATTTAAATTGGCGCATCTCCTACATAAAATTTCAATCCTGCCATAAAGGTTAGGGACAATATTGTTGCACACTCTTAATAGATCACCACCGTTGCTTGCATTTCTGGATGCAGGGCACAGAAGATTTGGTAGTTACCTGGTTCATCGAAAGAGATGTCATATATGCCACCCGTACTGAGTACACCGCTGTCGAACTCGCTAGGGCGAGGATCAATAGAAGAACCAGCCGTCACTGTGTGTGGCACTCCATCAGCATTGCCGAACCGAATGGTCTCACCGACTTCAGCTTCAATGCTACCAAAACTGAAGTTGATAATGGGCGCGGCTATCGTGTTTTCGTCTTGTATTGTGCGTATCTCAAGCAGTTCTTCCGGTGAGGAGGCCAGAGGCCAAACGTTCGGGTTGAACATGGAAAACACCCCTCCTTGGGGGTCAAATTCAGGTACAACATAAGCGTGCATCATCCAACTCGGCATCACCGGCACGAAAACACCACCGCCCGCTGCGCACTCCTCTGGTGTTGCACTCGTTGCAGTTACCTCAACCTCAGCGCTGACATCGGCCGCATTTTCTACAGTACCGCCTGCGCAGGTGTTGTGATGCACGTGCCAGTTGTCTAATTGACCAGCGAAACCATCGGGATGCTCGTCAGTAAGCATAAGATTAAATACCGCACCCACAGGCCGGAAACCTTCTTCCCCCACAAATTTGTCCCCATCGCAGTGGCCAATATCGGGTCGCGGGATACGTTCGCCATCTTCTTTGGCAAATAGAATCATCTGGGGGCGATCAGGATTAAATTCCATGCCAGCGCCGGGGTCTGTTACATGGATCCCCATATTTGCAGTTTGGGCTGACGAAATATTGAGACCTGCTGCGCAAGCATCATCGAGAGTTTCATATTGCAAGACAGCGGCCTCTACACGAGCTAGTTGAGCGAGCAGCTCCCCGAGAGTTTCTCTGTCCATTTCGAGGTATTCGGGAATCTGTCCTCCCGCATCATAGAGTGCTTGGAGCTCGAGATAGGAACACTCTTGTGTGAGTTGCTGGCAACGCACTTGGCGCCCTAAAGGTCCTTCGATTAGTGTAGCCACAATCGCGTCCCCTTGGCGCTGATATACATAGCGACTATACCCGTAGGCCCCCAGTGGCTCATCCGGTGTAACTTGAGGTAAAGATCGATCATTTGAAGGAGTTGGAAGTTCCGCAACCTGTGCTGCATAGTCAGGTAAGGACACTTCTTGTTGATTGTCGATGGACTCTGAACAAGCGCTAAGACTTAAAATTGCCACCACGCAACTTCTAATTACCTGTCGCATACTCCTCTCCTTTTTTATTTTTAGGGAAATTACACACACTAAGGATGATTGAGCGTATCAGCGAGTCTAGCTTCTGTCGAGCCTCTTTCAACTCAGTAAGTGTTAATGACTTCAGAGCATTTAGATTACACTTAACTTAGCGAAATCTGAGAAGTGGATTAGGGTTTTTAGTGCGCGCATAAGTATTAGTAGTCCTTGACAGGTTTTTCAAACAATCATTAGACAAGGTACGTCTGTTGAGGCTGTGCTGACCCCCGGGTAATGTTCTAAATTTGATTTGGCCCTCCTTAAATTATTCCAATAATTTACCGACTTCAAAGCTCTAATTTCCAGTTTTTATCTCAGATTTTTTTGAAATCGACTTTAGTAAATCTAGGCTGATACTATAACAATTAAGAAAGGCGGAAGTGTCCTTTGGGGCTTAAATGTCGGTGCTACTTCAATGTGTTTCAGGGGTCGTGTTTATGTTTCGTTGGTATATACGATGCCTAGATTTGCCAAAATATTACTCGCTAGATTAAAAATATGTTTAAGTATAAAAAATAAAAACTACAGGATTGTTTATGTCACAAGAAGAAGTACAGCCAAAAGATATAACTGAACATAAATCCTCAAATACTCAGCGAACTCAGCCAGATCCGCCAATGACGCCAGTGCAAAAAATGGGCGAAGTAATAGCTGACCGTGTGGAACGCTGGATGCCAAATCCATTCTTGTTTGCGATCTTGCTCACATATGTAGCGGCGGCGGCCGCTTTTCTAAGTGAAGGTTCTGGTCCAGTTGAGATTGCTCAATCTTGGTATGGAGGATTCTGGAACCTACTGCAGTTTGCCATGCAGATGGTAATTATTTTGGTAACTGCGAATGTAGTTGCATACCACCCAAGAGTTCGCGGGGGGATTTTATTCCTGGTTAAACTCCCAAAGAATGGTCGTCAAGCAGTAGTATTGGTGGGTGTCGCTTCAATGATCACGGGGTGGATTTCCTGGGGACTTGGCCTGATCTTCGGTGCCATTCTTGTACGTGAAATGGGTAAGCATGCCGAAACCACAAAAATAAAAATACATTACCCTTTGCTAGCAGTAGCAGGATATATGGGTATGAGCCTCACTTGGGGATGGGGCCTGTCAAGTTCTGCAGGGCTTTTGCAGGCCACAGAAAATAATGCATTAATGCAGCTTGGTTTTGTTGATAGAGTCATTCCAGCAACGGAGTGGGTATTCCATTCTTATCCTTTAACGCTAACTGCGCTAAGTATTATTTATGGATCATTGATGCTCTATTTATTGTGTCCTCCTGATGAGAATTGCAGACCAATTTCTCGTTACGTAGATGTTAGTGATGATGCTGAAATTGATATGGCGGAAGAACCAGCTACGCCTTCTAATCCAACCTTGGCCGACAGAATTGATAATAGTCTCGTATTAGGTGGCATTATTGCATTTACTGGTTTGATACTTTTTGTCAGCGCGTTCTTAACAGAAGGTTTAGCCGCACTTGATTTGAATGTACTTAACTTTGGCTTCTTAATGATAGGTATGATCCTGTATTTAAGTCCGACTAAATATCAAAAGGAATTTTATGACGCTGTCCTTGGTAGTGCGGGTGTAATTCTGTTATTTCCATTTTATGCGGGCATCATTGGAATCATGACTGGCACGGGTCTAGTTGACTCGATGACAGAATCGTTACTTTCCATCGCAACAGAGGATAACTTTCCTGTCATAGCTTGGATTACTGGAGGCATTCTTAACTTGTTTGTTCCTTCAGCAGGAGGGGAATGGGCTATTATCGGTGGCCCCATGATGGTTGTTGGGTCGGAGTTGAACATTCCTTATGGGCAGATAATCGACGCTTACGCAGTTGGGGATGCTCACACCAACCTGCTCAATCCATTTTGGGCAATCCCTCTGCTGGCTATCTCGGGTTTGCGAGCACGAGACATGTTTGGTTATGCGATAACGATGATGATCTTACTTGTCCCGTTTATCGCGATAACTCTTTATCTATTGCCGTACTAAAATTTGGCTTTATTTTGTGCAAATGGGTGGTTTAATCTTCTGGAGGTGGCCAATATCAATTGATGCTAGTAGTCGCGGAGTTTGACGCCGTAACTCACAACCCTGTTCTATATTCCGGCACGTTTCGCTGGAAAACGCGCCAATAGTGCCACTCCTCAGTAATGTATTCGTTGCCGTCGGCATCTATCGTTTTCACAATAGGATCTCTCCCCCCTCGCAATCGGGCGACCTGGGCCCTTGGTCTTGGATCAACACCACCGTCATTTCGTAAATTTGCCCACCAATCTTCAGTCGCACACGTGGATCACGTTCGACGTTTCTCCACCACGCCTTGCCGTATGGGAACTCCTGATTCAATCTGAATGTTTGCGCACTCGACTGCAGATAGAGTTTGTCTCCCCGGGGAAACCCAAAAGGCCCGTGACGGAGTGAGGGATACCATACCAGGTACGAGTCTCAAGCTCGGTTGCATTTTCTCCAAACGCGTCACCGAACTGGTTGACCCAGTCCCAATCCGTCACTGCCTCATTGACAACCTCTCCCGTCAACCACAATCCCGGCCTGGCCGATCGGTCAGCATTGACGTATTCCTGAGCACTGGGGTGTCCCGGCGGCAAACCGGTCGCTCGCAATGTCAAGAGTGTCCCGACTATGAGGGCACCGACAATGAGTAAGCTAATCTTCAGCGGCTTCATCATCTTCGTTCTCCTCACGAATTTCTCTTTATTGAACTTCTAAACCAACAAAAAGCGATGATTAAATTTGGTTTTATATCTGAGAAATTCTAGAAAACATAGTTATTTTTCCAACATTATTTCTGATTTTTCAAATTTGACTTTATTGTATCTGGGGTAGTGCAACAAGGATTGAGAGAGATCAAAACGCCTCGACCTGCAACAAATTGAAACCCCTACTTGTAGTCGTCTTAGAATTAAATACTATTCGCACCGCAGTTTTTGACATGGACCTTTTAAATGAAGTCGCCGAAGTTTTTTCGCATTATTTTTTGCATCACCCTATGGGCATTCGCAACCACATTTTCTAATGCTGCGGAAAATAATAGTCTCACCATACCTCGCGTTGACGGAGTGCCAACTCTAGCAGATTTTGCTGGTATGCGGCCCATTTCGTCACTTGCGAAATCTATGAGTAAAGCAGAAAACTTTACTCAGAGAGAGCCCGATGTTGGGCAAGCTTCCTCTCAAAAAACAGAAGTTTATATTGGCTATGATGACGAAAATTTTTACACAATTTTTCTTGCTTTTGATTCTAATCCTGAATTAATTCGGGGGAATTTCTCAGCAAGGGAAAATATCTTTGGAGACGACTGGGTAGGAGTGATGGTCGATACCTTTAACGATCAGCAATCTTCTTTTGCTTTTGCTTCAAATCCAAGAGCTATCCAGTTTGACGCTCGGTGGACTGAAGGATCTTCCAGGCGAGGAGGATTTGATCCGACTTTTGATGCAGTGTGGTTCAATGAAGGAGAGCTAAATGATCAAGGTTATATGGTTTCGCTTACAATTCCATTGAGGAGTCTTCGTTTCAATGAAGTCGATGAACAGACATGGCGTATTCAATTTACGCGAACCATTCCAAGAAATAATGAAGAATCTCACTGGCCAGAATATTCGATCGATGTGGAGGGCAGGCTAAATCAGGCCGCTACGCTTAATGGAATTAGAGATGTATCCCCGGGAAATAATTATCAAGTTATTCCTTTTTTCTTTGCCCGCGAACTTGATGCTCTCGATGAAAATGCTTTTGGAGGACCAAAATTCGGTAGATCTTCCGAACAGGAGGTAGGGTAGATGCAAAGTTTGTCTTTAATGACAGTTGGGCGCTAGACCTTACTCTGAATCCAGACTTCAGCCAAATAGAATCAGATGAACCTCAGGTTACAGTCAATGAGAGATTTGAAGTTCAGTTTCCTGAGCGGCGGCCATTTTTTATTGAAAATGCAGATTTTTTCTCTACTGACAGCAATCTAGTTTTTACCCGCAGAATAGTTGATCCGGAAGGGGGTATCCGTTTGACTGGACGATCTGGCGACTATGGATTCGGCAGCATACTAATCAATGACGCAGCACCTGGCTTAAACAAGGAAGCGAGTGATCCTCTGAGAGGAGAAAAAGCGAATATTGCGATAATTAGAGGGTTTAGAGATCTTGGCGAACAAGATCGCGTTGGTTTTTTAGCAACAGAACGTCGGCTGGAAGATGGTTATAACAGAGTCCTCAGTCTGGATGGGAGGTTTAAGTTCACAGATAACTGGTTTACGCAAATGCAACTCGTTGGGACGGAAAGCGAAGCCATTAACGGAGACGAAACAAGTACAGGTTATCAACGCAATATAATGATTAATCGGGAAGGGCGTACTTACAGTAATCATACTCACTTTATAGAAACGAGCTCTGATTTCAGAACAGAATTAGGTTTCCAGCGGCGCTGGTATAAACCGAATACCTCAGGTGTACACCAAAGGTCTGGTTTGAGTTTCTATCCGGAGAATTCCCTCTTGAATAGATGGGGTGGAAGTATTTTTGGGGTTTATTTAGAAAACCAAAAGAATGAAAAAATCTATACGCAACTTCAACCAACAATCGACCTGCGCTTTGAGACTACTGAATTAGAGTTAAGCTGGACTGATATTGAAGAAATCCTTATGCCTGGAGACTTCCCTGGGTTGAATACAGTAAGATCATACGGCTACGATACCTGGCAGGTGGGTCTGGATAATAATACATTTGAGATTTTGCAGTTTGGAGCAAACTATCGTAAAGGCACTACCTTAAACTTGGTGCCGCCAGTCGGTTACCTACCGTCTGTTGCTGATACCAACCGGATAGATCTAAATGTGACGCTTCGACCTATCGATCAGTTGAGTATTGCGAATACCTATTTCTTAACTGAACTTGAAACCAGAGCTGGTACGAAAATCTTTTCCAATGAAATAATTCGATCTAATTGGAACTACCAATTTACCAAAGAACTCTCGTTACGATTCATCGCCAGTATGACAAAACTGACCCGGATCAGCGACACGCTTAAAGGACGATAGAACTTGAACTTTGATGTGCTTTTGCGCTACGTGATTAATCCTTGGTCAGCTTTCTATGTGGGCTATAACTCTAATCAAAGTAACTTTGATATTGTAGATTTAGAAGGGAAAGGGAATTGGTAGTGGCTAACGACCTACGTCGCGATGGTGATCAGTTTTTTGTAAAGTTTTCTTATCTATTTCAAAGATAAAATCCTGCCAAGGTAATACCAAGCGGCTAGCAAGATTCGCTGTCAGGAAAAATTTGGCACCGTAAACTTCGATCAAGCTAGAATTACTATCGAGTGTACTTGTATAGATAGGCGAAAACTAACTGAGATCATCCTATCTAGATTGTTTTGGAGAAGTCCCGAATTGCAACCAATTCTCTCGCATAGAAACAAAGACGCGCATACCCGCAAAAAAATATGGCAAAGATCATTCCCCCTAACAAGCCTAGAATCAATCCTGTTCCTTCAGATACGGCATATCCCGCTGCTGCTCCAGCTACTATGAAAATTAGCGCTATCAATCCATTCAAAATTCCCAATAATTTGGCGAGTAACTTATTCAAGATTTATCTCCTTTCTCATGGTTTCATTTAAACACAAAAATTTAGCTAAAAAATTGTTTTCTATGGCAAATTTAAAAATAAAAAAGGGTAATATGTTTAAAAAGAGACCGTTGCATGCTATAGCTATAGGAGGACTAACTGCTCCGCAGCTTATGGTCAAATCGAAGAAGTAATCGTTACTGCAACGAAACGTCCGGGAAAACATGCAAGACATACCTGTCGCTGTTTCGGCTCTCCAAGAGGAAACCTCGACCAACTGGGAGTTTCAAATTTGAAGACTACTTAATCCAAATGCCGAGCGTTACAGCAGGCGGAAGTGGTCCAGGCCAGAACACAATCTACATAAGAGGTGTTGCCTCTACAACACCAGCCCTACTACAGCTGGTGTTGCAGGTCTTGCGCCCAATGTAGCGCTATATCTTGACGAGCAACCATTAGCTCAGCCTGGTCGTAATCTTGATGTATATGCAGCGGGTCTGGGCCCCGGGAGAGGTTCTCTCTGGCCCCAAGGCACATTATTTGGAGCAAGCTCCCAAGCGGGAACCGTCCGACTAATAACTAATAAACCTGATCCATCTTCGTCTGATGCAAATGTTAAATTTGGTACAGCTTTCACCAAAGACGGGGAAATGAGTAATAACGTTGAAGCCATGTTTAATATGCCAGTGACTGACACGTTTACTCTTCGAGGGGTGGTATACGTAGATAACCAGGGTGGGTACATCGATAATGTGCCGGGTCGTTTGAACGTCTCTGAAAGCGCTCGATTTCGGCCGGGAAAGGGCCCATAAGAGCAAACGGTTTGCCAGTGAGTGCTGGTCGTGCAGGCTTTCAATCTACTTCTGACCTTAGCGGAGTGACTTTTATCAATGCCGATAATGCCACTAGGGTTGAAGAAGACTTTAATAGTGCCACCTATTCTGGTTTCCGATTGACGGGGCTTTGGGAGCTCAGTCCCGACTGGAGCTTGATGGTTGCTCATGCCGCCAGGACTTGGAAACAGATGGCGTTTTCTTCTCAGATCCACTCTTAGACGATTTTGAGATCCAACGCTATCAGGAAGACCGGCTAGATGATTCTTTTAATAATACTAGCTGGACGTTAGAAGGAAGGATCGGCTCACTTGAGGCACTCTACACCGGTGCCTACACCGATCGCGAAGCAGATCAGATTGTCGATTACGCCGATTATATGTTTGTAGGACAGTACCTTCCCTATTATGTTTGTGATGGCAGTGTGACATACCCTTCTGGCAATCCGTCGGGCACATGCCAGGCTCCCGACATGTTTGTCAACAGCATGACTGAAACAGAGATTAATACTCATGAGCTGCGTTTCTCTACGGACCCTGATCAACCTATTAGAGCTACCTTCGGTGGATTCTATAGTGACCTGGAGTTACGCGAACTAAACAGCTTTACTTATCTAGGCGCTAATCAGGCAATCGCGTTTAACGGCAAAACTGGATTTGGTCCAAATTTCTCCGCTCAGGGCGCTAATGTAAAGGACACAGGGCAGTGGCCAAACGGCGTCATTTGGCGAAATGATGTAATGAGAACCGATGAGCAGCAAGGGATTTTTGGTGAAGTTGCATTCGATCTCAATGAGGAATTTTCAATAATTGCTGGTGCCCGGTGGTACGACATCGAAGTTGATTTGGAAGGAAGTGCGGCAGGCTCATTCGGAAATTTTGGCGCTAGTACCGATAATAATGCTGGCAATAATTTGGACACTTTGTTCAGCGGAGCTAATCCAGACACCGCCTCAACCGACGGAACCATTACTAAATTAAGTTTGAGCTGGACACCGAATAGTGATTCTCTTTTCTACGCTACATATTCAGAAGGTTTTAGGCCGGGTTTGCTGAATCGCCCGGGTGGAAAAACTAATCCTGCCGGAACTTTCACTGTTCCATTCGCTATTGATACCGATGAACTTACGAACTATGAATTAGGATGGAAATTAGATCTGCTGGATTCCACTCTACGCTTTAATGCGGCGGTTTTTTTCTCGGACATAGAGGATCTGCAAACTACGATCTTCGACCCCAGCATAACTAATTTATTTTTCTCAGATAATGCTGCTGATGCTGAAGTAACCGGCTTTGAGGGTGATTTTCTATGGATGCCCGACTCAATAAACGGGCTTACTGTGTCTGGCGCATTTTCATTTAATGATTCTGAAATTACACGAGTCATCACGCCGACAAATGATGTTGTTAAAGGAGATTCCTTAGCCTTTGCACCGGAATTTCAGTTCAGTCTGAGAGCACGCTACGAATGGAGTATTGGTTCTGGAAGAATTGCTCACTTTATGCCCCATGCCACATACTCTGATGAATCATATAGTGACATTATCACTATCAATCGAGCCCGCATGGATGATTGGCTGATGCTTGGTTTCACGGCTGGTATAACTCTTGACCAATGGTCAGCAGAGTTCTTCGCTGAGAATATTACAGATGAAATGGCGGAAATTTCCCGGTCGTTTATTTATGATAGGCACCGAGTTTCTTATGCAAGGCCTTTCACTGGCGGAATTCGATTAACATACGATTTCTAGGAAAAAGCGTCTTTACAAAACAGGCACCTAAAGTGTGCCTGTTTCTTTTTGCAGTTTTTGTTTAATTAGGTGAGCACCTTGGCAGATACGCTTGAAGAGATTCAGCGAAAGATAATCGCTAAGGAATTTAAGCTCGCTCTAGAGTCACTTAACTTATTGCTTGCGCAAAAGGAGCCGCCTCCTGATGCGCTATATATGCAAGCGGTTTGCTACCGCTACACAAACCAACTTCAGTTAGCACTTAAAAGTCTCGATCAACTCAAGCAAGTTTGGCCTGACCACGGTCGTGCGCATCAAGAAGAAGGTCATACCTACCGTGCTTTAGGAAAGTTGGAACTAGCACTCCGTGCCTATGAACGAGCTTTTTATTATAACCCGG
Source organism: Gammaproteobacteria bacterium (assembly GCA_019654215.1). Taxonomy (GTDB): domain Bacteria; phylum Pseudomonadota; class Gammaproteobacteria; order Pseudomonadales; family Pseudohongiellaceae; genus UBA9145. Next base: position 17,236 of record BPDI01000034.1, on the reverse strand, counting down.
CGCTTGAATCTAGTCTTAGAGCTCAAATTGAACTCTTAAACAGAAAAGAACAAGCTGATCGAGTGCAACGTGTGCAGACTCAACTGGAATACTTGCTTAATCTGCCGAAGCCATTGATTTCTGTTATAGACCTGATCTCACAAGGTAAGTTAATTAAGGCTGAAGATCTTTGTCGTAAGTTTATGCAGAAAGTGCCGCGCCATATCGAAGGTATGCGACTATTAGCGGACATCGGGATCCGGCTGGGTGTCCTGGAAGATGCTGAATTCTTGTTAGAATCTGCGGTTGCGTTAGATCCAGCTAATACCAAAGCTAGAATAGATTATATTAATGCACTTCGTAAACGCCAGAAATATACTAAGGCCCTTAGTCAGGCAGAGCAATTAACAACTTCAGCACCGGGAAACCTTCAGTTTCAATCTATTTTCGCCATTGAATGTATGCAAACCGGAGACTTTGAAACAGCACTAGAAAAATTTGATGCTATTTTGAAGAAATTACCGGGAGATGCTGCAACTCTAACATCTAGAGGTCATGCACTTAAAACAAGAGGTGATAGTAATGAGGCCGTTGATTCTTATCATAAAGCGATTCATTACCACCACGCTCATGGAGAAGCATACTATTCGTTAGCTAATTTAAAGACCTATCGTTTCAATGATGGTGAGATATCTTCAATGCAGCAAATGGCAAAGGACGGCAATCTTTCTTTCATGGATCGTGTTTATCTAAACTTTGCTCTTGGCAAAGGTCATGAGGACGCAACAAATTATTCTGAGTCGTTCAGGTATTATCAACAAGGCAATTTTTTGAAAAAGTCACAAAGTCGTTATAAAGCAGATCAGATGACGCAAGAGCTGCAATTACAGAAAGAATTTTTCGATACAACTTTTTTTTCCAGCTATGGGAATCTTGGGTTTGAAGCTAAAGATCCTATTTTTATATTGGGTCTTCCGCGAGCAGGTTCTACTCTATTGGAGCAAATTCTTTCGAGTCATAGCAGTATCGATGGAACATTAGAATTACCTAATATTCTCTCGCTATCGCAACGGCTTCGTCGGCTATCAACTAAAGATCAGGTGCCGGGTTATCCACAGATTTTTGCTTTTCTAGAAAAGGCGCAATTCAGGGAGTTCGGAAAAATATATATAGAGGACACTCAAATTCATCGGCAAGGAGCGCCAATGTTTATTGATAAAATGCCTAACAATTTCCGGCATATCGGCCTGATAAAATTAATATTGCCCAATGCAAAGATAATTGACGCGCGCCGCAATCCAATGGATTGCTGCTTTAGCGGTTTTAAACAGCTGTTCGCTGAAGGGCAGGAGTTTTCTTACGATTTACGCGATATTGGTCAGTATTATCGGGATTATCTGGATCTGATGGCTCACTGGGATTCAGTACTTCCTGGATTTATCTTACGCGTAAACAATGAGGATGTTATTGATGACCTTGAAGGTCAGGTGCGCCGTATGTTGGACTTTTGCGGTTTAAAATTCGAAGAATCCTGTTTAAATTTCCACCGAACTAAAAGAAACGTGCGGACACCAAGCGCAGAACAAGTGCGAAAACCTGTCAGTCGGGTAGGGGTGGCTAGCTGGAAACCATTTGAAGAATTCTTAACCCCACTTAAAGAAACTCTTGGCAAAGAGATTCTTGCCCACTCTACGGGAATTTGAATGGTATGAAAACACAAACTGTTGAAACTTCTAAACCCAGAAAATTGCTGGGAACAATGCATAAGCCTGTATTCTTTACTTCGGCTTTGCTGATTATATTTTTTAGTTTTTATGGCGGTGCTTTCAGTGAACATGCTGCCGCTACGTTCGCTACCATCCAGTCTTGGTTAGTTACCTATATGGGCTGGTTTTATATGGGCGTCGTGGCACTATTTTTTATATTTATCCTTTATTTAGCTTGCGGCAGTTATGCTCATATCAAGTTGGGGCCTGATGACTCCAAGCCAGACTATTCGTATGCAAGTTGGTTTTCAATGCTATTTAGTGCCGGCATGGGGATTGGATTATTATTTTTTGGTGTTGCAGAACCAATAACTCATTTTAATACTCCTCCCGTCGGCGAGGGTAATAGTGTGGAAGCTGCCCGCGACGCTATGCTCTTCACTTACTTTCATTGGGGGTTGCAAGCCTGGGGAACTTACATTGTAGTAGGTTTAGCTCTTGCTTATTTCTCTTTCCGTCACGGCCTACCACTAACCATGCGCTCCGCGCTATATCCGATTATCGGTGAAAGAATCCATGGTCGAATTGGGCATGCCGTGGATGTTTTCGCTGTATTAGGGACAATGTTCGGAGTAGCAACCTCACTGGGTATGGAGCTATGCAGATTAATGCAGGTCTCTACTACTTATTTGAGATAAATGTTTCTTCTACTACACAAGTGGTGTTAATAGCGATGATAACTAGTTTCGCTACAATTTCTGTAGTCTCTGGACTCGACGCCGGCATCAAAAAGATTAGTGAACTAAATATAATACTAGCTGTTCTTTTACTTACTTTTGTCTTGCTAGTTGGCTCCACTGCATCGCTTCTAAGTGGGTTTATCCAGAATATCGGAAACTATTTAAGCAACATGGTATCACTGACATTTAATCTCTACGCCTATCAACCTAATGATTGGATGGGAGAGTGGACCTTATTTTATTGGGCATGGTGGATCGCTTGGTCACCATTTGTGGGTATGTTCATTGCTAGAATTTCCAGAGGGCGAACCATTCGAGAGTTTATTTTAGGTGTATTGCTAGTGCCAACGGGATTTACTTTCCTTTGGCTTAGTATCTTCGGGAACTCCGCCTTATTTATCGAGCTAGGTACTGAGGGGGGTAATATTTCAACTGCAACGTTAAACGATATGCCCACAGCATTGTTTGTATTATTAGAGCATTTGCCTTTGACGGCTTTAGTTTCGATGATTGCTATTTTACTGATCGTAACCTTTTTTGTGACCTCATCGGACTCAGGCTCTTTGGTTATTGATACCATAACCTCAGGAGGCAACAAAGATCCTGCTGTATGGCAAAGAGTATTTTGGGCAGTCTCTCAAGGAATTGTTGCTTCAGTTCTTCTTGTTGGCGGAGGATTGGCGGCGCTACAAGCGGCGACTCTCAGCAGCGCGTTGCCTGTTGCTTTTATAATGTTGCTGATGTGTTACGGCCTCAACAAAAAACTAAAAATGGAAAATCTGTAATTGTTCTTTTTTATATACCAACTTCGAAGAGTCTAATAATGTGTAAGATCGTTTCTCATTATTTCGTTCGTAGTCTTCCTTTATCTTGTTTTATCGGGCTTCAGGATTGCCTGAGTAACCAATCTGGTGAACGCGATACACGATTGAATGAGCAAATAAAAAACACCTAAAAAATATACTCCTAGACTAGGCGTCACCATACCGATCAAAGCCGCAAATTGAACTAACGTCGCGGAAGCTCCCAAGATAGATACAACAAACGAAACATAGCCATTAAGGTCATGCCTGGCGAGTACGAACGACCTAATGTTATAAACTGTAAATCCCAATAGATAAACACCCAGCATTGCTATGTTCCACACCCAATCAATTTGGCCCGAATTTAAAAGAAAAGCATAGGGCATCAAGGACGCTACGATTGCTGATAAGCTGCTAAATATCATTAATCGGAAACGGCTTGCATTACCTGGATCCCATCCGGCCGAATTATTGCTAACCACAGCGGTAATAATTCCAGCAAATCCTGCAAAGGCGACCGAAACCTCCGCGACAGATAACAATACATCTAGATTCTCATTTACAATAGATTCCATAGATTAATCCTTACCAAAAATCCAATATTATCTTCAGAATTCAGCCTTCGATAATCACATAAAGATATTGAAATACACTTGAGTCTGAATAATCTTCATGGCCTTCAAGTGACAATATGATCTAACATGTAGATTGGGATAGTGAAAAAACTATCATAAATAATGGGTTATACGTTTAATGAATATTAATGCGATAGGAAGCTGCAAAATGAAAAACATTGAACTAGTTAATTTACCTCAGATTTTAGGTTTCCTGGGTGTAATTTTGTCACTTGGATTTGTTGCATTTGAAATCAATCAAAATACAAATCTTTCTCGTAATCAAGCTTACCTGCAATTTGGAGAAAGCCTGAAGGATATAACTCTCGAATTAGAAACAGACGATTTATTGCCAGATTTAATTTCACAACTTCGACTAGGCGCGGGGGAAGATGATTTACCGGTTCTGAAAATATACGAATATGGGCTTTACAATTTGCTACTGTGAAGGCGTGGGAAGGACTGTATCGATCATGGACTGCCGGGTATCTTCCATCGGACACAATTGTAGGGAAATTTGGGGGAGGACATATATTAAATAACAACTATTTTCGGCAAACTACTTGGCCGGAAATCAAGAGACAGCAGACTCCAGATTTTGTCTCTTTTTTTGAAGATCAATCTTGGAACTTAGAGTAAATTTAATCATAGTTAACCTAACGGTAAGGCATGGGCAGGTTAAATATTTACAGCAAAGATTTCTTTTATAAAAAAGAGTTTAAATTCGCTGGCTTCTGGGCTCACTAATTGGAATTGTAATTCATAAAATTTTTCTTCTACTTTTATAATATCGGAGTAGACCCCAGAACTAATTTCCAAATTACCACTACAATCTGGAAGTTCTAAGTTTTTATTCAAAACATTTTCTGGATTGAAGGGCCTGTAGTTGAATAATCCTATTTTACCCGCCATCGCGTCAGTTATCATAAAGCTAACATCGAAACGGCTGGTTTCCTCAAAAAAATATGCGTCTCCATAATTTTTCAATTCTAAGCACGAATAAATTAAGCTTTCGATTTCGTTATAAATCCCGATATTGTTCAAGTTAAGTTCCAAGCCTGCCGGAGGAATAGTTCCGTTGAATTCTGATGGCCATCCGGTTTTTGCTTTGCCCAGTAACCAGTCCAGAAGTTGGAGCCGGCTTGATTCTGATACTGGCCGTCCTAGGCCATGACCACCTTTTTCGATAGTCCATAATTCTACTGAAGCCCCAGACTTGCATCCTCGACTATAGAGAGTCACTTTTGTTTCTGCACCAGGAATCGCAGGATCTAAATCTCTTCGCTCTTCTAAAGAACTGGATATTAAACAATTATTGTACTCAACCCATTGTAGCGCCGTGGCGACAGCGCCAGGATAGGGCATACCTTGAATCGAACCACCTGAATAGAGAATTGAAGTATCGTCAGTGCCCTGAATTTGTAATATATGCACACCTGTATCAGGGTCGTTTCTCGAATAAAAGTGAGTTGCGCCGGCGCTACTAACGGCCGCCGCTATTTGACTAGGGAATCGATAAGCAAATTCAAGAGCCATAAAACCACCATTTGAATCACCGACTATGTAAATACGATTATTATTAACATTGAATGACTCTTTTAAACTTTCGATATATTGATATAGATAAGAAACATCATCTACGGTGCTATTATAAAAATTGCAACAAGCTGTATTTGAATTCCAAAAATAACTGTTGTTCCGGTCAGCAGTTCCGGAAGGAATAGCATAGATAAACTGGTATTCATCAACTGACTGAGAAAATCCCCAAATTAGCTCGGCTGTGTCGGAGTTCATCCCATACGCATGAAGAAGTATTACAAGCGGGTAGGAAGTGGAGTCGGTATAATCTGACGGCAGATAGATGCGCTCATTACCTCGACTAAATTCTTCGATTTGAGCCCAGGAATGATTGGGAATCATCAATATAATGAAGAGGAGAAAGATCTTAGGGGCGCTCTTTAACATATCATTAACTAATACTAATGATTTGGCAGAATGGATCAGAGGATGTATTACATTGATTACATATTTCAAAGTGCATACAAATAAGGAAGCTAATGTTTTCGCTGTAATTAATAATCAAATCTTAAAAAAGCACTTATACCCTTAGTTGATAACCCATTCTATGTCTGGGTTGTTCCCGTGGCAAAAAACAAAAGGAGTTAGGTAACAGCCTAATAAGTATACCTTAATGTTTACTAGGCTATAATCAAACCAGGTTATTATGACTATGTAGTCTTTAATCATTTCTCGGCAAAGAGAATTTGCCTAAAGTATTGTCTGTAATACCCAGGATCTAAAGATGAGGACAAGAGAGAGTTTAAAGAGATATTTTCTGGCTTGCGTGCCAATCTTGACTACTTTCGCTACATGCCTTTCATTTAATATGGCTATGGCAAAAGATGGGCTTGATATTTCAGTTCGAAAATTTGATATCCATACGCTAGTTCTAAGTGAGCCCTGCCTTGAAATAGAAGGGGAAAGATTTAGCTTTGAATTTGTGCTTGATTCAGATGTAAATGAGACTGTTTTTCGTGCATTAGAGCATGGTTCACAAATATTAGATGGATCTGATTGCATCTCGCTAAGGCAATCTAATACAGATCCAACTTATTTTTACTATCATATACCTAACTTGGTCGTCTTTGATGGGAATCTGGATACTGGATTAAGATACGATGTAGATTCAGTATTTGAAACCAAAAATCTGCAAAATAGTTTTGTAGTGACCGACGCGAGAGTTTCTAGCAGTTCACTCGCTGATGATCCCTATATAATGGCTCCACCAGAGGGCTATTCTTTAGAAGTGAACAATATAGGTAGTTATAATGCGACAAAAGGAAAAATCTTTTCCTGCCTCTCACCCTATACAGACGGCATACTGACTCCAATTTCAGGCCAAACAGAATTTGGCATTTCTTTTGAGATTGTGTCTGTAAGTGAGGCAATAATTGGGGTGGCAGGCTCTACTTCGTTCAATAGCAATAATTTGACAGGAGCTGACGGTAAGCGGTTGTCATGCAGTGGAAGCTACGAAACGACTACAGGGCTTTACCAAGATGTAATTCTAGTTGGCTCGGATCTACTTAAAGTGTCTTTTCTACTTTTGGATTCATCTCTTTTAACCTTTAAACTCACTCAGGCTGAAACACTCCAAAAGACAGTTTTACTGAACGCTATCTCTTTCAATCCTGCTCAAAATTCCAAAACAATGCCAGTGGAGAACAATATAGGCATAACATTTAGTTCTTCACTCGCAAAAGGCGAGGGCTTAATCATTCTCAAAGATTCTCAAGGCAATACAGTCGAATCTTATCAGGCTAGTTCTAGTCCAAACGTCACAATTGCAGGCGCAAATCTATCAATAAATCCTACTGACATATTAGCGTCTGACACAAGCTACTCTATAAATATTCCCGTTGGTGCGGTACGGGACTCAGCAGGAAACAATCTAGGGGAAGCAATCGAGTATGATTTTAGAACTCAAATCGATGTCGCCTTCATGCTGCTGGGATATAACGGGACTACCCTCTACGAGACTACTGATGCATTTAAAGCCACAGCAGAATTAGCAACCACGCAAATGGGCTTGCTCAGCTTTAATCGAATAACCTCCTTTAGGACCCATATGCTGCCTGTTAGTTCCTATGATGGCGAATATGCGGATTCAAAAGCCCAAATAGAAGCCATCGATTCAGCTCTCGATAATTGGGGCTCCGGTGGTGTGTTCTCAAATTTTTATGCTGAATTTAAGACAAACCCAAATGCGCTGAGAAACCCTACAGCAGACCAGATCAGTGTCCTTAACGACTTACGAGATTGGTTGGTGGAAAATCAGAAGGGAGCGGTTAACTGGAAAGATACAGACCTTGGCAGAGAAAATTACCAATGGATTTTAGACAAGGTGCTTATCGCTAGTTCCGCTGGCGCCCGCTTTTTACTGGACGGGTTGAGAATGCCCGCTGGTTTTGAAGTAAACGAATACAGGACCGTCGGAATAATATTATCCAGTGATGACTCTTATAACACTGGAGCAATGGCATCTTCTTTTAATTCCTGGGGAGGACAACACTGGAACATTTCTGATTCTGATGGCAACAAATACACTCATTACCAACCTTTCTTTTACGATGACCACAGCGAATTATCCCCTGGCGGGGACCCCGAAAAAATTAAGAAAGGTAATGCACAGGTCATTATGCATGAGTGGGTACATACTCTGGGTGGAGGGCATGACCAAGATCCCAGTTGTATTTCGCCTTATTCATTTATGACCGCTTGCGAACAGGAGACTTTTTCCCTTATCCTATTTATAACAGGATTTATATTATGGGATGGCTTCCTGATTCGACTGTAACGACCGATCCAGCATTGATAGAAGATAGTTACAATGCAACTGATCCCACCAAGAAATACCTCTTAAAATTGGGCGACTTTCGATACCAAGAATTATTCAATGGCACTTGGTACCAATATAGAGTGCCATCTTTCGCAAAAATACTGGAAGAATGTAAAGTTGGTGGAGTGTCTTTTGGGGACGATGGAAATGCTATAGATCCATTAGGGACTTGCGGGCAATTAGTGGTCGATAAGTCGTGCATCGTATCGAGCTCTTTTTATGATAACGAACTTAAAATGAACATGACTATACGAGATTTTCAAGCATGCGAATTCATCGATGTTGAAAATGAATTATCGTATGAGTTGTTTGCGAAATTTCTAAGTAGGGTTTGACGGAAGTTCGCAAGACTATAGTGGTGCAGTAGATCGGCAGGCGCTTTTAATGGAGCAGACCAACGACTCTCTACGAAATATTTCTCAATAGGTTCACTGACCTCAGTAAACTCCTGCTTTAAATTAAGTTATTGATATGCCTGATAATGAGATAAAACATGAATATTGCTGCAGAACCTGAGCATTTAGTCATGTTTAATCCTTGGTAAGTTGGAACTGGTTTACGATATAAGTTTAACTTTCTTTTGAAAATGCTCGCTCAGTTCTAAAAAATATAAAAAAGCACCATGTCGAGAATGCGGTAATGAGATGCCAAATCGCATGAGGTTGTAACCACGAGTCAGGATGACAGTAGGGAGTGTCGGCGTATCCCTGCAGCCATATTACGAAAGCTATTAAATACGAGAACATGCCGAGAAAAAACCATGGCGAGTATGTTCTGCAAGTTTGCGGTGGGTGAGCAGCGAATATTGCAGGCAACCAAAATAGACTTATCCACCAATACTCGGCTAAATTCAGGAATATTTCTTGCGGAAAAATCCCAAATATTGCCGCTACAATAAAACCAACAAATCCTGATAGCCATCGGAAAACCGGCGACCAGAATCTGAACAAAGCTTCAGAAATAATCCACAGCCCAATAGATAAGCCGAATAAATCAAAACCCGATACCTAATCTGCCGCCATAAAACCACCTTGCTAACGAATATACGACCACTATAAGAAAATACACTTGAAGGAAACGAGTAACAGACCATTGTCCCATTTCTTTGAGGTTGTAGAGCCAAGGAAAAATGATATACATAATCATCTGAGGTTATCTGCCCATCCCCCCAGGCTGTTGCGTGCCGTGCATTACCATGAACCTGGGCCGAGGAAGATCACTGCTATTGCATATAAGACACTAATTGAGTTTAGGCCGGTGAATGTATTTGTCTAAACGATGCTTGGGTTATGCTCCGCGGTTAGGACCCGTAACATTAAAAGGCCTGAGATATAAAACCTATATTGCTTATGGTGTTGGCGGTTCTCGAAATAATCCTCCCTTACTCTTTCGCACCATCCCGAAATCGCGCCAATTGCTTCTCCATCCTCGTAATAAAATAAAACTCCGGTCATGCCAGGGGATATATAGGGCTACAAATGCCACGCTAATTAAAAGGATGGTGGGAAATATTTTTAGCATGCAAGACTTCCTGAAGCTGAAAGAAACTCATCATTTTGGTTTTTGTGTAATACTTTAGCTTGATATTGATCTGTAACCGAAAACTATCTATAAATCGGTAAAAGGGAAGTTAATTATGGTGGGATTTGGTTTTTTTAAAGTGAAGATAATATATTTCCGGAAACCAAAGAGATTAATCACTACATAAATAGGAACCAATACCAGTATCATTTTTTGGGGCTCTCCAACATGCCTTTGATGTCCAATAAATTCCCAAATAGCCAATAGAATAATTAGAATAATTAGCATATCGTTCAAATAAAAGATCCTGTTCCAGCTCTTTTTCATTTTTAAAAGTCAGACTCAAATCTGACTCGAGTAGCTAGGCTATCTATAAATTAAGTCTCCGCCAAAACTTATAATATTAAGCTGCTCGCCCGTTAGATGCTCGTCTATTTAACTGAGACAAAGTTCCACAGTATCGTTTTTTAATGTGACTTTGAACTCGAATCTCTCGGGTACAAACAATTGGTCCCAAATTCTGTCTTGAGTTTTGTTATACGCTATTATTTCCTCATCAGTCATTAGATTGGGATTAATAGTAGAACTATCTGGCGTTGCACAGCTACTTAATACGAATACTAATAGCGACGCTTTAGGCAATAAACTCTTCAAAACACACCTCGATACAGGCTGCCGGATTATCATACAAATAATGTAGTAAACTAGCTGCTTTAAAGAATAGCATATTTGAAATCTACCCACCTTTTCAATAGTTAGAGATGGGCGATACATTTGATTTCAATTTTGTAGTTTGGCGCGACTAAAGCTGTAGTTCCGATCAAAGTTTGCGATACCTCTGGTTTGCAGCCATAGATACGTTCTCTTGCTTGAAATATCTCGCCAACATTATCCATGCAATCTTCAACATCAGTAACGAACCAGGTCTCATCAATAACATTATCAAGAGACGCTCCAAACTCGTTGAGAACATTTTGGATATGCCTGTAGCAGTTTTCCATTTGTCCTTTAATGCTTTCAGGAATTTCTCCGTCTTCCCCATCCCCAAGCTGGCCAGCAAGAGTTAAAATATTGCCGACTTGCACCCCTTGAGAGAAAAAATCCGAATATGGACCATCTCTGAATAATTTTTTGTCTAGCTTCATAGTTTATCCCCTATGTTAAATACTCTTTTAGAGTTTTGGCAATTATTAGAATTTTAGAAATCTAGCTGTCAAAGGGCTCTACTTCTGGCCAGTATTTAAAAATTTAAAATGTACCAGTCATCCGAAATGAAAACATTGGTCCGGAGCGGTAACAGTAGTCTTCGATTTCTTCGATAATGCCACTTGAAATTCGACCAACGTACCGATGGCGCTCTCGGCACATTTTCGCATTCTCGATAATTTGCTCTCCTTCTAAACGGAAAGTAATGTTTTGAGGGCTTATCCACTCAACAAAAGCTCCCCAAAAAGGATCTCCGCTAGAGTACTCTATATCGTCGATATCATATCTCAGGCGACCGCCATCGAAACTATCTTGAACATTCATCCCGAAATTCAGATTCAATTCTGGTAGGTCATATCTAAAAGACCAATTGCTCCGTCCTCGCCAAGGCATGCCCATCATTCTTCTCTCTACCTCTAAGATGGGGTCGATTACTTTAGTATCTTCCACAATGGCACTCGCGGTAACTAGTAAATTTGGTATCCCTATCATATCCATTCGCAGGCTTGCACTCACATTAAGACCATATCTTTCTGCATCGCCTATATTTCCGTTGGCACTTTGTAACCGGGATTCATCTACTGTTACATCCATGCGCTCTATCCGATCGTGCCAGTCTTCATAGTATATCCTTCCACTTAAAACTCCGATGTCACGCGGAAGTCGATATTCGGCATTGAGTTCATAATTCCAATACCATTCTTGACGCAAATTAGCATTTCCGGCTTGAACGTCAGAATCTTCATCCTGGTCATCGCTAGCTGCAACGAAATCGTTGAACGTCAATTGTTCTACGATTTTCTCAATAGATCCTCTTAGCTGTATCCTAGGAGTCAAATCATACCGAAAGTCTAATTTGGGTTTTATAAAACTAAAACTACGTTGTTTTGCAACATCTCCTTTTTGCGTAATTTCTGAATCTTCATACAAAATCGAAGTTTCTAGAGATGTTCTAGAATTAAATATCCAGTTATGAATCAAGAATGGTTCATAACGAATTTCCTCAACTATGGAATTGGCATTTGAAACAGGCATTGGAACTAATCCGCCGACTGAAGGGGAGGGAATACCTGAGTCCGACGAAATCCCCAAGGCAAGTTTCGAGTTTAGTATGGTTTGTGCTCTCTCGGCGCCAATTTCTAAGTCTTGGCCATCAAACATATCAAAAGTATAAGAGCCTCTTAAAATACGCTCTTTAGTTTCACTCCATGAGTCAAGAAACAAGTTTTTTGCCTTAGAATTCTTTCCAAGTATGTCAAAGCGTTCTCTGGTTTCACCACTGGCAAGAGCGTTCGAAATAAATAAAATTTTCCATCGGTCACCAGATTCTGTATTGAGTTCATAGTCACCACCAATTTCCCAATTTTTATATGTCCCGGGAGCGGTTTCCAATTGATAAGTATCTATATTCGGTATAATTTTTAGATCTGTAGTTTTCCTTCTCGTGTCGCTCGTATTTGTTCCTTCTGTCCACGTAGCATTAAAACGAGCACTACTTCTTGAATCAATTTCATAATCAAAGTTTGTACTGAGACTTTCACCATGAGGATCTCTTCTGCGAACTTCTCGAATTTCATCATTTGGGGAAAAATCACCCAACATCGAATATTCTCGACTTTGAGTATAAAAAAGAGGGTCATATCGGCTAACGCTGGTTTGGAATCCTAAATTACCTATTTGTCCGTTGTAAGAGACTTCGGCCCGAGGTTTTACAGTATTGTCAGGAGAGTGTTCGGCGCTGAAATCATATTGCAATGATGCCGCGCTAAGTTCCTCATATAAAATCACGTTGATCACTTGGCCACTACCTCGCACGTCAAGATCGCCAGATGTACCTCGGATGATTTCGATACGGTCTACTTGGTCGGAAATTATTCGGGAAAGTTGCCTGTCAGTGCTATTGTTTTTACCGGCAGTCCTTTTTCCATTGATTAGGATTTCTATTGTGCGATTGCCGCCACCAAAACCACGACCACCACCTGATGATCTTCCTCCACTGGAACTACGGGAGCCGCGGCTACTTCGGTTGGAGCTAGCCATGCTCCCCATGTCAAGACCAGGAATTCGATCGAGCATATCCTGAGCCGTAACTGGAGACCATTCTGCGAAATAACTCGCCTGGTAAACTACCGTTGACTCGTCATCGATATTTTCTTGCGCAATAACTATTCCACTAAAAAGAAGAAGAGTTACTCCAATAAAAACCTGTATTTTGTATTGCAAGTATTCAAATTTCCTTGAATTAAAATATACAGCGTATTTAATGCTTAAATGGGCGAGGGAATAATATCATCATGATTGAGCCTGAAATGTAGTAAATGGTTACCGATACCACATGGAATGGTGTCTGCGTAAAGCGTATAGTGTATTTCCCGATGACAAGTGATTTTTATGATAAAACTTGATGCAGTAGATGATATTGAAATTATCTTTGTTGATAACAGGTAAGAAACTATACGCCAGTTAGTTGATTCTTGGATTTTTCAGGCCTTAGATTATTGGGGTAAAATATTATCTAGGAACTACTTCTGATATGTCAGCTATATAATGCTCCAAGCCTGAATTCACAACCCAGTCTAGCGCCTGGGTTCATTTTAATAGGAGAAAAACTCAATGAATAATTTAGTTGCTTTCGATGAATCGAATATCAATTGGAATCCAATGCCGAATGTAGAACATGCGTGGATATCTATCTTAGATATTGATGAGAAAGCGAAAATCGTAGATATAATCCTGAAATTTTCTGCGAATGAGAAGATAGTTCTTCATAAACACCGCTCAGTATTTAATACTTTCGTAATTCAGGGAGAGCATCGTATATACAACTCTGATGGGGAGCTCACAGAGTCGAGATCGGTTGGCACTTATACCAACGGCTCGCCGGATATTGATGCTCATAGAGAAGGTGGGGGAGATGAGGATGTCATTATACTGTTTAGCTTGAGACCCTACAGCGACGGTTTAATATATGAAATCCTTGATGAAAATCATGAAGTTGATTTAGCGGTTGGCTTTAATGACTTCAAGGATATGAAAGAATTGTTTGAATCTGAAAATTAGATCGTTAAAAGTTATAACAAAAAACAATAAAGGCGGCGTCCGGATATCCGTTTGGGTTCTGATTAGCCGCCTAAATATAACCGTTAAAGAATCTTCTATGTTTATATTTCAACTTACTCAGATAAGTACCTGGGTTAGCAGAGGAGAAAAGGTTATTAATTAATGAAAAAAGTTAGCTTAGATGTATGGATTCAACTAATTGGTATGCTGAGTGTATTAGCAGGCTTGCTTTTTGTCGGCCTTGAGATGAGGCTGTCACAGCAAATAGCTTTAGCTGCTCAACAGCAAGAAAGAGCATCATTGGTAACTGAAATCATAGGGACGTTTTCGGAAACTAGTCCGCCCATAAGTTTTTTAGACTTTATAGACGAAAATTTAGATCTATCAAATCCGGACATCAGGGCAGTGGCAGAAACTTATGTTTACCGGATATGGATGGTATATGAGAACGATTATCTGCAATACGAACTTGGGTTGATGGATGAGGACATTTGGCAAGCAAAAATAGCTTCTATGCGTTATGTGTATAATTTATGCCAATACAAAGACATTACGGCAAGAGCGATGACTTTTAATAATATAGACTTATTAACCTTGCTAGATGATCCTAATGCGCGTTCATGCGAAGAATGAGCATTTCTTTAATTTCATTTAATCTTGGACTTCATCTTTTACGCTTATACCTCCCCCGTTGGTCACAATAAACATGAATACAAATTCTAAAACCTTAATACTTTTAATTGGTATAACTTCTTTAGGCCTAATGCAAATAATCACTCATGCTATGGCTCATCACAGTTTTGCGGCAGAATTTTCCTATGAATTATTTGGTGCCAGAGAAGGGGAGGTGGTAGAGGTTTTATTCGTTAATCCCCATGCGCATATTTTCTTTGCGGTAAAAAATGAAGCGGGCGAAGAAGAATTGTGGGATGTCCAATCTTCCACACCCCAAAATCTTCTTCGTCGAGGTTGGGGGCCAGACACGATAAAAATCGGAGACCGAATAATAGTTGAAGGAAATTTAGGCTTGGAGAACTCTAACAAGCTATGGGCTGTAACAATAACCCAAGAGAGTGGCGAAGTAATTTATGCTAGTGGTGGTGATAATTAAAAGTGATTATTATCACTGAAGGTTAAATTTGACGATCTGATTTTAGGCTTTGCCAAGTACTTCAATTACACGATCAATATCATTCATGTCGTTATAAAAAGAAGGGGATATTCTAAATCTATCACTATAAGTGGATATGGAAATGTTTGCTTGCGCTAGTCTTTCATTAAAGGATTCGGAATTCTTTCTAATGAAACTAACTATTGGTGATTTAGAGTCGGATGGCGTATAAGGCCTAAATCCCCGCTCCCGTAAAGTAGTTTGTAATGCATCGATTAAGGGCTGCCTCTGAGATTGTAAAACTTCGACACCTGTTTCCAATATCATCTGAAGGGACACATTGGCTGCTGCTTCAATCATTCTGGGTGGAAAAGATCCATTGAAAATACCTTCTATTCCTGCTTTGCGAGAGCTCGAATATTGTGGGTTGCCTGGGGGGTCAAGGGGATACATATGGGTTTCAGGCGCAACAAAGTTTGTAGTCTGCAAATAACCATACCAAGGACGCTTTCAAACGGTCTAAATGGAGGTTATTGACATAAAGAAATGCAAGTCCAAAATCTCCCATAAGCCACTTGTAGGTTCCACAACTTGCGAAATCAATACCCATCGCCTTGACGTCGATCGGTGTATTACCAGCTGACTGAATTAAGTCAACATAAAGAAATGCGTCCGCTGCATGGGCAATATCACTTAGTGATTTTAGATCATGTTCGAATCCATTAATCCATGAGATATGTGAAACAGCAATCAGGACTGTTTCTTCAGGGAATTGCTTGTTCATACTGATAGGGCGAAATAGTGCCGTCTTCCTGGACTGGCAATATTGTTATATCCATACCCTGTCTTTTAAGTTGTTCATAAAGATAAAATGAACCTATAAAGTGCAAGGGGATCAGTAATGATATGACCGCCACTAGTCGGCATGCCTAAAGCTGAAGTTATAAGGTTTTCTCCTAGAGTGGTGCTTGGGGCGTAGGTAATTTCGCTATCATTCGCATTAATTAGCGTCGCAAACTGTGCGCGAACGGATGAGGAAACGTCCACCTCGTCCCCGCTATTTAAGCCAGAAACATAATCTCCAACCGCGGTGCCTGCCGCAATTGTCATCGGATGTCGAGCGGCATTATCAAGATAAGCGCCTGATAGGGCGGGGTAATTCTTAGACTTAAAATCTAGAGAGTCGATCGAGAAATTTAGAGAATTACTGCAGGAAAGAATGCTCGCTGACGTCATTGTAGCTAGACCCGTGACAAACCTACGACGTGTCGAATCCATATATTATCGCTTATTATTGATTCTGATTTTGGCGGACGCGATCTAGGAATTCTGTCAATCTCCCTTCGATCTGCAATCCTCTGTAAAAAGGATAAGAATCGCAGTCATATTCCATCATTGTTGCTTCAGGTGTCTTGCGCCACTGCCTGAATCTGATTATTGGTCGTTGGTAATTCTGTGGGTCATGCAGGGTCAATTGACTGCGGAGATTTTCTCCGTCTTCGCTCATGACTATACGCTCTATTACTTTTGCTTGATTTGATATTGGCTGTCCTGCTTGGTCTACGAAATTAGGTTTTAATAAAGATGTTTCTATGACTAAGGTGCTTCCTTCCCAGTAACCTTTGGAATAGCCCATTGCTGAGTCAGGTAAATTCTCTGGTATATCCCTGTCGTCCATATAAATGCGTCGTACTTCTCGAAAGCTTTCATAAAGAATTGTTATTTGGTCTTCGCCTTGGATGATCTCCATTGGATATGGCCAACCAGATAGCCTCACTAGGCCGGGAGAAATGCAACGTAAACCGGGATCATCTAGATGACTGTAATTATCGACGACTGCTTGAGCCGTACTCGTATAGTCCAAATCTACTTTTTCCATTCCAGCGGAGATTCGTGACCAAATACCACTGATATTGATTGGTCTTGCTTCTGATTCTCGATTGGTATTTCTTCGGGTCGCAACCCAAGTTCCAGTAGAGTCATCATGGGTCGCCACTAAAGTTCCGCTCATAGAATCTCCAGCGATTGTTCCCGTAAAACGTCGACTAAGATACCGGCCGCCACCATTCCTATAGTCAACAGTCATTTCTATTTGGT
>BPDI01000033.1 GCA_019654215.1 Gammaproteobacteria bacterium | reverse complement strand
AGTCTTTTTTCTTTCTTTATTCAGTCTCAGTGGCCAGACGCGATCCCAGTTCCTTGTCGAAAACCCTGCAACTTAATCCGAGGCTTCAATGCGTCTAAAGAATATTAAGTTAGCTGGTTTCAAGTCCTTCGTAGATCCAACAACAATCAATTTCCCTTCGAATTTAGGGCGGTAGTTGGTCCCAATGGTTGTGGCAAGTCGAATGTAATTGATGCAGTGCGTTGGGTGATGGGTGAGAGCTCTGCTAAGAATCTTCGCGGCGAGAGCATGACTGACGTTATTTTTAATGGCTCAAGTGCCCGTAAACCGGTTGGTCAGGCAAGTGTCGAGCTTGTTTTCGATAACCATGACCGAAAACTAAAAGGTGAGTACACCAACTTCAATGAGGTTTCAATTAAGCGCAAAGTAGATCGGGAAGGGCAATCAATTTACTCTCTCAACGGCACAGTTGTCGACGACGCGATATAACGGACATACTTCTCGGAACCGGACTCGGTGCCCGCAGCTATTCCTTTATCGAGCGGGGGATGGTGTCCCGACTAATCGAATCGAAGCCAGAGGAGCTGCGCGTCTATATAGAAGAAGCAGCAGGAATTTCCAGGTATAAAAAAAGGGGAAGAAAGGAAACTGAGCGACGGATTAGACGCACCAAGGAAAATTTGGAGCGTCTAGCAGATATCCGGGAAGAGCTGGCTCGTCAGTTACAGCATTTAAAACGCCAGTCTGTTGCAGCGGAAAAGTATGGTGAATTAAAACAGCAGGAAAGGGTAACAACCGCAAATCTTAATGCTTGCGTTGGCGTAGCCTCGATGAGGAAATTCGTGAGAATCAAGAATCCACTAATTCTCTTGAGTTAAGTATCGAGTCCAAAACCGCAGATCAGCGTGGAATCGATGCCAAGATAGAAACGCACCTCGCGGACAATGCTGATCTTACTGATGCATTAGGTGACGTTCAGGCACGATTTTATAGCCTGGGTAATGAGATAGCTCGAAACGAGCAATCTATTGAACACCACATGGAACGAGTAGACCAGCTAAAACTGGATCTCACCGAAACCCAGGAAGGCTGGACTCAAACTCAGGAAGAGTTGGATATTGATCTTAGAAAAAAAAACTCAGCTAGATGCTGAATTGAAGTCGGTCAACCCCTGAGCTGGAACCCGCAAAGGAAATGGAAGTGGAGTCGGCCATGCGATTGGCTCAAGCCGAGCAGGCACTGCGGCAGTGGCAAAAGGAATGGGACGAATTTAATCAACGTGCCGAAGAGCCTCGTCAGACAGCAGAAGTAGAGCAATCTCGCATCCAGCAACTAGAAAATATCGTAGATAGGGGGTCACAGGGGAAGCAGAATCTTGAAGAAGAATTACAGCAGTTGGAACGGGCGCCCATTGACAGTGGCCATGAAGAACAACTGCGGCGGCTGCTGACTTAGAAACAACTATTGAGGGATTGCAATCCAATTCTGGTACTCTACTTTCGACGATAGAGGATATGCGTCAACAGCTTAAAAACAGTGCAGAAGAACTGGATTCCGTTCGCAGCGAATTACAGACTAGCAAAGGGAAGCAGGCGTCATTAGAAGCGCTTCAACAGGCTGCTCTCGGTCAAGAAATCAAGAAATTAACCCTGGTTTAAAATCCAAAGGACTTGGTAACGAAATGCGTCTTGCAGAGGGCCTACGCATCGAATCTGGATGGGAAAAAGCTGTGGAGGCCGTATTAGGCGAGTCTTTGCAAGCAATTTGTTTTGAAGGTTGGATAAAGTTGAGCAGCTACTCTCAGATCTCCCTAAAGGTAAACTAGGACTGATAGACTTACTCGTCGATCCGGCTTTAAACCCGGGAATCAAATGAACCTCTGATTCTGCTTGCGTCCAAAGCGAGCGGTGATTGGGATGTAAGTGATCTTCTCAAAAATATTTATATCGCAAATAGCTTGTCTGAAG
This sequence comes from Gammaproteobacteria bacterium, assembly GCA_019654215.1. GTDB lineage: Bacteria > Pseudomonadota > Gammaproteobacteria > Pseudomonadales > Pseudohongiellaceae > UBA9145. The sequence goes on along the minus strand of BPDI01000033.1, from coordinate 31,980 downwards.
CTCTGGTTAACCGTGAAAAACTCGGTGAAAACGACTCGATAATTACTAAAGAAGGGGTTTGGATTGGACTAATTGGATTCAGATAAGTAATAAAACTAACCAGGAGTCAATTGTTGAAAGGCGAGGGTTAATTTCTGATTTATTTAAAAAAATTAAAGTATTAAATGAACAATCTCAGAATCTTTCTCAAAACCAATCTCAACTACGTTCTGAGTTAGAAACTAAAGAAGCAGAACGGGATCAATTGCAAACCGATCTAGCCAACAAAACCAAGCATTTGGGTGAAATTAACTCCGAAATAAGGCTCAGAAAGCGAAAGAAAAGAGGCAATATCTAGAAAAGAGCGTTTTGCTGCTGAGCTAAGAACTAGCTAAACAGCTTGGAACGGAAGAAGAACACACCGCTGAAGCCCGCTCTAGGCTGCAAAAAGTTTTAAAATAGCATGGCGGAAGACGTTGGTGGAAGGAAGAGATGGAAGCACCCCGGGGGAAAAACCCAAAAAGCTCTCGACAACGCTCGTGAAAAAGAAAGGGAATGACAAAGATTAGCGCACAAACTTGCCTAAAACAGCAATCTATACAAGCTTCTCTCAAGTCTACGCGGAAACGATGGACCGAATGGCCAGCCAGGTACAACGTTCCAAGGAGCGAATTGAGTATCTCACTACCAAATTGCGGAGTCTGATCACCGCTCGATAAAATGCGCACTGACTGGAAATTTATTGGGCCAGCGCCTTGAAGTGGAGAAAGAGTTAGGGGAGGCGAAAAGTCGTGTAGATAAAATGAACACACTATTCGCAGCCTGAACAAGCAAGGAATCAGTTACAGGACGGGCAGAATGTGCTTCGAGAAGACCTCATGCAGGCTCGCCTTAAGAGTGAGGGTGCATCGTGAAGAGAGATATCGTTTTGGAGCAGCTCAAGGAAGCCCAATTTGGGCTGGAACAAGTTTTACAGAACCTGCCAGAAGATCTCGAAGAGCAGCAGTGCGAGCAAGAATTGGAGAAGTTGTCGAATCGCATCCATCGGCTTGGTCCAATTAATCTGGCCGCGATCGATGAATATGAGCAACAGAGTGAGCGCAAAGTTTATCTCGACAGCCAAAACGAGGATCTGGAGAAGGCACTAAAAACCTTACAGAATGCGATTCGTAAGATTGATAAGGAAACCCGCACTCGTTTTAAGGAAACATTCGACAAGATAAATACTGGGCTACAAAGTCTATTTCCGCGAGTTTTCGGAGGCGGCCAAGCCTATCTAGATATGACTGGCGATGACCTGCTAGATACAGGGGTCGCGATTATGGCGCGACCACCAGGTAAGCGCAATAGCACGATCCATCTACTCTCTGGCGGCGAGAAAGCTATGACAGCGATTGCGCTGGTCTTCTCGATCTTTCATTTAAATCCCTCGCCATTCTGTATGCTGGATGAGGTTGACGCACCATTAGACGATACTAACGTGGGTCGTTATGCCAATCTTGTGAAAGAAATGGCAGAAAACGTGCAGTTCATATTTATCACCCACAATAAGATCACCATGGAGATGGCTAATCAGCTGCTTGGGGTGACTATGCATGAAGCTGGCGTATCAAGAATCGTGGCTGTAGACATCGATGAGGCGGCCGAATTGGCAGCGATTTAATCTTCGTATTTATTTTTGTTCGTTGGTCTTGATTCCACGCTAAAGAAATCTAAGTAACAGTAAGATAACCTTAGAAATTTTCCGTAATTTATCAATTCAATTCGCTGACCAATTATGAGCCCCCGCGAACTGATAATTTTTTTGTTAGGACTGGCCATTGTGGCGGTTATTTTACGTGGTCTATATGTGGCCATGCAGGCACGGCGTGGCCAAATCAAATTAGTTATCGATAAAAATATTCCTCAAGATGTTGATTTAGATGCTCTCGAGATGGCGGAACTTCCAAGTGGCGGAGCGCGCGTCGTTGAGCGCTCCTTAGCAGTAGTTAATTCAAAAAATAGTGCGATAGAGGCTGCCAAAATCCGTGCCGCATCATTAGGCTTAGGTGCGGCTGAATCAGGAGAAGAATCAATTCCGGTCCTCATGGACCCCGTGGAAATAAGCGAAGCGCAGGAAGAAGAAACTATCGAAGAGTCCCTATCTTATTCAGAAGATAATTATGGAGACCCTGATTCTGTGTTGTTCGATTACAGCGACAATAATCATCGTGACGAACGGGACAGTAATGACTTCGAAGACACAGAAGACACAGAAGACACAGAAAACTCAAGACCAAGCATGTATCGAGAAGATAATCTGTCTTCGGTCATGCCTAGTTATCCAGATGATGAGTGGGGAGACGAGGAAGACGAGGAAGAAGGTGAGATTCCAGAAGGATTTCATGAAGAGGATTTTGGGGATTCTTCCTACGCAGACGATGAATGGGGTAGCTCAGATATTTCAGATGAGAAAGAAGAAATTGACGAGGAGGTTGCTTCCGACGAAGAAATCATTGCTGCGTTTAAGAGCAGACAAGCTTCGAGCTCATCAGTCGATGTTGTGGATGAAGAATTCGACGATATCGATGGCTATGATTTTGATGATGAAGATGAAAAAGTTGTCACTGAGGCAGGGGAAACAGAAAAAGGAAGGAGCCAACAATTGGTGGTTCACTGGAGGATTCTCTCGATGAATTTTCAATGACCGCAGGGGAACGAATTGGCCATCATGACGCCGACGAACAAGAGACACATCAGTCGGAGCTATTAGAGGATGATGGGCCCGAAGAAGAAACTGCGGTAGCACCTAAAGAAAAATTCAGATTCAGGTCATTTCTCTCGGTATTTAGTAGATCTGAGAAAAAAGAGCTACCACTAAGAGAGCAAAGAGAAGAAGCAAGAGACGAGGCTCTGTTTGAAGAAGCAGAGAATGAAATCCAAACGACTAATCAAGCTTTCGAAGAAGATAATATCGCTCATATCAAAGAGGCCGCTTCTGCTCGAGCGTCCGGAGTTGAGATATCTCCTAATGCAGGACGAAGTATTGAGCAAGAAAAAAATCATCAACCCGAGGGGGTTGTAATCAATGTAATGGCTCGGGAAAGGGCAGAGTATTTAAAGGGGAATGATTTATTACAAGTACTCGTTACTGCTGGCCTCAGATTCGGCGAGATGAATATTTTTCACCATCGATTGAATAATAAGAATAAAGGCCCATTGATATTTAGTGGGGCCCAAAACATTCTCAATCCGGGCACCTTTGATCTCAATGAAATGGAAGAATTCTCCCCCATTGGAATCAGTCTTTCTTGGCGCTTCCTGCTCAAATAAATAATCTCCAAGCCTTTGAGCAAATGTTAGAGGTGGCTCAGCAAGTGCGTGGTGCACTTGACGGTGAGCTTAAAGATGATCACCGTAGCATCATGACGGCGCAAACCATCGAGCACTATCGCCAACGTATTAGAGATTTTGAATTACGCCAATTAAAGGCTGCCGGCAGCCGCGCCTAGTTTTACAATACCCATACTATGACTATTCCTGCAAAAGTAAAACGGGAAGTTGCTTCCCTTCGCAAACAAATAAAGCATCATAATCGGCTTTATCATTCTCTCGACGTCCAGAAATTCCTGATGCGGACTACGATGCACTACTAATTCGATTAGAAGAGCTGGAGCAGGAATATGATTTTGCGATGCCCGACTCACCTACCCAGCGGATAGGTGGCCTCCGCTGAGTCAATTCACTCAGGTTACTCACGAATACGCTATGCTCTCGCTGGGTAAAGTATTTGGCGAAAAAGATTTACGCGATTTTGAGACTCGAATTAAGAAGCGCCTGGGATCGGAAGAAGAGTTTTGGGTTTTTAGCTGTGAGCCGAAAGTAGATGGTATTGCAGTTAAACCTACTTTATGATGATGGATTGTTTTAAAGCGGGCTGCAACTCGCGGGATGGTGTAACAGGTGAGGACATTACCCACAACGTTAAAACCATTCGGGCTATTCCTCTTAAGCTGAACCATAAAAAAAATCGCTCTCGCCTGGAAGTCAGAGGAGAAATATTCCTTAGTAAGCCCGGTTTCCCAAAATTTGAACAAAAGAGCAAAGAACGAAGGCACAAGGTCTTTGTCAATCCACGGAATACAGCGGCAGGAGCTGTCAGGCAGCCCTTTATTCAAAAATGGGCTGCCAAAATTCCCTTAGAAATGTTTTGCTATAGCGTAGGAATTGTAGAGGGCTTCAAACTTTCTCCCGCTTGAGTGGAATATTTGACGAGCTAGCAGAGCTCGGTCTGCCAGTGAATCCTGACCGTAAAACTGCCAAAGGAATCGACGGCTGCCTAGATTACTGCTTTTCGTTATTAAGTAAGCGAGACAATCTTGTTTATGAAATAGATGGCGCGGTAATAAAAGTTGATGACTTAATCACGCAACAAGCCTTGGTCAGAATACGAAGAGTCCTCGCTGGGCAATGGCCTACAAATTTCCTGCCGAGGAAAAGTCCACCAAAGTATTAGATGTTGAGTTTCAAGTTGGGAGAACTGGGACTATTACTCCAGTGGCTCGCTTGGACCCTGTTTTTGTGGGGGGAGTTACGGTAAGTAATACTACCTTACATAATATGGATGAAATCGACGGCTGGGTTTGCGAATTGGTGACATGGTAGTCGTAAGACGGGCCGGAGATGTAATTCCTAAAGTTGTAAAAGTGTTGAATCCAGAAAAAAAACAAAAAGTCGAAAAAAGTAAACCTTCCTGACAACTGCCCTGCTTGTGGTTCTCCCATTGAAAAGGATGGAGCAGTTTTGTATCGCTGCAGCACTAGATTTATTTGCCCTGCGCAGCAGAAAGAATCCATAAAGCATTTTGCTTCAGGGACAGCAATGGACATAGAAGGATTAGGTAGTAAGTTGGTTGATCAGTTAGTAGATGAAAAGTTAATTTCAAATGTCGCAGATATCTATTCTTTAACACTGAACAGTTATCTCAACTGGAACGCATGGGGTCAAAATCTGCACAAAACTTAGTGGATGTAATAGAAAATAGCAAAGATACACATTCCTCGATTTCTATTTGCATTGGGTATTCGTGAAGTTGGTGATGCTACTGCGCTAGCGCTAGTTAATCATTTTGGTGATGTCGACCCTATTGTGAAAGCGACTCCTAAAGGGAAATAGAGAAAGTAGAAGACATCGGTCCAATTGTGGCTAAACATATTTCTGTATTTTTCAAAAACAAAGACAATCTTAGTTTGATAAAGAAGCTCAAAAATGCCGGAATTCAATGGCCGGTCTTGATGTTAGTGTTGGGGTCAGACCTCTGGAAGGACAGACTTTTGTGCTACTGGTACTTAGAAGCAATGCCGCGAAATGAAGCTAAAGCGAAGCTGCTGGGGCTTGGTGCCAAAGTTGCTGGGAGCGTATCGACAAACACAGATTTTGTAGTGGCAGGCCCTGGAGCAGGATCAAAATTGACACAAGCGGAAGACTTAGGGGTAAAGGTCATCGATGAAGGGGAATTTTTATCCTTTCTTGATGGTCTAAGTTAGGAGGGTTTGGTTCTCTGATATTTCTTCGACTTTGGTCGATATTTATAAATACGGAGAGACTTGTGAGTACATTTCAACATCGAAGAAGAATGCCTTTTATTCTTTCAGAGTGGCGGGCTTTTATTGCTGCTGTTGGTTATTTCGTTTCTGGTAGCCTGTGTTGCCTCGCAGCCAAATAATATCACCAATGTTTGTTCGATATTTGAAGACAGAAGAGGCTGGTATAGTGCGGCGAAATCTGCTGAAGATCGCTGGGGAATACCAATCGCGGTCAATATGGCATTCATTTATCAGGAGTCGAGCTTTAACGCACGAGCCAAGCCTGATCGAACCCGCGTACTCTGGGTAATACCCGGATCAAGACCTTCGTCCGCGTATGGGTATGCGCAGGCACTAGACGGCACTTGGGATGATTATCGAGGGGCTTCCAGAAATGGGGGTGCATCTAGATCTGATTTTGATGACTCTATTGATTTTTTTGGTTGGTACAACGGAAATTCCCGACGCATTAGAATATTTCTGCATTTGATGCCCGCAATCTGTATTTCGCTTATCACGAAGGCAACGGTGGTTATCAGCGAGGAACTCATCATGATAAACCATGGTTGTTGGATGCGGCGGATCGCGTGCAAACTAATTCTGAGCGATTTGCCATTCAATTAAACTCTTGTCGTCGTAATTTAGAGAAAAATTGGTTTCAACGTCTTCTTTCCTAGTAAACTGCAGTTTCTATAAGATTCAAATCATCTCCTGGATATTTCTTTATTCATCGTAGTATCAAGCAATTATGAGTTGGTGGGGCAAAGTTGTAGGTGGAACCTTTGGGTTCATGATGGGTGGTCCTTTGGGTGCCTTGCTAGGAGCAGCGCTTGGAAACTACTTTGATACTGGTCTCGATGGCATAAACTTAGACGACTCGCTTGGGCTTGGTGCTACAGAAAGAGTTCAATCAGTTTTCTTTACCACCACGTTCGCGGTAATGGGTTATATCGCGAAATCTGACGGTAGAGTTACTAAAGATGAAATAGCCTTGGCAGATCAAGTCATGCGACGGATGAATCTGAATGAACGACAGCGAACTGTTGCAATTAATCTCTTCAATGAAGGTAAAAAGCCCCACTTCCCAGTCCATGAAGTTCTAGCTCAATTCAAAAGAGAAAGCTTTCGCCGCAGAAATCTTGTTCAAATGTTTCTAGAAATCGTCGTTGCTACGCATTTGCTGATGGTCGAATGGACACGAGAGAACAACATGTATTGGAAGAAATTGCGCGTGATCTTGGTTATAACCAAAATCAGTTTAATGAATTACTATCAAGGCTGACTGGGCAAGCACATTTTGCCGAACAGGTATCTACAGAAGAAAAACTGATTGCTGCTTATGAGTTGTTGGGTGTAACAGAGGAAAAAAGCGACGCAGATATAAAGAGAGCCTACCGCAAGCAGATGAATCAACATCATCCTGACAAGTTAGTGGCTAAGGGACTGCCGGAAGAAATGATCGAAATAGCCACACAGAAAACTCAAGACATAAAACTTGCCTATGAGTTAATTAAATTACATCGAAAATAAGCTATCTAAAAGTTTCGTTGATGTCCCGCAGAACTTCGTTACCTGGACACAGATCATGGTTATTGAGGCGATTGAATGGTTTGTCTACAGTGTCTTGTAATTCATGTAGATCTGAAGTTGACTGATTGATATAGAGCAATCCCGTTGCAATCTCACCTTTCTTCTTATGCTCATTTATATGATGTAGAGCATTTTCCTTGTCATAAGGGTCGTAGTTAGTTCCCGTTTTATGTAAGTGAATTACGGAACCATCATGCAAGGTAATTTCCTTTTCTTTACCTGCATCGTAGCTAGTCGTGATTTCTCTGCGCATCGGCACAAAGTCCACTTGGCTAAGGGCGATATAGTTTTCCCAGGTGTTTTTATAACCGTGTGTGGAGAAGTCAGTATTATTAAAAGTTACGCAGGGTGATACCACATCGATAAAAGCAAAGCCTTTATGAGTAAGACCCGCCTGAAGCAGCGGAATTAATTGCTGCTTGTCTCCAGAGAATGATCTGGCGACAAAACTGGCGCCGAGTTCAATAGCAAGGGTTGCCATATCGATATTGTCGTAAAGACTTTCTTCGCCAGATTTGGTTTTAGACCCTAAATCTGCGGTAGCAGATAACTGCCCCTTGGTTAAACCGTAAGTACCGTTGTTAGCAACGATATAAAGCATATTAACGCGGCGGCGCACGATATGGCAGAATTGCCCTAGTCCGATAGATGCACTATCACCGTCACCTGAAATTCCTACATAATGTAACTCTTTATTAGCTAAATTCGCTCCAGTCGCAACCGATGGCATACGACCATGAACCGAGTTAAATCCGTGGGACTTGCTCAAGAAGTAAGAGGGTATTTTTGATGAACAGCCAATGCCAGAAATCTTAGCAACTTTATGTGGCTCTAGGCTCATTTCAGCAGCCGCCTGAATGATAGCTGCGCTAATTGAGTCATGCCCACAACCTCCACACAGCGTGGTCAAAGTACCCTCATAATCGCGACGAGTTAGTCCGATTTCATTCTCTTCGAGTTCAGGGTGCTGGAATTTTGGTTTGTTGATATAACTCATTAGGCTATTAATCTAAAACTTAACTAAGCTGGGACATCTTTTGTCGCTTCAAGAGTGGGCATTGATTTCAGTATTTCTCTCTCTATATGTTGTGCCGTTATCAACATGCCATTGTAGCTCAAGATAGAGTGCACTTGATCTTCATTTGTATTTAATTCAATTTTTAACAAGCTCTTTAGCTGAGCGTCACGGTTTTGCTCTATTACATAAACAAGGTCGTGGCCATCAATGAATTCTTTAATGTTTTCATGGAAAGGAAAAGATTTGATACGCAGGGTATCTAAGGAGATACCTTTCTTTGCGAGGCTATCTAATACTTCCTGAATGGCGCTGGTTGTTGTGCCAAGGTAGATCATACCCAATCGGTTTTTATCTATGCCGGAAATTTCGGGTTGCGGTATGTAATTTAGAGCGGTTTCAAACTTAAGCGCGATCCGATCCATAACTTCTGCATAGACATTACCGTCTTCGGTGTAAGCCGCATTAGCATCATGGGAACTGCCGCGAGTAAAGTAGCTACCCTTATTAGGATGGGTTCCGGGTAAAGTTCGATAGGGAATCCCATCATTATCTATATCCTGATAACGACCAAATTTTTCGATTTCTTCCAATTCTTTTGCGGTCAAAACTTTACCCTTATCATAGAGACGTTTGTCATCCCAAACTAATTGATCGCAAACTTGCTCATTCATTCCTAGCTCCAAATCACTCATCACGATGACTGGAGTCTGGAGACGATCAGAAATATCGAATGCATCTGCAGAAAGTTCGAAACATTCTTTCGCAGTGGAAGGGAATAAGAGAACCTGCTTAGTGTCGCCATGGGAAGCGTAAGCACAACTTAATAAATCACCTTGTTGTGTGCGGGTGGGCATGCCTGTAGAAGGCCCGACTCGTTGAATGTTGAATAGCACTACAGGAACTTCTGAAAAATAAGCAAGTCCCAAAAATTCTTGCATTAAGGAAATCCCTGGGCCAGAGGAAGCAGTAAAAGCTCTCGCACCGTTCCAGCCAGCGCCTATAGCGATACCTATAGCTGCTAATTCATCTTCTGCCTGGACGATGGAGTATTTTCTTTTGCCTGAACCTGGATCGATTCTTAAGCGGTTGCAGTATTTGCCAAATGCATCAACAACAGAAGTAGATGGAGTTAATGGATACCAAGACGCTACAGTAGCGCCGCCATATACACAACCAAGTCCAACAGCTGTATTTCCATCAATTAAAATCTTACCTTCATTCTTATTAGTTGCTTTGAGCTGGAGTGGAAGTGGGCACTCAAAATTTTCACTGGCATATTGATGTCCCAGTTCCAACGCATGAATGTTAGGCAGGATTAATTTTTCTTTGCCTCGAAATTGATCGCTGACTAATCCTGTTAGTACCTTAAAATCAATATTTAAAAAAGCCGCTAAAGCTCCGACATAGACAATATTTTTAAACAGTTGTCTCTGTGCTATTTTATCAAACTCTTTTAGACAGATATCTTTTAGTGGAATTGGTAGATAGGTAACGTCATCTCGAATTAGCTCTTTATTTAGTGATTTCGATGAGTCAAATAAGACAAAGCCACCAGGAATAACAGCGTCGATATCTTCTTTGATAGTTTGTTCATTCATAGCCACCATCAAATCCACGCCTTCACGTCGACCTAAATAAGAGTCTTCCGAGATCCGCACTTCATACCAGGTAGGCAAGCCTTGTATATTTGATGGAAAGATATTGTGTGGACTAACAGGAATTCCCATGCGAAAAATTGCCTTCGCAAACATATTGTTGGCGCTGGCAGATCCGGAACCGTTCACGTTGCCGAACTTAACCACAAAGTCATTTACCTTGGGTATAGTTTTTACTTTGGTTGAATGGACTAACTCTGGCACGCGTTTTCCGCTTTAGCAGTATTGAAGAGATATTTTCGCATGTCCCAGGCGGCTGTAGGGCAGCGCTCTGCACAAAGTCCACAGTGAAGGCAGAGGTCTTCGTTCTTCGCCATGATCCGTCCAGTTTGTAGGAGATCAGACACATAAATGTCTTGAGCCAGATTCGTGGCTGGGGCCAACATGTTTTGTCGTAAATCTGGCTCCTCTGCATTTGGAGTGAAAGTGATGCAGTCGGTTGGCAAATATCCACACAGGCGTCACATTCAATACAGAGATTGTCAGTGAATACGGTTTGTATGTCGCAGTTTAAACAACGCATGGTTTCACCAAAGGCTAACTCTTCGTCGAAACCTAACTCAACTTCCATGTTTAGATCATTCAAGGTTTGTTCTTTAGCGGCATGAGGAACGATGTAACGAACATCACTACTGATGTCATTATCGTAGGACCATTGATGAATCCCCATTTTCTGACTGTCCAATGCTGTTAATGCATTAGGCCGATCGTTAATATCATGATTGTTGCATAATAAATGAATGGAAAGAGCGGCATCATGTCCATGGGCTACAGCGGTAATAATATTATCGGGGCCTAGCGCAGCATCGCCGCCGAAGAAAACTCTTTCATGAGTAGATTGAAACGTTGTTTTATTAAGAACGGGTAATTCCCATTTATCGAACTCTATTCCAAGATCCCTTTCAATCCATGGAAAACTATTGTCTTGGCCAATTGCACAAAGTACATCGTTGCAAGGGATGACAACAGGATCTTCTCCAGTAGAAATTAATAGGCGGCGACCATTTTCATCATATTCTTTCCGAACTTTCTCGAACGCCTTTGCCGCTAATTTACCATCTTCGAGAATGTACTCTTTTGGTACATGAAAGTTAACGACGGGAATATCTTCGTTCATCGCGTCTTCGATTTCCCATGGAGATGCTTTCATTTCATCAAAGCCGCTCCGCACAACAACCGTAACTTCGTCTCCGCCTAATCGCTTCGAAGTTCGGCAGCAATCCATGGCAGTATTACCACCTCCAAGGACGATTACTTTATTACCAATGCTGTCGATATGCTCAAAAGCAACGCTAGCTAACCATTCGATTCCGGTGTGAATATTTTCTTTCGCTTCTTGATAACCTGGAAGATCTAAATGCTTTCCTAACGGTGCACCAGTACCAACAAAAATTGCATCGTAGTCTTCCCTGAGTAAATCTTTCATGCTGGAAATTTCCTCACCGAAGCGGCAATTTATTCCCATATCAAGAATGTAATGCAGCTCTTCTTCTAATACCTCGCCAGGTAATCGGAAAACGAGGAATCTGGGTGCGCATTGCGCCACCACTTAATTCATCTTTTTCGTACAAGGTGATTTCGTAACCTAGAGGAAGTAAATCCCTCGCCACAGTTAAAGATGCAGGACCCGCTCCAATCAAAGCTATATGTTTGCCGTTTTTCTTCTTTGGAACGGAAGGCAATCTATCTTTGATATCGGATTTGTAGTCGGCCGCAACTCGTTTTAATCGGCAAATAGCAACTGGTTGTTCTTCCACTCGAACGCGCCGGCACGCTGGCTCGCAAGGTCTATCGCAGGTACGCCCTAAAATTCCTGGAAATACGTTTGATTGCCAGTTAATCATGTAGGCATCGGTATAGCGCTTTTCAGCGATCAAACGGATGTATTCTGGCACAGGAGTATGGGCAGGACATGCCCACTGGCAGTCCACCACTTTATGGAAGTAATCGGGATCGGATATGTCAGTTGGCTTCATACTATCTATTCGTCAATAAGTGCGTGAGGCCCTCAGGTGGGGCCTAGTATATGTAAATGGACAATAATTGTAAGTACTTTATGAAAGGGTCGATTTCGTCTTTGATTCCAATAATTTGCCGTAAGTTCGCAGATTTGCGATATAGCCATATTGGTCAAGATAATCGACCAATTTCTGCCATTCTATAGCCAACCACATAAAGCCTTTTTGGGTGAAAATGATGCCTTTTAAAACAACTATCGAGGAAATCGCACCTTGGGGAACATGACAGACATTTGGGATCCGAATGGATTTGGAAAGGGGTAGAAATGAGAAAATCGCTTGCTAAAAAAAAGCCCAACAACCATTGGTGTTGGGCTTAATTTACTATCAAGGGAGAGATAAATGAAACAAACCCACAATTTGTTTTACATCTACCTACCCTAGTCAGACCAAGTCTTGTTCTGAAAGTTCCCGGAAAGCCCTAAAAAACTGACTTTTCGCACTATTTTTCATATGTTCTGGAAGTTCTACTAAATCATTGGAAAAATTAGATATTTTCTACATTTAATTGCAGAGAATCGAGGCTATCCTGCGGATTCTCGGTTGGTAATCACTCCGATGCTGGCCGATTCGACTTCAAAATAGCGCTCGGCTACGTCTCTCAGTTGCTCAAGAGTGGTGCTCAGGACCCGCTGCCTGAATTCCATTCGATGCTCCAGGCTACGATCAAATAAGCGATTATAGAAAGCCTGTTTGGCTTCTCCGGCAGGTGACGAAGGTTTATCCATCGTAGTTATTACTCCTAAAATAGCTTCTTCCAATTGGTACTCGGCTTGTCTCTCGTTCAATACCCATTGAATTGATGCATCAAAGTCATCTAAAGTTGCTTCCAAACGAGGATCTCGGTAAGAAAAGAATCGAAAGGACGCAGAATTTGCATCCTGACTAGCACCACCGCCATAGGCACCTCCCTGTTCGCGAACAGCTCGATGTAGAAAGCCATTACGAAGATAACCTGCCAACACATGCAAAGTTGCATTGTCAGGATGTGCGGATGGGACTGTAGGGTATGCTTTGGCGCAGAAATTCACTTGTGTTGAAGTTGCCCACGCTTCTCTAACTCGCTCTCGGATAGCTGGCAAACTAATTCTGTTTTGATTGCCAAGCGACAGATTCGAGTCCCATTTTGCATCTAGCTCAGCCAGCATCGTGACAAAAGACGCGTCTTCACCGATGGATAAGATTTGCTTATTTGCGCCCATAATTTGTTGATGCAATTCTTCAAACTTTTCCATTAGTCCGGCACTTGTGTCAGGCTTATCTAGATTTCCCCTGATTGCTTTTAATTGTTTTATGCCGGCGAGCCCGCCGAAATTGTGTGACAAATATGCCGTAGGATTCATTTTGCTGGAAGCAAGTTGCATGGCGAGGCTATGACCCTGGCCAGTGATGCTATTTTCTTTTCTCGCGCAGATCTGATCGATTAATTCAGCGAGTCGTTGATTCTCGTCGAAACGTGCATTCCCTAGCATTTTGTGCAAAAGATCTGTCAGCTCATTGTGATTAACGCTAAGAGATTTAGAGGAATAAGTCACATAGCCGTTAACCGATTGCTCATCATCAGAGTGGCTGCGAATACTGCTAAAGCAATTCACGCCGCCACTAATTTTAGATTGCCAGACTTGAACTTCAGCATAATCTTTATTGCCAATACCTAGCTCTGGCAAACAAGAGGTATATAAGGGAAGGACATTTAGCAGTTCTGCACTAAGCTGTGGCAGCTCTACCACAATCTGCTGATAGCTTATACCGTTGGTTCCTTGTCGATAAAAATTACAGTTGAGTCGCGAGTTGTCCAGTTTTTGCAGAGTGTAAGTGGGTTCTTCCACTGTTGAAGGCACATCAGCTAATGTAACTTTGGGCAATATAGTTGGATCGTCTTCTTGCATCTGCCTTTCAGCTAAGGCTTTAGACCGATTTATTATATGCGTAATTTGATCAGGACTAAGGCTGGCTTTAATTTCAGCAAGTTTAGATTTTTCAGCTTCAGCTTTTTCCGCCGCAAGATTAGGGTCGGGATTTAGTGTTAGCGTAATACGATGGTTGTTCTCAGTAATATTTCTTTAATCAATGACGGAATAAAAAACTCTTTTTTGATCGCTTCTCTAAGTTCATCTAAACGGTATGATATTTAACAAGCTAATAGGTCGCCCCGGTGCAAGGCTGTGGATAACCCCGTCAAGATTAGTTGTAGACCATAGGGGTAACTATCGCCTGAAATTTCTCGCTGATTTAGTTCAAGTTGGTGTAGCGCACCCTCACCTGATTCTGCGGAATACCGTTTTTAACAATGCTTTCCAGTGTGTTTATTACCAGAGCTTCAACAGCTTCGGTATTGTCTGCATTCACCTTCAAGGCCTGCCATGAAACTCATTTCTCGACTGGAGTCTTCAAGTCCGCACATAGGAGAAGGCGACTCCCCAGATCTGTGGTTTCTAACGCCCTTAGTAGTGGGCTTGCACTATTATCAAGCATACACTTGATAGCAACTGTGCTTTAAATACCTCGCTTAAATCGGTGCTATAACCAAGTAGCCAGCCTAAAACTATGTGCGATTTATCAGGCTCATCGCTGTCAGCCGCATATTTTTCTACAACGTGCAATGGGCTGTCGTATCTTTTTTCGTCATCCACCTGAATGTTTACATCCATTTTTTTGAATTTTGAGAGAGCTAAATTTCAAGCTGTGTTTGATGTTCCTGGGCGCTAATATCGCCAAAGGTCATGAAGACGCTATTGCTTGGGTGGTAATGACTTGAATAAAAAGATTTAAGCTGTTCATAACTTAAGTTGGGAATGTCTTCTGGTTCACCACCGCTGTTGTAATGATAAGTAGTAGTTGGATATAGATGTTTGCTCATAGTTTGCCACAACACACTGTTTGTGGAACTCATGGCACCTTTCATTTCATTAAAGACGACCCCTTTGTATTGCAGTTCGGAACAGAGTGCCCAAATTCTGCGAATTCAAGGCGATGACCTTCCTGCATAAAATCGAGCTCGTCTAGTCTAGAAAAGAATGCGGCATCAAGATAAACGTTAAGTAGATTTGAAAATCTTTTTTGTTCTTTGAAGCGAAGGGGTAGGCGGTCCAGTCGCTACTGGTAAATGCGTTCATAAATGTTTGCAATGACGCCGAATCATCATGAAGAATGGATCCCTCACAGGAAAACGCTCGCTACCGCATAGGCCGTGTGTTCCAAAATGTGAGCTACACCGGGGAATCCATTGGTACGGTTCTAAAGGCCACTAGAAAAACATTCTCAATGTTATTGCTTGACAGATGATAGTGAAGCGCTCTTTTTTCCCGATGCACATACTTCTCCATAACTATTTTAATGAAGCTATATGTTCGCTCTGAGCCATTCAAAGGCTGGATGAAATTGTTTGGGGCTTACAGGCAGAGGAATTCTGAGTCGGTTTATCTTTGCTCACTTCTGTCATGGAAAAAGAAAATCCTTAGGTATGTTTTAAATTTGTGTATTGGAATATCAATCTGTCGGTGGGGATTCCAGACTAAAGTGGCCTAGTTTACCCGAGCGTAAATCATTTAGTAATGTTTCAGACACTTTATGGTATTAATGCGACTGCCCTTATTTTTAGCGCCTGAGGCTTTTGCGATCGCTTCAATTTCTTGTTCTGCGGTTTGCAGCTCTGCGGTTACCCCGTAGCGATTCTTGAGTGCACCCGTTTGATGTTCAAGTAGGTATTCAGCGGTAAACCAGGCTATTTCTTCGCTGTCGATAGCGGTATTTCTAATGGTGCCGATGGCAGCAAGTTTATAGGCAGCCTCTTGGTCTTCAAGCTTTGGCCACATCATCCCTGGCGTATCAACTAGATAGACATTCTCTAGTAATTTTATTCTTTGATGCCTTTTAGTAATTGCAGGTTCATTTCCAGTTTTTGCTACTTTGCGACCACAAATTTTATTGATAAAAGTGGATTTCCCAACGTTCGGAATTCCGGCGACTATCATTTGTTTACTAGAATTCGCACTAATTTCAATTGAAAGATTAATTATTGCAGCTAATAAATTGCCTGCGGAAATCGGATTCTCTATAGAGCTAATTAGGCAGGTTTTGGATTCTTGCTGTTTAAAATAATCGTACCATTGAGCGGTCGTTTCCTGATCTGCAAGATCCGCTTTACTAAGCACATATATTCTTGGTAGTTCTGGTGCAATACTAGCTAATAAAGGATTACGGCTAGCATTTGGAGCCCGAGCGTCAAGCAACTCGATAACTAGGTCAGAGACTTTGGCTAGCTTTCTCAGTTCCTTTGTCGCTCTGTTCATATGTCCTGGAAACCAGGTTATAGCCATTTCAGCAATCCTTTTTATAGCAGTAAATAGCGTATAATTATCTTAACCAGTACAGCGAAGATAAATTGTGAAAAAAGATTATGAGTGTACAAGAAGTTATTAAATCCAAAATTTTATCTAGTTTAAGCCCGCAATACGTTGTAGTCGAAAACGAAAGTCATATGCATAGTGGGTTAGCTACCGAATCACATTTTAAGTTAACGGTTGTTGCTACAGATTTTGAAGATTTATCATTAGTAAAACGTCATCAAAATGTTTACGAAATATTAGCGGATGAATTAAGTGGTTTCCCGTTCACGCACTCGCTCTTCATTTATATACCCCTGGTGAGTGGCAAACACGTCATGGTGCGATTCCAGATTCTCCCGATTGCCGTGGCGGCAGTAAATCTGGGGTGATTCAGACAATTATTACTCTAATTAAAATTTTCGATTAAAAATTGATCAATCTTTCCAAACTTGTAATATTCAGAGCAAAGTCAGAACAATCTCTATGATATCTCCTAAGTAAAAATTTACTATTGTGATATTCTCAATCAGGTCGATAAATAAATAATTACTGTTTCTCCGGAACTTGGGGAAATATGGCCAGACAATCCAAAACCATAATTATCAGATAGATGTAACGTTTACCTAACTTTATTTATCAAGCAATCAACCTAGGTCTGAATGGTAAATTTTCAGGCAAAGTAGTGAAACGGGTATTTCAACATTATTGACTATGAGTTCGTCAAAAAATGAAAAATCGTTTTGGATTCAACTTTGGACCCAAGGCGACACCCGAAAAATCAAATTAACTATTGCGACTACAGTAGCAATTGCAATGGTTGGGATAATCGTCACTTTCCAGAATTTAGACAATGACTTGAGGCAGACGGAAGTTAAAGGTGCCGAACTGCCACCAATAACAGTCTTTCCTGATTTTGCTTCCATACAAGATCTTTCTTTAAAGAAACTACAGTTCTTTGATTACCTCGAAGATTATGTGGTTGCAGAGAGCCAATCTATTATTCAGACCCGTCATGAATTAAAGAGCTATGTTGGTATAGCGAATAGTGGAGTTGGATTTAGTGAGCTAGAAAGAAGCTGGGTATTAAACCTTGCTCAAGATTATCGAATAGAAACAGAAAAGCGTTCTGAAAGAGAAATTGTAAATGAGTTAATGCTAAGAGTAGATGTGCTACCTGTATCGCTAGCGTTGGCTCAAGCAGCTAACGAATCTGCGTGGGGAACTTCAAGATTTGCGTTACAAGGGAATAATATTTTTGGGCAGTGGTGTTATGATCCTGGCTGCGGAATCATTCCTGCACGAAGAAGAGCTGGAGCAAATCACGAAGTTCGGTCTTTTGAATCGATTGGTAGTGCAGTTCAAGCATACTTACTTAATATAAATACTCACGCTTCTTATTCCTACCTTCGAGATCTGCGGTCACGAATGCGTGACCGCAATCTTCCATTTGATCCGATGTCATTAGCTATTGGATTGGGTAGATATTCTGAGCGTGGAGATAATTATGTAAATGAAGTGCAGACCATTATTCTGCAAAACGATTTGCGCAAGCGTGATAGAAGATTAGACATCTAATCTAACTTTATCCACTGAACTGAATACCAATAGAAGCGCCGCTCACCCGGGCAGGTGCTGTGCAAATATATCGCCAACGTCTTCCGCGATATTCTTCAGTTGGTGTAATAGCTAGAATTCCATTCTCGCGATCAATCCATTCCATTGGCAAAGGTTGACTATTAGCAAAGCAACCAATTTGAGAAAGATTGTAGCTTCCTGGATTGAATTGCAGAGTTACGCTGGGGTTGCGCACAGTAGTGACTGGGGAAACAGGTTCTAATAGTTCAACGTTAAAAGCTTTTGTATCCATTTTCTGTCGTGCCGTATCTAAATTCGCATAGATAGATGCTAGGGGGAATCTAGGAAGGGCGAAAAAAGTCAGAATAAACCCCTATGGCGCCAGAATTTTGTGCCAGGCCAACAAAGTTGTGTTCGGCTAGTAGGTTTTTAATCGTCGGGTCGAACTCGCCATAAGGATAGGCAAGATAACGATGAGACTGTCCAGTTTCATCTAAAATTCGTCGTTCGGCTAAGAGCAATTCTGTTTCTTGACGAGCAATCCAGTCAGCATCGCTTTCCCTATCTTCGCGCTCAAGCATATAGGGATGCTCAACCATATGATTCGCGATGATGACACCTGCGTCTGACATTTCCTTGATCTGTTCCCAGTTTATGTAATTGGTTTGTTGCCTATCTATCGGGCCCGTGCTTAGAAACAGCGTAAAAGGAAAGCCGTAAGACTGAAGCATAGGAAATGCTGTCTCATAGATCGAGATATAGCCATCATCAAAAGTAATGGCGACTGCTTTATCAGGAAGTATCTCTTTATTCTGCAATCCCTCTATTAACCGGTCCAAGGGTATTACATTAAAGTTGTTGTCACGGAGATAGTCTAAATGTCCGCGAAAGTCCTCAGGAGATATACTGGTAGAGGGAGGGCTATCGGTAGCTACATGGTGATAAAGCAATATCACGCCATTGCTATCAACGATGACTTCATCGGCTGCAAAGCTTACCTGCACTGCAAATAAGAATATGAAAAATACAAAATGCATAATGCTCTCTATTAAATTTAATCTTCTAATAATAACCCAAATAACGGGCGCCGAGGCACTCATGCGGTGGTTTCGTAATTGCCTGAGGCGAAGGTATAATGCGCCCCTCAGGTTTTAAGCGATCTTAAACGGAGTGAACATATGATTTATTCGGGCAAAACGCTCAGCGTCGAAGTATTGCCGTCAGGAGTTGCTAATCTAGTCTTCGATTTAGAAGATTCTTCGGTTAACAAGTTTAATCAGCAAACCCTGAGAGAGTTACAAGAAGCGGTAGCTGTCTTGCAATCCCTAAAGGTAGTTGGTGTCATCTTTTCCAGCGCAAAGCCGGCTTTTATTGTTGGGGCTGACATTACCGAATTCACTGCCATGTTTTCTGACTCTGAAGAATCCATTTTGCAGTGGTTAAGGGAAGGGAATAAGATTTTTAGCGATATCGAAGATTTGCCATTCCCAACTATTAGCGCCATTAATGGAGTCGCATTGGGTGGTGGATTTGAGCTCGCAGTAGCGACAGACTACCGTATAGGAACAGCTAAGGCGGTCGTTGGATTTCCAGAAGTAAAGCTGGGAATTTTACCTGGTTTTGGCGGCACAGTTAGAACGCCACGGTTAATTGGAGCGGATAATGCTAATCAGTGGATTAGTAGCGGGTCACATATAAATGCGGATCAAGCTCTCAATGAAGGTGCGCTTGATGCAATTGTCGAAGATGAAAATCTTATCGCTGCCTGTGAAGATCTAATTGCACAATGCAATTCGGGAAAGCTCGATTACAAAAAGATACGTGCGGTTAAAAATTCGCCTCTTACTTGACTCCAATTGAACTAAGTGTCGCTTTCGAAACTGCCAAGGCTATGGTTACGTCAAGGCCGGTAGAAACTACCCCGCGCCGGGACCATCATTCAAGTGATGCAGGATGCAGCAACAGCAGATAGAGCAGGCGCACTTGAAATCGAACATAAAGGGTTTGTGAAACTCGCGAAAACTGAAGTTGCCGCAAACCTGATACAAATGTTTCTCAATGATAAATTTCCCTTTTCAGGCGCAGCCAAAAAACAAATTGCCAATGCTGGGGAAGTGAATTCGGCAGGAGTATTAGGTGCTGGAATTATGGGCGGGGGAATCGCTTACCAGTCAGCATTAAAGGGACTCCCATCATAATGAAAGATATTGCCCAGGAGGGGGTCGACCTGGGTATGGGAGAAGCGGGAAACTTTTAGAAAGCGCATGGCACGCGGACGACTGGATGCACGAAGATGATTTCAGTTTGTCGGATATTACCCCCACCTTGAATTATGATGGGTTTGAAAAGGCCGACATAATCGTTGAAGCAATCGTAGAGAACACTGGAATTAAGCAATCAGTCCTGGGGGAACTGGAATCTTTAGTAAGAGCGACACTATTATCGCCTCTAACACATCAACCATCTCCATTGATGAGTTGGCTACCGCATTGAAGCGACCTGAAAATTTCTGCGGTATGCACTTTTTTAATCCGGTACCGGTAATGCCTTTAGTAGAAGTTATAAAAGGTGAGAAGAGCAGTGAAGCCACTATTGCAACCACAGTAGCCTAGCCAAGAAAATGGGGAAAACACCTATAGTGTAAATAACTGCCCCGGCTTTTTTGTAAATCGCATTCTATTTCCATATTTGGAGCATTTTCTAGATTGATTCACGATGGCGCGGACTTTCGTCAGATCGATAAAGCCATGGAACGTTTCGGTTGGCCGATGGGGCCAGCTATTTACTGACGTAATCGGTGTTGACACCGCAGTGCACTGTCAGGAAGTGATGGCAACAGGATTTACACGTATGAATCTGGATTTCGATAGTGCAATCGATAAGTTGTACCATCAAAATGATCTCGGACAAAAGACCGGTAAAGGCTTTTATTTGTACGAAATAGATAAAAGAGGAAAGCCGAAAAAGTTGCCGAACCCAGAGATTGATTCGTTAGTAGCGTCGGTGCAACGTAGTGCGCGAGAATTTACTAATGAAGAAATCGTTGAGCGTATGATGGTTGCTATGTGTATAGAATCAGCACGTTGCGTTGAAGACAATATTGTTGGAACGGCAATCGAAGCAGATATGGGTCTGATTCTAGGACTGGGATATCCAGCATTCCGCGGTGGCGCACTCCGCTATGTAGACAGTCTTGGTGTTAGCAAATTTTGCGAAATAGCCCAGAAGTACTCAGAGATGGGTGAGCTATACACTCCAACAGACACGATGAGCGAAAAGGGTGCCACCGGCGGGACCTATTATGGATAGGAGGATAAATTAATGAGTTTGCATACAAGAGATGCAGTGATCGTAGATGGAATTAGAACCCCTATGGCGCGTTCCAAAGGTGGAGCATTCCGAAATGTTCGTGCAGAAGAATTGTCGGCCCGATTAATCAATGCAATCTTTCAGCGGAATCCAGATGTTTCGCCAGAAGAAACTGAAGATGTAGTTTGGGGTTGCGTCAACCAGACACTTGAGCAAGGATGGAATGTTGCTAGAAATGCAGCATTAATGTCGGTGCTTCCTCATTCGGTTTGTGCGCAAACTGTAAATAGACTTTGCGGATCTTCCATGTCTGCTTTACACACAGCGGCGACAGCGATTCAAAGTAACAATGGTGATCAATTCTTGGTAGGCGGCGTTGAACATATGGGTCACGTCGGTATGACTCATGGTATAGATCCAAATCCTAGTGCTTCAAAACATATTGCCAAGGCTTCCTGGATGATGGGAGTGACCGCTGAAGTGTTATCTAAAATGCATGGAATCGATCGTGAACAACAGGATGAATTCGCAGTGCGCTCACATACTCGAGCGGATCAGGCTCGAAGCAGCGGTGGTTTCAGCAATGAAATAATACCCATGGAAGGTCACAATGCAGGTGGTAATAAATCCCTAATTGAACATGATGAAACTATTCGTCCTGATACAAGTATGGAAGGATTGGCACAGCTGAGACCTGCATTTGACCCAGTTAACGGGACTGTGACAGCTGGCACTTCATCACAAATTTCGGATGGTGCTTCCGCTATGTTGATCATGTCTGCAGAAAAAGCCCAGTCACTGAATTTAAAAATTCGTGCCAAAGTTAGGAGTATGGCCTACGCAGGAGTAGACCCTTCCATTATGGGATATGGTCCAGTGCCCGCTACTCAAAAAGCACTTAAGAAAGCGGGGCTTTCCATCGATGACGTGGAATGCGTGGAATTAAATGAAGCTTTTGCTGCACAATCACTCCCAGTTCTAAAAGATTTGCAACTTATGGATGTTGTTGACGATAAAGTAAATCTGAGAGGGGGCGCTATTGCGTTAGGTCATCCTCTTGGATGCTCTGGTACTCGAATAGCAACTACCTTGCTAAATAATATGGAAGATCTGGACGTTACAATAGGGTTGGCAATGATGTGTATCGGATTGGGGCAAGGCATCGCAACCGTATTTGAACGAGTCTGATGAAACCGTGAGTCAAATGGCCATACAACCAGATCAATTAAAGCTCAATCGCAGCAGAAAGAATCTGCGCCGTGATATAGGGAATGCAATTGCCGACTTCAATATGATTGAAGACGACGATTTGGTAATGGTTTGTCTTTCTGGTGGAAAAGACTCATATACCCTGTTGAATATTCTTTTAAATCTTCAAAAACACGCGCCTATTGATTTTAAGATTCATGCGGTAAATCTCGATCAAAAACAACCAGGATTTCCGGAAGAAGTCTTACCAAATTATCTTAAATCTATTGAAGTTGATTACAAAATCATAGAACAGGACACTTACTCTATAGTTACGGAAAAAATTAAAGAAGGGAAAACGTATTGCGGCCTATGTTCGCGATTAAGGCGAGGAATTCTCTATAACTATGCGGAATCGATAGGTGCCGATAAGATAGCCTTGGGACACCACCGTGACGATATTGTTGAGACACTTTTTCTTAATATGTTTTATGGGGGTAAACTCAAAGCAATGCCGCCAAAGCTCCTAAGCGATGACAAACGAAATGTCGTCATTCGACCGCTGGCATATTGTAAAGAAAGTGAAATTTCTAAATTTGCTGGGCTAATGGAGTTTCCAATAATTCCATGCAATCTCTGTGGCAGTCAGGATAACTTGCAGAGACAAGTGATCAAATCCATGTTGCAAAATGTGGGAAAAAAATAATCCTGGTCGAATTGAATCAATTTTTCGAAGTATTGCGAATGTCTCTCTTTCGCAATTGGCAGATACTGATCAGTTTCCATTTAAAGAGCTTAGAAAAAATTTGGATTCAGATTTACAGCTAAATGTTGTTGAAATCGTCTAATTAGTTTACAACTTTCAAACATCTAACATCTTTTCTTCACGTGCTTTTCACCTTTCCCAGGCAAAATTCTGGTAGTTG
The DNA here is from genome assembly GCA_019654215.1 of Gammaproteobacteria bacterium. GTDB lineage: Bacteria > Pseudomonadota > Gammaproteobacteria > Pseudomonadales > Pseudohongiellaceae > UBA9145. The sequence goes on along the minus strand of BPDI01000033.1, from coordinate 8,830 downwards.
ATAGCTTTCGAATTCGATGGGTCCAGTATGGAGTGGAATTAAGCCGCCTCTGAGCGAAGCTTGGAATGAATCATTATCGCGAACCCGGTAAGTGGTCCACAAGTTAACAGCAGCAGTGCGATTGCGCTGCATTATAAAAACTTAAGCTTATTAACTTTATAAAGTAGTGATCAGCTTATGAACCGTTAACACATTGTTTTAAAATAGATCACGTAGCCTAACAGAGTTATGGTCTATATGTTTTAGTACATTTGGCTGCATGATCAATCTCAATAAGAATGGCTAGCTTTAGGTGGGTAATTAGTGGAAATTCCGTATACAGAGCTTTCTGGAGATGCCCTAAGAGGCGTTATTGAGGAATTTGTTTCTCGGGAAGGGACTGAATATGGGCAGCGAGAATATACCTTGGAGGACAAGATTAAGCGGGTAGTGCGGGCAGTTGGAATCTGGCGAAGTTAAGTTATTTTTTGATGAGCAGAGTCAAACTTGCAATCTGGTGCGGATCACCTAGAGCAGTTAGACCGTACCGAAATATTGGACACATTTTGCTCTTTGGTGAGCGGAAGCTTTTTGTCAATCCCGATTTTTGTTTGCAATAAGAATAACTCATCAATGTTTTTTGGGTTTGCTAAGTCTTTTTTAGCGACTTCCTGACTTGTTATAGTAAAAGTCTCAATAATCATTTTGAGTATGAAAGAATCTTATTGCAAAGGAAGTTGGTCATTGGATTTAGATAGATTATGTTTGCGCAATAATTTCACCGTAAATTATAACGGTTTACGGTCGAAAACTTTTGCTCTAATGCAAGGGGAACGCTGCTGTGTTTCGTTTATTATTAGCACTGATTGCCCCATCAAATCTAAGAATCTGAAATCGACACTGTTCGATTAGCCGGTTAATAGGTAGTATCTTCCTGCGTTGTAGGGGGTACTACCAGAAAGTTATATAGCATTATGTCAAAAGTGCCAAATGAACTAAATGAAATTGGCGGGATGGTTGAAGCTGAATTAGAGCTGGATGCCAGGGGTCTTTATTGTCCCGAGCCGGTGATGTTATTGCATAACAAAATCAGGGATATCGAAGCTGGTCAGATTTTAAAGCTTGTGGCGACAGATCCTTCTACTACGCGGGATGTTCCAAAATTTTGCTTATATCTGGGTCATGAATTACTTGTTGAGGAACAGCAAGGGCAACTCTATCACTACCTTATAAAAAAGAAGCAAGATTAATTCTGTGCCTAGTCATCAGCCACAAGTCTATCTGGTCGACGCTTCTATCTATATTTTTCAGGCCCATTTCTCACCATTTGTTGAAAGCTTCGATGAAAAGGGTGGAGAATTAAGCGCTTTATTTGGTTTTACACAGTTTCTATTACAATTTCTGCGACGCACCAAGCCGACCTATATAGCTATAGCTCATGATGAAAGTCTGTTTTGTGGATTTCGGCATGAATTAAGCCCAGACTATAAATCCAATCGCGAACTTCCTGATGAAAATCTGGAGATGCAGTTAAAGGGTTGTGCTGAGATTTGTTCGATTTTTGGGCTTCCATCTTATGCTAGTAAAGTTTATGAGGCTGATGACATTATTGGTACGTTGGCCAATTCTGTGAGGCAGGCCAATTCTTCGACCCAGGTTATTATCATTTCGAAAGATAAAGATCTGGTTCAACTTATAGAGTCAGAGCAGGATTGTGTGTGGGATTACAACGGCAATCGTCGCCGTCACTTAAATGACATAATAGAAGAGTTCGGTGTAACACCTCAGCAGTTTCCGGATTATCTAGGATTAATAGGAGACTCAGTAGACTGCATCTCTGGAGTTCCTGGTGTCGGACCGGTAAAGGCAAAAGCGCTTCTACAACAATTTCAGGACATCGATGACATTTACGCAAACTTAGATATTGTTTCTAGCCTTGAGATACGAGGAGCTAAAGGGCTAGCGAAGACTTTGGAAGAAAATCGACCATTAGCAAACCTCAGTAAACAATTAGCAACAATAGTTTGTGAGATCCAAGACAAACAAGAAGCTTTTGGTTCAGCCTCCCTCAAAAATCTTGAGTTAGGCAGTCCTGATGAACTAAAGTTTTTTGAATTTCTAACTCACTACAAGTTTCGTGATTCTGATAGAAATCGATTAACTAGCCTGTTTAACAATCTCAATAGTGAGTAATCCTTCCGGTCTAAAAATAGTCGCCGATGCAGATTTGTATCGCATATCCGAAATATTCGCCGATCTTGGTGAATTACAATTAGTGCCTGGCAGGGAAATCACCTCAGCTCATACTCAGGACGCTGATGCACTTTTAGTTCGTTCTATTACTGAAGTAAATCAAGAATTGTTAAAAGGTAGTTCTATAAAGTTTGTAGGGTCTGCGACTAGTGGTATTGATCATATCGACTTGGAATTACTAAATACCCGGGGCATTCATTTTAAAGACGCTAAAGGCTGCAATGCTAATGCGGTGGTGGATTATTGTTTTGTTGTACTGGGTAAGCTGCAGCTCATAAAAGCAGAAAGGCTGCGTTCCCTAAAAATCGGTATTCTCGGATACGGAGCAATTGGAAGTCTATTTGCTCAGAAACTAAATGCATTGGGCGCAACTGTTCTAATTAATGATCCGCCACTTGAGCAGATTCAGAATGTAAATGGTACAAATCTTCGGAATTTAGCTCATTTGAAGAGATTGCAAACTGCGATGTGATTTCAGTCCATACGCCATTAACAAATTCAGGGGATTTTCCGACTCGTGATTTAATCGATGAGGATTTTCTGCAGCGGCTACCGGAAAACACTTTGTTAATAAATAGTTGCAGGGGCGGCGTAGTGAACGAAAATGCAGTTCTAGATGTCTTAAAAAAGCGCAACGATATATTATATGTCTTTGATGTGTGGACAAATGAACCGAATGTATCAACGGAATTAGTTTCTAAAGTTCACTTGGCAACACCTCATATCGCTGGTTATTCCATGGAATCTAAATTGGCTGCGGTATCGAGTTTGCGCGATGGATTTGTCGACTATTTTCAATTAGATTCGGGCACTAATGTTAGTAACGCAAAGTTAAGAAATGGTGAAGAGCAACCGTATCAGATAAAGAATGTCGATCAAGGGTTAGAAAGTAGTTTCGACATAGAGAAACTTAGTTATAAATTTAAGCATGCGGTTACTGAAAAAAATGTAGTGGCTTATTTTGATCAGGCGCGCAAAGACCTGCTTCCCGCGCAGAGAAATTAAGAGCCTGGCTTTGCAGTTAATCAAGGGAAAAACGATTTTGAACAAAAAGTAATTAAAGTGTTAAGTGCTTAAATTGGCTGCATAGCCGGACTAGCGGTATTGTTCCAGTACGTTAGTAATTTGGTGAATAGCTTTCTGCAATTCGTCTTCGCGAGGTAAAAATACAATACGAAAATGGTTATTGTCTTGAATATTAAAGGCACTGCCTTGTACGAGGAGAATTTTTTCTTGTTCAAGAATATCCAGGATTAAGCTCACATCGTTTTCAATTTTATAGACTGCCGGATCAAGCCTTGGAAATAAATAGATTGCTCCCATTGGTTTAACGCAGCTTACCCCCTGGTATTTGTTTTAACAACTCCCAGGTCGCATCGCGCTGCTGTTTTAGGCGTCCACCAGGTAATATGAGTTCATTAATACTCTGATAACCACCGAGTGCTGTTTGTACCGCGTATTGAGCTGGCACGTTGGCACAAAGGCGCATGTTGGTAAGAATTTCCAACCCCTCGATATAACTTTTTGCTAAATGCTTTGGTCCGCTCAGTATCATCCAGCCAGAGCGAAAACCAGCAAGGCGATAAGATTTAGACAATCCATTGAAACTGACTGTGAAGATGTCTTCGCTCAGGGAGGCAATGGGAATAAACTCTGCATCGTCATAAATAATTTTGCTGTAGATCTCATCGGCAAAAATTATCAGTTTGTTGCGGCGTGCTAGATCGATTAACTCCAATAATATTTCTTGGCTGTATACTGAACCCGTTGGATTATTCGGGTTAATGATGACGATGGCGCGAGTGCGTGAATTAATCTTTGATTGAATGTCCGAGATTGATGGATACCAGTCTGCTTCTTCGTCGCAGACATAATAAACAGGATTTCCGCCACTAAGACTTACAGAGGCTGTCCATAATGGGTAATCAGGGGAAGGTATCAAAACTTCATCCCCATCATTGATTAGGGCTTGCATGGAAATGCTAATTAGCTCGCTGACACCGTTACCCAGATAAATATCATCTATCTCTATATGCGGAACATTTAATCTCTGACACTCCTGCATGATGGCCTTGCGAGCAGAATAGAGACCTTTTGAATCGCTATAACCTTGAGCGGCAGAAAGGTTTTGAATTACATCGTAGAAAATTTCATCAGGCGCGCTAAAGCCGAAAGGGGCCGGATTACCAATATTTAATTTGAGAACTTTTGGGGTCCTTCTTCTTCCAAACGTTTCGCTTCTTGTAGTACAGGGCCGCGAATGTCGTAACAGACATTGCTAAGCTTGTCCGAGAGCTCGATGCTATCCATTGAGGTTTCTACTATTGATTCAATTTGTTCCATTTCCGTGTAGTCGGCCAATTAGGCTACGATGTAATGTAATTTGATTTTTGACAAAACATTACTGTGTTAAGATAATAAAAAAACATGCTTATTATACAGCAAGTTACGTTCGATACCTAGAATTCATGTTTAAGTAAATAGGAATCCTAAAAGTGGTGAATGAAGAGATATCAGGAAAGATAGTGAAATCAGAAGAAAAATGGCGGCAGGAGTTGGATCCTGAGAGTTATCGCGTGCTGAGAGGAAAGGGTACGGAAAGGGCATTTACCGGGAAATATAACGATTTTAAAGAGCAGGGTATGTTTACTTGCGGCGCATGTGGTGAACCACTCTTCACTTCTAAAACAAAATACGATTCAGGTTCAGGCTGGCCTAGTTTCTATCAGCCAGCTAATTCTTCAAGTGTTACTGAGATTCCAGATCATTCTCATGGTATGGTGAGAACTGAAATTGTTTGCAGTAAATGTAATTCCCATCTTGGCCATGTCTTTCCAGATGGTCCGCCAGAGACTGGATTGCGTTACTGCATAAACTCAGTTTCATTAAGCTTTAAAAAAGAATAATAAGGAAGGCGCGAGCCAGAAAATAGCTACAGGACACCCTTCCATTCATTGAGTTTTGGTCATCTTATATAGAAGGTGATCCAGCAAGAGAAGGGCGAAGTCAGAGAGACGAGCTATTAGCGAGATTAACGCAAGGCCAGTATTTTTTTTGGGTGGGTAGTGCATACCCCAAAAATGACGGGCGATCAAATCCTGCAGATACCAGGCCCCCTAGCCAAAATGCAAATAAGCCCGGAAGAGTTATCTGCGTTGCTGGAATTTTTCTTTAAGCTGCTCCAGGAATCTATCAAGATTGCTTTCTGCTTCGGATCTGTAGCGAAAGGGCCCTACATCGTTACCCTCACGAGTTTTGAAATACCAAAGGTTTTGCTGGCTAAAGACACGATCGCTTCGGGAATGTGTGTCAGGGCTGGATTGATCTTGTTGACGGGATTCAGACATCGTGTATTAGTTTTGTTTTCACTCACTTGAGCATCGATATCGTTGGTCTCCGCTAGCTTAAGGCTACTGCTAATTCAGAATTAGCCCCAACTGTTTGTCGGTATGTAACCTTAAGCTAACGAGTAACTGCAATTTAAACGCGCTTAGTTCCATTTAGAAGAGCGCAAAATGCATGCCATTCAATTTTTTACTAAGGAAGTGATTAATTTTTAACCAGTATGACTTTTCCCCTATAATCAAGAAGATATGGCTACTTTTGAAAATTCGCAGCACATTACTTTTTGTAAATGAAACAACCAGATAGCAAATTTTCTTAAGAATTAAAAAATATTCTGCGGAATTTTAATCTGTAAAAAAATGAAAAATTATTTGAAATTGATCATTTCTTGAGCAATTTTCAGTGACTCCTGATCATTGATATTTAAGAATTCTAACTCCGATTCTCGTTTAACCGTTATTAATCTATTTCTCAATCGATCCATTATTAATTTAGGTCCATACAGTCCTTCACCTATCGCTCTTTTAAGTTTGTCTCGACAGGACAAAGACCAGATAGAAAAAAGAGGTTGTACCTGGTCATCACACTGGCACCAAACGACATCACACTCTTCCTTGCTATATGCCTTCCACAATTTACTAATTAGGTCCTCGGGGAAAAAAGGAACATCAGCCGGAATGCACAGAAGAGCTTCAGGTCTTTCTGTTAAAACATTATTTTCAATCCATTCCATTGCACTGTAAATGCCAATTAATGGTCCTTGATAACTATCTCTGGCATCAGGAATCAGCGGCAGATTTAAATGAATGTATTTTTCTGGATTGTGATTAATGCTTAAAACCACTTGTGCCACTTTATCTTGGATCTTTTGCAAACACAGTTCTATTAATGGAGTGCTACTTAACTTAATTAATGGTTTGTCTGGATCCTCTATGCGTGACCCTTTGCCACCTGCCAGAATCACCGCAAATAATCTTTCTTGTTGCATTTAAGTCAGCTTCAAAATTATGAATCTAGAATGAGACGGAAGTGTAGGTGAGACAGGCAGAAAAGCCTAATCGTTTTATGGGCCAGGTGTTTATCATGCAGAATTGTGTTTTTAAAGCCAGCGAATTTGAAGATATTTAACACAAATGATGATTAACAAGATATTTTCGTATAATCAAACAAGGGGTTTCAATAGTGCAGTTCTCAAAATAAAGAAAATTAAAATTTGCTTCTTGCTTCGGGGTAATTGTTGAGTTTACTAATCAAAATATAACCGGGAGGTAAAAAATTGAAATTTCTTACTATAGATACAAATCAGGGAAACCATCCAGCCATTATCGTTGGAGATAACGAGGTGCTTGATCTTACCCAAGCACCAGACTCAATATTTGAGGATAGTTGGCGCCCCACATCAGTGAGAGAATTATTCGAGTTAGGAGATGAAGGGCTTGAGACAGTACGCCGTATTAAGGGAGCTGCAGAAGATAACCTGGAGGCAGTTTCCTCTGCGTTATATCCATTATCTGACGTGGCGTTTTCTCCACCAGTTGTAGATCCCCTGGCTTGTATTTTCAGTGGGAATGAATTATGGACGCCACCTCGCAGAAATGGGTGATACACCTCGTCCAAAACATCCAGCAGGTTTCATAAAAACACGCGACTCTCTACTCGGTGCTGGCAAACCAATTATAGTCCCCGCTCAATGTCCGAGCATGATAGATTATGAGGGCGAATTTTGTTTTGTGTTTGGCAAAGAATGTCATCACGTTAGCAAAGACGACGCAATGGATTATGTTGTAGGATTTACAATTGCCAACGACGTTTCCGCTCGCGATTGGATCCCCGATATTAGATCGGGAGAACCGCCATTTGGTCCGATCCACGGTTGGGAAAGAAATATTATGGGTAAGAACTTACCGGGATTTACCCCTTGCGGTCCAGTGATCGTGACAAAGGATGAAATCCCTGATCCTTATGACTTACGTCTTATTACCAGGCTAAACGGCGATGTGATGCAGGACACAAAAACCGACGATTTAATCTTCAAACTACCAGAACTGATATCCTACTTCTCACAATGGTACCGTTTTCACCCGGGAGATATTGTTACAACGGGGTCACCCTCAGGTGTCGGTATTGGAAGAGACCCACAAGTATTCATGCAATCGGGTGACACTATCGAGATCGAAATTGAAGGAGTAGGAGTACTCATTAACACTCTAATTTAGTGATTTAGGACAGACCAATAGGCATAAAAAGCACAGGTCCAATGGAGCAAACTGGCGAATTCGACGTAATAGTAGTAGGACCCGGGGATAGCTGGACTTTACCTGATACACAAACTTAAAAGGATAGGCTTTTCAATTAGGGCCTTTGAGAGTGCTAGTGGAATTGGAGGAACTTGGCACTGGAACCGTTATCCCGGAGCCCGTTGTGACGTTGATAGCATATTCTATTCTTACCCGTTTGATGAAAAATTACAGCAAGAATGGGAGTGGACCGAAAGATATGCCTCCCAACCCGAAATTTTACGGTATCTAAATTTTGTTGCGGATCGCTTCGACTTGCGTAAGCACATCCAATTAAATACGCGAAAAAGATCTGCACGTTATCGTGAATTTGAGAAAAAATGGTATCTCGAAAGTGAAGAGGGGAATATTATTTCGGCAACTTTTTTTATTATGGCTACTGGTTGCCTTTCTGCTCCAATTCTCCAAATTTTCCGGTTCTTGCAACTTTAAGGGTCCTATCTATCATACTGCCCACTGGCCAAAGGATCCTGTTAATTTTTCTGGCCTCAGGGTTGGTATAATCGGGACAGGCTCATCTGCCATTCAGGCAATCCCGGAAATTGCAAAACAGTCAAAGCAACTCACAGTTTTCCAACGTACGCCAAATTACGTAATTCCTGCGCAAAACCGCCCTTGGGGGTCGACGAGTTAAAAAAGATCAAGGCCAACTATTCATCGCTTCGCCAAGAAGCAAAAAAAACTTTTTGGGGGTTTTTAAATTTTTTTCCCAAATGAAAAATCAGCAACTGAAATGACACCCGAAGAACTTAATCTTGAATACGAGAAAAGATGGCGTGATGGTGGCCTCGCTTTCATGGGATCGTTTTCTGATCTAACATTTGACATAAAAGCTAACAAAACGGCGCAAGAATTTGTCGAAGGAAAATAAAAGAAATTGTGAAGGATCCAGAATTATCCAATCTACTCTCACCCCATGATATTTTAGGCTGCAAACGACTTTGCCTCGAAGTGGG
>BPDI01000032.1 GCA_019654215.1 Gammaproteobacteria bacterium | reverse complement strand
GGCTTTTTCCACCATAACGAAACGTTTGAGGCTGGGATTCGTTGCCTAATCGATTAACCGAAAAGTAAAAACTCGTTTCGCCAATCTTATTTCCGTAAGAAGCGAATGACTTGTAACCAGAAACGCTGTCATCAAATCCATAATCGTCAAAGTCTTGAGAGAAATAGGAGCTATCGAAATGGAATTCTTCCTGTTGAGGAATCGCCGTTTCAATTTCGACGACGCCGCCCATAGAGTTTCCACTATATTCTGCAGAAAAGGGGCCGTATAACACATTAACTTGTGCAATTTCGCTGGCGGAAACCATTGTCCACCGAGGCGCCCCATTCCATCTGGATTGCAGAAAATAGTGCAGAGGCACGCCATCAGCAAAAACCATAGAGCGAGAAGTCTGAAACATGTTAGAACCGCGAATGCCTACTACGCCATTGGAATCACCAATAAAGCGGCGGCGAATGACCATGCTAGGCTCATATTTCACAACGTCTTCTGTCGTAGCTACATTTATGCTGCTGAAATCTTCTTGAGTTAATATGCTTGAAGGGCTTGGATTTCCAAACCGCTGGTCAAGATCACTGCCCCAGACTACGATCTCCTCAATATCATCCTCTGCAGCCAAAACATGAACAGGAGCACTAAGAATACTGACAATAGTTATTGCGCCTACTAATTTATTGTGAGTAACAACCAAAATTCTACCGCTCAATTAAACCGCTATTAGGATGATTACTATAATTAAATGATAAGAAAGCATGATGGAATGCGACAAGACGTCGCACAAAAAAAAGCGAGTTCCATTCGGTCGCAAAATATTAGCGACAACTCGTGAATTGCCCATTTCAAGGGGCATGAAGAGCTATCAAGCGGATATTAAGGCGTACTAATTCGTTGGAAAATTCTGCGGTGTGACACTATGCCGCAGCTATCCTCGGCGTATTGTTAATCCACCATCAACGGGAATTGCTGCACCGGTAATATAAGAAGCAGCCGGCAGAGCAAGGCTTAGAGTGATGTGGGCAACCTCCTCGGGGTCGCCATATCTGCGCAACGCAATTCTGCGGCGAGAGTAAATGTCTCTATCTTCTTCAGGAATCCAATCTGTCATCGCTGTGAGAATAGGGCCAGGACAAATTGCATTTACGGTAATGCCCTCTTTTTCCTAGTTCAGTAGCTAGCGAACGAGTTAGCCCGACGACACCATGCTTTGAAGAAGTGTATGGACTGTTACCTGGAATCGCTCCTAGCCCTTCAGTTGAAGCTATATTAATGATTCGGGGTGAACCAGATTCCCTTAAATAAGGTAGAGCTGCTCGAATGGTTCTCGTGTGGGAGGTAAGAAGTATGCTCACGCTTTTGGCAAATCTTTCTTCATAATCTTCATCGTCGATGGCTGTGCGCAGGGATACACCAGCATTGTTTACTAAGACATCTAGACCACCATAGTGCTCAGCTGCAGACTGAATCGTTTTATGAATCGCTTCTTTATCAGCGACGTCTAATTGCCAAGCGCGAGCGTCATAGTCTGCATTTGTAATTTCTTCAACAGTTTCGTTTACCGAATCTTGATGCAAATCTGAGGCTGCAACTTTAGCTCCGTACTCGGCAAAAAGTTTTGCCGTCGCTCTTCCCATACCATTGCCGGCACCGGTAATAAAAACAATTTTGCCTTCAATTGATCGACTTAGTGTGGACAACTTCTCCATAACAAACTCTATGCGCCTGCATACCAGTGAAAGCCGAAGTCAGAATTAAGTCCGCCTGTGCCGCGACCAAAGCCTTCTACCGAAGAAACAACCTGAATCGATTTAATAAACTTTAGTTGTTTATAACCACAGTGGCGTTCGACCCTTAATCTAACCGGCGCGCCATTACCCAGAGGTAAGTCCTTGCCATTCATACCGTAGGCAAGAATAGTTTGTGGGTGCACGACATCGAACATGTCATAACCCTCATACCAGCCGCCATAGGCATCAATCATTATGTACTTTGCTTCTGGCTTAATGCCCCCGGCGGCCTGTAAGACTGATAATAGAGGTGCACCAGTCCATTGCGCTATAGCCGACCACCCTTGCTCACAGATATGCATGGTAGTCTGGGTGCGGTTAGGCATGCGTTTTAAGTCTTCAAGAGATAGCGATATTGGATTGTTCACTAGCCCGGTAATAGGTAATCGCCAATCAACATAGTTTCCTGCTTTTAAGCGCTGAAACTCTTCGTCATCCGGATCACTTTGATTCCACACTGGAAAGTTTTCAGTAATTTCACTGACGTCATGTTCCTGCACTAACTGCTGATTGGACATAAGCATGCGCTGACTCGCCATAGTCAATGTGTCTGCTATTCCAATTAAGCCACCGCGATTAATTGGTGGTTTGTAAAATTGGGTATCGCACCCTGTTAATAAGATGCCACCCAGCGCGCCAAATCGAGAAATTAGTTTTCTGCGCGTTAAGGTAAATTCTTCGGGTTTTTCATGCTTTCTGATTTTACTCATTGAGCAACCTCGTTTGATTCCTGGGTAATTTTGTATTTTCCTATTATCATTCCACGCAATTGATTTAGCGCGCCAGCAACAACCATTTGTACCAGGTGTACTACAACAAATAATACAAGTAGTAGTGAACAAACCACGTGTAAAGTGCGCGCGGTTTGGCGACCGCCAAAAAGATCGATTAGTTCAGGAGAAATTGCTGTAAACGCAGGCATCTGTGCGAAGCCACTTATAATCATAAAAGGAAACAATACAAACAGAACAATTAGATAGGTTAGCTTTTGCAATACATTGTATTTAGCAGCAGCCGATCCTTTTGCGGCGCGAAATTTCGCATGTCTTTTAACTTCAGATTTTAGATGGGGAATCGAAAGTTCCTGTCTTGTAGGAAGCATCTTACTGTAAAATTTTTTTTGCCAGCCATTCCAGATTAGGTAAATCAATCCATTTAGGACGAACACCCACGCAAATGTATAGTGATAATTGCGACCCCAGCGACGATCGCCTAACTCTTCTGCTCTTTCCCAGGAGATTCCCCAATCTTCTAATTTGAATATTGCTGGATAATCTTGGAAACCAACTTTACCCCAATAGAGTTCAGGGAAATGCAGAAAGATCATGATTCCACTATAGAGCAGATAGAAGAAAGAAATCACCATGATCCAATGGCAGATGCGCGCATTGGTAGTATGACGATGGATCCAGTTTTTGTTGGCTTCTAGCATATGGAATATCTTTTCTTTTTATTGTCTCTAGTTTTACACGGAATCTTGAGTCAATTAAAGGAAAGGATTAGTGTCCGTATGGGTAGAACAAGATTTTATCGAAACGCAGTTTCAAATATTACGGAGCGAAAGGGCTTTTACAGCGAGTAGGAAGCCAAGTCTCTATTTCTAAATAGCACTCTTAAAATTCAGAGATCATTGAATTTAGCGATATTTAAGAAGGGGTTGGTGCCCAGAGGGAGACTTGAACTCCCACGACCGTTAGGTCACTAGCACCTGAAGCTAGCGCGTCTACCAATTCCGCCATCTGGGCAATTTCGAATTGAGTTTTATAAGGACGCGAAACTCTAAAGGCAGTCGAAGAACCTGTCAACTCTGCCGAATTATCACAGACAATACGCAAATCTCCATGTATACTTGCGCCCGAATGTTAATTGCTCCCCCCTTTAATGCCTAAACCCCGCAAGTCGGCCGATCCTTTCGCAGCCCGCGAATCGAAGAATTACGAGAATCCAATCCCAAGTCGAGAATTCATTCTAGAACACCTGGAAGGCCTAGGTGCGCCTGCATCATTCTCAAGTCTGTGTGAACAGTTGGAATTAGACAGCGAGGAAAGAATAGAAGGACTAAGACGTCGCCTCATAGCGATGAGTCGTGACGGCCAGATAATAACTAATAGAAAAGGGGTCTATGGTCTAGCAACACATATGGATTTAATAAAAGGAATTGTTCAAGGAACAAAAGATGGAGTTGGATACTTAATTCCCGACGACGGAGGAGAAGATTTATTTCTCAGTCTCAGGGAAATGGAAAAATTGTTTGATGGCGACGAAGTATTAGTTAGCTTCGATGGTTTTGATAGCCGTGGACGCAGAGAAGGCAAAGTTGTAGAAATATTAAAACGACGCTACACAGAAATAGTCGGTCGCCTATTTATCGATTCAGGTTTTGGAGTTGTGGCCGCTCATAATAAACGAATCAGTCATGAAATTTTGATTCCGGAGAAAAGCTTAGGTAAGGCCAAGGATGGCGAATTCGTTGTCGTTGAAATTTCCGAATATCCAAGTCGCCGCCGCAAGGCTATCGGCAGAATATTGGAAGTACTGGGCGATCATTCAACGCCGGGATTAGAAATTGAAGTAGCTATTCGCAGTCATGGTTTGTCTCATATATGGCCCAAAAATGTGGAGAAAGAAGTTGCCCGTATTCCCAAACAAGTTGAGCCTAGAGACACTGAGGACCGCTTCGACCTTAGAGATATTCCATTCGTAACTATCGATGGTGAAGATGCCAAAGATTTCGATGATGCAGTCTTTGCCCATCGTCATCAAAGAGGCAACTGGACCCTTTATGTCGCGATAGCCGACGTTTCCCACTATGCAAAAATCGGCAGCGCCTTAGATGAAGAAGCTATAAACCGCGGCACTTCGGTTTATTTCCCCGGGCATGTTATTCCCATGCTTCCAGAAGAGTTATCTAACGGGCTATGCTCATTAAAACCCAAGGTAGATCGTTTGGCCATGATCTGCGAAATGGAAATTTCTGCTCAAGGTCACCTTACGGATTTCAGCTTCTATGAGGGGATAATCCATTCACATGCGCGCATGACCTACACCGAAGTTGCGAACATCTTGCTACACCCGTCCAATGCAACCGAGGAAAAAGTACAAAAAAGAGCAGCAAACAATTACAAACATCTAACCAAACATCTTGATGATCTTTATTCCTTATATAAAGCACTGCGAACCACACGGGAAAGTGACGGAGCCATGGATTTTGAGTCTAGAGAGACTCGAATTGTGTTCGGCGAAGATAAGAAGATAAAAGAAATTATTCCGGTGGAAAGAAATGACGCACATCGTCTAATTGAAGAATGTATGTTGTGTGCAAATATAGCTGCAGCGCAATTGCTGGGAAAAATCTGAAACGCCAGCTTTATATAGAATTCATGAAGGTCCAAATCTGGAGAAACTAGAAAATATTAGAGAATTTCTAAGCGAGCTTGATTTGTATTTAGGTGGTGGTGAAAAGCCATCCCCCTGGGACTATTCGCAACTACTCAGAGCAGTTGCCTCAAGACCTGACCGACACGTGCTGCAAACCATGTTGATACGATCCATGATGCAGGCAGTCTATCAGACGGATAACATCGGCCACTTCGGATTGGGTTTTCCGGCGTACACGCATTTCACTTCACCAATTCGACGCTATCCCGATCTGCTAGTTCACCGCGCCATTCGCTATCTTATTCGCAACAAGCCAGGCGCCCATCTACAGAAGAAACCGGAAGCTAGAAAACTAAGCAAGAAAACAATCTATCCCTATGGTGGAGCAGAAATGGATAGGTTTGGTGTGCATTGTTCAGCGGCGGAGCGGCGCGCCGATGCTGCCAGTTACAGTGTGATCGATTGGTTGAAGTGTGAGTACATGCTCGCACATGTAGGCGACGGTTTTCTGGGAACGATTACATCGGTAACAAGCTTTGGGCTTTTTGTTGAATTGGATGATATTTATATCGAAGGATTGGTCCATGTCTCAGAATTGAGTAATGACTATTATCATTTCGATCCTGCCCGGCATTGCCTCGAAGGTGAACGTAGTAAGCAAGCCTACAGATTAGGTGATCGATTGGAAGTAAAAGTCGTGCGAGTAGATCTTGAAGAAAAGAAAATAGATCTGCAAGTTAAGAAAAGCAGAGGTAAAAATTTTAAGGCGAACAAAAGTAAGAAAGGAAATGTCAAAGTAAAGAAGAAACTAAAAGACAAGAAATCCAAATCCAAGCCTAAAGTTATAAAGAGTAAGCTTCGTGGAAATAAAGGCAGCAGTGACAAAAAGAAAAAGGTGAAACGAAAAGTGAGTGGAAGAGAAAATAGAAGGCGTCGTTAAAAATTAAAAATGAGCAATCAAACCACCTATGGTATTCATGCAGTTAAAGAATTACTTGAACGTCGCCCTTCCGATGTTGAAGAGGTGTTTGTGCTGTCCGGTAGAATAGATAAACGCATGGATGAAATCGCTTCTTTGGCAGAACGGCAAGGCGTATTGATATCTGCAGTCGACAAAAAACAAATTGATAACCTAGTAAGTGGTAAACATCAGGGAGTAGTTGCAATTGTAAAAAGCAATGCGACTCAGAGCGATAACTCTATGAACGAACAACAGCTCTATGATCTGATAAGGCAGATAGATGCTCCATTACTATTAGTCCTCGATGGCGTGACCGATCCGCATAACCTTGGCGCCTGTTTGCGCACAGCGGATGCTGCTGGAGTAAATGCGGTAATAATTCCAAAAGATAAATCTGCAGGATTGAATCCAACGGTAAGAAAGGTTGCGAGTGGGGCAGCGGAATTAATACCCCTTGTCACTGTAACTAATCTAGCCCGAGCTCTGGAAAAATTAAAGGCACTTGGAGTCTGGATAGTTGGCACAGATGATGGAACAACTAGCAGCATATTCCAGCAGGAACTAACAGGGCCGCTTGCCATCATCATGGGCTCGGAAGGAACCGGTTTGCGCCGTTTAACCAGGGAAAAATGCGATTATTTGGTATCTATTCCTATGGCAGGGAAAATCAGCAGCCTCAATGTTTCAGTAGCTACCGGAGTCATGCTTTTTGAAGCGGTTAGGCAACGGGCAGGTAGCCAGAAATAGGCGATTATCGGTTGCATACCTCTGCCAAACTCTCTAGACTTCCGGCTCTTAACCGGCTGGAGCCCATTTTCCAGCCCTACATAACTCCTTGTCTCACCACGCGCGCTAGCTTTTGTTGGGAGACCTAAACCAAGAGGAGTCTCTATGAGACACTATGAAGTAGTATTCCTGGTGCATCCGGACCAGTCTGAGCAGGTTCCAGGGATGATTGATCGCTATACCCAGTTGATGAGTGACAACGGTGGCAAAGTTCACCGCATGGAAGATTGGGGTCGGCGACAATTAGCCTACCCAATTAACAAAATTCACAAAGCACATTACGTATTAATGAACGTAGAGTGTGGTGGTGAGACTCTGGAAGAGTTAACAACTCTGTTCCGCTTTAACGACGCAGTTCTGCGCAATCTCGTTATCAAATGTAAAGATGCAATCACCGAAGAATCTTTGATTCTACAGGGTGAGCGTGAGAGCAAAGAACGCAAAGCTCGTGCTGAGCAGAAGCGCAAGATGGAAGAAGAAGCGGCTGCTGTAGCAGCGGCAGAAGGTAGCGCTGATGATGTCGATATTGATCCAGCTTCTCTAGAAGATTCAACTGATATTGAAGAGGCCGATACCTCAGGAGAAGTTCCAGACGAAGCGGCTGCTGTGGCAGTGGCAGAAGGTGGCACAGATGATGTCGATGTTGATCCAGCTTCTTTAGAAGATTCAACTGATATCGAAGAGCCCGCAACGCCAATGGAAGAGGCCGAGACTTCGGGAGAAGTTACAGACGAAGCGCCTGCAGCGGATGAAGATGCAGAAACCGAAGAAGGCTAATTCTTCCAATAATTAATTACAGGAAACAACTATGGCTCGTTATTTTCGTCGACGTAAATTCTGCAAATTCACAGCAGAAGGCACCAAAGAAATCGACTACAAAGATTTAGAAACCTTGAAGGCGTACGTTTCCGAAACCGGAAAAATTGTTCCTAGCCGTATCACTGGAACAAAAGCTCGTTATCAACGACAGCTTGCGACTGCAATTAAGAGAGCAAGATACCTGTCATTAATTCCTTATACGGATAGTCACCAGGTTTAAAAGATAAAAATGCGCGGTCTTGCTGAATTCGTAATGACCGGAAGAAAGCAGGCCATACTAGCGGTAGGCTTGATTGGTCTGATTCCAGTAATCAACTTACTTAGCCCGGTAATAGTTGGGCTAATTATGTTGAGCAAAGGTATTAAAGAAGCTGCCTTTGTTTTTGCTTGGGGAATTTTACCCTTAGGGGTCTGGGCAATGGTTGGGGATTTTGTCCCATTAATCATGCTATTCGGGATCAGTGTTCTGGCCTTTTTATTGCGTGAAACAGAGTCCTGGGAATTCACTCTGTTAGCAGCAATTTTTATAGGCTTAGCGGTTGAGGCTTATTTGCGCATGCAACCAGTTGTATTAGATACGGTGTTTATTCAATTACAACCGTACTTACAGCAAAACAATATTCAAGGAATAGAAGAAGGTCAATTAAGGGAAACAATAACCAGTATAATTGGCGCGGTTTATATGTTTCTCGCAATTGTTTTAACGATGTTATCCCGCTGGATGCAGGCAGCGTTGTTTAATCCTGGTGGATTTAAACAAGAGATTCATCAGTTACGCATAGAACAGAAAATTGCCATCGGGCTGCTGGGGCTTATGCTTTTGGCAAGTTTTGGAATCATTATCCCGTCATCTTGGGTTCTGTATTTCATGTTGCCACTAGTTTTTTCAGGCGTTGGGTTAGCGCATGCCGTTGTTGCAAAGCGGCAACTTCCAAGGATGGCGTTATTTGCATTTTTTTTGATGATGATGATGCCGCTTATTGTGCAAATGGTTGTGTTGTTGGCTTTAATTGATAGTTGGTATGACTTTAGAAGTAGAGTTTGAGTAATAAGAAGGTATCGAGCCGTTAGTGCGTTCGATGATAATGAATTTAAAGACTACGTGGAGAATTCAGAATGGACGTAATCTTGTTAGAGAAAATCGGAAAACTTGGCGAAATTGGCGACACAGCCAATGTTAAATCTGGTTATGCACGCAATTTCCTTTTCCCACAGGGGAAAGCGATTCCTGCAACTAAGGCAAATCTTACTGAGTTCGAACAGCGAAAAGCTGAACTGATGGCAGTCCACAATGAGAAAATTGGTCAGGCTAAAGGAGCGTGCGAACAAAGTTAACGAAATTAAGATATCGATTGAAGTTAATGCCAGCGATGAAGGCAAACTGTTTGGATCAGTTGGTACTCGGGATATTGCCGATGCTGTGAATGCGAAAGTCGGAAGCGACATCAGTAAGGCAGAAGTTTTAATGCCCCACGGCGTTATTCGTGATCTTGGTGACTACGAAATTGCATTAGATCTCGGTTACGACGTTCATGCCAATATATCGGTAGCAGTAGTTGGCCTGCAGTCCGCTGCAAGCGTTACTGATGATGGAAGCATAATCGAAGAAATTGAAGAAGCCGAAGCGACAGAAGAAGCCGAAGCGACAGAAGAAGCTGCAGCTGAAGAATCCGAAGAAGAAAAAGCAGAAGAGACTAAAGAAGAAAAGCCATCCGAATAAGCTAAGTTCACAAACTATTCGAAAGCCAACTTTCTAAATCAAGTACCATTCGGTAAACTCGGATGGTACTTTTTTTTCATCCGAATTCTGTCAATGTCTGAAACTTTTGAGCCAAGCACGCCTAATCCAGATAGGAATCCCTCTAATCTGACTGCATTGAAAGTGCCGCCCCACTCGGTTGAAGCGGAGCAGGCGGTATTGGGTGGACTAATGATCGACAACACGGAGTGGGACAATGTTGCTGATGTCATCCTTCCTGAAGATTTTTATCGCGCTGAGCATCAATTGATATTCCAGATTATGACCCAACACAGTGAAGCCAACAGTCCTATCGATGTGGTGACACTGGTTGAAGCTCTCAACAGTCTCAACGAATTAGAAAATGCTGGAGGCCTGGATTATTTAAGTGAGCTCTCCGGTAATGCCCGTGGTACTGCCAATATCCAGGCATATGCGGGCATCATTAGAGAGCGAGCCATTCTTAGGCGCCTTATCTCTGTGGCCAATAATATTGCTGATACCGGCTACAACACCGGCGGCAAGAAAGCGGCGGAAATTCTCGATGAAGCAGAACAACAGGTTTTCAATATTGCCGATGAACGACCTCAAGATCAGGGCCCGGTGCCTCTAAACCCATTGCTTACCAAGGCCGTGATCGTATCGACGAATTAGCGGGAACCGATGGCAGCCTTACCGGGTTAGCTAGTGGCTACAAAGATCTGGACAAAATAACCTCTGGTTGGCAAAACTCAGATTTAGTTATCGTTGCTGGCCGACCATCTATGGGTAAGACAGCGTTTGCTATGAACCTGGTTGAGCATTCCATTCTAAATGAAGATAAACCGGTATTAGTTTTCAGTTTTGGGGATGCCGGCGCAAAGTCTCATCTTTCGTATGCTTTCTTCCATTGGTCGCATCGATCAAACCAAACTACGCACTGGCCAGTTTACCGAGGAAGATTGGCCGGGATTTAACAATGCTGTTGCTAAGCTGAAAGACCGTCCGCTCTTTATAGACGACAGTAGTAGTGTCAGTCCTATGGAAATGCGGGCCCGTGCACGACGCATTGTTAGAGAACATGGTCAACTTGGAATGGTAGTGGTGGATTATTTGCAGCTTATGCAGATTAAAGGACGAATGAAAACCGGGTTAACGAAATTTCCGAAATTTCTCGCTCCTTAAAATTGCTGGCTAGGGAATTCGAATGTCCGGTGATTGCACTTTCCCAGCTCAATCGTGGCTTGGAACAACGGCCTAACAAACGTCCACTTATGTCTGATCTGCGGGAATCAGGTGCAATTGAGCAAGACGCAGACTTAATAACTTTCATCTATCGCGATGAAGTTTATAACGAAGATTCGGCAGATAAGGGGATCGCCGAAATCATTATCGGCAAGCACCGAAACGGACCGACTGGAACTGTACGTTTAAGTTTTCTGGACAAGTTTACTCGTTTCGAAAGTCATGCGCAGCCGCGATACGATGACAGTTACACCCGCGGCTAGCACTTCCAGGTTAACTAAGGAATGATTGAACCGACCAAAAGAAACTGGGCCAGTATCGATTTGGATGCATTACGCAAGAATCTTGCCATAGTCCATACCCGTTGCCCCAAATCGAAAATATTTCCAGTTATTAAATCCAATGCTTATGGTCATGGCATGGAGCAGGCTGCACGAGCAATACTTTCATCCAATACGAGATTGCAGGATTTGCGGTTGCTGCAATTAAAGAGGCAGTTGAATTGCATGAGCTCGATCTCGGGCGGCCAATATTAGTTTTAAATGGTTTGTCAATGGAGATGAGCTCAAGCTTTGTATGGAGAAAGGCATCGAGCCGGTTATCCATTCGAATTACCAAACGGAAATAGTAGTTAAGGCATTAGAGAGTGATCTTTTCTCGGGTAAAAAAAAGTTCTGGATAAAACTGAATTCGGGAATGAATCGTTTAGGCATGAATTCGTTGGATACTTGTAGTTCCTTTTTAAGATTGCAAGCTTTCCCAGAAATTGAACTGGTGCTCATGTCCCACCTAGCTTATGCAGAAGATATGGATAATCCCGACTCAAAATATTTTACCGATCGACAGATGGACAAATTCGAGGCGGTAAAGGCCGAACTGCAGTCTAGTTATGATGAGCAGATAGAAATGAGTATGGCTGCATCGGCTGGAATACTTACTCTTCCTAATACTCACCTGAATTATGTGAGACCTGGAGTTATGCTCTATGGTAGTTCGCCACTCGCCCAGCAAAAGGGAGAAGAGGTAGGACTCTATCCTGTGATGACTTTATCGTCTCGCATTATTGCGATCAATGAAGTCGCGGCTGGCGAAGCGATTGGCTACAACGCGACATATATTTGTGAAAAAGATACTCGAGTTGGCACTGTTTCTATTGGTTATGGCGATGGCTATCCACGCTCCGCAGTAAATGGAACCCCTGTGTTAGTAAAAACTGAAACTCAGGTTTTTCGAACACAAATAATTGGTCGCGTTTCCATGGATATGATTACCATCGATCTCTCCGGGATTGACGATGTGCAAATAAATGATGAAGTCATACTGTGGGGAGAAGGTCTATGTGCGGACGAGGTCGCTAAATACGCGAACACGATCTCTTATGAGCTTTTCTGCAAGGTCACTAAAAGAGTGCCTTTCATTTACAACTAACAAAAACACATTGTTTCGAATTCAGCCAGACATCTACTAATAATTTAATGGCTAAAACCAAGATAGCTTTTGTATGCACAGATTGCGGAGCCGAATACGGGCAATGGCAAGGTCAATGTGTTGCCTGCAAAGCCTGGAATACTCTCTCTCAGATAAATCTAGGTGCAAGTTCTTCTCCCGCAACGAAAGCTGATTTTCGCATGCAAGGATATGCCGGCGAGCAATCCAATGTGCAAAACCTCTCGGACATCGACTTACAATCTTTGCCGCGTTACTCCAGCTCCATCAATGAACTAGACCGAGTGCTCGGTGGAGGCTTGGTTCCTGGTTCGGTTGTGCTTATCGGCGGAAATCCTGGCGCCGGTAAAAGTACTTTACTTCTGCAAATTATGTGTCAGCTCGCACAAGTGGGTAAGCCTGCACTCTATGTCACCGGAGAAGAATCTCTTCAACAAGTAGGCATGCGGGCGAATCGGCTCAATTTGCCCACCGACAATTTGAAAACGTTAGCTGAGACAAATGTCGAGCACATATGTCAGGCAGCTCAACAAAACCAACCCGAATTACTCGTCGTGGATTCCATTCAGGTCATGCATAGCAGCGATGTGCCTTCAGCGCCTGGTAGCGTATCGCAAGTTCGAGAATGTGCTGCTTATTTAATTCAGTTTGCGAAACAAACTAACACCGTTCTCTTTTTAGTTGGACACGTAACAAAAGAAGGCAATCTTGCAGGTCCGAAAGTTCTCGAACATATGATTGATTGTTTCATCATGTTAGAAGGTGGTAATGATAAAAAGTACCGAATTCTTCGTGGTCAAAAGAATCGTTTTGGTGCGGTGAATGAGCTAGGGGTTTTTGCCATGACTGAGCATGGCCTGAAGGAAGTGAAGAATCCTTCGGCAATATTTCTTGCTCGTACTGAAGAAGATGCACCAGGCTCATCGGTCACAGTATTTTGGGAAGGCACGCGACCACTGCTCGTTGAGATTCAAGCATTGGTTGATGCCAGTCCACTCGGTAATCCTCGCCGAGTGGCAGTGGGCTTAGAGCAAAACAGACTGGCCATGCTGTTAGCAGTACTCCATCGTCATGGGGGTTTGTACATGGCGGATCAAGATGTATTTGTTAATGTTGTCGGCGGCGTAAAAGTTTCTGAAACCAGTGCGGACCTTGCATTAGTGCTCGCAATTGTTTCCAGTTTTAAAGATCAGGCATTGGACAAAGAGCTGGTTGTATTTGGCGAGGTAGGATTGGCAGGAGAGATAAGACCGGTGCCCGGAGGTCAAGAACGCCTGGCAGAAGCTGCCAAGCATGGATTCAAACAGGCAATCGTTCCAAAAGCGAATATGCCAAAATCAAAGATCAAAGGGCTTGAAGTAATTGGCATTACTAAATTAACTCAAGCATTAGAAGTAATTTAAAACTAATCAGGCGCTCTCGCAAAATCCTGTTTAATTGTCTTCATGCACCACCAGTAGTGCATTGCACACCAGATATTTACTAACACCGTAATGGACATGGCATAACGCAATCCATCTACACCAAAGCTTGGTGTTAGAAGATCACTAACGAATCCAGTAACCATCGGCCCCAACCCGAGACCAATCAGATTTAATACAAATAATAGAACGGCCGAGCCCATTGCGCGCATACGAATGCCAACGAGAAAATGCGTGGATGCAAGACAAGGCGCGAGATACCAACCGCCAAAGAAAACCGGAACAAAGTAAGAGTAAACCGCTATGTATGCATCCGGCATTAATAGGAATGTATTGAGAGCGAAAGGTACGGCAATGATGGTAGATATAAATGGAATCCAGATGTACCAGGTCATGTCTCCGGTCTTTTTGTTCATGTGGTCAGCTGCCCAGCCACCAAAAAAAGTACCTGCCAATCCACCAACTCCTGCAATTATTCCGTAGTACCAACCGATATCCAGAATTGGCATTCCATGTACTCGCCCAAGAAATAGGGGCATAAAATTTCCCATGCCGTAAGTGACAAATGCGTGCAGTGCACAGGCAAAAGATAAGTGGCGAAATGATTTTCTTTCCCATAGAAATTCCATTACGCGGAAGAAACCAGGGGGTTGCACATCTTTGCGAGCTTCCGCCATACCGCGTGGAGGTTCTTTAATAGCGAATCGAACCACCAAGGCGAGTAGAACACCCGGCAATCCAACGACGATAAATGCAGTACGCCAATCAAACATCTGTACCAGGTAAGCACCACCAACAGTTCCAACTAGAATGCCCCCGTATACACCTAGGGAATAAATAGAAAGGGCTGTCGCTCTTTGTTCTGCCGGAAAGATATCTGATACGATTGAATGAGAAGGTGGGGAACCGCCGGCCTCACCAATACCAACACCGAAACGCGCCATAAAAAGCTGAGTGAAATTTTGCGCAGCACCACAAAGAGCTGTCATCAAACTCCAAACTGTGACTGCTATTGCGATGATATTGCGGCGGTTACTGATGTCTGCCCAGCGCGCGATTGGAATACCTAGAGTTGTATAAATAGCCGCGAATGCCAAGCCAGATAACATTCCGAATTGACCATCGGATAATTCCAAATCTTCGATTATGTATTGGGCAAGAACATTGATGACCTGGCGATCGACAAAGTTCGACACATATACAACAGTAAGAATGCCTAAGACGAGGTAGCGGTAATAAGGATTCTTATAGGCCTCAATAATTGCATTGTCTTTTTCAGAAAGATTAGAAGCAGAAAGTTTATCTTCAAAAACCGAATCCGTGTCGTCACCAACGTCAGTTGTCATGGCTGGTTTCTCTTATTCTTGTTAAGTGGATTTACAGTGGTGGCGATGAAAACATTTATTCCGCGGCGAGTCTACGAATTAGTACCGCGCTAAGCTGTGCCCGTTCTACTAATGAGCTAACCCGGGCCTCTTCGCGGTTCGAGTGAGCTCCAGTTCCAGCAACACCAAGAGAATCAAGAGTCGGCAGTCCAGCCGCTTGAGTAAGAGATCCGTCGGTTCCACCGCCGGAATCAGTTACTCCTAGTTCCTGTCCGAGCAATCTGCCGATAGCACGAGCTTTTTCTAAGAGATAGTCACTTTCAACTGTTGGAATTTTTGGCGGGCGATGCAGGTTGATCCACCTGTCCGTTGTAATTTCGCCGGAATCTATTGGATAGCTGTAAACTGAATTCGCAATCTCTTCAAATTTTTGCTGGGCAGCCACGCCTTGTTCCATTTCAGGGTAGCGCAGATCGACCAGTGCTTCAGCGCAAGGTGAGACTGTGTTTCGTGCTTCACCGCCATTCACAATACCAACATTGACTGTAACCCCAGTTTCATAGTCTGTCATATTTTCAATTTCAACAATTTTGTAAGCAAGCTTTTTGATGGCAGACCTACCTTGTTCATGTGCACCACCGGCATGACTGGCTATACCATTAACTACGAAACGAGCCTGACCCAGGCCTTTCCGGACTCGAGTTAAATTGTTAGTGCCAGAAGATTCATAAACTAAACCCCAGTCATGAGCTTGCGCCTGCTCTTCAATGTAATTTCGCGAGATAAGGATCCAATCTCTTCGTCACTGTTTAGTAGAATCGTAATATGTTTGTCATCGAGTTCACCGAATTCATTTAGTGCCTTTAATGCATACAACATGACAACAAGGCCACCATGCATATCTGCAACCCCCGGGCCATACATGACATCACCGTTTCTATGAAAAGTTTGAAACGGACTATCTAGTGGGGAAAACTGTGTCGAGATGACCGATGAGCAAAAACTTCGGACCTTCACCAGACTTTGTCGCTAGAAGATGATCACTTACATCGATGTTGTAATCGCTGCCAGGGCAGCTTGGCATAGCGATGAGGTCTCCTGGCAAAGTTGAAATAGAAAACCCGAGCAGGCTTAACTCGTCGTTAAAAATCGCGGACATTTCATCGACGCCGGCTTTGTTGAGTGTTCCGGAATTAATATTGGTAATGCGCTCCAATAGATTTAGCATGTTGTCTTCCTGAGATGTTAGCCAGGAATTAATTTCTTGCTCTCTCTCAGAAATCGCTGATTCAATGTTTTCCGCTGCTATCACTTGCGTCGGTGAAAAAGCGAGTAACAACGCGATGAAAAAGGTTTTACTGTATTTCATTAACTACTTCTCTAAAATTATTTTTCTTCTGACTCTGTCTTCTTCTCTTGCTTTGGTGGACCTAGGATAAATAAATCCACTAAACCAAAAGTAGCAAAATAAACGGCCGCTTTGGCAATCGCTCTTTCCGGCTCTTGTTTTTAAATTCTGCTGATACGTCCATGTTAAACCTCATTGAGAACATCATTTGTTATTCTCAACTCCGGAACTGGGAACATGATGGTATCGAACACGGCGGCCATGTAAAGCTCAATTCCCAGATTGGAACCCGGCATCATGACTTGATGTCCTTAACTGGCATTGGTCAATGGTCTAGTTCTTCGACGGAGCGATGCGGCGTAAAGACCCACAATAACTGCATACTTTTTAGTAAATAGGCGAATCCCTCTACTATCGAATTATTCGCGGAGTCTGTTTAGCGTGGGCATCCATAGTTTGCGTAGCTGTTGAAGTTGGTAGGTTAGATTAAGATTCACTGGGCTATCCATTATTCTATCGTTGTATTTGCTGCAAACCCTCTTCATAATCCCTCGCCCATGAATGCTGTATCTGAACCTATTCTTACTGTTCGAGACCTTAGTAAAACTTACGCCGGAGGATTTCAGGCGCTTAAAAATATCGATCTCGAGATAGATAAGGGTGAAATAATTGCCTTACTTGGTCCAAATGGCGCCGGGAAAACAACATTAATTTCAATTATCTGCGGAATAGCACAAGCTACTCGGGGTTCTGTCAGTGTCGCTGGTTTCGATATTCGCAAAGATTACAGAAAAACACGTTCCATGATCGGTCTGGTACCACAAGAGTTAACCACTGATTCATTCGAATCAGTATGGAGTACGGTTTCATTTTCCCGCGGTCTCTTTGGCAAATCTGCCAATTCAGCTCACATAGAAAAAATACTAAGGGATCTTTCACTGTGGGACAAGAAAGACGATAAGATCATGACACTGTCTGGAGGAATGAAGAGAAGGCTGCTGATTGCCAAAGCGCTTTCCCATGAGCCTACCGTTTTATTTCTCGATGAACCTACTGCCGGGGTTGATGTTTCACTCAGAAAAGACATGTGGAAAATTGTTGAAGAATTGAAAGCGGCCGGTGTCACAATCATTTTGACAACCCATTACATCGAAGAAGCAGAAGAGATTGCAGATCGAGTTGGTATTATCAACAACGGTGAATTGATACTGATCGAAGAAAAAACTAAGTTGATGAGTAAGCTAGGCAATAAACGGGTAACCCTCGATCTTTGCGATCCGCTTTCGAATGTTCCTGCAACTTTAGAAGATCATTCATTGGAACTCTCTGAGGATGGCAATCAACTAACTTATACGTTTACTACTGGTGGTGATCGAACAGGAGTCACCGCTTTTCTCGATGATCTAAAAGCTGCAGATATTCATTTCAAAGATTTAAATACGATCGAAAGCTCGCTAGAAGAAATTTTTGTCAATCTAGTACAGGAATCTTCTTGAGATGAATTTCTACGCAATCCTGGCTATCTATAAATTCGAAATGGCACGTACCCAGCGTACTTTGGTGCAGAGTATAGTAGCGCCGGTTATTTCGACATCCTTTACTTTATCGTTTTTGGCGCAGCCATCGGCTCGAGGATTACAGAAGTAGAAGGTGTGAGTTATGGTGCTTTCATTGTGCCAGGATTAATCATGTTGAACCTGTTGATGCACAGTATCTCAAATGCATCATTTGCCATTTATTTTCCAAAATTTGTAGGTACCGTGTATGAAGTCTTGTCCGCGCCAGTATCAACGGCAGAAGTCGTAGCAGGTTATGTCGGCGCAGCAGCAACAAAATCGATTATTTTGGGAATGATAATTTTGGCTACAGCCACTTTCTTTATTCCAATGCGCATTGAGCATCCAATCATAATGCTGCTCTTTGTTTTTCTTACTGCGATTTCTTTCAGCTTGCTTGGATTTATTTTAGGGATTTGGGCTGATAACTTCGAAAAGCTTTCGGTAGTTCCGTCATTAATAGTTACGCCCCTTGTATTTCTGGGCGGTAGCTTCTATTCAACGATATGTTGCCGCCACTCTGGCAGTCGGTTTCATTGCTGAATCCAGTTTTGTACCTGGTTAGTGGACTGCGCTGGAGTTTTTACGAAATTGCCGAAGTGAATATAATCGTTAGCTTGGCCAGTATTACAGTTTTTATGCTGCTGTGTTTTTCTATCGTGGTGTATATATTTAATACAGGCTATAAATTGCGGCACTAACTAATTTCTATAGCGATCAGACGTTAAAACTCGTTCATGCATGCGCCAACCTTCCGGAGTTTTCTGCCAGATAATTCGATAAATTCCTGAGCTGCTAATATAAGCAGCCGAATCGTTTGCAGTTTGATGAGTTATTAGTGCCATATTTTCTGTGATGGCACTTTCTGCATTAAGCTCCAAAAATACTATCCCGGAAAAATAATGGCGCGTTTGCCGATCCGCCAATCGACCCTTATGAGACTGCCTGGCGTATTCCAAAATTGATGCTCTACCTTCCAGACGGGAACCATCAACCAGTTCGCCATTGAGTCGTCGTTCCATTACTGCTTCCTCGGTAAACAATTCAGAAAATCCTTCCGAATCTTTGCCATCCCAGCGGTAGGAATACTGGGTAAGCATGTCCATAATCGTCAACCTGTTAGCTATCTCCTCGGTTTCATTTGCAGTTGCAACTGAAGCAGAAACCAATCCAGAGAATAAGGTGAATAGCCAAAACCGGTTATTAATGGGATGCAGATTTTTTGCCATCTCGCGCTCCTTATAAGATCCGCTAGCATAGCAATTTAGAGAGTTTATAAACAGGATTCCCTACGGAACAAGAGCCCGGAGGCCCCTTGAAACGGAGCCGGCGACTTTTTTCGTCGATATAATAAAGCCACCAGTATCAGCACGAAATAGTCCACAGCACCCCTATCAAATGGTAATCTTATGCTCGTATGCGAAGTAGCATCAAATATAGGTAACTAAAGGCTTGGAGAGGGATAAATGACCAGGTTTGTAACGCGTCGCGAATTTCTAAATCTAGTGGGAGCTGTAGGAGGGAGCTCAGCAGCGCTCAGAGCAGGTTCGGCACTGGGTTTGTTGCCAGTCACAAAGACTGCAAAAGCACTCGATCTTTTCGCTCTTGGCACGAATAGTAAGAAGGTAGCAATTCTTGGAGGGGGGCTTTCCGGATTGACGGTCGCTTATGAATTGGGTAAGCGAGGATATGAGTGCACCATATTGGAAGCCTCTCATCGATGTGGAGGAAGAGTCTTTACTGTACGTAATGGGGACCTTATTGATGAAATTGGGAATCGCCATTACTGTGAGTTTGACGATGAGCCTCACATGTATTTTAACGGCGGTGCCGCGCGCATTCCTAGCTTTCATAATAATTTACTGGCCTATTGTAAAGAGCTCGATGTAGAGCTCGAGGTTTTCGTTGGAGAAAACAACAATGCCTATTTCCAAGATGATGCATTGTTAGGCGGTAAACCTGTCCGTATAAAAGACTACAAGACCAACGTTCGCGGTTTTCTTGGAGAAATGTTGGCAAAATCAATGTCAGAACAAGAAATGAATGAGCCATTCACCGAGCTAGAGGCAGAAAATCTACTCAGCATTATTCATTCATTTGGAGATTTGCGCGAAGGTGGCGAGTATACAGGAAGTTCGAGAAGCGGTTACAAGACTGGAGGATTCACCACACATGGCGTGCAAAAAGACCTAATTGAGTTTCGAGATCTTTTAAAAAGCCGATTGGGAGGGAGGATAATGACGGCAAGTGAAGGGGAGCAAGGCCCCCCCTTACTTCAAGCCAAAGACGGCATGGATAACATAATCGCCGGGTTCCTGAGAGTGGTTGGTCAGGAAGTGAAATACCGGGCTATGGTTTCGGCGATAAATGTTACGAACAATGGTGTAGAAATAACTTATGACCAAGATGGAGTTAGACATTCTTTAAATGTTGATTACTGCTTTAACTGTATCCCCACTCACTTAATTACTGGTTTGGACCACAATTTTCCAGCTGACTATGTTAAAGCGATGAAGTATGTGCGAAGGGGTGATGCATATAAAGCAGCATTCCAAGCAAAAGAAAGGTTTTGGGAGAAAGAGGACATTTATGGGGGCATTACTCGAATGAATAATCGTAGTTCGAGCATTTGGTACCCTTCTGGTGGGATACATAAAAATAAAGGAGTCATTCTCGCTGCGTATAACTTCCAAGGGGGTTTGTATCATACCAACATGACACAAGAGGAAAGAATCGAAAGTCATATAAAGGATGGAGAGAGAGTACATCCAAACTATCGAAGTCTAGTTGAAAAGCCAGTCACAATTGCATGGCACCGGATGAATCACATGCTTGGTTGTGCCGCTCGTTGGAATCGAAGCCGCAGTGGTTGGACAGCTGAGGAACAGCTTATGTTTGATACTTTGCAAAAACCTGTTAATGGGCGACATTATGTTGTAGGTGATCAAATTACAGTACATGTAGCCTGGATGGAGAGTGCGATTCAATCTGCACACTGGGCAATGGAAGATTTGGATAAGCGAGTGCGTGCAGAATTAGCATAAACTTGTTTTATGTACCTGGGGTATACCTGGCCCTTTCTCAGAAATTAGAATGAATACAATGCGACTAATAATATCTCTCGTGTTTATGCTCATCCTTCCGTGGATGAAGGCAAATGCGGCTGAAGAGAATGGATCCTATGATGATCGTTACTGTACTACATGTCATGGTGCCGATGGTCGTGGTAACTACGGAGTGCAGGCACCAAGGTTGGCTGGCATGGAACCTTGGTATCTGCAACGTCAATTGGAAAATTTTCGCGCGGGCCTTCGGGGTGTTCATCCTAGCGATATCGAAGGTATAGCCATGCGACCCATGGCGACAAAACTAACTGATGAAAGCATAGCTGACATTATTGAATGGGTGGGTAGCTGGGATTATGTTTCTACGGAGAACCCCTATCGAAGGTGATGCCAGAGCAGGAGCTCAGCTCTATACTCAATGTGCCACCTGTCATGGCGTCGATGGCCTTGGTAATGAAGCTTTAGGTGCGCCGGCCTTGCGCGGTCAGAATGACTGGTATCTAGTTACCCAGCTGAAAAATTTTAAACAAAGATGGCGCGGGAATGAGAACGGGGATACTTTTGGCCAGCAGATGATGGCAATGACGCAAATACTGACAGATGATGCTGCAATAAATAATGTTGTGAGTTATATCAATACACTGGGAAGGGACTAGAGAGAATCCTCGATTTCGCTATTGGTCTCCCCTCGGCTGCGCTATATACTCAAGAAAATTCAGACTTAAAAAATAATGAATAAGCCGATGCGCTTAATTAAAGTGCACTCTCTTCAGGAGTAATACAAATGTCTGCTTTAGCCATTGTAAACCTCGTAGTCTTCGCCGCCCTTTTAAGTTTTCTTTTCCAGCTATCTAAGAGAGGTTTTGGCTTTTCGAAATTAGTTCTAATTGGATTAGTTCTGGGCACTTTGTTCGGGACTTATCTTCAGGTTATTTTCGGTCCAGGGCATGAAGTCTCACAGGAGACAATTGAGTGGACAAATGTTGTAGCAAACTCCTTCGTGAATCTTCTACGCATGATAATTATCCCGCTTATCCTGGTGACCATGATTGCCGCTGTGCTTAAAGTGGATGAGATTAAGTCACTCGGGAAAATCGGTGGCTCTGTCGTTGCCATACTCGTATTTACCACTATGATTTCGGCGGTGGTTGGTATAGTCATGGCTTCCGCAACCGGATTGGATGCAACCGAATTTAATCTAGGCGAAAGAGAGGCGGCCAGAGCAGAACTTTTGGAGTCACGCCAGGACAGTGTTGCCGATTTGAGTATTCCTCAGTTGCTGACAAGTATGGTCTCTACAAACATATTTAGAGATCTCAGCCAAGACAGAAGTATTTCCATAATTGCAGTTGTTATCTTTGGTTTGCTCTTTGGCATCTCAGCATTATTAGTTGGTCAAGAAGATAGAGCTCACGGAGAACGCATACGAGGTTTTATAGAGACTACCCAGGCCGTTGTGATGCGGCTAGTTAAGATTGTTATGAGCCTAACACCCTATGGCGTTTTGGCTTTAATGACCAGAGTCATGTCGACCTCTGATGTCGATGCAATTGTTACCCTTATAAGTTTTGTCATCGCTTCCTATATTGCTATTGCAATTATGTTTGCGATTCACGCCTTTATGATTGGATTATTAGGTGCAAACCTAAAATCCTATTTTCAAAAAGTATGGCCAGTGCTTACATTTGCATTTGTTACACGTAGTTCGGCTGCAACGATCCCCTTGACGATTCGAGCACAAATCGAAGAATTAAAAGTACCTGCACCAATTGCGAATATCTCAGCGTCTTTTGGCGCAACGATTGGGCAAAATGGGTGTGCAGGTATTTACCCTGCAATGTTGGCCGTTATGGTCGCGCCGAGTGTAGGCGTTGAGGTGGACTTGGGCTTTATTGCCTATCTGGTGTTGGTAATTGCCATCGCTTCATTCGGCATCGCCGGTGTTGGTGGTGGAGCAACTAATGCTGCCTTGGTGGTTTTACCCCTCATGGGATTACCTGTTACGGTAGCTGCTTTATTAATTACGATTGAACCGCTTATAGATATGGCTCGTACTGCACTCAATGTAAACGGTGCGATAACAACAGGTATGATCACTTCGCGTTTTATTGGTGATGGGGTCGAGTCAGATGCGCCGGCTGTGGCCGATCAGCCAGTGCAGGAAAACTAACTACAGGATTTCAAATCGGTCAATTTTGGAGGGAAGACGATTATGAGAATTAGAAAGTCAGTTGCCACATTTATCATGCTGGCATTAATGGGGGTAGCAACTTACGTTAGCGCGCAAGAAATTTCTCGCAATAATGAAGGTAGGTACTTCTATACCAGCATTACTATTCCGCCAGGTGCAGAGACCATGTATTTAAGTGGATCTGGTGCCCGACCTAATGAAGATGGGACTTGGGGAGACATGCGTCAGCAAACAATCGACACCTTTGCGCGCTTTCAACAAACCCTTGAAGAACAGGGGTGGTCAATGAGCGATATCGTCCAGGTGCGCGCCTTTGCAGTTTCGGGTGAAGACGGTTTGGACTTCGCAGGCTTTAATTCAGGTTATTCAGAGTTTTTTGGTACAGTAGAAAATCCTAATAAGCCAGTACGATCTTTTGTAGAAATCGCCGGTTTGGTGGTTGACGGCTGGTTGATAGAAATAGAAATTCGCGCAGCCCGCATGCCTTAACCGCCAAGGCACTTGACTAAAAGGATCGATTGTTGGTGCACTTGTACCATTCGATCCTTTTTTATTGGAATAAGAACTAAAAAAATTTTAAGGTTCAGCATTGGGCTTACTCGCATCCCCAAACTACTAGGTCATGAACACTCATACTAATTCTCACAATCTCTTTAGGATTCCGACCTTCTGTCAAGGGGTGCGTTAATCCTATGCCAGCTACAAACTGTAAAATATCCAGCATCTTAGTTTGCGCAAAATTAGTTTTAGCCTGCCTTTCTGCTTCATTATCCTTTGGGCAATCGACTCTCGAGTTGGATGAGTTCAATACTGCTTATCTGCAGTATGGAGAAACTAAAGACACCCAGCCGGATATCGCCAGGGAAGCCGCAAGGCGGGCCTATGAGCTTGGAAGAGAATTGTTTGGTGTGGAAAGTGAACGCAGTGCAATGCTTGCCATTAATTACGCCACCTTGATCGAAGACGAAACCCAAAGTCAAGAGTATTTGGATGAAGCGGTGGAAGTTTACCAGAGAGTTTTCGGTTTCGGATCTGAAGCGATTATTGATCCTCTTATGCGATTGGGTCGAACCCTTAATGATCGAGAACGGTTAACACTAGCGAGCCAGTATTATGAGCGGGCGTTACAGTTGTCGCGAGATCATTTGGGTGAAGATTCAAGTAAAGCTGGTAACGTAGAGCTGGAACTAGCTTCTCTAAGTCTGCGCGTAGGAGACTTAGATCAGGCCAATGCGAGATTGGAACGGGCAAGATCAATCTTGAGTGGCTATTCGGACCCTGGATCCCAAAGTGGCATGACTAGAATAGATCTTTTAACAGGTGAATACTTTATTGCAAGAGAACTGTATCTGGAGGCGATTGGGCCCTTGCTCGCTTCATTGGAAAAATTTGTTCGCTTCCCAGGCGCGGCGATTACAGTACGAAATAGAATTTCTCTAATAAGAGCTTATGAAAACCTGAATGAACAAGAACTCGCCACTGAACACTGTTTGGCAATAGGGCTAACCCAACGTATAAGAGAAGGAGAAAATCTAAGGCCGGTTTATACAGTTACATCCGAGGTGCTTAGAAATATAGAACAAAGCCAAGCAATAAGAGTTGAGTTCCTGGTCGATAGAGAAGGCTTCGTTAGAGAGCCTCAGATTCAAACTGATATCGAAGATGCTGAATTGCATCAAGCAGTAATTAAGGCAATAGCACAATTTCGCTTCGCGCCCAGATTCATAGATGGCAGTTTTGTCGAAAGTCCGAATCAATACTTCGTGTTTTAATAAGATTGAAAAAATTGAGGAATAATTCCATGTCTAGAACAAAATTTCTTATTGGTTTCTGTTCTTGTTTCTTTTCTATTAGCACTCTCGCACAAAGTATCGATGTTTTCGAAACTGGTATTAGGGATCTGCAAACTGGTCTCGAAGACGGAACTACTACTTCCGTTGAGCTGGTTGATTTGTATCTTGCTAGAATCGCTGCCTATGACAAACAGGGTCCTATACTTAACAGTATCGTGCGAATTAATAGTCGTGCCCGGGAGCGAGCTGCTGAATTAGACGCTGAACGGCTGCGCACCGGAGCTCGTTCTTTACTCCATGGCATACCTATATTAATCAAGGACAATTACAACACTACCGATATGCCAACAAGCAATGGCTCGGTTGCTTTTGCCAACTATTACCCGGGTCATAATGCGACTCAAGTGGATCTGTTGTTAGAGGCGGGTGCGGTGATCATCGCTAAAACTAATTTGCATGAATATGCGCGCGGTATAACGAGCATAGCTTCACTGATCGGTCAAACTAAAAATCCTTATGACATTCGTCGTGCCCCTGGGGGATCCAGTGGCGGAACTGCTGCAGCAGTAGCGGCTAGCTTTGGTGCGGTTGGAATGGGTTCCGATACTTGTGGATCCATACGTATTCCTTCTGCTTATAACAATCTGATTGGATTAAGACCTAGTAAAGGATTATCCAGCATTCATGGAATTATGCCTTTATCACATACACAGGATACGGGAGGGCCCTTAGCAAGAAATGTTGAAGACCTCGCAATTGTTCTAGATCTGACTGTTGGCTATGACGGCAATGATGCAGCAACCGCTGTAATGCAAACTATATCGCCACCAAATTTTCTCGATTCATTGGAATCACTTCAATTAGAGGGATTGCGCTTCGGAAAAATCACGAGCTATTTTGAAGATTCTAACCCTGGCGTTCGCAATACTATTGAAGAGGCATTGGAGTGGTATGAAGAACAGGGAGTTGAGATTATAGAAATTGAAATACCTAATCAGAGTGATTTACTCAGCGCATCTGGAGTTATTGGATTTGAATTTACCGAAGATCTAAATCAGTATCTTGCTAGCAATGACAATCCGCCCGTTATTCGTGTGAATGACATTGTAGATCTCAGTTTGTATCACGAAGCTCTTCAACAAAGCATGATAAGAAGTGCGGAAGAGGAGCGAGATGAAGAAGAATATGCCAGGGCACTAGCTGGGCGAAAAATTCTACGGGATGCTATAGAAGCCATATTCGCAGAATATGAGCTGGATACTATGGTTTATCCAACGATCACCCAAATCCCTGTGATGATAGGGGATGGTCAGCCTGGAACTGCATGTCCCTTGGCGGCTAATTCTGGTTTGCCTGCGCTCTCTGTTCCAGTTGGATTTACAAATAGCGGGTTGCCAGTAGGTATGGAATTAATGGGTAAACATTTTCAGGATGCTGAACTATTAGCAATTGCCAAACCCTATGAAGAGGCGAATAGCCCACGTAAATCTCCATTTGTAACTCCAGCCCTTATAAGTGGAGCACCGCCAGAAAACGAATCTCTGCAAGTTCGTTTTAATCGGGATGAGGTTTCATTCATGGTCAATTTTGAATACTCCATAGTTACAAATAATCTCAGTTATGACCTTAGTTTAATGCAGAATAATAGTGCTGAGGTATTTGCCATTACATTGATAATCGACACCGAAGATATTGAAGGCTTAAATGAAGCGATGGTGTTAAACCTTCTAGGCCCTAATACATCGCAAGCATCAGGTGATTATTTTATGAGTCCAGATTTTCGTGAGGCATTTGAGGAAGAAAGGGTTTACTTCAGGGTGTTTGCTGAATCGATGCCAATTTCAGGTGTAACTCAATCAGTTCATTAGCGGAATAAGCTGGGCTGGCTGCCAGAATAACCAGCGTATGTATAAATTTCTGAGCAATTCAGTTCTCTAAAAGGTCTAAAATTCTATTCTTGAATTCCTCGACTGTAAGAGCTCGTTCAATTGATAAGGAACTAGAGTCAACTAGAACTCCAGCTGCAACATCGCCATCACCTTCGATTATTGCCTGAGGTTTTTTTATTACTGATGGTATGGAAGAAACAGATTGAATATCTGTTACCGTTTGACGATCGATAGTTCTTACTCGTCGCTCGCCTAATTCTTGTTCAATAATGAAATGTCCCTGGGACCAACCAATTAGAGGATTCAAAAGATCTCTGCTGGTGGATTCAACGAAGTAGATGCCGTTTTCACCTTCCTTAGGAATCTTAAGACCACGCACCTCAACAATCTGACCCATAAACGTTCCGCCAGCAAATTTAAGTTCAATGGTATCTGCCGAGAAGTCACCCTTTACTACATCATGTACTGAAAAGTAACATAAGTATGGATGATGCCAGTGTTAGAGTTTTGTCGCGTTTCATGCAATATTACTTCACCTTCGAAAATCAATTCTGCATCATTAGCAACTTTATCAATATCCATTCCGAGGATCGTCGTGGCATTAGTGCCTGTTGCGTAAGTAAAGAAGACACAAAGCAGAATACTAAATATATCTTTAGGTAAGGGCATGATTTTCAATGTTACGCGCTACATATTTCTCTCTAGATCCTGAGTATACCAACTGCTTATTAGCAATAGTTTAGGTTTCTTACTTGTTTTAAAAATTTTCCAACATTCTTTGGCAACTTTTCACTCGGTGAATACTATCCAATTTCACTTAAATGGCGACTCTGTCACGGACTAACCGGTTATAGCTTGAAGGTTCAGTCTCCCAGGCAAGGTAGGTTTCCTCAGGTATAAAATACATGTGAAAAGTGTACCTTCCGCTGGTCGACTCATTAGTTCCGAAATGAAGTATGTGGACATTGTCGATGGGTGGAATCGGGATACCATCAAGTGGCATTGCAGCAGACCAAGACACATTGTTCATTAAATCCTCTTGGTTGAGAACATATTCTATAAAAATGAGCTTGTCGGGCCCCCTCGCCATATATGACCCCAAAATCGCCTACTGTTGTCGGTTGACGACTATATTGCCCACGAGAAATCTGTTCTGAAAGATTTGTGAAATGACGGCCCATGCCGGGACAGAAGCGGGTCTCCGGGAAATGGTCACAGGCGAATACTTCGTATTCATTAGGCAGACTGGCAGCCGAAGGCAGCTGACCAACTGGTAGCATTGACGGCTTTAAAACCCTTTTTGGAGGCGTGAAGTGCCATAGCCAGAGGTACTCGTTAGAATCTTGGGTCTCGCCTGCAATAAAGCCCACCGTCATAGAGTAGGCAACAGGTAAATCGAGTTCGCGCAGAGTTAGCCCATGAAAACTCTTGCCAGCAACAAGATCAATTTGGCGGGTGAGGTAGCCGGCAGAGACTATTTGCCCGCCTTCTGCACCGTAGATAAGTCCTTGCGCTCTAATTTCGTTGTCTTGTTTTGCCCAAACTATTGGACCATCGTAGCCATGGTAATGATTGCCGTCATCCTCACGATAAGCGAGTCGTCCCCTGTCCGCATAGAATGTTCCCCGCCCCGCAAGCTCGCCGATGGGAGTATAGAAGGCGGGTAGATCGCTGACCTTTAATAATTCCTCGCCGCTAGCATAGTTGTATAGCATTGCATGCCCCATGACTAAGGCCATTGATACTCTTGATAGCGTCTTACTGATAAAGTTAAGGGTTACCATTGCTAGACCCCGCGACAGAATTTGTCTGCTCCCCATATTGGAGTATTTAGTAATTATCTGCTTGATTGAAATTTCAATGTCTTACTATTTTTAATCTGACTTTTGTGGCTTTAATTGCTTCATTTTATCTATACCTAAAAAGTGGGTTGGTCTACTGGCAATAATATGACTGGGACCATTTCACTATACTGAAACCAGTCTCCATCTATTCGCATGATGTTTTCTCCATCATCGTCTAAGCGAATAGTGCCGGTAAACTCCACATCCAATCTAGGAATGCGAATAATAATATTGCGTCCATTGACCTGAACTGTATCCGCTGGCATTCCTAAATACCCATGCCGCCGCTGATTAGTGCAGCCGCGTACTGGCCTTCCCGCAAGGAAAAAGTAAATGCCAGATTCGTACTATCTCTGCCAATCACTAAAGGTCCTTCCCACGAACCTACTAAGGAGGGAATGTTTTCATCGCCTTGCGCAACGACTAGGTTTGTTGTCACAAAGCATAGAAATAACGCGAAAATTCGTTTCTTTATAAGTAAAATGTTAAATCAGCTAAGGGCTTCAAGCAAAATAATTTTTAGCGGAACAAATTAAGATCTATGGAATCTGCCATCGCTTTATAACCTGTATCATTAGGATGTAGGTTGTCTTCAGTAAATGAAGGCAGTATGCGTTTTGGTTCGCTTGGGTCGCGCACTACTGCATCAAAGTCGATTACGCCGTCGAACTCTCCACTATTTCGGATAAAGTCATTAACAGCCTGGCGCTCTGTTTCGCCTTCTTCGCTGTAATAAATTGCATCTTGAAATGGAGTTAGTGTTGCACCAATAATTTTTATTCCTCGAGCATGAGCTCTAGCAATAATATTTCTGTAACCACTAATTATTATTTCCGATTTGATTGGCGTCCCAGTTTCCATGGTGGCCATTCCAATATCATTAATTCCTTCCAGCAGTACCATATGAGTTACTTTGTTTAAGGCTAAAACATCTCGTTCAAATCTGGCTTGTAGGTTTTGCCCAAATTGGGGGCTGTTTTCAGCTGCGACTCGGTTGCCACTAATGCCAGCGTTAACTATTGCGAACTTACTTAGGGAAAGCTGTCGTTAAATATTCTCCTGGCAAAATGATTCGGCCAACGTTGATTTTCAGAATCAGTAGATCCCCAACCATCGGTAATCGAATCACCAACTGTCGCAATTGTAGATACATTTTCGTTATTAATTACATCTATTGCAGTTAACAAATTCCAGGCTGGGGTTTGCGATTGCATAGGAAAAGTAATGCTCTTTGTATAATTGCCGGGCTCAGAGACATAGTTGGTTTGGTTGGAAAGAGCGTGGGCAGTTAAGAATCCTGTTTCCTCAGGAAAAGTAAATGCTTACGCTTAAATTTAAAAGCTCGGGAACATCAGCCGTAATCGCATCGCTAAAGACTACC
The DNA here is from genome assembly GCA_019654215.1 of Gammaproteobacteria bacterium. Taxonomy (GTDB): domain Bacteria; phylum Pseudomonadota; class Gammaproteobacteria; order Pseudomonadales; family Pseudohongiellaceae; genus UBA9145. The sequence goes on along the minus strand of BPDI01000032.1, from coordinate 6,030 downwards.
GCTCCCCGAGGGAGATTTATAGATTCCTGCCCATTAAAAGTAACTGATAGTGCAGAATTACTTGAGATGGTACTGTTACTTTCTTGCAAGGCAACACTTACAGCGCCGATGTTGATAGCTTGGTCTCCATGATAGTTAGAGAGGCGCAAGCGAAATGCTTCACCCCCGACCGATGTATGAATGATCAAGCGCAAAGTTTGATTATTTACCGATTGATAATCATTGTTTTCCGGAGGAAGGGTGCTGGGACTTGTGGCCCAAGTAGTAATCCAGCGAGGATCGTTGTGTTCTTGAGCGCTGACTGTCACTGCGCACAATACCATTACTGCATAGACTATGAGACGCAAGATTGATGGTCTAAATTCCATTCTGTTTTCCATTAAGAACATTAGTAAGAGTTAACCACAGAACTATGCAGATTGAAAACCAAGACTTTTATTGCGGCGCGCCTGGGCGCTTGATATAAAGCGCGCACGGATAGTTCGCATAGTGAGTTTAAAAAGTATTGATATGACGGAAATTTTACCTGCTGTAGAAATAGAATCTCCTTCTGGCGTTAAAGTAAATGCTTCAATAATCTGGCTGCATGGACTGGGAGCTGATGGTAGTGATTTTGCGCCCATTGTCCCGCAACTTAATCTACCTACTGAATTTGGAATACGATTTGTATTTCCTCATGCTCCATCTATTTCCGTAACTATTAATAACGGTTTCGTAATGCCTGCCTGGTACGACATCAAACAGTTAGATGTTGACCGCCATGTCGATGAAGTGCAACTAATGCAATCTGCTCGATGGGTACATAACTTAATCGAGAGGGAAATCGAACGAGGTGTATCCAGTGAGCGCATAATCATAGCGGGCTTTTCCCAGGGTGGAGCGGTGTCGTTCGAAGCTGCACTCACCTATGACAAACCGCTGGCTGGAATATTGGCACTCTCTACTTACTTTGCTACTGCCAATAGCATTAAGATCAATCCGCTCCACAACTCGATTCCAATTTTCATCTGCCATGGTTCCCTCGATCCGGTTGTGCCGGAGTCTCTTGGGCGCAAGAGTCTGGCGACTCTGCAAAATTTAGGTTTCGTTCCTGAATACAATAGCTACCCTATGGAACACGCGGTTTCTCCGCAAGAAATCGAAAATATTGCTGCCTGGATTAGCCGTATTTTGGGCCCAGAATAAAATTGTTGACCTTAGAGCTAACTCTAAGCTTATACTACCTCTCGTTATTTCCCAGATAGGGCGTATTTCGGTTTTGGAAATGCTTAAAATCAGTCAATTAGCGGCGAAAACAGGGCTCTCTGTTCACACTATCCGCTTCTATGAAAAATATGGCTTAATCAGTGCCAGTGAGCGCAGTGAAGCGGGTTATCGCTACTATAACGATGTCGATATTCGCCGTGCTCAATTTGTGAAAACTGCGCGTAACATTGGTTTTTCCCTCGAAGACATTTCCCAATTACTCTCAATAAGAGTTGATAAGACTAGCCACAGTTGCCAGGAAGTAACTGACATTACTCAACACAAACTCGATGAGGTAAACGCCAGGCTCGAGGAACTGCAGTCCATGCAAAATACTCTAGAAATACTTTTGGAGAGTTGTTGTGGTGGACCGGAAAATGCGACTCACTGCTCTATTATGGAAGCATTGGAAGCGGATGATGTTAAAAATACTAGGAGCGTTGCGTAATGAATTTCTTAACAAACTTTTGGAATCTGGTTATTGAAAGTGCACCTTGGTTATTGGTTGGATACTTGCTTGCTGGAATTATAAAACAAGTCATACCCAGTAGCTGGGTCGAAAAACAATTAGCGCAACCTGGCTTTGTTTCCATCGCTAAGGGTGCTTTTATTGGGGCGCCATTACCACTTTGTTCATGCGGAGTAATTCCAACTGCTTTAGCAATCCGTAAAGCTGGCGCATCGAAAGGTGCAACTTCTTCCTTCCTAGTTGCTACTCCAGAAACAGGAGTGGATTCGATTTCATTCTCCTATGCAGTGCTCGGACCTATCTTTGCCCTGATGCGACCAATCGGAGCATTAACCAGTGCAATTGTTGCAGGCGTATTAGTAAACATAATGGACAAAGAAGAAGATGAAGTAGTAGAAGAAGTTGCAAAAGCCAGTAGCTGTTGCAGCAAAAAGCAACAGGAAGAAGAATTAGCTCCTCCATTGAGTGAGCGATTCGTTTCTGCAATTAAATACGGCTATGGCCGGATGATTGCTGATACGGCTAAATGGTTGGCAATCGGATTAATAGCCGCAGCGGTAATCACTACCGTTGTGCCTCAGTCGTTCTTTTTACTGTGGGGTGATGGATTAATGGCCATGATCATAATGGTTATTGTCGGGCTGCCAATGTATATCTGTGCAACTGCTTCTACTCCCGTTGCGGCAAGTCTGTTATTTGCTGGAATCTCTCCTGGAGCCGCGTTGGTTTTTATGCTGACCGGACCTGCGACAAATATTGCCACTATGGGAGTCATAAAAGAGCAACTTGGGATTAAGTCTCTGGTTGCTTATCTAATTGGTGTCATTGGAACCGCGATCATTTGCGGCTTAATGCTGAACGAACTCTATCAATGGTTCTCCTGGCCATTGCAATTATCCATGGCTGAACACGGAGAGCACTATCCGCTTTGGCGACAATTAGCGGCAATTGCATTAGTTGGATTAATCGCGAGGGTTTGGGTGCAACCACTGTTCACCAAAAAAGACACCTTATTACCAACCGCTAAACAAGCCTGATTGGACTAGTTTTCGTGTCTATAAACTCCAGCTATACGATGATCGGTATCTAAGTCGAACAAAACGTCTGCTTTGACTGGCAGATATTCCAGGCAGTGGCGGGTTAGACGTTCGTAATGCTGAATGAATCTGGCTAATTGCTCCTCATCCATAATGCCTGGTGAGTCGATGGGGCCGATTTTCTTCAGCTTTTCTTCCTGTAACGAGCGCCACTCGGATACTTGTTTGAAGGAAGGAGCTTTCAACATGATGAGTAAATCGAGTTGGTCAAAAGCTGATTGATACTGATCAGCTAATTGATAATTTGCATACTTCCGCCAGCTGCCATCTGCATCTTCAGTCTTTTCGAGTGCGTTTATCGGCAGCTCAATGTCCCGCGTGGCTTGTGGAGGAGCACCTACAAACCAGCCCTCTAGAATCACTGCATCTATAGGTCCTATAAGTTTCTGCCAGTCTTCTGTTCCGCAGCGATCGTCAATGGCCTTATTAAAGCGGGGTAGTTCGCACACTTGTTCGGCCTTTAGATTTTTAAGCTCTTCGAATTTAGTCATTAATAGTGAAATATCATGAGTCCCTGGCACTCCCCGGGTTGCTAGTAAAGGATGCTGACTTTCTGCCAATTGGTTACGTTCTGATTGTGTCAAATAGAAATCATCGATGGAAAAATTTGCGACTCTAAATTCGCGAGCACTCAGCAAAGTAACTAATAATTTCCCCAGAGTTGTTTTTCCTGTGCCTTGTGCCCCATTAATCCCTACATATAAAGTATGCTCAGAATCGAGTGCTCGATTTGCGATTAAGTCTACCAGCGGAACAAAGAATTCAAAGGCATCTTCTCGATAAGAATCAGGAAGTGCTTCATTTTCTACAAAGTCACTAATTAATTGTGAATACATTGTGAATAATCGGCGAATAAGTTGCTAATAATCGCAAAGACTATTAGATAGTACAGTGGTGAGAATAAAAGGATCAATTACTAAATGCAGAAGAAATTCTCACTGTGTTACGATGGGGCTAACACCTTTCTTGTCGTGTTTCTTTTGTATTAACCGAGTAGTTTATAATAAATGAAGTCTCCGATACTTCCAGAGCGGCCATTGCTTATCTCGCCAACCCTGGCAGAGACTATTGGCTTGGAAGAAACAGTGATGCTCCAAGCCATTGCTGATTTGATTGAATATCGCGAGAAAATTAAGCGCAACGATGATTCTTCACTAACTTGGATTAAAGTGAGTTATCGCGAGCTAGAATCACTTTTGTCTTTTTGGGACCTCTCAGAAATTAAACGGATTCAAGAAAGTCTTCAAAAACTCGGAATGATCAGAATTGAGGCGGTAGACTCAAAAGCAGAAATCTTACTTGCTATAAATGATCAGGCTCATCCCAAGGAAAAGCCAAAGCAAGGCAAACAGAAACCAAAAACTCCACCTGCTATCAGCAGCGCAGGACATATTCCTGCAGACTGGCAACCAGACCAGAATTGGATTCGCCTCTGTAAACAGCATTCCATTCCAGAAGACTTTATTAAGCAATTGGTTCCGGAGTTTGTTAACTACTGGAGGGATAGGGGGCAATCCGTTTTTCCTGGGGCAACGCGTTCTATAAGCACGTATTAAAAGAATGGCGAAATGAGCAAACTCGTCGTGGCGCACATGAGCTGGCTAGTACGATGTCAGCTGACTGGGCTCCAAGCCCAGACGCCATGGACATCCTGGAGAATGCAGGTATTAACTCAAGCTTCATTCAAGACGCAGTTCCGGAGTTCGTTTTGTATTGGCGTGAGCGGGGTGCAGTCCACGGTGCCTGGAATACAAAATTTATTGAACACATTCGTCGTCAGTGGGCGAAATTCACGACTTCATTTGGGCGTGATGATACCCCCAAGCAAATAGCAGATGATTGGCAACCAAGTTTGGATTGTTATGAAATATTGCAATTGGCGGAGATTGACGAAAAGTGGGCGCGTAGCCGTGTTCCAGAGTTCGTGTTGTATTGGAAAGACAGCCAACAAGTAAAATCATCCTGGAACACAGTGTTCCTGCAATTTATTAAACAAGATTGGGCAAGACAGTTAAAAAAATTGGAAAGCGCTGGAATAGCAAATGCAGAAAATCAATCCATTACTGGATCAGGCCAGCAACGACTTAAAGAAAAGTTCCAGCAATTCGCCGACCGAAGCTGGGCCGAGTAGTTTGGCAATAACACCTGCTGCGGATAGAGTTGCAGAACCTGACCAAGATTATGCCAATGATCGGGAACTTGATCACGTGGATGCGGTAAACCAAATATTTGCAGAATTTGAGTTTGCCTATCACAATCAATTTCATAAAGCTTTTGCCGAAGTCGAAGCCTTAGTCATTGCGAAAAAATATTGGCTGAGCAATTTGGAAAGATATTCCCCAGAACAGATCGTTGCTGCGGCCAAACATGTCATTCAATCTCAGGATTATCTACCTTCAATCGCTGCTTTTATTCGAGCCTGCGAAGCTGGGACAGATTTATTTGGGCTTCCATCAGTCAGGCAGGCATATGTCGAAGCCTGTTCCGCGCCATCGCCTAAAAAGGAATTTAACTGGAGTCATGAAGCGGTTTACCCCGCGGGCAGCGCTGCGGGATGGTACTTTTTAGCCAACGAACCAGAAGCTACCGTCTTTCCGGTATTCGAATACCATTATGAACAATTGTGTCGGCGAGTTATGTATGGTGAAGAGCTTACTATCGAAGCGCCGGAAGCACTTAGCGATAAAGTGGAGCGCAAACTGGATAAAGAAGAGGCTAAGGTCAGGCTTGCAAAATTAAAGAAAGATCTAAATCTATAATTTAGCCATCCAACTTTTTGTATTTCATTCGTGTAGGTTGAGCCGTATCACCCAAGCGCTTCTTTCTATCTGTTTCGTAATCTGAATAATTGCCTTCGTGAAAGATGACTTCACTTTCACCTTCGAACGCAAGAATATGGGTACATATTCGATCTAGAAACCAGCGATCGTGTGAAACCCCAATCGCACTGCCCGGAAACGCCAACAGCCCTTCTTCCAACGCGCGCAAGGTTTCCACGTCAAGATCGTTAGTTGGCTCGTCCAATAGCAAAACATTACCTCCACGTTTAAGCAGCTTAGCCATATGCAGTCTGTTGCGTTCGCCACCGGAGAGGTTTTTTACATGTTTCTGTTGATCGCCGCCACGAAAATTAAATCGACTGGCATAGGCTCGCGAGGAGATTTCATATTTACCTATCTGAATAAGATCCTGCTCATTGGATATTTCTTGCCAGACTGT
>BPDI01000031.1 GCA_019654215.1 Gammaproteobacteria bacterium | reverse complement strand
GTATATTTGAGCTTACTAAGCTATGTCCCCAAATTCTGTTGTAACTGTGTTTACTCATGCAAAATGTATTTGAACGCTAGGGTAATAATATTTTGACGCCGCTAAAGCGTATGACAAAGTAACTATAACTATTGAGTAGCTCCGGCTATAACTATAACTAAGACTATAACTAAGACTAAGACTGAAACTAAAACTGCGAGATTTGATGTTTATCAACCCAACTCAATGATCTCATCTACCACGCTGTATTTTGCATCTTCTTCATGGGTCTTTTGTTTTAGATCACTTGTCACTGTTCTTGTTTGTACGATGAGTAACTTTCCTTTCAAGCCATCGGGACAACCGTCGCCCAGCAGCTGATGTTGCTTTTCAAATTTTTTGGGCAAAATCGCCCCCACCTTGAGCGTCGCCCTACAGTAAAACTACCCGATTTACCGCAAGGAACATCAACCGATTTGCAGTTGAATGCAATGAACAATAGAAGTTTTTTCATTAGGTGTTCGCTGCTTATGATTGTAAGGATCAAGGTTGAGCCAGATATATAACTTTCCTCCTTTTGCTTTTTTGTATTCTGTGTGTTTGATAGAAAAGTTTCGGCTTGTCTCGTAGTGTTCATAGGACGCTTCGTATACGCCGTTTTCGATAAGACGGTAGTCTTGACCTTCGAACGTACATTTGTTTTTGCGTTTACTCACGTGCTTGTCCGTTTGTAATGTTGAGCTTAAGCATTGCCAGAGCCTTTCCTTTCTCTCACTGTGTGTTGTTCCGATGGCGTAAACTTTCTGTCCTGCGATCCATGATGAAGTTAAAAAAGTTCTCCTGGTGGATTAAGACCTTTCTGCCCCAAAACCGAATCACGTTTCGTTCGAGTAATTCTTCGCGTTTGTTAAAGATGAGCCACTTCAGCGCCCCCACACTGAAATCAGGGAACTCGGTTGAAAACGTTTGAATGGTCATCAAGGGTGCGCTTGAAAGGGGGGGGGGAGTGTTCCCATTCATGATTGACCTCCAAAGACTGAATCGACCATTCGCGAGACTGTGTCGTACTTGTGGTCTTGAGTCAGGTGGCTATAACGAAGCGTCATGCTCAAAGACTTGTGTCCTAAGATGTCTCCTATCTCTCTAATCCCTGCTCCGCTCATGGCCAAATAACTTGCCGCTGTATGCCGCAGATCATGAAAGCGGAAATTGGTTAGACCTGCAGCCTTGCGAACCCAAATTTCCAGGCATGGTCAATATCCAGGGGAGTGTTTACAGCGCCCTGGGTGTGAGAAGGAAAAATAAGCGCCTTGTTAGCTAGCGGGCTGACCTTGCCCCAGCCAATCAATGAGGTGAGTGCGGGTCCAACCAAAGGCACGGAGCGAGAGGTGCCGTTCTTTGAGTCTCGAACAATGAAACGTCGTGACTTGAAGTCACAATCGGCCCACCTTAGGTTGAGAATTTCTCCGCGGCGCATCCCGGTCGTGATGGCGATCAGCACGATGGTTTGCATTTCAGGGTATTTGACGAATAAAGCACAGGCATCAATCAAGTTGTCACGCTCTTCATCACTGAGAAACCGTGTTCTACCCTTTGGCTCTCTCAGTTTTTTAACCCTGAGGGCCGGGTTTTTTTCGATCCAACCTAACTCTTTCACCGCAAAGCCGAGTGCTGCACTTAAGGAGCCACGTAACGGTTTGCTTTTGTTGGATACTTGGTTCTTAGCTTCTCCGAAATTTTATGTGGTGGGTTGCAGGTCAGCAGTGCCATGTCTCCCAGTTGAGGCCAACGGAAAGGGTTTAAACGCTGTAGGGGTCCTTTAATCGGTCAGTATTTCCGGCTCATAAGCATTGAAGACATCTTTCACTCGGTGTTTCTTTGTTTCCAAAAGGGAAAGGGTAGCCGCTACTCAGCCCAGCTTCTGTTTCTTCTCCCCAAAAGTTGGCGTCAGTTTTTCTGGAAAAGGTTTGGACTAGGTGGGGGAAAACCCTGCGCCTTATTCGGGCGCGCCACGAAATTTTCCCCGTAACAGGGGAGGTGCGTTTGTCAAACGATGCCATGCGCTACTTAACCTTCCGATGACCAGCACCGGTTAACTAGTTGGGTTTTTTAACGCATGGCTTTTATTTAGAGTGGGACCAAGTACTTCCGGCATGAGGCCGAAGAAATCTCCACTGGGAAGAGGTTTAAATTCGATGCGCTGCAAAAGCAAGCGCGAGCCTATGCCCTCACTGGTCCAAATTTGGTCCATATAGATTGTGATTCTGGGGGGGAACTCGTAAGTTATGATTTAGTTGGTGGGCCCACGAGGACTCGAACCTCGGACCGACGGATTATGAGTCCGGCGCTCTAACCAACTGAGCTATAGGCCCCCTTTGGACTTTCTTCTTATCCAAAAAGAAGGGGCGCATTATAGCGCCCCTTATGATCTTTCCAAACTTGATTATTCGTCAAGAAAGCTTTTGAGGTGATCAGAGCGCGTAGGATGTCTCAGCTTGCGTAATGCTTTCGCTTCGATCTGTCGTATTCGTTCACGGGTAACATCAAATTGCTTACCCACTTCCTCCAACGTGTGGTCGGTATTCATATCAATACCGAAACGCATACGGAGTACTTTTGCTTCTCTTGCAGTTAGTGATCCAAGTACATCTTTAGTAGCTTCACGTAGACCTTCATCGATTGATGAGTCCACCGGCGAATCGACAGTGCCATCTTCAATAAAATCACCCAGATGGGAATCTTCATCATCACCGATTGGAGTTTCCATGGAGATTGGTTCTTTCGCAATCTTAAGAACTCGGCGAACTTTGTCTTCCGACATTTCCATGCGCTCGCCCAGCTCTTCTGGAGTTGGTTCGCGGCCTTTCTCGTGAACCATCTGACGTGAAATTCGATTCAGTTTGTTGATCGTCTCGATCATGTGTACTGGTATACGAATTGTTCGTGCCTGGTCGGCAATGGATCTGGTAATGGCCTGCCGAATCCACCAGGTGGCGTAAGTTGAGAACTTATAACCACGACGATATTCGAACTTGTCTACAGCCTTCATCAAACCGATGTTACCTTCTTGAATCAGATCGAGGAATTGCAAGCCTCGATTGGTATATTTCTTTGCGATTGAAATTACCAGTCTTAAGTTTGCTTCGACCATTTCCTTCTTAGCACGTCGTGATTTCGCTTCGCCAATAGACATCTGTCGATTGATATCTTTAATTTCTGTTACTGTTAGACCAGTTTCTTCCTGTAACAGACGAATTTTCTTCTGCGCACGAAGCACTTCAGTCTTCACGTTTACCAATAACTCAGAGTAGGCTTCTTTCGACTTAATGTGTTGGTCGATCCATTTCTCATTGATCTCATTGCCTGGGAAGGACCCGATAAAAGTTTTTCTCGACATCTTGGCACTGCGAACAGCGAGGCTCATGATCGTTCTCTCATGTCGGCGCAGACGGGTTAGGACCGCACGTATATGAGCTAGTAAAGGGTCAAACTGTCGGGGTGTGAGTTTGAAACTCTTAAATAGTTCACCAAGTTTCTCCAACTCTGCAACTGCTTTAGCATCGGTACGGCCGCGACGACCGACAATAGAGCTGGTCAATTCATATTGTTGACGTAATTCTGTAAATCGTTCCTTTGCAACTTCAGGATCAGGGCCGACATTTCCTTCTTCATCGTCATCGTCATCACTATCCGTGCCTGAATCGTCATCATTGCTCGCTTCAGGGGCCGCTCGTACTTCAGGTGTGCTTACTGGGATTTCATCATCTGTGTTATCCAGGTAGCCGGTTATGATCTCGTTTAATCGACGCTCTTCGGAATCGACCAACGCGTATTCGTTTAGCACTTGCTCAACAGTTCCCGGAAAATAGGCCATCGCTTTCATCAGCTCGCGCAAGCCTTCTTCGATGCGTTTCGCGATAACTATTTCACCCTCACGGGTTAATAGTTCGACGGTCCCCATCTCGCGCATGTACATGCGCACAGGATCGGTTGTGCGACCAGCTTCATTTTCCACGGCGGCAAGCGCAGCGGCAGCTTCAGCGGCAGCTACTTCGTCCGCACCCGTGTCGCTTTCATCTTCATTTAGAAGTAATGAATCGGTATCTGGTGCTGCTTCGAACACCTTAATGCCCATATCATTAATCATTTGAATAATATCTTCGACTTGATCTGGATCGGAAATTGATTCCGGCAAGTGATCGTTAACCTCCGCATAAGTGAGGTACGATTGTTCCTTGCCTTTCGCGATCAATGCTTTCAGACTTGATTGTGGTGCAATAATTTCAGCCATGAATTCTCGTCTTTAAGCCAGCGGGAATGCTGGGCGGGTGAAAAAAAATCAGCCGCGCATTATAGCGGCGGCTGTGTGCCTTGTATATCTAATTTAGACTGTTATTTCGGCAGCTTAGCTTTGTTCTTTTGGCTCAAATACTCGGGATTTCAGTTCATCTTTGAGCTGCAGCAATTCCAGTTTTTTCGCTATATCTGACAGGATATTGTCAAGTATCTGGAGAAACTCCTTTTCCACTCCTTCCTGTGGTGTGATCTTCTCGGCTGCTAATAGCTGGGTAAGTTGGCTGCCTAAGCTCGTACCATAACAATAGCCTAACAGTGTGAATACTTCTGTATTGGGGTCTTTCTTGACCATTTCAACGAGTGAGAGGAGCAATTTTCGCCCTTCGTCTTCAGCAGTGCGAAGTGGTTCAAGGTTTTGATTAACGGATAGAGCGATTTCTGGGTTTCTCAACAGCAATTCTATGGCTTTCACACTGGCAGGTTTGCGATAGGCACTGAGATTAGTATTGGTGGTTTTTCTTCCTTTACTTGATTGCCATTCGGTATTGGGAACTGGAGGTATTGGCGGGCTCGATTCCTGTTTAGGTGCATTTGTTGATAAGAGCAGATCAAGTGACTCACTACTAACGCCCAATGTTTGAGATAAGCGATCCAACATGAGTTGGGCATAAACTCCTCGTGGAATCTGGCGTATGTATTTCTTAGAAAGATTACTGAGCCTGGCTTTCCCTTCGATGGAATTCATATCGAGATCTTCAGATAGCTTTTCGAAGAAAAAATCTTCAAGGGGTTTTGCAGATTCCAATTCCAATTCAAATTTTTCTTTGCCTACGGCACGCACATGAGTGTCTGGGTCAGTCCCGCTGGGGAGGAACAAAAACTTTACCTGGCGACCATCTTGCATCAGTGGCAGGGTTGTTTCTAACGCTCGCCATGCTGCAGCGCCGCCAGCATCGTCCCCATCGAAACAGAATATGATTTCCGTTACCTGGCGAAACATTCGGATTAAATGTTTGGAGCTGGTTGCAGTACCCAATGTTGCCACTGCATTTTTAATCCCCATTTGTGCCAGAGCGATGACATCCATGTAGCCTTCAACCAGCAGCAACTTGGAAAAATTTTTCGCCAGATTTTTTCGCTTCAAAAAGCCCATAAAGTTCAGAGCTTTTATGAAACACTGCATTTTCCCGGTGAATTCAGGTACTTAGGTTTTTCTCTTTGAGAACGCGACCACCAAAAGCAATAGTGCGTCCACGACTATCTCGAATCGGAAAAATAATGCGCTCACGAAAGCGGTCGTAGTAGCGTTTTTGGGCCATCTTTTTCTTTCTCGTCATTTTTGTCTTTGTTGCGTTGAATAATCAGGCCGGCTCTTAATAATGATTGTTCATGTTTCTCACACTTACAACAGCCTTGATCAAGTTGTCCCAACCGGCCGGTGCGTAACCCAGTCCAAAATCTCTGGCGATCTCGCCACTAACCCCCCTATCTTTTAAATAGGAAACGGCTTCGTTCTTGTTTCTGTGCTGCCGCAGTTGGAATTGGTAGAACTTACTGGCTAATTCCAAGACTTTAATGATCTCGGGATTCTCTAACTTTTTTGCTTTGTGCTTTCGATTCTTCTCGCGGAACTTCCAACCTGCATCGCGAGCCAAAATTTCCCGAGCTTGTGGAAACTCTGATTGTTCGAAGTTCATAACGAAGCCAATGGCATTGCCACCTGCTCCACAGCCAAAGCAGTAATAGAATTGGCGATCTTGATTAACGCTGAATGAAGGCGTTTTTTTTCCCGATGAAATGGACAGCAGGCGGTATAGTTATTTCCCCGTTTCTTAAGAGGGACCCGTTTGTCGATTACTTCGACAATGTCAGTCCTATGGAGGAGATCATCTATAAAGGATTGAGGGATAAGACCGGTCATACTTGCGAGTTGTGAGAATTACTGGGTTTTTATATATTCAAATAGAGATGCTACACGGGCGATCAGCGAGAGCAAAACCTTTCTTCGAATTTATTCACATCCGATGTGAGATTTGGCGAGAGAGCCCTAATTGCGACAAGACCTGGCCCAAAGTAAAAACTTGCGTCTATTAAGAGACTGCATTGAGGAGAGATTAACGAAGAAGATGGTTCCCGCAGCAAGTTCGCTCTTACGATAAAGCTGCTTTAATTTTATCGCTTACCATGGACATATCAGCTTGGCCGACAATTTTGGGGTTTTAATTATTCCCATCACTTTGCCCATGTCCTGCATGCCTTGCGCTCCAGTATCACTAAGAGCGGCACTGATGATTGCATCCAGCTCTTCTTCATTGAGAGCCCGAGGCAGAAATTCCTGAAAAACATCAATTTCAGATTTTTCTTGGGCCACAGCTCGTCACGGCCCGCAGATTCAAATTGTTTGATGGACTCACGTCTCTGCTTTACCATTTTATCCAGAATAGAAGTCACCCGAGCATTATCTGGATCGATGCGCTCATCTACTTCCACTTTTTTAAATTTTCCCGCCAAGGCTAAACGAAAGTTCCCAGACGCGCTTTATCTCTGGCACGCATGGCATCCTTCATGGCCTCATTGATTTGTTGTTTTAGAGAACTATCCGGCATGAGTTTTTGGGGTCGAGATAAAAAAGTGGGTTTAACAAGGTTCAGCCACCGCAGAATTAATAGAATCGTTGATTCTTGCGGCTCTCGCGCTGAAGCTTTTTTAAATGACGCTTAACAGCTGACGCAGCCTTTCGCTTCCTGACTGAAGTTGGTTTTTCGTAAAATTCTCTACGACGCACTTCTGCAAGAATGCCAGCTTTTTCACAAGAACGTTTGAAACGGCGCAGGGCCACATCAAAAGGCTCGTTCTCTTTTAGCTTGACCATTGGCATGTTTTAAATCACCCGTCTTGCGTTGTGCATCTTAAGTTTAGCCTCAACCTCGAATAATGCGGGGAAGAGGGGATTCGGGGAGCGTATCTTAATGGGCAAACGTCTGAATTGCAAAGGATTTGGGCGCTACTTGCGGCTAATTTAGGAGTATTTGGGATCTCCCTCAATTTTTGGCATGATTGCTATTCTCTTGGACAGACAATCGGTTTAAGTCATTGAAAGTACTGGGTATTGAAACCTCCTGTGATGAAACTGGTATCGCTGTTTACGACAGCGATGCGGGATTGCTCGCAGACGGTTTGTACAGTCAGGTAGATATTCATGCAAAGTATGGTGGAGTAATCCCGGAATTGGCTTCCCGTGATCATATTCGCAAAACCCTGCCACTGGTGAAACAAGTTTTGGCACAGGCTGGAATAGATCAATCCGAATTGGATGCAATTGCTTATACTTCTGGGCCTGGTTTGGTGGGTGCGCTACTAGTGGGAGCCAGTATTGGGCGAGCACTAGCCATGGGTTTAGGCATTCCCGCAATCGGTGTGCATCACATGGAAGGGCATTTGCTGGCACCAATGCTGGAACCAGATCCGCCGAGCTTTCCATTTGTTGCGCTTCTGGTTTCTGGGGGCCACACCCAATTGGTTCGAGTTGATGGCATCGGAAAGTATGAAATGCTGGGTGAATCACTGGATGATGCTGCTGGCGAAGCATTCGATAAAGTTGGCAAGATGTTGGGCCTGCCTTATCCCGGTGGGCCCCATGTTGCGAAGTTGGCCTTGCAGGGTGAAAGTGGACGATTCGAATTCCCCAGACCAATGACTAATAGACCAGGCTTGGATTTTAGTTTTAGTGGATTAAAAACATTTGTGCGCAATACTATTGCTAATCACACAGCCGATAATGGATTGGAAGAACAGACCGCTGCCGATATTGCAAAAGCTTTTGAAGAAGCCGTTGTTGGGACCATGGCAATTAAATGTAGAAGAGCAATGGAGCATACTGGATTAGAGACTTTGATTATCGCCGGTGGTGTAAGTGCTAATGTGCAATTAAGAGAAGTATTGGAAAGCACCATGGCAAAGATTAACGGACGTTTGTATTACGCCCAGTTTAAGTTTTGCACTGACAATGGTGCAATGATCGCTTATACGGGATGTCAGCGTTTGCTTGCCGGTGAGTCTGTGGATCTTGGTATTCATGTTCAACCCCGTTGGTCTTTGGAAACCTTGTCCGCCATTTAGGAGCTGCTATGGATATTGTCTACATTCGCGAACTCGAGGTTAAAACTATCATTGGCATCTATGATTGGGAGCGTGAACAGAAACAAATAGTCAGCATTAATCTGGAAATGGCCAGCGATATTTGGAAGGCGGCAGAATCAGATTCTATTGAGCATGCATTGGACTATAAAGCAGTTGCAAAACGCTTAATCGACTTCGTTGAGAACTCAAAGTTTTTCTTGGTAGAAACTCTTGCGGAAAAAATTACAGAAATAGTATTGAATGAGTTTAGTGTTAGTTGGGTAAGGTTGCAGTTGGGTAAACCTGGTGCTGTAACTGGATCGAAAGATGTCGGCGTCATCATCGAACGCGATAGCAGGCCATAATCACATTTAGAGAATCCTTGTGGCCCTTTTAATTCTCTCACTTGGTAGTAACGTCAATGCAATATCCAATATTGGTTATGCAATAGAATCTCTGCGTCAGGAGTATGGAGACATCACGCTTTCAAGAGTTTATGAAAGTGAAGCGATAGGGTTTTCCGGAGAAAATTTTTTAAATCTTGCTGCCTCAGTCGATTGTGATGTGCCCTTGAAAGAAATAGTTACTTATTTAAAGGAGCTTGAAAATTCATTAGGTCGGGATCGATCACAGCCCAAATTTTCAGATCGAACCATCGATATCGATATTTTGATATATGGCAGAGAAACAGGTGAGGATTGTGGCCTCTCTCTTCCTCGAGCAGAAATTTTGGAAAATGCTTTTGTCTTAAAACCGCTTAGCGAATTGCATCCGGATATGCATTTACCAGATTCGGACCGAACATACCTGAAGTTTTGGGAACTATTTGATCGAGACTCACAAAAAATTTGGCCCACAGATATCAACTTCTAGAATCCAAGGCCAAATTTCTAAGATATTTGCTGAGATCTGATACGGGAATTAGTTTATTAGGATTTATCTTCTCAAGGTCTGCAGTGTGACTTTCACCTTCCAGAATATTCACTTACTTCTTAGTTTAAGCTGCGTCCGCCATCAACCTTAATGACTTGCCCGGTCACGTAGCTAGCTTCTATTGCTAGGAAGTAGGTCATGGCGGCAATGTCTTCCGGGTCACCTAGTCGGTTAAGCGGGATGCCTTTCATAATTCTTTCTCGAGCTTGCATGACTTCAGGGCCATCTTCATTTTCTAAGGGGGTCGGCCATAGTATTGCGCCCGGGGAAATACCATTAACCCGCACAGTTGGACCCAAGTCTTTCGCCAAAGATTTTGTCATGGTCTTTAAAGCAGCTTTTGCCATGTTATAGATTGAATGATTGGAAAGTGGATTATCGGCATGGGTGTCTACTATGTTGATAATCGCTCCTTCGTTTTTGATTAATTCATCGGCTAGCTTCTGACAAAGAAAATAAGCTGCTCTCACATTAGAATTGAATAACTCATCCCAATCATTTTGCGTTGCTTCCTTAATCGGAGTTGGATAAAAGGCAGAGGCGTTATTGACCAGCACATCTATTCGTCCAAAACATTGTAATGCTTGCTGAGGAGTTGTTCGACTTCCTCCGTTTCAGTTAGATTCACTAACACCAAATTTGCACTATTGGCCCTTATCGAATTCATTTTTTCCATTAATTCTTGTGCTGCATCAGTTGAACTGCGCGCATGGACTATGACATCGAAGCCTTCGGAATGAAACTTCGAAACAATGCTTGCACCGATACGTCTCGCTGATCCCGTAATGAGTGCTACTTTGTTTTCAGACATCGTCGCCTACCAATTCCGTAACTTTGTCAGAAACGATTTGTAAACGCTTGTTACGAATGAGCTCTGGCGGGCTTCTTTCGAGGTTTTCCGCCAGTAATGCTTCTACATCTAATTGATTAACCGCTTCGAGTATGGCATTAAGATAATCTCGTTGGGGATATTCTCGATCCTTTGAAACCAGTTCGACCCCTGGCA
Organism: Gammaproteobacteria bacterium; assembly: GCA_019654215.1. Taxonomy (GTDB): domain Bacteria; phylum Pseudomonadota; class Gammaproteobacteria; order Pseudomonadales; family Pseudohongiellaceae; genus UBA9145. The sequence continues at coordinate 26,311 of BPDI01000031.1, read as the reverse complement.
TCTGCTTCGCATGCAAGTAGAAACCTTTCCAGGCGTTTAGGTTGGCGCAGCGCATCCAGAGATTCCAATAGATCTAAGAGTGTGGAAGGAGCAGTTTTTGTACACGGTGTAACTTAGTGTGATGTTCGCAAACTAAGGCTGCCAGTTTCGTATGTCCGTTCGGTACTCGCAAGCGTTTGGCAATACTCTGTTGCAATGGAATACCCAGTACTTCGTGACTATGGTGACTTGGCCATTTCGATTTATCTGTTACGGCCTTTCCGACATCATGCACGAGTGTTGCATATCTGACTGTTACGTCATCTGAAAGTTTTGCCACCTGCTCCAGACTCATCAAGATGTGAACTCCAGTGTCGATTTCTGGATGATATTTTTCTGGTTGTGGTACACCGAACAGCGCATCCACTTCAGGAAGAATTACCGCGAGAGCGCCACACTGTCTTAACACCGAAACGAATTCTTGCGGTGCAGCTGTTGCTAATGCCAATTCTGTTTCCTGCCAAACTCTTTCTGTTACCAGAGTTTCTAATTCACCACTGGCAACCATGGCAGTCATTAACTTCATGGTTTCGTCAGCTACAAAAAATCCTCTGTGTTTGAATTTTGCAGCGAATCTTGCAACCCGCAGTACTCTGAGGGGATCTTCACTGAATGCCTCAGACACATGCCGTAAAATATTATTAGTTAAATCTTCTTGGCCACCATGGGGGTCGATAATTTCGCCAGACTTGGTTTGTGCCATGGCATTGATTGTCAAATCCCGGCGGCATAAATCTTCTTCCAGGCTAACATGTTCTGAGGTATCAAAATCGAAGGCATTGTGCCCTGGTCCAATCTTCCGTTCAGTTCTAGCTAAGGCATACTCTTGATGTGTTTCGGGATGAAGAAATACTGGAAATCCTTTTCCGACTTGGCGGTATCCCATTTCCAATAGATCTTCAGGGCGGGCACCTACGACCACCCAGTCTTCATCTTTGACAGGGATTCCAGCAATTTGTCGCGGACAGCACCGCCTACTAAATAGGTTTCCATATTGCTAAAAAACGGAGTAGGTTATTTTGTTATGGTGTATAAACAATGGTCTTCCAGTCGCATCAGAGTGAGTTCACGACCCCAGACATAGCCAGTATCCAATGCATACACGCGTTGTTTGTCGGTGCGCCCTTCCAGTGCAGCCCAATGGCCAAATAAGATTGTAGCCTTGCTCGAAATATTTTCATATTCAAACCAGGGTTTGAAGCCAGAAGGGGCGGCGCAAAGACCTTCCTTGATATCGAGTCTTAGACTCCCTATGTCGTCACAAAAGCGAATTCGGGTTAGGTAGTTGGTGATTGTCCGAAGCCTTTCCTTTCCGTTTAACTCGTCATGCCAGCGTATTGGTTCATCGCCGTACATATTTTTTAGATACTTGCGGTAATCCTTTCCCTGCAGAGCAAGTTCTACTTCAGCAGCAAGGTCAAGAGTTTTTTGCAATGACCAGCTTGGTGCTACTCCAGCATGAATCATTAGGAAATCTTCATGTCCATTCTCAGTATCGATGCAATCGAAATGAGCTAAGGGTTTGTTTCTCAACCAATTGCTCAACTCATCACAGTCTTTGGCATCAAGTACCCTTGGGCTAGTGTATCTTTTGTTCTTGCAGGTGCACATCCTTCATGAATGGCAATAAAATGAAGATCGTGATTGCCAAGGACTATTTGCAGCGAATCATCGATGTCCTGTAGATATTTCAAAGTTTCGAGTGAACTGGGACCGCGATTGACAAGATCACCAACGCACCAGAGCTTATCCCTTCCGGGAGTGAAACTAACCTTCTCTAAAAGTTTTTTCAGAGCCTTGTAGCAGCCTTGAATATCCCCAACGACGTACGTACTCATGACCCGAACCACGATTCAAAAAGGCTCGCAGTATAGCACTCCTTTGACAAAGGGCTTTTGCGTTTAATGAACTGTGCGGGGTAGGGAAAGTAAAAATGCAGGAATCGGTGCTTGAAATTTCTCACCTGCGGAAGTTTGCATCCCATAACTGCCATGCATAGTGCCTAATTCAGTTTCTATAACGGCGCCGCTGGTATAATTGAAAGATTTACCCGGAGCGATTTCGGGCTGCTGACCGATAACTCCTTCACCAATAACTTCCTCTACCTTGTTATTATCATCGGTAATATGCCAGTGACGGTTTAACAAAGTTACAGATTCAGCACCATGATTGGTGATTTCTATTGAATAAGCAAACACATAGCGGTTTTTCGCTGGTTCTGACTGCTCATCTAGATACCGTGTATTTACTTCTATTTGTATGGAGTCGCTAATATTGTCCATTTCACATCATTTGCTGATCGCATCACTAATTAAGACGTAATCAGCCAAAGATAAGTTTTCCGGCCGAAGGCTAGCATCTATTGGGGAACTCTTTTAGTATTTTTTCTGAAATGATGGCTCGAAGGCTATTTTTCAAGGTCTTTCTGCGTTGATTAAATGCGGAACGAATCACAGTTTGCAAACATTCCGGGTCTTTTGCCTCTATCGGAAAGTTAGAATGGGGTTTCAAACGAACTATTGCGGAAACTACTTTAGGTTTGGGAGTGAATGCAGAAGAGGGGACATTGAATAAATGTTCGACCTCACAGAAGTACTGCACCATTAAACCCAATCGACCATAATTTTTTTCGCCTGCTTTGGCTACCAATCTTTGTACAACTTCCAGCTGTAACATAAAAACCATATCCAATATTAATTGATGTCTCTTAAGCAAATGAAAAATTACTGGTGTGGAAATGTTGTAAGGAAGATTGCCGATAACCCGCAGGGATTTTTCTGTGCTCGTTAAAGTTGATAAATCAAACTTAAGAACGTCTTGCTGAAAGATTGAGACACTTTCTTCTTGACTAAATTCCTCGTCTAGATATTTTGCCAAGTCTCGATCCAGTTCGATGCAATCAAGTTTCGCCCCAGAGCTTGCCAGAGGTTTCGTGAGCGCACCCTGACCCGGACCTATTTCCACCAGATGATCATTATTCTTTGGTTCAATTTGTTCGACGATCTTGTCGATTATGATTTGATCATGCAAAAAATTCTGTCCGAATCTTTTGCGCGCTTGATAAGGAAGCCCATTACTCAGTTTTACGTTAGCCTCTTCAGGCTTCATATGCACTCCAATGGCTAACCATATCGTTTGCAGTTGCTATGGCGTTATAGAAACTGCCGGTATTCGCTTCACCCGTTCCAGCAAGATTCAGGGCGGTACCATGATCAACTGAAGTACGGATTATAGGTAGACCTAGAGTGATATTGCTGGCATCACCAAAACCTTTGAACTTCAAAACTGGCAAACCTTGATCGTGATACATGGATAGCACAGCATCTGCATGATCGAGATACTTAGCAGTAAACAGAGTGTCTGCAGGTAGCGGTCCAATAAGGTCCATGCCGGCGACCTGCATTTCTTGCATTACCGGTTCAATTATTTCTACTTCCTCTCGGCCAATATGTCCCCCTTCACCGGCATGAGGGTTTAATCCGCATACCAGAATCGTTGGATTTTCAATTCCAAATTTCTTAATTAGATCTTCATGCAGAATGGTAATGATGTTGCGAAGGAGTTCTTTGTTTATGGCACCTGGTACTTCCGTTAAAGGCAAGTGCGTTGTTGCTAGAGCCACTCGTAATCCCTCAGTTGCCAACATCATAACGGTTAGATCCTGATTACAATGTTTTGCCAGGAACTCGGTATGACCAGTAAAGGCAATACCTGCATCGTTAATATTTCCCTTATGCACCGGGCCAGTAACCATTGCATCCAGCTCTCCCACCATTACTTTGTTGGCCGCAAAGCGTAAAGTTTCTAGCACATAGTCAGCATTTGCGGCATTAAGTTTGCCAGCAATCACTTGCTCTTGGGTATCCACCTGAATAAATGAAAGCTCTCCAGTAGAACTGGGTTTAGAGTTCGAACTGCAAAACTGATTTAGTGAAAGCGGTAGGTTTAGTAACTTAGCTCGCTGCTCGAGCACTAAACGATCTCCGATTATGACAAGCTCGGTGTTAGGTGGAGGATGTTGGGCAGTCAGTACGGCGAGGTCAGGTCCAATGCCAGCTGGTTCGCCAGGTGTAATGGCAATTCGATTGGTCACGGGTCATTAACCGCTTGGTCCTTAATCCACTAACTCGACAAATGCTTCTTCGCGGATTTCGATTAGCCAATTTTGCAATTCGAGATCGAATTTTCTGTTGCGTAAGGTTTGTTCTGCCTGAGAACGGGAGTACTCAACACTGAGGTCTGTTTCACGTCGACCAAGTACTTCGGCGATATGCCAGCCAGTAGCAGTTTCAAATGGTTCACTAAGTTTGTTCTCTTCAAGCTGATCGACAACAATTTCGAATTCTCTTGGCAGTCCGCCTTCACTTACCCAGTCTAAATCGCCACCGGCCACCACAGATGTGGCATCGTCGGAATGCTGCCGAGCGATTGAAGCAAACTCTTCGCCAGCAAGAATTCTTTCTCTTAGTTCATTAATTTCTCCGATCGTCTGCTGTTCGTTTCTGATTTCGTTTGGAGATAGCATGATGTGCCGAACATTTGTTTGGTTCACGATTTGTTCCGTACCACCGCGCTTGCCCGCTAAGAATATTACATGGTAACCATTGCCAGCTTCGATTGGTCCTTCCACAGCGCCTTGTTCCATATCTTCTACGATCGTGGAAAACAAATTAGGTAAGTTCTCCGCTTTGCGCCAGCCAAAGTCAGTGCTCTCGACAGGAAATACATTAGCTTGTCTGGCTGCAGTCCTAACTTCGAGAAAGTTTTCTCCTTCGCCAACCCGAGCAACGATGTCAGCCGCATATTTTAATTTGGCATCGCGCTCATCAACGCCGTCGACACTGGCGAATGGTATTAATAAGTGATCGATGAAGTAATCTGCTGACATTACTTCTCTTCCCATCTCGGAATTGAGAAAATTATCAATTTCCTGATTGGTTATGGAGATTCGTCGATTAACCATTCCGCGCTGTAATTCCTGCAGCATCATTTGCCGCCGAACTTGATCACGGGTTTGCAGATACACTCCATTATTTTCCAGCACAGCGACATATTGATCGAATGACATATCACTGCTTTGCGCCATGTTATTTAGAACACGATTGATCATGTCATCATCAAAACGGATGCTGACTTGTTCAGCCATCTGCAATTGAATACTTTCGATTATCAGTGCTTCCAATACGTCATCCTTCATTTCATCTTCTGGGGGCAATTCTCGGTTGTCCCGAGCCGCAGCATTCAATATGTCCGTCATTCTCAGGTCCATTTCGCTCTGCAACACAACATCCTGGTCGACCAGCGCTATAACCCGATCCAGCAGTATCCGTTGAGCAAAGGCTGAATTACTGAGTGAAAAGAACGTTGCTGCGATTAAGCAGGTCTTGGCTAGCAATGAAATAGTTGGTTTATAAGCCATAATCAGTTTCTCTAAATCCCCAGATACTGTCGGTTAAAAGGTTGCTTAGACCTCCCCCCGTGAGGTTTCCAAGCCCATTTAGAGTAAATTGGACAAAAATTCCTCGGTCGGGTTCGATATTAGGAAGAAACAATTCGTCTTCGTCAACCCATTCTCGGCCTATTAGGCGAATCGTAGCACAGCAATTAGACCACTCAACACCGGCAAAACTCTCAAGATTTCTTTCATTGCTATGATCGTAGTTCCAGCGCGCCAATAGACTCCAGTTGTTATTGACTGGCCAGACTGCAGAGATATCTGTTTGCTTTATGCGCGCATCTATTCCGGAAGGGAAGATGAAGGATGGGTTACTTACCAGGCTGCGGTATCGATAGGCGAAATTTAGCAAATGATTATCGTCGCGATGATAGCGGAGCTGGACTGCGCCCTCATCAATGATCTCGGTTTCTTCATTCCATTGTACGTCGGTATTCAAGCGCCAGTTTTCCCCTAATGAAAAGGCAAGTTCACCGGCAAGGGCTGATTCATTAGTTAATGGCGAATAGCGCGGTAACCAGGTCTGTAGTGGATTGGTTAGAGTCACCATACGGTCCGCGAAATAGTGGATCCGCCCGATGCTCATGCGGGCTGTTTCTTTTCCTTGCGGATTTAAAAAGCGGCTGGTTAAGGCAAAGGCGACCTGATCGGCATCAGCTATTCGGTCACCGCCGCTGAATCTATCGTCGCGAAACAGTTGATTAAAGCTGAAATTCAATTCTGAGGTATCGAACAGAGGCAAAGAACTTTGATCTTCATATTCACTATATAAATACGACACTCGAGGTTCGAGAGTCTGTCGCCAACCGCTATCTCGATTCATATCCCGTTCAAAAAGCAAGCCAGCGTCGAAGGAAAGGATACCGATACCAAGGTCTGGATCTTCAATTGTGCCTAATGCCTGGTTCTGTAATTTGTATTGAATGTATTTGTACTTGGCATTGGTTCGAATAAACCAACCTAGATTTTCATTCGACCAACCTATTTCTGGTTCGAGGTTAAATCGTTCACCATTTATTAACGCACCATTATTCAATTGGTTCATCGTTAATAAAGCTTCATCTAGATTGCGATCGAAAGAAGTAGCTTCGCCGCGAATTCCTACTCGGAAGCCACCCCTTAAGTAAGCATTACTTTCAAAGAAGAATTGTGGTAACCGATCAAACGGCTTGTTGATATTCGATCTCGTATAAATAGGATCAATGATCTCGATTCTTTGTACATTTAATCCTGCTCGTAAAAAATCAGAATTAAAATTTATTCGGCCTTGTCGGTTGAGATGAGTGCGGCTAGTTAAATTCAGTCCGCTACTTCCCAGGTCATAGAAATAATCTGCATCACTTATAGCGTTGTAATCAATAAAAGAAGAGAAACCGCCACCGAGAAGTCCTTGGTGTTCAAATCCAACAAACCATCGATCTTCTACAAGTGGTGAATCTGTTCCGGGTTTGTTTATAGTGGTTGGATCATAGAGTTTATCACCAGATAGTCCAGATAGATTTAAAGTATTCATGGACCAATTGGCCAAGTAACGGGCTTCCAGTCCAACTAGCGTGCCTCGGTCCGAAATAATTCTTGGCGATAAAGTGGCGTCATAATGAGGAGCGAGATTGAAATAATATGGCAGCTCAAAATCGAAACCTCCACTTCGAGTAGAGCCAGTGCTCGGAGCGAGAAAGCCAGATATTGGCTCGTCACCCAAGGGAAATGGCAGGGTGCCCGGGTAATAAAAGATTGGAAAATCACCAAGTCTCAGGCTGACATTGTCGGCGTAGCCGCGATTAGCATCTTGATCCAGTACGATACTGTCTGCCCTTAACTTCCAGAAATTACTTCCGGGTTCGCAACGACTAAATTCACCATTTTCTATACTCACCAATCCAGAATCGCCAGAGTAGACTACAGAGGCTGCATTGCCATGGGCTCCGTAATTGTGCAATACATACTGAGCGCCCGAGACCCGGTTAATAGATTCATAACTGTTGATATAGGCAGAATCGCCGAGTAATAAAATCCCAGGCTCGCGAAACTCAACATTGCCCTCCATTAACACGGTGTTTGCCTCGCGATCGATGGTAGTGCCGTTATCATTACGAATCGTGCGATATCCCTGTTGCACAATAACCTCACCGTCAATGGTGATCAGATTCTGATTGATCTGAGATAATCCGGTTTCATCTGTTAAGAAGGTAGTTCCCGCATTTGCAGGATCATTGGCGGGATCGAGAAGTTCAGCAGCTGGATCGACGTATGTGCCACAACAATTTCCCGGAACCAGAGATGACTGTTCTGCACTTAGTTCTTCACGAGGAACCCAGTCCAAGTCATAATCTGAAGTGGGTGCAACTATCGGTTGGGCAATGACTTCTTGTTCTGGTTCTTCTGTTGGTTCTGCAATCGGTGCGGTGGGCCCAAGGGGAAAGCTAGGCTGTTGCGGAGATGCGACCTGGTCTTCGGGGTCCTCTTCGGCTTCCTCGTTGTCTTCTAATTCATCTTCAGCTTGTTCGGGTTCGGCAGATTCTTCTGCAGGGTCCTCGGGCAATTGAATTGGAAATTGGAAAGAGGGTCGTCTTTGTGAACCAGTTCCGTCTGGTAGTACCGCCCCCGGGCTGTTGTAACGGTCATTTCCATCGGCCGTGTTTGGAGACTCAATCGGACCAGTATTTTCGCAAATCCATCCGTCACCGCCGTCATTAGGTCTACAACTATATTGAGGAAGCTGGGCATCTGCCGATTTAGGTGAGGCAGCTAGAAATAATCCAACGGAGAGTGCGAAGGCGATTTCTGATCTTAGCAGACGCTTCTTAAATGGCACGAGACAACAATCCTGCTGAGATCAAATTGAAATGTGTAATGGAAATAAACAAATCGTAAATGAAACCGACTTACAAGTTTATGCACTGGTTAAACTGGTGCGCATAGGCATAATAATTCATTGAAGTTTGATTGCAAAGCAACTGAAAAATCGAGTCGAAACATTATAAATGTCGGAATCTAGACAGGAAAAATTGGGGGTCTGGGCTAATCAGGTACTCAAACAATTGCTACCCAAAATCAAAGGTGAGGCAGATCTTACCCTTGTAAGTGGCGATGCCAGTTTTCGTCGCTATTTTAGGGTCCGCACCGATGGGGCTCATTTTATTGCAGTTGATGCGCCGCCAGAGCAAGAAAACTCCCGCATTTTCGTCCGTATCTCCAACCTATTACAAGAAGCAGGGGTGGCCGCACCCAAGGTGTTCTCTGCCGACTATGATCAAGGCTTTATGTTGTTGGATGATTTTGGTGACGAAATTTATCTCAATCGATTAGTTTATCTGCAAGAAGCGGGTAATCAATCACAAATTAATACGCTATATGAATCAGCGATTAATTCCTTACTCGATATTCAAGCCGGAGTCGATAAAAAGAGACTTGACCCTTATAAAAAGTCTGAATTACATCGAGAAATGTCCTTGTTTGAGGATTGGTTTTGTTCTCAGTTTCTTCAATTAAAGTTAGAAGAAAATGAAAAAGCATTAATCGCTGAAACGCTGGAATTTTTGGGAGAGGCTGCTCTTTCGCAACCGCAGGTGGCGGTGCACCGAGATTACCATTCCAGGAATCTGATGATTCTCGATATCAAGGAATTTGGTGAAAATTCCACTCCTGGGATTATTGATTTCCAGGACGCTGTCAGCGGACCTTACACCTATGATCTTGTTTCTTTATTAAGAGATGCCTATATCCGCTGGGATCAGGAATTAGTTGAAGGCTGGGCACTCTACTATCTAGAGCAGGCAAAAAGCTCTGGACTTATCGAAAATATTGAAGAAGCCCAATTTCTCCGAGACTTCGATCTCATGGGGCTTCAGCGCCAATTGAAAGTAATCGGGATCTTCGCGCGATTGTATATTAGGGATAACAAACCGCGCTATTTGGCCGATATTCCTCTGGTCATACAATACTTTTTGGAGGTTGGTCAAAAATATAGGGAACTTAAAGCATTTGTTGACTGGTTCAAGCATGTGGTGGAACCGATAGCTAAGGCCAAACTCTGAAGCAATAATGCGCGAGGACAGCTAGGTCAGCCGCAGAAAATACTCACTGGAAAAACTATGCGTGCCATGATTTTAGCGGCCGGCTTGGGCAAGCGTATGCATCCCCTGACCGCTAACAAACCAAAACCTCTGCTAAAGGTAGGGGATAAGACCTTGATCGAGTATCAGATTGAGCGGTTGGTGCAGGGAGGCATTACTGGTGTTGTTATCAATCATTTCTACCTGGGTACAATGATAGAAGAAGCCCTGGGGGATGGGTCCCAATTCGATATTGAGATTCTCTACTCCAAAGAGCCCATTCGCCTAGAGACGGCCGGTGGCATTATTAAATCTTTGCCTAAACTTAAAGATGATAGCTTTATTGTGGTCAATGCCGATATTTGGACCGACTTTGATTTTTCCCGGTTACAACCGCTAGATGGCAAAGATCGCATAGCGCATCTGGTTCTCGTGGAAAATGCAGAACACAACCCACATGGAGATTTCTATATAGATGAAAGTAGAAAAGTTCATGAAGACCACGAGGCACGAGATAAGCGCCTGACCTTTAGTGGAATTAGTGTAATGCATAAAATGTTATTCGAAGGATTTCCTATTCAACCACGGTCGACCATTCCTCTTTTGCAGGAAGCAATGGCGAACGATTTAGTTAGTGGAGAAGTTCACGATGGTTTATGGATTGATGTTGGAACACCAGAAAGATTGCATGAAGTGAATGCAATAGTTGCTAAATCGAATGGAAACTGAGTCATGTTGGCATTACTACTTAATCGCGGTTACAAGCGGGCAATTATCAGTCGATTAAATGGCACCAATCCCCATGCATCGGTTCCTCATGGAGGTCGGACGCAGCAACTACTGTTAATGGCGATGTTTGCCGTAATGGGGAAGATCGCCAAGATGGATGGGCGGGTTACAACAAATGAAGTGAAGTATGCCTCAACCATCATGCAGCTAATGGGGCTCAGTGCAGTCGAACGACAGCAGGCGATAAATTATTTTGATCAAGGCAAGCAAGCGAACACTGATGTAATGTCTTGTGTGCGTGATTTGGCTGGAGCAATTGGGGGAAACAGTGCATTGGCGGATTTGTTTCTTAAGATTCAAATCAGGCATGCTTTTGTAAAAGGTGAATTGCGTCTGAAAGAAAAAGTATTACTGCGCGACGTTGCTGAGACTCTTGGTTTTGATAAGTCTGCATTTCTGGCATTTTGCAATGAGATGCAAGCTCCCAGTGATACTAAACAATCCAAAGCACGAAACTTTTTGCATAATGCTTATAAAGTGTTACAACTGGAACCTGGTGCTGAAGATGGAGAAATTCGTCGGGCATACTTGCGCATGATGTCACGCTATCACCCCGATAAACTCGTGCGCGATAATCTTTCTGAAGAGTCCCTAAAACAAGCGCAGGAAAAATCCATGGCTATCCGCACTGCTTATGAAACTGTGTGCGGTTACCGGAAGATCAGAACCTAACGCGATCTCTCTAATTCATAATCTTCACTCGTATTGTGATTACGGCGAAATTAGAACAAAGTCACAACACCGGTGCCCAGCCTTAGGACAAAAGCCGCCGTAATCTGTACAATACCGCCACGTCTGGACTTATGGCCTGATACCTTCATGAAAGATTACTTAATTGCTCCGTCCATTCTCTCGGCAGATTTTGCTCGTTTAGGCGAGGAAGTTATTGCTGTGCTCGATGCTGGTGCAGATGTTATCCATTTCGATGTAATGGACAATCATTATGTGCCTAATCTCACCATTGGCCCCATGGTTTGTGAGGCTCTGCGTAATCACAAAATTACCGCACCTATTGATGTGCATTTAATGGTTACTCCTGTAGATCAGCTTATTCTGGATTTTGCTAAAGCCGGGGCCAGCTTTATTAGCTTTCATCCTGAAGCCACTGCGCATGTTGATCGATCTCTTCAGCTTGTCAGAGACCAGGGCTGTAAATCTGGTCTGGTATTTAACCCCGGCTCATCTATCGAATGTCTCGAATATTTGATGGACAAGGTCGATGTTATTCTTCTCATGTCTGTTAATCCTGGTTTTGGTGGCCAAAAATTTATCCCGTCTACGCTGAAGAAGCTGGAAAAAGTACGCAAGCTGATCGATGACAGCGGCTATCAAATTCTATTGGAAGTTGATGGTGGCGTTGGGGTGAAAAACATTCGTGAAATTGCCGACGCGGGAGCTGATATGTTCGTCACCGGCTCTGCTATTTTTAACAGTAAAGATTACGCGGCTACTATAAAAGCCATGCGCGAAGAGCTTGGTCAGAGCCCTAATCCAAGCCACTGAGGCTTTCCTCCCATGAATGAAGAACAGCTCCAGCAACTTTCAGGGGAAGGATTTAACCGTTTTCCCAGTTGTTGGGGAAGTTCTTGCTGATACTGAAACCCCCCTTTAGCACCTATTTGAAATTAGCGAAGGGCAAAATAGCTATTTCTTCGAATCGGTTCAGGGTGGAGAGAAGTGGGGGCGCTTCTCCATTATCGGTTGCCTTGCAGCACTGTGCTTCGAGTCACGGGTAGAAAGGTAATGGTAGAAGTCGGAGGTGAGGTTGTTGAAGAAACAGAGACTAAAAATCCCTTTGAGTTTATACCCGAATTTAAATCTCGCTATCGCGTAGCGGAACTTGACGATTCGCAAAGGTTTGCCGGCGGGCTGGTTGGTTACTTTGCTTATGACACTGTGCGTTATGTTGAAACAAAGATTGGGCCAAGTGCAGGCGACGATGAAATTAACACGCCTGACATTTTGTTAATGCTATCGGAGGAAGTGGTTGTTTTCGACAACCTCCGCGGAACTATCTCTTTCATCATCAAGTAGATCCATCTGAGTCTGATGTTTATGCAAAAGCACAAAACCGACTGATCAGCTTCAAGAACTTTTAAAGTCTCCAACACCATTACCTGAATCTGGATCAGGCAACGCCGCGTCAGAAGATCAGTTTCATCATCACTTCGAACAAGCACGTTATGAATCGGCAGTTGAAAAGATAAAAGAATATATTGTTGCAGGCGATGTAATGCAGGTTGTATTGGCCCAGCGCATGTCAATCGATTTTTATAATGATCCAATCAATGTTTATCGTGCTCTGCGTTATCTAAACCCATCTCCTTACATGGTCTTCTTCGATATGGATGACCATCATGTGGTTAGCGCATCCCCAGAAATACTAGCCAGAGTAGAAAACGGAAAAATTACCGTACGTCCATTAGCAGGCACCAGAAAGCGCGGATCAACAGAGGCAGAGGATCAGGCTCTGGAGGCTGAGCTTTTAGCCGATGCCAAGGAAATAGCTGAGCATTTAATGCTCATCGATTTTAAGCCGTAATGATTCCGGGCGGGTATCGAAGATTGGATCTGTAACTGTTCCCAATAAAATGTTTGTAGAGCGTTACTCTCACGTTATGCATATCGCTTCTATAGTTGAGAGTGAAATTCGTGATGATAAAACTGCATTGGATTTACTGCAGTCAACACTTCCCGTTGGCACCTTGAGTGGTGCCCCGAAAGTACGAGCTATGGAAATAATTGATGAACTAGAGCCTCATAAACGTGGTATCTATGGTGGTGCCATGGGTTATCTTGGCTGGAACGATAATATGGACATGGCGATCGCAATACGTACGGCAGTGATTAAGAATCAAAAACTTTACGTAGGAGCAGGCGCAGGAATCGTCGCCGATTCTCAGCCAGAAAAAGAATGGGAAGAGACTCAAAGTAAAGCTAAGGCCATCGTGAAAGCTGTGCAACTTGCGCAGAAATCTCTCAATTTAGATTAAGCAGCCAAGATGGTTTCTTTCATATTTTTGTAAGCAGTGAGCGCTGCTTCTCTACTTTCTTTTAGATCCACAATTGGCAACGGATAGTCTTTTCCGATAGTAATTCCGTGTTTCTCAATCTCAGCAGGCGAGGCTGATCCGGGATCATAAATTTAAATTTGCTAGGACACGAACATAATTCGGGAACGTAGGAGCGAATATAGTCGCCTTCAGGATCAAATTTATGCGACTGAATGACAGGATTGAATATCCGAAAGTAGGGAGAGGCATCGGCACCGCTTCCGGCCACCCATTGCCAACTGGCAGAATTGTTTGCGAGGTCCGCATCAAGCAAGCATTCCCAAAACCATTTAGCTCCAAGCTGCCATGGAATGCAAAGATTCTTTACCAGGAAAGACGCAACTATCATCCTTACTCGGTTGTGCATGTAGCCTGTGTGCCAAAGCTCTCGCATACCCGCATCGATTATAGGAAAGCCTGTCTTACCCTCGCGCCAAAGCCGCAACAGTGCTTCGTTTTCAACCCATGGGAATTGGTCGAATTTCTGGTTTAAATTGCGATGGGTAATAAAAGGAAAGTAGTAGAGTAAGGAATAAGAAAACTCACGCCACGCCAGTTCTCTCTGAAAATGTGCAACATTTGCTTCGATTTGCATCCCTTGGGTAGCTTTAGCAATAGAATGTAGAGTTTGTCGCGGTGATATTTCTCCATAGTGCAAATGGGGAGATAGTCTGGAAACTGAATTTAAAGCAGGAAAATCTCTACCTACTTTGTAGTTCTCAATACCTCTTTGAATAAAGTTATCTAATCTCTCTTGTGCTCCACGCTCGCCTGGCGACCAATTTGATGCAATCCCTTCATACCAATTAAGTGAAGGCATTAAAGCAAGTTGTTCTATTTTGTCATTGGTCTGAGAACATGGGATAGCTTTCAGCTTGGCTATTTTGGTTTCTGTTGGAGTCTCTATGAACAGATTTTGCATCGCATTTTTATAGAATGGAGTAAATACTTTATAAGGCGTATCGTCATGTTTTAAATTAGTCCATGGTTCCCACAGTAGTGCTGAGTTAAAACTGCGAACTGAAATGCCTAAGTATTCAAGCTCAGTTTTGATCTTTTTGTCACGCTGAACTTGCCAAGGCTCATAACAACGATTCCAGAAGACATTTTCGATACTATGCTCACTGATTAGCTGTTCGATAATTTGCCTTGGATCTCCCTTATAAACCCAAAGCTTATTGGCGAGAGTTTGATTCAGTTGCTGTAGTGAATGATGCAGCCACCAGCGGCTGGCGGATCCAATTTTCCAATCTCCAGGATTTGTGTCATCCAGAATATAAACTGGAAGTACACGACCGGTGTCGATAGCTTCAGCCAACGCTGGATTGTCATGTAGGCGTAAATCTTGTCTAAACCACACCAAGGATACGGATTGCATGTTTACTCACATATATAAAGGACAGCTCTAGTTACGCTAACTCTTTGAAATTGGATTCATTTTCCATCGAGACAGGAAGTAAAGCTGCTGCTATGATTGGCCCTCTTTCGCGAGGGGTGATGAGCCAGAGACCGAAACTATGCTCTTAATGATCGATAATTATGATTCTTTTACTTACAACGTAGCTCAGTATCTCGGAGAACTCGGTGCCGAAGTAAAAGTGTATAGAAACGATGCAATAAGCATTGAAGAAATTGAATCCCTCGAACCACAGCAGATCGTAATTTCACCCGGGCCATGCACACCTAACGAAGCTGGAATCTCCATGCAAGTAATTTCTCATTTCGCTGGCAAGAAACCCATACTAGGAATTTGTCTCGGGCATCAGAGTATTGGTCAGGCTTTTGGTGGGAAAATTGTTCGTGCCGGTAAAGTAATGCATGGAAAATTATCGTCGATTCAGCATGATGGCAAAGGTGTTTTCAAAGATTTAGCAAAATCATTTACTGCTACGCGTTACCACTCATTAGCAATTGATAAAACTAGTGTCCCCGACTGTCTCGAAGTTACAGCATGGACTGAAGATAAAGATGGCAACATAGAAGAGATCATGGGAGTACGTCATAAATCTCTTGCTGTGGAAGGTGTACAGTTTCATCCTGAATCAATCTTGAGCGAAGAAGGACACCGGTTGCTTAACAATTTTTTACTCAATAGTGTGAATTAAATATCCAGGAGAACTAGCATGACTATTGTCGGCGCAATCAGACGAGTCACTAGCGGCCAGGACTTAGATAAAGAAGAAATGATAGGGGTTATGCACGAGATAATGTCGGGCCAGACCACCGATGCGCAAAATGCTGCTTTTCTGGTTGGATTGCAAATGAAAGGAGTTAAAGCTGCGGAAGTGCTCGGTGGCGCAATGGTAATGCGCGAGCTATCCACTAAGGTTACGGTTGAGTCATCGCCCCATCTTGTGGACACTTGCGGTACAGGCGGCAGTGGTTCAAATAAATTCAATGTATCCACAAGCTCAGCGTTCGCAGCAGCAGCGGCTGGAGCGAAAGTTGCCAAGCATGGAAACCGCGGAGCAACCAGTAAGAGTGGCAGTGCTGATGTGTTAGAGGCTGCGGGTATCAATCTAGCTTTAAGTGCCGAACAGATAGCCACTATGATCGAACAAGTCGGTGTTGGATTTATGTTTGCACCTGCTCATCATAGTGCAATGAAGCATGTTATTGCGGCACGCAAAGAAATTGGCGTACGCACAGTGTTCAATATTCTAGGACCCCTTACAAATCCAGCAGCTGCGCCGAATCAGATTATAGGTGTATTCGATCCGCAATGGATTCCTATTCTCTTGGAAGTATTGCGAGATCTGGGATCCGATCATGTTTTGATAGTCGCCGCGGAAGATGGACTGGATGAAATCAGTATCGCTGCAGCGACCGCTGTTGGTGAGCTTAGAGGTGGTGAGATTTACAGTTATACCGTGTCTCCAGCGGATTTCGGCATCAAGCAATATGCAAACTATGATGAACTGAAGATTGACTCAGCAGAAGCAAGTCTAACCCTAATGCGTCAAGCACTTACCTATGAAAATAAAGCTGCGGGGGACATCGTCGCACTGAATGCTGGAGCGGCCATCTTTGCCGCAAACTTAGAAGATTCATTGCTGAATGGTGTGAAGCGAGCCCAGGAAGTCCTAATAAGTGGGGCGGCACTAGCAAAGCTAGACGAACTGGTGCGGTGCTCCAATAGCATGAGTGAATAAAACTGTGCCCCAAGCCACCATCCTTGAAGAAATTATTGAGCATAAACTGGGAGAAATTGCCGCGGCCAAGGATCAGATTTCCATAGCTGAATTAGAATCTCAATTCGCACTGGTCGGTTCTACTCGTGGTTTTTGTCAGGCTCTCCGCAACAAGATAAGTGCACAACAGCCTGCTGTGATTGCAGAAATTAAAAAAGCTTCGCCTTCCAAAGGATTAATCCGACAAAACTTTGATCCTGCAGAGCATGCTGCTGATTATGCCGCGAATGGTGCCACTTGCCTTTCTATACTTACCGATCAGAAATTCTTTCAAGGATCTAATGCATTTTTAAGACAAGCTCGTGACGCGTGTAATCTTCCAGCTATACGCAAAGATTTTGTGATTGATCCATATAAAATTGCAGAATCCAAAGTGTTGGGAGCAGATTGCATTCTGTTAATTGTTGCAGCTTTGCAACGTTCGCAGTTAGCCGAATTGGCTGCTTATGCTAATGAAATCTCAATCGATATACTGGTTGAAGTTCATAACAAGGAAGAGTTAGAGCACGCATTGGAACTGGATACTGACATTATTGGTATCAATAACCGCAATCTGCATACATTTGAAACATCATTGCAGACTACTCTGGAATTGGCTTCTTCAATGCCCCCGGGCAAGCTTATCGTAACAGAAAGTGGAATTAACGTTATCGAAGATGTTAAGACAATGACTGATAATGGAATTTTCGGTTTTCTAGTTGGTGAATCATTTATGCGAGCAGAAAAACCTGGCACTCATTTAAAAGAGCTATTTTTTTCTCAAGAATGAGGCCACTGATTTAGAGTCTTGACCTTAAGAATCCTTCCAAATAGATGAGAGCTACTATGAACGCGCGAGTAAAATGGGTTGAAAATGTAATGTTTGTTGCCGAATCTGCCACGGGCCATGGCATTGTTATTGATGGTGCCCCAGACAGTGGCGGTAATAATATGGGCATGAGGCCAATGGAATTAGTAGCACTTGGTGTCGGAGCATGTTCTTCATAGATGTAGTTACCATATTGAAGAAAGCACGTCAGGAAATAACCAGCTGTGAAGCGGAGGTAATATCTAGGCGTGTTGACGCAACCCCAGCAGTGTTTGAATCTATTCATCTACACTTTAAAGTTACTGGAAATGATCTCAGCGAGAAACAGGTTGAGAGAGCAATTGGGTTATCGGCGGATAAATATTGTTCGGCATCGATCATGCTGAAAAAAGCTGGAGTAAAAGTTTCTCATGATTTTGAAATAGTCTAATAACGAAAACCGATAGGCTGGGAATACAGCGCTATCGCTAAGCAGTGCGCGAAGATGCACTTTTTTACAAATACTGCGCGAAAAAACTAATTGAAATAGCTAAATATGATAAGTAGTTTTTTTCATGAACTGAGCCATGGATGCCATGGCTTGTTTGACAGGCAATGGCAGGTCGGCACCGCCCGCCTCTTTAGCGGTTTCGCCATGCTGCCTTTCATCTTTGATCATCTGTTCGAGAATTGCCTTACTCTTACCATCTTGCTCAGGTAATTTAGTTAAATGATCTTCAAGGTGTTTGCATACTTGGTCTTCAGTTTCAGCTACAAATCCGAGACTCCATTTATCTCCAGCTAATCCGGCGATAGCTCCCATTCCAAAAGACAATCCATACCAGAATGGATTTAGCAAACTCGGATGGCTATCAAGCTCTTTCAATCTTTCATCACACCAAGCAAGATGATCGGCTTCTTCTTGAGCTGCATGATCCATAGAGTCTCTAAC
The DNA here is from genome assembly GCA_019654215.1 of Gammaproteobacteria bacterium. Classification (GTDB taxonomy): domain Bacteria; phylum Pseudomonadota; class Gammaproteobacteria; order Pseudomonadales; family Pseudohongiellaceae; genus UBA9145. The sequence continues at coordinate 7,990 of BPDI01000031.1, read as the reverse complement.
TTCATCCAGTCTTGCGGTTGCCGCCTGACCAGCATAGAGCGCCTGTGCACAAACTTCGCCAGTGTGATTAATTCGCATTAAGCCAATGATGTGCTTTTTTTCTGCTGCGGAAAGCTCTTCTTCGGCAACTGGATCGGCAGGTGAAGGCCGAGTTGCAAGACTGGAGCCAGGCACGCAAGTGCGCAGTGCCTGGTCGAATTGAAGCAAGCAATGATCGAGAAAAGAATGGTTCTTAGAAACTGCCATTCAGGTATTTTCTCGCGCTATAGCGCGATAGGCAATATCTGTTCGGAAATAGACATTTTTCCAATTGATGCTGTTTACCAGCTCATAAGCGGCTGCCCGGGCTTCGCTGACACTAATGCCCAATGCAGTTGCGCAGAGAACGCGCCCACCACTGGTGACAATGTTGCCTTCTTGTTCGGAGGTACCTGCATGAAAGACTTTTTGATGTTTAGTCGATTTAGGAATTCCACTGATAACATCTCCTTTGGCATATAAGTCTGGATATCCTCCTGATGCCAGCACAACTCCGACGGCGCAACGGGAATCCCATTCAGCAGATTTTGAATCTAATGCTTGCTCGAGGGCGGCCAAACAGAGTTCGGGCAAGTCAGATTGCAGGCGCATCATGACTGGCTGTGCTTCCGGATCTCCAAAGCGGCAGTTAAATTCCACAACATTTACTTCACCGTCAGGAGAAACCATTAATCCAGCATAGAGAAAACCAGTATAGTCATTTCCGTCTTCTGCCATACCGGCAACAGTAGGTAGTATGACCTTATCCATAATGCGTTGATAAACCTCATCAGTAACTACAGAGGCGGGGGAATATGCTCCCATACCGCCGGTGTTTGGCCCCTTATCACCATTATCTCGCGCTTTGTGATCCTGAGAGGTGGCCATGGGTAAAATATTCTTGCCATCTACCATGGCGATGAAACTGGCTTCTTCTCCTGTTAGAAACTGCTCAATGACAACGCAATGACCAGCCTCACCAAAAGCGTTACCAGAGAGCATATCTTTCACGGCGGCAAAGGCATCTTCTTTATTCATGGCGACGATGACACCTTTACCAGCTGCAAGACCATCAGCTTTGATGACAATAGGCGTGCCATTGGACTGAATAAAGGCCACAGCTGGATCGATTTCGGTGAAGGTCTGATAAGCAGCAGTGGGTACACCATGCTTACGGCAAAAATCTTTAGTAAAGGCTTTGGAGCCTTCTAATTGAGCAGCTTGTTTCGATGGTCCGAAACAGGGAAGGTGGCGCTTCTGAAAATAGTCAACTATTCCGTCAACTAAAGGTGCTTCAGGTCCTACAATAGATAATCCTATTGATTCTTGCTCTGCAAAATCCGCAAGTGCAGAAAAATCCATTACGTCAATGACAACATTTTTAATTTTATCTTCAAGTGCAGTTCCGGCATTGCCCGGAGCCACGAAAACTTTTTCAACTGACTGTGATTGAGCACATTTCCAAGCTAAGGAATGTTCTCTGCCACCGGATCCAATAATAAGTACTTTCATAATTAGTGCCTAAAATGGCGAAAGCCAGTGAAAACCATCGCTAATCCGAGTTCATCGGCAGCAGCAATAACATCTTCGTCTCGCATTGAACCACCGGGCTGAATTACCGCCGTAATTCCAGCTTCAGCTGCGGCATCTATACCGTCTCGAAATGGGAAAAAGGCATCTGAGGCCATAACTGATCCTTGAACTTCGAGATTTTCATCTGCGGCTTTGATGCCAGCAATCTTGGCACTGTAGACGCGGCTCATCTGTCCGGCACCAATGCCTATTGTTTGGTTGTTCTTACAATAAACAATAGCATTGGATTTCACATATTGGGCAACCCTCCAGGCGAAGAGGAGGTCTCGTACTTCATTATCGTTGGGAGAACGCTTGGTAACTACTTTTAAATCGTTAGCAGTAATTGCATGGATGTCTCTATCCTGGACCAATAAGCCTCCATTGACTCGTTTGTAATCCAATTCTGTAGCGCGTTCAGTTTTCCATTCGCCACAGGCGAGCACCCTGACGTTTTTCTTTGCTGCAGTTATAGCCAATGCAGTTTGTGAAACCGACGGAGCAATAATTACTTCTGTAAATTGTTGTTCGGTTATTTTTTTTGCGGTTTCTTCATCGAATTCGCGATTAAATGCAATTATCCCACCAAACGCGGAAGTGGGATCTGTTTGAAATGCTAATTCGTACGCTTTTAATGGAGAATCCGCGATTGCGACTCCACAAGGATTAGCATGTTTAACAATGACACAGGCAGGTTCAGTGAAACACTTTACACACTCAAGAGCAGCATCCGTGTCTGCAATGTTGTTGTAAGAGAGTTCTTTGCCTTGTAATTGAGTTGCTGTGCTAACGCTCGCTTCTTTCGGATTTTTTTCCACGTAAAACGCGGCTTGCTGATGAGGATTCTCTCCATAGCGGATTTCTTGAGTCTTAAAAAACTGAATATTAAAAGTTCTTGGAAATGAAGATGCAATATCACGTTCTTCTAATTTAGTCCCAAGATAGTTTGCTATTGCTCCATCATAAGCTGCGGTATGTTCGTAAGTTTTTACAGCGAGATTAAATCGAGTTTCTTGATTCAAACAAACATCATTCGCTCGAAGTATTTCAATAATGCTGTCATAGTCAGAAGGATTGACAACTACAGTGACGTACTTATTGTTTTTGGCTGCCGCCCGCAACATGGTTGGGCCACCAATATCGATATTTTCAATTGCTGTGGGCAGATCGCAGTCAGGATTGGCTACGGTGGCTTCAAAGGGGTAGAGATTAACAACTACCAGGTCGATAGGAGGAATGTCATGCTCCTCCATGACCGCCTGATCCTGGTCGCGACGTGCCAGGATACCACCGTGAACTCTGGGGTGTAGAGTTTTAACCCGGCCATCCATCATTTCCGGGAAGTCAGTGTAGTCAGAGATCTCTATAGCAGGAATCCCTTCCGAAGTGAGGAGTTTATAGGTACCCCCAGTGGATAAAATTTCGATATTTAAGTCGGAAAGTGCTTTAGCGAAGGGAACGATGCCAGTCTTGTCTGAAACACTAATCAATGCTCGACTGATGGCGCCAGAATTATCCGATGTCATAAATTTTGTAACGCGTTTGTGTTATTGCTAGGGGCGACTTACAACGAAAGCCTTAGTGTTAGGATTCTCTAAAACTAAAGTAAGCCATAATTTTTAAGTTTAGTGCGTAGAGTACCACGGTTTAAACCTAGCATTATAGAAGCCTTGCTCTGATTGTTACCAGTGTAACGCATAACAGCTTCTATTAATGGAGCTTCCACTTCCGACATTACCATCTGATGTAAATCTGTTACTGGCTCATCATCGATATGTTGAAAGTAACGACGGAGTGCTTTTTCTACTTCAGATCTGAGCGTGCTTTCTTGTTGTGCAAAAGGCTCTATGTTTTCTGCAAGTTGAAAATTTGAGACAGTCGAGGACTCTTCCAGTTTATTCATGCAGCGATGGCTCCATCATCAATAGCCAGGTTCTCAAAATAAGACTTCAGAAAGTCTAACTGAGCCGGCCCTTCTTGTAATTTATTAAAATGTGATAAGAATTGCTTCGAATTCGGCAAATTTCTCACATAACCAGCAACATGCTTACGAGCGTACCACACACCTTTAGTTTCTCCATAGAAACTCTGTAATTTTTTTAGGTGAGATTCGATAATTCGAAGTTTTTTGAAGACATTAGGTTCGGATTTGTGTATTCCGGTAACGAGATAGTGATTTATCTCTTCGAAAATCCATGGCCGCCCCATTGCCGCTCGCCCGATCATTAGTCCGTCAGCTTTGGTGTATTCCAAAACTCTTTTCGCCTTAACAGGAGAGTCGATATCGCCATTGGCGACTATGGGAATTGAGACGTTTTGTTTGATTTCAGCAATCATGTCATATTCAGCTTCACCCCTGAAGCGGCATTCTCTAGTACGACCGTGAATCGTTAGTAACTGCACGCCACACTCTTCGGCAATCTTTGCTACTTCAACGCCATTACGATTCTCCTGATTCCAACCGGTGCGAATCTTTAGTGTTACTGGCACTTCTACACTGGCCGTGACTGTTTTTAATATGTTTTTAACTAGTTCGACGTCTTTTAGTAAGGCAGATCCTGCTGCTTTTTTTAATACCTTCTTGGCAGGACAGCCCATGTTGATATCTATGGCACTTGCCCCCAGCTGAACGTTTAGTTGTGCAGCTTCCCTTAACATAGCTGGATCAGCACCGGCGATTTGCACAACGTGAGGCCCGGTGATTTTAGGCTTAACTTGTTTAAGTCTATTGCGTTCGTTACTCCAGAGCTCTACATTGCAAGTTAGCATCTCTGCAATGGTTAAACCGGCTCCACTTTCACTACATATCTCACGAAATGGCGCATCACTCACACCTACCATCGGTGCCAGAAACAGAGAATTGTTTAGCTTATAAGGACCGATGGATTGCATTCGAATTTTTCTGACAAATAAAAAGGTCGCACATTTTAGCGGGGACCGAATCGCAACGAAAGAGATTTGAATGAAATATCAGGGAAATATACACATGTTAGTTGTGATTTAGCAGAGACACTCTAGTTTTTTTAAGGCAGTCGAAATGCCAGGGTGTAGTTTAAAGCCCCTGGACCGGGATCAATTATTTCTAAGCTAACTTGGACTGGTGATACAGAGGGCATCATTGAGATATCTCTTAGAACTGGATTCAAATATTCGTCTGGGGCAAATTCTCGCAATGCAACTATTTCATTACTTGCAGAATTGAAACTTAACACCATCACCGGGAAAGCCTGAGGAAAGGAAGCAGTATTTCGAAACTCAATGTTTACTGTGAGTCCGTTTTCCAACTCAGGATGGCTCCTCACAGTCAAACTATCACTGTGAATTGCGCTGATATCTGAATAGTCAGGTAAATCACATGAAGTATATGTACAGACGAACTCATATAGAGGTCGCACTCGGTCATTCTGGTTAAGTGCACCCATGTTTTGCCACAAATATTGTGATCCTAAAACTGTACCCAGCAGCAATATTGTTATTCCAAGAAAGATTTGTCGACCATACCTGCGTTGCTCTCCTGCGATTAATTCAACTGGAGTGGATGAGATGTCCAAAGCGGCAATGCTTTCTTCGGGAATCGATTCCAGGGTTTCACCGTCATCGAGCTGCGCTTGCAGTGCCCGCGCACGAATTTTTTTTGTGTCATCTTCTTCTCCAGCGAAATCTTTCTGCGGAGGAATGATCTCCGTAATTGACTCGGCGACAAAATAATCCCGAGTACCTAGTTCTTCTCCAGATTCCTCTGGAATTGATTCTGGAAACGCGTCTTGAGGTGGGCTTTGAGTTTCAGCAATGGTGTGGGCCGAAAAATCTTCGGGTAGTTCTCTAAATTGGTCGTTGGAATCAATCTCCTGGCCAGTGTCTGGATCGGGATAGTCCGATTCAGGATCTCTAACTTTCGCTCGTTCTTCATGTTTTGCTGTTTCCTGAGACTCATTTTGCTCAGGAGCTTGCTCAAAAGGGTCGACTAATTCATCGCTGGAATCTGGGAAAGGTTCCGGATCTATAGGTTCCGATTCAGAAATCAAAGGAGGAAAAAATTCTTCAAAAAAGGAAACTTCTCTCTCCTAAAACTTTTCCCAGTAAAACTTTTTTTTCAGCTTCTTTTAGAGCTCTGCTATTGATTGCTCAAGGATTCAAAAAATTCATTTGTGTATTCTTCTAAAAATTGGAGATTTCTTCTTCGATGGGATCATTTTCTAAACTAGCTTCCACGGGTTCTTCAAATTCCTTTTCTATTTCTTCTTTTTACTTCGCTAATTTCTTCTACCTCTTCATCTTCTTGTTGAAGGGCCCCGCGGGTTAAAAATTTGGTTGGATCAAAATAATCCTGAGGATTTTCCCACAAAAACGGAATCTTTTCTTTGGGGTACTCAGAAGCAAGCGGTTCAATAAAATTATCGATAGCCTGAAAAATTGTGAGGCAAGCGCCGCAGCAAACCCTTTTCCCCCCCGCTAACCCCAGCTTTCTGCGCGGGGTTTAAAGGTTGATTCCAGCCCGGGCATTTGTGACGTGAAGGGCCCCTTAAAACCGTATCCGAATAGATTTTAAATTCTACAGAAACAGATTGTAGGTTAAGGGGGTTTGGGTATCACGCTTTGCGCTGCCAGTGATTAATACCCATTCGTTTTCGATTATCGGGGCTTTCCCGGTCGAACCAGCGCTTATAGCAACTAAGCAGAGAGGGATCTGTTCTTCAAAAATGCCCGAAAGAGCTATTTGCCCCCCTGGTTTTTTTAGATGGCGAACTTTACCGAGAGATCAATCAGAGTCTCTTCCAGTATATTTGCGATTAGAATGTCTGGGGTAGCTCTGGTAAGGCTTCAGGAGATAGGGCCCTTATATGCCCTTTGGCAATATTATTGCGATAGCTGTTGTCTAAGGTGGCTGCAATGGCCTGTGGGTCGTTATCGACGGCATGACTTTCTCCGCCCCCAATAAAGCAGCAGCAATGGCGAGAACACCAGAACCGCAGCCATAATCGATAACTTCTTTTGTTTCGACTGCAGATTCCTCTAGCCAACGCAGACAGAGAGAAGTTGTCATATGGGTGCCGCTGCCGAAGGCTAGCCCTGGGTCCAACATTAAGTTAACAGCATTTGGGTCTGGAGGGGTCTGCCAGCTTGGATATATCCAGAGTTCTTCACCGTATTGCATAGGCTTAAAATCTGCCATCCAGCTTCTTTCCCAATCCTTGTCTTCGATAACTTCTACAGCTAAACTTTCTTTATTCAATATTTGTGTGTTGACTCGCAAGTCCGCCAAGAGTGAATCTAATTCGACATTTTCATCGAACAAACACAATAGAAAAGTATTATCCCATAAAGGTGTGCTATCTGGCTCCTTTTGGAATACAGGTTGATCCTTGGCATCCAGATAACTTATAGAAAGCGCACCAGACTCGAGAAGGGCTTGCTCCAATTTCAAAACATCTTCAGACTTAAGTGAATTTTCAGTTGTTGCCACATGTAAATTTTATGAACTTAGTTTTTCTTCCAGATAGTGGATGTTGATTCTACCTTTCTGGAATTCTGAGTCCCGCACTAGATCCCTTTGTAGTTGGATATTGCTCTTTATACCGTCGATTAGGAGTTCGTCGAGCGCGATTTGCATGCGAGTTAGCGCCTGATCTCTGCTAGCGCCATGGCTGATTAGTTTGGCTATGAGTGAATCGTAGTAGGGAGGCACGGTATAGCCACTGTAGAGATGGGAATCTATGCGAACACCTGGCCCTCCTGGCGCGTGAAATAACTTAACTTTACCCGGGCTGGGAATAAATTTCTCTGGATCCTCTGCGTTGATCCGGCATTCAAAAGCATGGCCCTGAATTTTAATGTCTTCTTGTTTGATTGAGAGTGGTTCACCGGAGGCGATGCGCAATTGTTCTTTTACGATATCGAATCCCGTAACCATTTCGGTTACTGGATGCTCAACCTGAACTCGCGTATTCATCTCAATAAAATAAAAGCGTTCATCCTGATAGAGAAATTCCAATGTGCCGGCGCCACGATACTTCATGTTTTTGCAGGCTTGAATACAAGTAGCTGTCACATCATTCCTTATCTCATCAGGAATGTTAGGCGCGGGTGCTTCTTCTAACACTTTTTGATGACGTCGTTGTAAAGAGCAATCTCGGTCTCCCAGGTGAATTGCATTGCCTTCGCCGTCACCAATCACCTGGATTTCAACATGACGTGGATTTTCCAGAAACTTTTCTAAATAGACGATGCCACTACCAAAGAATGATTGCGCTTCAGTGGATGTTACTTTGATAGTCTTGAGCAGCTCTGTTTCGTCATAGACAACTCGCATGCCGCGACCACCACCACCAGCTGCTGCCTTAATGATTATTGGAAATCCAATTTCTCGTGCTAAATCCAGGGCACGCTCATCGTTATCATC
>BPDI01000030.1 GCA_019654215.1 Gammaproteobacteria bacterium | reverse complement strand
AAAAGGAATTTAACTGGAGTCATGAAGCGGTTTACCGCGCGGGCAGCGCTGCGGGATGGTACTTTTTACCCAACGAACCAGAAGCTACCGTCTTTCCGGTATTCGAATACCATTATGAACAATTTGTCGGCGAGTTATGTATGGTGAAGAGCTTACTATCGAAGCGCCGGAAGCACTTAGCGATAAAGTGGAGCGCAAACTGGATAAAGAAAAAGGCTAAGGTCAGGCTTGCAAAATTAAAGAAAGATCTAAATCTATAATTTAGCCATCCAACTTTTTGTATTTCATTCGGTAGGTTGAGCCGTATCACCCAAGCGCTTCTTTCTATCGGTTTCTAATCTGAATAATTGCCTTCGTGAAAGATGACTTCACTGTCACCTTCGAACGCAAGAATATGGGTACATATTCGATCTAGAAACCAGCGATCGTGTGAAACCACAATCGCACTGCCCGGAAACGCCAACAGCCCTTCTTCCAACGCGCGCAAGGTTTCCACGTCAAGATCGTTAGTTGGCTCGTCCAATAGCAAAACATTACCTCCACGTTTAAGCAGCTTAGCCATATGCAGTCTGTTGCGTTCGCCACCGGAGAGGTTTTTTACATGTTTCTGTTGATCGCCGCCACGAAAATTAAATCGACTGGCATAGGCTCGCGAGGAGATTTCATATTTACCTATCTGAATAAGATCCTGCTCATTGGATATTTCTTGCCAGACTGTGTTCTCACCGTTTAGCTCGTCCCGACTTTGATCAACATAAGCAAGATCTACAGTTTCACCAAGATCGATGCTGCCAGAATCAGGTTGTTCTGTTCCAACCAACATGCGCAAGAACGTAGTCTTTCCAGCGCCATTTCCACCGATAATGCCGACTATACTTCCCTTGGGTACGGAGAAGTTTAGGTTATCGATTAAGGTCTTATTCCCAAAACCCTTGCAGAGATTGTTCACTTCCAACACTTTATCCCCCAAGCGCGGGCCTGGCGGAATATAGAGTTCTTGGCTTTCGTTGCGTTTTTGGAAATCCCGAGAATTTAATTCTTCGAAACGGGCTATGCGCGCCTTGCTCTTCGATTGTCTGCCTTTGGGATTTGCCTGTACCCACTCAAGTTCAGATTTAATCGTGCGTTCGTGGGCGGCATGCTGTTTCTCTTCAACAGCGAGGCGTTTTTCTTTTGCTTCTAACCAGGCACTGTAGTTACCTTCATAGGGAATGCCATGGCCCCGGTCTAATTCAAGTATCCAGCCGGCAGCATTGTCGAGAAAGTAGCGGTCGTGGGTTATTGCAACTACAGTGCCGGGATACTCTTGTAGAAATCGCTCCAACCAGGCAACACTTTCAGCATCGAGGTGGTTAGTTGGCTCATCCAGCAGCAACATGTCTGGTTTGGAAAGGAGCAACCGGCACAAGGCAACGCGACGTTTTTCACCACCAGACAAATGACTTACCAATTCTTCCCAGGGTGGAAGTCGCAATGCGTCCGCGGCTATTTCCAATGTTCTTTCGATCTGCCAACCATCGACGGCATCGATGGCATTCTGGAGTTCTCCCTGACTCTCCAGTAGTGCATTCATTTCCTCTTCTTCCATGGGCTCCGCAAACTTGTCGCTTATCACATTGAATTTCTCAATCAACCCTATGATGTCTTTTATGCCGTCTTGCACATTGCCACGCACATCTTTAGATTCATCAAGTTCTGGTTCTTGTGGCAAGTAACCAATATTTATTCCAGGCTGTGGGCGAGCTTCACCGTTAATCTCTTTATCTCTACCTGCCATTATGCGAAGGAGAGTCGACTTACCGGCTCCATTTAATCCTAAGACGCCAATCTTTGCTCCCGGGAAAAAGGAAAGTGAGATGTCCTTAAGAATTTCTCGTTTAGGGGGTACTACCTTGCCAACACGATGCATCGTGTAAACAAACTGCGACATTCTTTACTCCAGTGAGACCTGAAAAACGATGGCGGTATTATTGCATACGATATATCGTGTTTCTTATAAAAAATCCGGGATAAAACCCCAATATCTTGATGCTCATCTAAGAGTCATCGGGTAGAATAGCGCCTTCAAAAATACCCGCCTCAGTCAATGGAGTAGTTAATGTTCAAAAGCGATACCAGCCTATCGGAATTTGATCCAGAAATTAGCGCAGCTATCGAAGCAGAAAAGACGCGTCAGGAAGAACATATCGAACTGATTGCATCAGAAAACCATACTAGCCCATTCGTTATGGAGGCTCAGGGTTCGGTTCTTACCAATAAATATGCAGAAGGCTACCCAGGAAAACGCTACTACGGTGGCTGTGAAAATGTTGACGTAGTCGAGGAACTGGCTATCGCTCGAGCCAAGGAATTATTCCAGGCTGACTTTGCTAACGTGCAGCCTCATTCTGGTTCACAGGCAAATGTCGCTGCTTACATGGCAATGTTGCAACCGGGAGATATGCTACTAGGTATGAGTCTGGCTGATGGGGGACATTTGACACATGGTGCTACAGTAAGTTTTTCTGGAAGAATATATAAGTCGGTTCAATACGGCTTAAAAGGTGATACCGGCGAGATCGATTATGACCAGGTAAACGATTTGGCACAGGAGCATAAGCCCAAATTGATTGTTGCTGGATTCTCAGCCTATTCAAGAGTCATTGATTGGCAGAAATTCAGAGAAATAGCAGACAGTATTGGTGCCTATTTACTGGTAGATATGGCTCATGTGTCTGGATTAATCGCTGCTGGTGTTTACCCAAGCCCAGTAAACATTGCCGATGTTACGACTACTACCACTCATAAAACCTTGCGCGGACCAAGAGGAGGTTTGATCTTGGCCCGGGCTAATCCTGAACTAGAAAAGAAATTGAACTTTGCTGTATTTCCAGAAAGTCAGGGAGGACCTCTCATGCACGTGATTGCAGCCAAAGCGGTTTGCCTAAAAGAAGCGATGAGTGAAGGATTCGTTAGCTACCAAAAACAAACAGTGGAAAATGCGAGAGAGATGGCGAAGGTATTTATTAATAGGGGATTCGATGTTGTTTCTAACGGAACCGATGATCATTTGTTTTTGCTTAGCTTGATCAAACAAGGCATCACTGGAAAGGATGCAGATGCCGCCTTAGGTCGTTCTAACATTACAGTTAATAAAAATGCTGTACCCAATGATCCTAATCCTCCATTTGTAACCAGCGGACTGCGAATTGGATCACCAGCTATAACAACCAGAGGATTTAAGCAGGAAGAAGTAAATAATCTAACATCCTGGATGTGTGACATCCTAGATGACATCAACAGCGAAGATAAGATTGCAGAAATAAAAGCTAAAGTAATTGAGCTGTGTTCTCGATTTCCTGTGTATCAATAAAAATTTAATAAAGCTGCAAACACTCAAGGATTTTTATGCATTGCCCTTTTTGTGGTGCCGTTGACACTAAGGTTATAGATTCTCGGTTAGCGTCTGAGGGTAATCTTGTTCGCAGAAGACGTGAGTGCATTACATGTAAAGGAGCGGTTCACAACTTACGAATCTGCTGAACTAGTAATGCCACGAATTATTAAGCAAGATGGAATTCGCGAACCATTCAATGAAGATAAGCTTTTCGCGGGATTATCAAAGGCATTAGAAAAACGGCCAGTAAGCATAGAAAAAGTCGAAGAGGCGGTTAATCGTATCAAAGCGAATCTCCGTTCTACCGGAGAAAGAGAGATTCATTCCCGTAATGTGGGCGAGCAAGTCATGAAAGAACTGCGCGACCTCGACGAAGTCGCATTTGTGCGCTTTGCCTCTGTCTACCGCAGCTTTAAAGACCTCAATGAGTTTAGAGAAGAGATTGACAGACTCTCAAAAGACAGCTCCAGTTAGTCCACTAAATACCCTCAATTCTGATAGAATCGTCAGCCCTTAAGCGATTTGGCTGGATTTGTTCGCTACCCCGTGAATCAGGTTATGGAGACTAAGAGTTTTTGTTATGAAGACTCTGGAAAATTTACAGAAAGATAAATCGGTTCTTGAATGGCCAGTCTATATGCGGCGAGCGATAGACCTGGCTGGAATCGTATTGTCTGCAACTCCAAATCCAAGAGTAGGTTGCGTCATAATAAATGGTGCAGAAATCGTTTCCGAAGGCTGGCATGCTGCTGCCGGACTTGCCCATGCCGAAGTGATGGCGATTGAAAAAGCCGGTGAACTTGCACAAGGCGGTATAGCATTTGTATCTCTAGAGCCATGCTCTTTCACCGGTCGCACCGGTCCTTGCAGTCAGGCGCTGATAGAAGCAGGACTAAGTAAGGTGGTCATAGCTGGACTCGATCCAGACGCAAGAGTTTCTGGAAGCGGTGTGAAACAATTGGAAGATGCTGGCATCGAAGTTTTCCATTTACCTGAATTTGAACCCCAGGCACAAGATTTAAATCGAGGCTATTTTAAACGTCACACTGCTGGGCTACCTTTTGTGCGCTTAAAACTGGCTATGAGTCTAGATGGCAGAACTGCGTTAGCGAGCGGCGAGAGTAAATGGATTACAAGTTCAGCAGCGCGCTCAGATGTGCAAAGAATTCGCGCGAGCAGCAGTGTGATCCTAACTGGAGTCAATACGGTAATCGATGACGATCCAACTCTAAATGTCAGAACAGAAGATCTTTCATTAGATGAAGAAGAACTAAATCTAAATCAAGACTGTCTCGCACAACAACCCATGCGCGTCATTCTCGATAGCCAATTACAGACACCTGGCACCGCTCGAATTTTGGCAGCCACTGGTCAAGTGAAAATATTCACTACAAGTAGCGGCAGCCATCCAAATAACCTTGCTGATAACGTCGAAATTGTTCAAGTCGCTCAGGAAGAGAAAGGAGTCGAACTTGAGTCTGTGCTAGAATCGCTAGCCTCCCAATTTGCCTGCAATGATGTGCTTGTCGAAGCCGGACCTACGCTAAGCGGCAGCTTCATCGAAAAGAATTTAGTAGATGAGCTTATTGTATATGTCGCTCCAAAGATTCTTGGGAGCGATGCTAAACCTCTTCTTGAAATCTCGGGATTATCGTCATTAGCAGAGGCGACCCAATTGGAGATTAAGGAAGTTACTGAAATTGGCAAGGACATTAAGGCGATATTGTCCAAATCGAATTAGATAGTTAAATCATGTTCACTGGAATAATAGAAGCAATAGGCACCATTAAGAATCTCAAAAAGGTTCAGAACGAATGGCGCCTGACTATTAACTGCTTTGACTTAGAACTTACTGATGTTTCTGTTGGCGATAGCATAGCGGTTAATGGTTGTTGTTTAACTGTAGTGGAAAGGGATGAGCAGAGTTTTGCAGCGGATGTATCCAATGAATCTATGCGCTGCACAACACTAGGTGAGCTTGGAGAAGGAACTGGGGTAAATCTGGAAAAGGCAATGCTTGCTTCAAGCAGATTCGGCGGACACATAGTTAGCGGTCATGTCGATGGTGTCGGTACATTATTTAGCTCCCAGGCTGATGGACAAAGTTTACGGCTAGTATTTTCAGCGCCTGATGAGTTAAAAAAATATATAGCTGCTAAAGGCTCTCTAAGTATAGATGGTGCCAGTCTTACAGTTAATGAAGTAAATGCAAATCAATTTACGATAAATGTTATTCCTCATACCCAAACGGCAACAATCATTGGAAATTATCAAATCAATCAAAAAGTGAATCTCGAAGTTGACTTAGTAGCTCGCTACTTAGAGCGTCTAATACAAGGAGATGAAGCGACAATTCCAAAAGTTTTAGATAGAGAATTCTTGAAAGCACACGGATTCGGTTAGCTCAGCAGTAGTCATGGAACTTAATTCAATAGAAGAAATTATCGACGATATCCGTCAAGGCAAGATGGTCATCTTGATGGATGATGAAGACAGAGAGAATGAAGGAGACCTCATTATCGCTGCCGAGCGTGTGCGCATGGAAGATATAAACTTTATGGCAACAAATGCCAGAGGACTAATCTGTCTAACTTTGGAGAAAGAACGCTGCGAATTTTTGAAGTTGCCTTTAATGGTTAATAAAAACGATGCACCTTATAACACCAACTTTACTGTTTCTATAGAAGCAGCAACTGGAGTAACTACAGGTATCTCTGCTGCTGATAGAGCTCGCACTATTCAAGTTGCGGTATCAAGAGATAGTGATCCTGGAGATATTATTCAACCAGGGCATATCTTTCCCATCATGGCACAGCCAGGTGGTGTGCTCCGCAGAGCTGGACATACAGAAGCAGGATGTGATCTCGCTCGACTCGCGGGATATTTACCTGCTGCTGTAATCGTCGAAATTATGAATGAAGATGGTTCGATGGCGCGCCGTGAAGACCTCGAAGTATTCGCGAAAAAACACGGCATTAAAATTGGTACCATTGTCGATCTAATTCACTATCGTATTGCCAACGAACACACAGTTACGCGAACGGAAACAAATCGTCTACAAACACAGCACGGCGAATTTTCTGTACATACTTATAAAGATTCTATAAGCGGAAGTTTGCACCTTGCTTATGTTAAAGGTGACATTAAAAATGATGAGCCTGTTTTAGTGAGAGTTCATATACCAAACACTTTAAGAGATGTATGTGAAACCTTTAATGTGGATCGAACTAGTTGGTCATTTAGTAGAGCACTGGAACAGATCAGTAAAGAAGGTAGAGGTGTAGCCGTGCTACTATCTGGAAATGACTATGGGCAGGGCTTGGAGCACAATCTGGCGTCGGCATTGGCGAAACACCCTGAAGCTGCTCCTTCCAGTGCTCCCCGTAACGATTTAACCATAGGAACGGGATCCCAAATCTTAAGAGATATTGGCGTTGGCAAGATGCGCTTGTTAAGCTACCCGGCTCGATTCAATGCGATCTCCGGATTCGATTTGGAAGTCGTAGAATTTGTTAAATTTAAAAAGTGACAATGGGCAATAGGTAACACACTCATTGCCAGGGCAATAATATGAGTACGATTAAAACCATTGAAGGTAACTATACAAACGCAACCGCCAGGTATGGAATTGCCATTACGCGTTTTAATAGTTTTATAGTCGACCGTTTACTCGATGGGGCTTTGGATGCGCTGCGCAAGCAAGGTGTACAAGATCGTGACATAACTATTGTGAAAGTTCCCGGTTCTTATGAACTTCCATTAACTGTTAAGAAAATGATAGAGAGTGGTTCCTATGATGCGGTCATTGCTCTCGGTGCTGTGATTCGCGGTGGCACCCCACATTTCGAATACGTTGCGGGCGAATGCGTGAAGGGTTTAAGTCAGGTAAGTCTTAACACTGGCATTCCTATTGCCTTCGGTGTGCTAACCGTAGATACCATCGAGCAAGCAATAGAGCGTGCTGGAACCAAGGCCGGGAATAAAGGTGCAGAAGCTGCACTAACAGCCATTGAAATGCTTTCCTTAACTCGCCAATTGGAGAGTTAAGTGACCATCAATAGTACTGCGACAAGGGACAAATCTAATTGCAGTGCTCGAAAAAAAATCCCTTTAGCTCATCGCCGCAAAGCCCGGCAGCTTATATTGCAGGCTCTATACCAATGGTTGTTGGCGGAAACTAAACCAAGATTAATTACTCAGCAATTCCGTGAAGAAAATGAAGGTAATATCGATTGGGATTACTTCGATGAAGTCTTTATCGAAATACCTAAAATCGTTGATGACTTAGACGAACACCTTATTCCAGTTCTGGATCGCAAGCCCGATGCCCTTGATCCAATTGAGAAGGCATTACTTTATTTAGGAACATTTGAGCTGGCTCATCGTATCGATGTGCCTTATAAAGTTGTAATTAACGAATGCATTGAGTTAGCAAAAGTTTTTGGAGCGACCGATAGTCATAAATACATAAATGGTGTGCTCGATAAAATGGTCGTCAAATTGCGCCCCATTGAATTGTCAGCTAAGTAACCTTATAAATTTCAGTTGATAACTCGCTATGAGTCTTTCCGAATTTGAAATTATTCAAAAATACTTTGACTCAGCGGAGCTCACGCTAAACCGAGAGGAAGTATTAGTAGGGATAGGTGACGATGGAGCTCTTCTTAATCTAGGTGTTGAAGATCATTTAGTAATATCAACCGATGTTCTGGTTGAATCAATTCATTATCCAGCGAATGCTAACCCCAAAAAAATTGCCAGTAGAGCGCTGATAGTAAATCTAAGCGATTTAGCTGCAATGGGAGCTAAGCCGCTCTGTTTCACGCTGGGATTAGTATTAGCGGATGCTTCAGAACCTTGGCTCCAGCAATTTAGTCATGGTCTAGCCGAGGTTGCGAAACGATTCAATATTGCACTGGTTGGTGGAGATCTCAGCAAAGGACCGACGACCATTGCAATTCAAGTTCATGGAACTACCCAATCTGGCAATGCTTTATGTAGATATGGCGCCCAAGCAGGTGACTCAATTTTTGTTACGGGCTGCCTTGGTGATGGAGCCATAGCATTGGCCAGTATGGGTTTGCCTTCCCATCTCGGTGATTCATTTCAGTTAGAAAAAGATCAGCCAGCTGCAAATTGTGCAGCATATTTTGATGCAGCTTACTTTCAGCCAGAGCCTAGAATTGAATTCGCCCTGCAATGCGCTTCCTTTATCACGAGCGCTATAGATATTTCTGATGGTCTTGTTGGTGATCTTGGCCACATTTGTGCAAAGAGTAATGTTGGAGCTACTCTTAAGGCTGCAAATATCCCAACTTCTGATTCAGCGAGTTGCTGTGTTTCTTCGGATAATCTATTACGCGCTGCCCTTTACGGTGGAGATGACTATGAACTTTGCGTCACAGTATCTCCGGGCAATCAGAAAGCATTCCTGGCTGCAGCAAAAGAATCGGGAACCAGAGTAAGCTATATCGGAGAAATTACTGAGAATCCAGAGTTAGTGTGTATCTCTGAATCTAATGAGGAGATCGTATTACAGAGTAACGCCTACAGTCATTTTAAGGATTGAAGCAAAGTGTCGGATCTCCCGAAAAAAGTTTTTACAAACCCAATCCACTTTCTAGCTTTTGGTTTTGGTGCTGGGCTGTCTCCAAAAGCTCCCGGGACTGTTGGGACGCTTGTAGCAATCCCAATCTACATACTCTTAGTTCACACCAATTGGTGGATTTATAGCGCAGTAGTGGTAGTGAGTTTCGGATTCGGAATATGGCTATGCGGAAAATCTTCTGAGGCATTAGGCGTTCATGATCATGGTGGGATTGTCTGGGATGAAATGGTGGGTTACTTGATTACAATGTTTATGGCGCCAATTGGCTGGGTTTGGATCTTACTTGGCTTCGGTATTTTTCGTGCTCTGGATATACTTAAACCCTGGCCAATCAAGGCAGTAGATAAACACATACACGGGGGAATCGGAATCATGCTAGATGACGTATTAGCAGGTATAATGGCCACCCTGTGCATCCAGGCCCTAGTAGTTTTATTTGTTTAACTTGCGGCTATACAGAGTATCGAAGTCGAGGAAAGTAGTTTGTCCATTGAATTTGTAGCATCCGCCACACTTCCCACCCGCTGGGGGCAATTCACGATTCATGGTTTTGAAGAGCATGGAACCGGTAAGGAACATGTTGCCCTGACTTATGGCGACATAGGTGGTGAAGCGCCCGTTCTATGTCGAATTCATTCGGAATGCCTGACTGGGGATTGTTTGTTTAGCTTACGCTGTGATTGTGGGCCACAATTACAAGCGGCAATGGAGAGTGTCACTAAAGCTGGTCGCGGAATTATTCTGTATTTACGTCAGGAAGGAAGAGGAATCGGACTACTAAATAAAATTAAGGCTTATTCTCTGCAGGATTCCGGAGCAGATACTGTGGAAGCCAATGTTCAGTTGGGTTTCGATCCTGATAGCCGCGAATACCAAATTTGCAAACCGATGTTTGATCATTTTCAAATCTCCAAGCTGCAATTAATGACCAATAATCCCCGCAAGATTGATGCGCTGAAAAACATGGGTATCGAAGTTTCAGATATCGTTCCTTTACACACAGAAGCCAATCCTCATAATAAAAGTTATCTGGCCGTAAAAGTCGATAAACTTGGTCATATGAAGTAACACTATTCACTGTGTCTGCTTCTATCAAAACTATTACTGTTGATTTTATTCGACATGGAGAGCCCCATGGTGGAGACATACTTCGTGGTAGAGTGGATCCCGCGTTAACTGATCTCGGGTGGACCCAAATGCAGAAAGCGACCGGACTATCTTCAGAGCATGTTCCCAGTGAAATTACACCGAATTGGTCAGAGATAATAAGTTCACCTCTAAAACGCTGTCGGGATTTTGCTGAACAAGTGGCGGCGAATACAAAGGTTCCGATCACTGTAGCTGATCAATGGCAGGAAATTGACTATGGTGATTGGGATGGCATGCTAGTAAGCAAGTGGCGAGAAATAGCTGCTGACCAATTTAAAGCATTTCGGGAGGATTTATCGGCACTGGCACCTCCCAATGGTGAGAACTATTTAGATTTCAAAGACAGGGTATTAACTGCTTTGGAAGAACTTACTTGGAAAGATGATGGCAGCCATTTATTAGTAGTGACTCATGGAGGAGTTTTACGAGTGGTGTTACCTTCTGTGCTAAGCATGCCCTTCAATCGCAGCTATCCTTTGCACATTCCATTTGCCTGTTTCAGTCGCGTTAAGCTTGTTGTGCAGGATGGAAAAACCGATGCCAGACTAATTCTCCATAATGGTGCGGAACATGGTGCTAGCGCAGAATAATTATTTACAAGGTCTGACGGGCATGATCGATATGCTCACACATTTGCTGAGCACCCAATAATGCTCGGGGTGTATGTCGCTGTAGCAATTCAGGTGGAACGAAATACAAATTATCCTTTTTTACAGCAGTAAGACTTGGCCACTGCTTCCACATTTTCAAGCCATTCTGGTCGTTCGATATCCATACCGCTGGCAATAATCACCTCTGGATTTCTAACAAGTACCGCTTCAACACTGACTTTTGGTGCAAGCAACTGAAGATCTGAAAAGATATTTTGGCCGCCACACAAATTTATGATGTCATTAATAAGTTCGTTACCGCCAGAAGTCATCAATGGCACATCCCAAACTTGATAGAAAGTTTTTACTGGCGATTTATGGCTGAATTGATTACGCAACTCTTCATAAGTTTTTTCAAATAATTCTATCGCGTCGGCTGCTTCAGATTCTGTTCCGGCCAGCATTGAGAGTTTCTTAACATATGCAGCTATGGTTTCGAGTTTTTTTGGTTCTGCAGTGTAAACTGTAAGGCCGAGCTCTCTTAATCTGGCAACTGAAGCCCGTGGATTCCCGCTTTTCCATGCAAGTATCAAATCGGGTTCTAATTCAAGAATTCGTTCCAGGTCCAATAGATTGTATCGGCCTACAATTGGAGGGCAGTAGCTTCTGGCGGAAAATCACTATACTCAACTACGCCGACGAGTTTTTTGCCAGCCCCTGCGGCAAAGACTAATTCTGTTAAAAAAGGGGCGAGACTAATTATTCGGCAGCAGGATGATCAAGGCGAACAACCAAATCATCGTCATCAGTTAACTCAATAGCAGCAAACGTTCTTGGAATTATGACTAAACTCAATAAAGATACGAGTGTAATATTTTTTGTAAGTTTCAATAGTCTATTCCTTTTTGAACTTTAATCCCTGCATTAAAGGCATGTTTGGTATCTGCAACTTCGCTTACGGTGTCCGCTAGTTTTACTAATTCTTTGGATGCGTTTCTGCCGGTTATCACTACATGCTGGTATGTTGGTCTATTCTTCAGAGCTTCAAACACCATTTCCTTATCTAAATAGCCATAAGTGAGCATTAGGTGAGTTCATCAAGTATGACCACATTGATTTCTTCGTTAACCAACAGTGCTGCCGCGTTTTCCCATGTCTTTTCAGCAGCGGCTATATCCTTTTCCCGATCCTGTGTTTCCCAAGTAAAACCGGTTTTCATAACATGAAACTCAACGAAAGGATTGTCTTCAAACAACTTCTGCTCACCGCAATCCCATAATCCTTTAATAAATTGCACCACGCCACAGCGAAGACCATGACCGACACTTCGCGCCAGCATACCAAAGGCAGAAGAGCTTTTGCCTTTACCATTTCCAGTTAGGACTACTAATAGCCCTTTGTCTTTAGTCGCTTCGGCTATGCGTTTATCGACATGCTCTTTTTTTCGTTGCATCGCCTTCTTATGGCGCGTATTTCTCTCTTCACCATTTGACATTTAGTCTTCCTATTTTCCATAGCTACACTTGATCTAGTCACGATTTAGCGCGATTGATCATGACTACATGAATGATGGGGGGGATATAAGTAGAAGAGTTAAGAAGATCAGCTCTGCCACTGATGAAGCCCTCCGCTGCATCAATATGTAGAAATCATCAGAGTTGGTATCGGACTTATCGAAATCTATATTCGAATCACCGTTGCGGGGGCAGTGTTGGAATCGCACCAACTTCCCAGTAAATTTAATTCATTCTGTCAATAGAATGAATTTCGCCTAATGATTATATTCCTGAAAGGAACAGCAATGAGTTTATGCGTCAAAATGGAATCAGTCAATCAAGAAAGGAGTGGCTGTATTCAGATTGCTTCAGATTGAATCTTACAATCTTTTAACTTCTTCTTGATCGCGTTGGTTATGCTTCCAGCATCGAGGCCGACATTGGCTAACATCTCTGCAACTTTGCCATGTTCAAGAAATTTATCCGGTAGTCCAAGATTAAGAATTGGAATTTGATAGTTTGCGCTGATTAAGAATTCATTAACTGCTGAACCAGCGCCACCCATTGTTGTGTTTTCTTCGATAGTAACAATTAACTGATGTGAAGTTGCCATGTCCCCAATCAATTCTTCGTCTATTGGTTTAACGAAGCGCATGTCCACAACTGTTGCATTAATCCTATCAGCACATTCCAGTGCTGGTGTAACCATGCTGCCAAATGCGAGGATGACAATTGAACGACCTTGTCTCCGAGTTAAGGCCTTACCGATTTCAACTGCTTCCAGATTCTTTTCAATCGTTACACCAGGTCCTTTACCCCGCGGATAGCGCACGGCTGCGGGTCCGTTGTAAGCGTATCCAGTAGAAAGTAGCTTATAGGTTTCATTCTCATCACTAGGGGCCATTACCAGCATATTCGGAATGCAACGTAGATAAGTCAGATCGAAACTACCTGCATGTGTTGGTCCGTCTTCGCCCACTAAACCGGCTCTGTCTATCGCGAACAAAACATTCAAGCTCTGTAGCGCCACATCGTGAATCAATTGATCATAGGCTCGTTGCAGAAAGGTTGAATAAATAGCGACGATTGGTTTAACTCCGTCGCATGCCATTCCCGCCGCAAAAGTCACAGCATGTTGTTCAGCTATGGCGACGTCATGAAATTTTTCTGGGTATTGTTGGGCAAACTCTTTCATGCCGGAGCCTTCGCCCATGGCGGGGGTAATTCCGACTACTTTGTCATCAACTGCGGCCAAGTCACAAATCCATGATCCAAATACTTGCGAGTAAGTCTGAGTAGCTTTAGTCGGCGTGATTTTCGTCTCTGTTTTACTAGCATTAGCTTCAATCTTACCTAAGGCATGCATACCGAACGGATCGTTTTCAGATTCGGAATAGCCTTTGCCTTTTTGGGTGACTATATGCAGTAGCTGCGGACCACGCAGCGTTTTAATATTGTTAAGAATTTCTACTAAGCCCGTTACATCATGTCCATTGATTAGGCCGATATAATTAAAACCGATTTCCTCAAACAACGTGCCTGGGGAAACCATACCTTTCATGTATTCTTCCGCTCGGTGAGCTGTACTTAAGACCTTAGGAATTTTGGCTAGGACACGTTTCGATCCTGTGCGGATAAAATTGTAGGGCTTACTCGCCCACATGCGAGCAAAGTAACTGGATAAGCCACCAATGTTGTTGGAGATGGACATATTATTATCGTTAAGGATGACCAAAATATTGTCGTCTAAATGCCCGGCGTGATTTAAAGCTTCGAATGCCATGCCTGCCGTCATAGCGCCATCACCTATAACAGCGATGTTATGGCGATCTTGATTCTGCATACGGGCGGCAATCATCATTCCGAGAATTGCGCTGATTGAAGTACTGGAATGACCGACACCGAATTGATCGTATTCACTCTCCTCGCGATTAGGAAAAGCGGCAAGACCTCCAGCCTGACGCATTGTAAGCATTTCATCACGACGGCCAGTTAAAATTTTGTGGGGATAGGCCTGGTGGCCAACGTCCCACACAAGGCGATCTTCAGGTGCGTTAAATACGTAATGCAGGGCTATAGTTAGCTCGACGACACCTAGCCCGGCGCCAAAATGTCCACCAGTCTGACCAACAGAATAAAGGAGAAATGAACGCAGCTCAGCCGCCAGGGCCTCTAGCTGGTCAATCCCTAGTTCTTTAAGATCTGCGGGACTTTGGATTTGGTCTAAAAGAGGGGTATCCGGCCGCGTTAATGGAATTTCGTCTAACATCAGCGTATTTCAACTCTAGCTGCGCCAGTTTTCAAATTAATCAGGCGGCAAGCCGCGTACAGTAAATCAGCCTGCAGCTCCCGTCAATCAATGAATTCGGTTCACAATATAGTTTGCTAAATCCCTTAGACTATTAGCAGATGCAGAAATTCCCTCGATTGCTTCGATGGCATTATTGGCTAATTCAGCCGCTTTAGTTTTAGCTTGATCCAGGCCCAGCAAACTGACATAGGTGGCTTTAGTCTGGGCTCTATCTGAGCCTTGTGGTTTACCGAGTATATCGGTGTCGCCAATTTCATCCAGAATGTCATCCTGCACCTGAAATGCGAGACCTATATTGTCGGCATAGAGTTCAAGAGCAGATAACTGTTCTTCACTACATTGCATATTACACAGCGCCCCCATTCTCACACTGGCCTTAATCAGCGAACCAGTTTTTAAGCGGTGTAAAGTTTCCAGTTCACTCAATTCTACGCGAGTGCCGCTTGCTTCAAGATCTAATGTCTGACCACCGGTCATTCCGAAAGCACCAGCCGCTTCTGCCAACATAGTCGTCATCAGCAATTTAGTTTCTGCTGAGAGCGAGTTGTTCTGTTCAGCTAAACATTGAAATGCGAGTGCTTGCAGCGCATCTCCTACAAGAATTGCAGTAGCTTCATCGAAAGCCTTATGGACACTCGGTTTACCTCTTCTTAAATCATCATCATCCATTGCTGGCAAGTCATCGTGTACCAGTGAATAGCTATGAATAAGTTCAACTGCACAGGCAGCCATGTCTGCATCATCCATTAACGCATCTACGGCCTGAGCACTGGCATAAACAAGCACTGGACGAATACGTTTGCCACCATCGAGACAAGCATAACGCATCGCTTTTTGTAACTTATTACTGGGAATAGATCGCGAGAGTGTTGTTTCCAGAGAATGCTCGACTCGCTTTTGACATTGAATTAAAAACTGGTTCAATGCCTGAGGGTTTTGCGCGTTCATGGGTTTGCTTATTCGTCGTCTTCGAACTCGAGTTCTTCTGTATCACCGTTTTCATTGATGAGTACCTGAACTTTTTGTTCTGCTTTTTTGAGCGCGGTTTGGCATTCTCGGGTGAGTTTGATGCCTTTTTCGAACGCCTGCAAAGAATCTTCTAAACTTAGTTTACCGTCTTCCATGGAAGAAACTAATTCTTCAAGTTCTTCTAAAGCTTTTTCGAAATCGAAGGAAGCTTGTTTTTTCTTAGTCATATGTCATTTCCATCTATAAACAGGCTCAACCAGGTTGGAACAGGTATTTAGAAGACCAGGGGGGAGATTATAAGCGATGTGGCATGCAAAATGTCGTCAAAAAACCCAAAGAAATTCGACCTAAAAGTTGTAAGAAAATAACCCTGTTTTCAGTTGCCAGCACAAAATCCAACTATACTTTATTAGAGGTTTCGAGAAACTGCTTTCCCCCCTTTGTTTATAGAACTAAACGAGATTAAAACTTTATTCTTGAATTAAAGGAATGATGTAGGCGTGGATTTAGAATTTTCCTTGGATTAATTGGCATATGGGCCTAAATTGTCATGGTCACCTTAATGAATGGTTCGCATTCATGTTTCTTGATGGTTCCTTTTATAGGATCGTAGTTTTGGGGTTTTCTTCTGGTCGTTATGATGAAATTTAAGTAATCTGCTGCAATGAAATTATTGCCTCAATCGAAAAGGCTACGTGGTGGCATATTCAATGTTCATTCTTCAGTGTCGCTGTAATTGTCACTAATTATGTTTTTGCCCAAGTTCAGGACGAATTCGATGGTTTCCCTTTTGAAATAGGTCCTATACTCACGCTAGGAGACGTCGAGTACATCGAAGTCGATACTGGGTTTTGAAGATGGTAAAGCCAAACAATTGATTTTTTTGTTCATGGTACTCCAGGTTCATTTACCACTTTTATGCATTACATGAATGATTCCCTCATGCAAGAGCACTTCCATATGATTTCTGTCACCCGTCCAGGATGGGTTGAGAGAAATGCTGAGAAAGTACCATCACTCGATGAGCAAGCTGCCGCTTTAGAGCCGCTTTTGCGCATGGACAGATCAGGCAAAGGAACAATTCTAATGGGGCACTCTTACGGTGGTCCTGTTATTGCGAAAACAGCAATGGAATATTCCGAACTTGTATCGGGATTAGTTTTGTTGCTACTACAGGTGATCCAGAATTAAGTGGTCCGAGATGGTATAACCGCCTCGCAGTGGCAATTCCCAGATTTATTTTAGGTAGTGGTCTGAAGGGTGCTAACGCAGAAATTATGCCCCTGAGACCACAATTGGAATCAATCCTGTCTGGCTGGGAAGAATTAGAAAATGCCAGTACTTATTGTACAGGGTGATCGTGATCGATTAGTTAATCCGCGTAATGCAGAGTTTATGCAAAGAATGCTAGTGAACGCAGAGGTCACATATATGTGGCGAGAAGGCCAAGGTCATTTTGTATTGTGGGAAGAAGCGGGACTTATTGTAGATGCTATAATCGAAAAATTTGGGGGCCCCAACTAAAAACAGCTATTTGGCAATTTGTTTGTCTCTAAAATCTGATTAAGAAATTCATTTCTTTCTCTTGAAGATACTGTTCAGTTAAAAACTGTCTAATGGTTCATTCACCATCTATTCGGATAAATTCTTCTGAAATCAAATCTGGCGTTGCGCCCATGTTTCGAAGACTTTGTAATGAAAAATCAATTTCACTAACTAGCTGCAAATAAAATCTCTGTATTTGTGTTGAAATGAAGTGAATGTCTTCCAAGAGCACAAATTTTGCAAAATTGCTGGACATAGAATCAGTAAAAAATCATTAAACAAGGGGTCCAATTTTAGCGTCGACATTTAGGCAAGGATATTAAGGCATACAAAGGATTGAGGGCTTATGGGTTCACTTATTTTTTCAGCATACGGTATACTGAACCTATGCATGCGTGAAGCTCATTCCGATGCTAAGTTTGGTGAACCGAATATTATAAATTCGAAAACATATTTAGATAACTTAATACAAGATAAAAATCAAATAACTTTAAGTTACACATATTAAGGGAGAATTCTATGAGTTTAGTAGCAATAGTTGTTGTACTTGCCTTAGTGCAATATTCTGCGTTTGGTATTTTAGTGGGAAGAGCTCGCGGCAAATACAACGTGCCTGCTCCAGCTATAAGTGGAGATCCTACTTTTGAGCGCTATTTTCGCGTGCAGCAGAACACAGCTGAGCAAATCATCATATTTCTGCCGGCAATCTTTCTATCAGCTAATTTGTGGAGTCCACAAATTTCTGCTGGACTTGGAGTAGTTTACCTAGTTGGAAGATTTCTCTATCTGCGCAGTTACGTGGCAGATCCGAAATCCCGAAGTGCAGGATTTGCTCTTACATTTATACCAAGCGTAATCATGTTAATCGCTTCTCTTATATTGCAGTTAGAAATATGATATCGGGATAGATTAGAAATACTCGACGACGTTGAAGAAACTCAAATCCAGGATAGTTTTTTACTGAGAAACCAAATAAGAACAAGCAACGCAATCCAATAATCCTATGCGTAAACTTGTCATACTGATTCACCGTTACTTAGGCATTGGGCTAGCCTTAGTCTTCGTTCTCTGGTTCGCCTCCGGTTTCGCAATTATCTATACCGGAGGCATGCCAACACTAACAGAACATGAGCGCTTAGCTCGACTACCCAACCTAGATCTTGAGAGTATTTCAATATCTCCATCCCAGGCTCAGCGGCTAGTCATAGCCACGTCACCTCCCAAGCTGACTACAGTGATGGGAAGGACTGCTTATCAATTTTCAGAAAACAATGGCGGAGTTGTCTTTGCTGACGATGGATCGATACTTTCCAGCTCAATGATAAGTTCCAGTCAGATCATTGGTGATTTCATAGGGTAGAAGACAAAAGCATTGAGAGAATAGGGCGGATCGAAGAGGTCGATCAGTGGACAATTAGTCCTGCGTGGGGAATTACCACTGGAAAAATTTCGTGTGATCGATGATGCAGGAACAGAGGTATACGTCTCGCCGAGATGGGGACAAGTAATATTGGTAACAACTTCTATGGATCGGTTCCTTGCTTGGATTGGTGCCATTCCTCATTGGCTTTATTTCGTTGATCTGAGAAGAAACACTGCACTCTGGTCCGATGTTGTTTTTTGGGTTATCTTCACTCGGTCCATACTTGCGGACTTGGCATAGTCCTGATCTTTATCCAGTTGCGTAGTACTACCCATTCTCGTTCCGTAAGGCAATTCCATACAAAGGTGTCATGCGTTGGCATTACATCACTGGTCTTTGTTTTGGATTGGTAACTCTAACCTGGGTGTTTAGTGGACTATATCGATGGATCCATACGAATGGACTCGTGCTCGGGGATTAACGATCGATAGAAGCTTGCTCAAGGTGGAGATCTCGAATTACAAAGATTTGATGAATTGAATCAGCAAACCATTCGAAATGAAATTTTGAATCCTTAGCGGGAGCAGAGCTTAAAGAAATCGAATTTAAGCTTTTGCAAGGAAATTATTATATAAGCGCTATTAAATCTGATACTGATTCAACTTGGGGATTTGGTCGCCAACTTATTCGGCTTGATGGGCTAGAAACAAAGCAGGATTTATTCGATACGGGATACATCATCGAGCAGCTAGGCGAAAGCCAAGCTGCTGCAATTTTCTACAGAATTCTTCGAGAATATGACAGCTATTATTATTCCAGAGCCTCCACACAGGGCCCCTTTCCCGGCCATTGCCGGTTTTAAGAGTGCGTTTCGATGATTCGGCGGGTAGTACTGTTTATGTTGATTTAAATAGTAGCGAAGTAGTCTTTCAAAGCAATGACTCGAGGCGAATGGAGAGATGGCTCTATAATGGTTTTCACAGTCTGGACTTTGGATTTTGGTATGGCTCGAGACCGATTTGGGATATCGTTTTTATATTGTTATTAAGGGCGGATTGGTATTAGCAGTGATTGGCACTTATTAGGAATAAGGGATTGTATTTAAATACTCGGGAAATGTTCTCTTAAGATTGCAATTTATGCTCTCGATGTTCAGTAAGTGGGAAACACAAGCCTTTTCTCGGGAAGTTCTAAGTAATTGAAAATTTGGGGATACTTGTCTATCCCGCAGCGTCGAGATCGCGAACTATATTTGTAAGGCCCCGAAAATCGGTCTTTCCACTTCCCATGCGGGGGAACTCATGAACTATGACATATTTCTTGGGTAAAGCGAGATTCGGTAGTTCTTCGGAGAGTTTCTTTATGACTTCCGTTTGGTCTATTTCAGCATTTGTTACTGCAACAATGCGTGATCCTCTTTTGGCGTCTGGTAACTCTACCGCACAGCATTCGATTTCTTCTGGGGTTACAGCGTTTAAGGTTTCTTCCACCATAACCAGTGAAATCATTTCACCGCCAATCTTTATAAATCGCTTCAGTCGACCCTTGTGCCATAGATAGCCATCTTCATCTAATAAGCCCAAGTCGCCAGTGTCATACCAACCGGATTTAATGCGGAGATGGGTTTCCTCAATATCGTTTAGATACCCCTGCATTACTCCCTGACCCTTAACCATGATCTTGCCAGTTTCTCCTCGCGGGCATTCTTCGCCAGTATCGATGTTTTCTATTTTTACTTCGGTTCCTGGAATGGGGATGCCGATACTGCCCGGCCGATTAGCATCTCTTGGATTAACGGAAATCACCGGAGATGTTTCTGTCGCGCCATAACCTTCAAATATTTCTAATCCATGTTTCTCGCGATAAAGTTCACGTAATGAGTCAGGACACTTGTCAGCACCGCTTACGGTAAGTTCTACGCTTTCAAAATCACCAGGTTCCGATTGACGCGCATAACCTTCGAGGAAAAGAGGAGTGCCTACTAACAACGAAGGCTTATCTTCCTTAATAATCTTAGCGACCGTTTTGAATTCTAAAGGATTAGAATAAGTGATCGCCTTCATTCCTAAACATAATGGTGTCCATAAGTTAATTGTAAGACCAAACACATGAAAGTAAGGCAATACCGCTAACAAGTTATCCATGCCATAGATATCCATCATGTTTGAAAAAGAATCTATGTTGGACAAAAGGTTTCTTTGTGTAAGTTGTACGACTTTAGGATCTTTTTCACTTCCACTCGTAAAAAGAATTACTGCTGGCCTTTCTAGGTCGGCAGAGCCAGTGAGTCTTTTCAACCAAGAGGAGGGAAGTTTGGATTTGAGTAGTGCGCTTAATTGTTCGAAGCGAGAAAGGTTTTCCAGAATGTCTTCCATAAAGATCATATCTGGTAATTCTTTGCATCCAATCTTATCTAATAATGCTCTAGCGGTGACTATTTTTTTGAAGTCGCAAGTCTGTTGTGCATAGAGACAATTTTTTATTGCGCCGGTTGAATAGTTAATCATTACTGGTGTTCTGCCTGCGAAGATCGCTCCCACTATAGCCAAAGCGCCACCGGCTGATGTGGGCAACATTATGCCTATGCGTCCACGTTCGAGTTTGCGAAAACGACGGGCGAGAATAAGCGCGGCGAGAAGAGCTCGTCCGAAAGAAAAGTCACGTCCGGTAGTTCTATCTACGATCGCGAGTTTATCAGGGTTCGCCTTGGCGGCATCGATAAATCGGTGCTGTAACATGTTGGCATCTTCACATGAAACACTAGCTTGGAACAAGCTCAGGGGAGTGATACAGTTCTCAAGCTAACAAGAAATTGACAGGGGCAATTGTCCTAATAAATTCGAAGAATCCAATTATAGTTATGAGAAATCATTAATATGTTGTTCAAGGGAAGTTGTCATTGTGGCGCAGTAAATTTTCAAGTAGAAGCACAAGAAGATGCAGAAATTGAAAATTGTAGTTGTTCAATTTGCACGATGTCGGGCTATTTACACCTAATTGTTCCAAAAGACAACTTTAAGATTTTGAATGGTAAGTCGGACTTATCGACTTACACATTTAATAGTGGTGTCGCTCAACACTACTTCTGTAAAACTTGCGGTATAAAACCTTTTTACATTCCAAGATCGAATCCCGATGGTGTAGATGTAAATGTTAACTGTCTGGACGAACCGCCAGCAAAGATGCGGATTGTAGATTTTGATGGTCAGAACTGGGAGCAGAACGCTCATACCTTAGCGCACAAAAGCAAACCATCTCCAGCTGAATAGCAGTATTGCTTTTCGGTTATCCTCTTAATTCTTTTTATGCCCTTTAAACACATCAACACAGTATGGCTAGGCATCGTGGCCATTATTCTTATTTGGTTGTTGCTTAATCCAGAAATAGCAAGTCAAGAGTCGATCTCAAATTTCCTAAACGGCTTAGGGGCGATGGCGCTGCTAGTCTATGTGCTGGTGTCACTGACTCGGGCAGTATTGATGATTCCAAGCACACCGTTTGTACTAGCAGGTGCTATCTCATTTCCAGATATGCCGGTAGTGGTTTGGTTGATCTCAGCCACGGGAGTTGTGGTCGGGGCCTTCCTAGTATACAGTTTCCCCTCTTTTGGGAACTACGATGCATTTCTGGAAGGGAAATACCCGGATAAGATCGCGTTTTTAAAGGAAAAAATGCATAGCAAATTTGCATTTTGGATAATAGCAGGATGGGCATTTTTCCCACTGGTCCCCACCGATGCGGTGTGCTATGTGGCAGGGATGGCAAAAATGTCCTATAAAAAAATGATCGTCCCATTGCTGATAGGTCAACTACCGTTGGCAACTCTTTATATTTTTTTAGGGACTGAAATCGGTGAGTGGCTGAGATTATGACAGCGCGATTTAAATTCAGTGATTCGATCAAACTTATAAAGAACATCAAGACTACAGGGACGATTACTCCTAGTTCGAAAAATCTTGTCAGGCGTTTACTTGCGCCAATTGATTTTGAGAGAGCCGGTTGTATTGTTGAACTCGGTCCTGGAAATGGTGTTGTAACGCGATCGCTGTTAAAGCGCATGCACAAAGATTGCGTTCTTGTTTGCTTGGAGGTGAATAACGATTTCGTGAATCAACTTAATCGAGTCAATGACCCCAGGCTTCATGTTTACAACGCCTGTGCATCTTCAATTCGTCAGATACTGAATGAATTA
The DNA here is from genome assembly GCA_019654215.1 of Gammaproteobacteria bacterium. Lineage (GTDB taxonomy): Bacteria > Pseudomonadota > Gammaproteobacteria > Pseudomonadales > Pseudohongiellaceae > UBA9145. The sequence continues at coordinate 14,297 of BPDI01000030.1, read as the reverse complement.
GGCTTCGACAAAGTTGACTATGTTGTTTCCAGTTTACCGCTCGCGCTAATAGACGATGATATTGTTCAAAACATTTTGGCAGAAGTGGATTCGAATTTGAAAGAGGGCGGTCACTTCTTGCAGTATCAATACAGTCTTGCCAATTACAGTGATGTAAAACCTATTTTTCGCGATGTAAAACTCAAGTTTACTTTGCGAAATATGCCTCCTGCATTCGTCTACGAGTGCATTAAATAACCGACCCTTCCGACCGATTAATTCAAGAGAGTTTTACTGTTGCTGGCTGTGAATAGTCGGCGTACACTTGCTGGTCACTCCTGACTGAAAGCGAGGAACGGTTTAACCTTTGGAGACGACTATGTCACTACGAATTAATGATGTTGCACCGAATTTTACGGCTCAAACCACTCATGGCGAGATGGACTTCCATGGATGGTTAGGCGATCAATGGGGAGTATTGTTTTCCCACCCTAAAGACTTTACTCCAGTATGCACTACTGAACTGGGATATATGGCTGGGCTGGAACAGGAGTTCGCAAAGCGTAATTGCAAGATAATTGGTCTGAGTGTCGATCCTGTAGACAATCATAATGAATGGGCGAAAGACATTGAAGAAACCCAGGGCCATGCAGTTAACTTTCCTATGATTGGTGATAGTGATCTGGCTGTGGCAAAGCTTTACAACATGCTTCCTGCTGATGAGCCAGGAACTTCAGAAGGTAGAACTGCAGCGACTAATGCAACAGTCAGATCTGTATTTATTATTGGTCCAGATAAAACGATTAAGCTCATGCTTACTTATCCAATGACTACAGGGCGAAACTTCGATGAAATTCTTCGAGTTTTGGATTCCATGCAACTTACTGCTAAACATAAAGTTGCTACGCCAGTGAATTGGAAACATGGACAGGACGTCATTATTGTTCCTGCTGTTTCCGATGAAGAAGCTAAAGAAATGTTTCCCGATGGCTGGAACACGGTTAAGCCTTACTTAAGAACCGTAAAGCAGCCGTCGGACTAAAAATCTTTATAGAATAAAAAAGGCTGGTCTAACCAGCCTTTTTTATGACAATTAGACTTTAGTGCTCTAACTTGAAAATTGCTTTGCGCATCAAGTAGCCGATTACTCATTAAGCTTCGCTTAACTAGGGTTTTTACACTAATCAACTAGCGGAATTCGATTATCAGGATCCGGCCTGAAGATTAGATAGGTAAGATCAGTTTCCAGCTCACTAAACCAGTGCGGTGTGTGACCAGGAATAATTATCACATCACCTGGTACAACGCGACGACTAACACCGTTTTCGATTGCAGTACCCCTTACCCAGTTTTCATTTTCCTGACGTGCATCAGTCATGGTGCCGCCAGTAACTAATGTGGCATAACCACTGAGCATGTAATAAATCTCTGTCGTAGTTACTTGATGTAAATTCGAACCGCCGGGAAATTCTTTTGGTCGAAATACTCCATAGACGCCTACGCGATAATCTCCAGTAACTTCAACACTGCGAATCGGGCGGTCACTCACTCTATCTTTGGGAAGGTTATCTATAAACTTAACTATATCTTCTGCAGTTACATCCGTCGCAATTGGTGGAATCTCAGGAGCACGAGTTTGCGCAAGAATTATGTGGTTAATGATGTGATTACACCAAAGCCAAGAAAGCCAAAAGCTAATAATGTTTTTTTCATCGGATAGACTCCTGTCTTTAATCTAAAAATTGCGGTGCCGGGTTAAGTGCTGGACAAATGCTGGGTTGTTCAGCGTCTAAGCACGCAAATGCTAATTTTCACTTGGAAGTTTAAAGGCAAGCATCTCAGGACTATGCATGCGATCGCCGACTGCAACAGTTATGTATTGCTCACCCTCGTGCATGTAACTGATCGGAGGGCTGGTAGTGCCGGCTTCCAGCTCTATTTCCCAAACAATTTCACCAGTTTGTTTGTCGTAGGCTCTAAACCATGGCCCCCCACTGTTAGTCGAAATTTCTACTGGCATGTCGAATGGAATTCGGCCACCTGGACGCAGATTTGTAAATCCTTCACCTATGAACAGCAGAGATCCGGTAAGTAATGGAACTGGGCGACCGGGAACACCCAACTGCGGTAAGTCCAGGTGAGCAATTGCTGGGTTATCTCTTGGACCATCACCATTAGCCACCATCCAAACATGTTCGCCCGTGTTCATGTCGATCGCAGTAATGCGGCCATAAGGTGGTTTAAACAATGGCAAACCTCTGGGGCCTGCAATCCAGCGTCGCGATCCTTTGGTATAAGCCAAATTAGTTTCTTCGAGATCGCCGGGAAGAATGTCCGCAACAAACGGAGAAGTGATGGAAGGAATATAAAGATAACCAGAGTCAGGATCGAATGCTGCGCCTTGCACATCAGCACCACCTTGCGAACCAGGTAATTGAATGGTTCCTTTAGTACCATCTTCTGTCGCAACCGAAGGTGGAGTAAATACTGGGCCAGTTACGTATTGGTTAAATATCTCTAGTGCTTCTACTCTGAGCTCGGGTGTGAAATCAATCAGATTATCTTCAGTCGCTCCCAATCGGTCGAATGGTGCTGGTTTGGTTGGGAACGGTTGTGTCGGGGAAGTGACCTCTCCCGGCACAGTTGATTGCGGAACCGGGCGTTCTTCAATTTCCCACACCGGTTCGCCGGTTTCACGATCGAAGACAAAGGCAAAAGCCTGTTTGGTTAATTGTGTTACTGCTTTTATTTCGCGGCCGTCAACAGTGATATCCATAAGAATTGGTGCTGCCGGTGGATCGTAATCCCATAAACCATGATGCACAGTTTGGAAATGCCAGATTCGTTCACCGGTTTCTACGTCGACAGCAACTATGCTCTGGCTGAATAAGTTGTCACCAATACGATGACCACCATACATATCATTAGTTGAGGATGAGATAGGCATATAGACCATGCCAAGATCTTCATCCGCACTAAATAATGCCCAGACTGGCGCGTGACCGGTGTAAGACCAGGATCGGTCTTGCCATGTGTCAGTTCCAAATTCCCCTTCTTGTGGAATCGTATGGAAGGTCCATAAATGTTCGCCAGTTCTTACGTTGAATGCATGGACATCACCTCGATAAGCTTCTTTAGCATCGAAGGTATCGGACATTGATTGCCCGAGAACAATGATGTCACGCACTACCATTGGAACGCCGCCCCAACGGTAGCGTTCAAATTCTGGAGGCATGAACTGCAAATCAACGCGGCCTTCTATACCGAAGTCTGGATAGAGTTCCCCGTTACCCGCATTTAATGCATATAAGTAAGTCCCGCGCTGCACGATGATGCGCTCATCGTCACCATCAGACCAATAAGCAACTCCACGGGTGGGAGCGCCAGGCAAACCCTCTGCCCCACCGGGAGGTTCCTGCAACCAGATTGTTTCGCCAGTGCCAGGATCGAAGGCCTCGACTAAACCGACGCCATTAGTTACATAGGCAACACCATTCTTCACAACAGGCGCAGCATTCCATGTATTGGAATAGCGCTGCTGCGGATTGATGTTCAGGTAATACTCATCTAGGGCCGGGCGACGCCATATGATTTCCAAGTTATCTATGTTATCCGCGTCTATCTGAGCAAGAGGTGTATATTTTGTACTGCCTATGTCGGCGCCATAAGCATCCCAATCACCAGGTGTGGTCCCCTGGCCGGCGGCTCGATATAGCGAATCGCTGGCGGTAACCGCGACTGGCTCAACAGCGGGTGATTCACTGGCTGGTTGAGAAGTTTGTTGTTGGTTATCGCAGCCAACTAGGAATAGGGCTGCACTCAGGATGGAAATTTCTAGAAATCGGCGATTATTCATTCTTGTTCTACTACCCGTGTCAGCATGTGACTCTTAAGAAAGTGGAATGGGAATTCTACCTAAATTCGCTGCCCTAATAACACCTGAATAACTTAGTTACAAACAGTGCCATGCCACTATGCTATTGAAAATCAGGGCAGTTCAGCATAGGCTCTGAGCAGCTCAAATAGTTCACCTAAGGTTGAGAATTAAGAATACCAGTTAGAAATAAAAGAGGGACCGCCCCTGGCCGCTAGGTCAAAGAAATAGCGGCCCCCGTCGTGCAGAAGTTTACGCTAGCAGGCTAAACTAGCCTATCCCAAGCGAGGTACTAGCAATGGCAATCAATTCCCTGATTACGCGTCGACAAGTTCTCGCCGGAATGGGTACGATAACGTTATCGCCTTGCTCAAGCCTTTTCGCTCAGCCCATAAACAAGATGCGTGGCGCTTTTATGATCATGAGCACCCCCTATACTGAAGATAACCAAGTCGACTATGAGGATTTAGCAAATGAAGTCGCCTTCTGTGCTAAGTGCGGAGTACAGGGGTTGGTATGGCCGCAAAACTCTAGTGAACAGAGATACCTGAGTAAAGAAGAACGAATCAAGGGATTTCAAACTCTGGCAGAAGCCAATCGAGGCACTGGCATGGCTTTGGTACTTGGTGTCCAAGCGGATGACACCGAGGGGATGCTGGAGTATGCCGAAGTGGCTGAGTCCTTAAATCCAGACGGCATGATTGCTATCCCGCCAATAACAGCGACAACTCTAAACGACGTTCGAAATTACTATCGTGCACTTTGCGAGGTCACAGAAAAGCCGATCTTCGTTCAAACCAGCGGTGGACCGGATATAGAGTTAACAGTCGACTTTCTAGTAGACCTGGCGCGAGAGCTACCTCAGTGTGGCTATGTAAAGGAAGAATATGGTCGTGTACAGGAACGCATGCTTGCCCTGCAAAAGTATCAACCGGATCCGATTCGCAGTGTATTCGGTGCAACCTTTGGTAGGGGTTGGTTATATGAGATGCGCATCGGTACTGATGGTGTAATGACCGGTGGCGCCATGTATGCCGACGTTTTCGCCAAGATGTGGGAACTCCATTTGATAGGAGAAGAGGAAGCACTGCTAGAGTGTTATTCCAGATTATTACTAATCTCGAACCTTGACAGTTTGATACCCGGTGTGCGTCTTTATGTAATGCAAAAGCGGGGAGTGTTTAAAACCACGAAGTCCCGGCGAGGTGAGTACAGTTTTACCCCCCAACAGATCGAAGAAATTGAATATCGCTTCGCAGCATTGAAACCCTACTTAGTCGTGTAATCAAACTATCATCTATTTGTAATATTTGTTTGTGGTAGCTGTAAGAAAAGACTCACAAAATCTTCAATTAACCGAAACACTGCCCACCCAATGCGGTCACAGAGATCGCTCAATGGATTAAGCCTGGGGTCGGACCGTTTCCGTCGAAGATTTAGCAGATCCTTTATGGAGTCAGCTGGTCTTTTGATTCGACTACGATGCACGCTTTGGTAAATAACTGGTGCCTGGTTTAATCGATTAGGATCCACTAAGGCCTAATTGCGTAAACCTACCAGTTGCGCTTGCTGCTTGGGATAACTACTTTTATCAGATAACCAAATGGAGAGGAACGCTTGTGTAAAGGCAGCGTCTTCAATATTGTCAATTAACTCATCGTTTAAATAGAAGCTGCTGCTAAGATTATCTTCAACCTGCAGTGTTAGCGTTTCTCCCTTTTTAACATCAGGCAAGATTGAGGCAAGCTTCTCCAGCCAAGTTTTCAATATCTTGTTCTATAATTGAATTCTTTTCCCACTCTTCGCTCGTTCGATCTAGCAATTGCCTGCTCTTAATCTTGCGAAGATAGTTAATCCGCAGAGTCAGCTTAGGTTCAACACCAAAGTATCTCCCACTAATTGTGTAAAGCGAGCTGTCATATATGGACCAAAACAGTACTCTAAGTCGTGCTTCTCCTACTAATTGAAGATCATCAGTTAGAGTTGCCAAACTTAATGGGGCATATAGCGATAGCAGCAGCGCTAAACTAAGCTGTAAATTTTTTCTTAAAGCTTTCATCGGTAGTTGCAAATAGCAGAGGAAGACACGCCGACCAGATTATTCCGACAATGAAGACGGTAAGAAAATAGTTTTCAGCAAATGTGACAGCACCCAATCTTTCTCCAACCGCATAATTAAAAGGTAAAACAATTGCACCCGACGTAACAGTAACCAACCAATTATTACCAACAAATTTTAACGATTGCGTTAGGGTGGTTGAAAATGCAATCCAAAGTGTAATAAGCCACAACGGAATTAAGAGAGTCGTGTCGCCGAAATCAAAAATTCCAAGCATAGTCAGAATTGAATCAATCGCTATTCCAAGAGCAGCCGGCACCAACAGCTGTTGGATCTTAATGATCTCAATGAAAACCAATATCGCCGAATAAATCAAAACCATCGGCACTGTTAACCCCAACAGAGATTCTCGTCCTATGACCAATCCTACCCACATTAAATTGAAAAAAATTATATTACAAAGTTTTGAAGAAAATGCAGCTCGCAATTTCATTATAAGCATACTCAGTAGATATGAGGCGCCTTACTAGCAAAAATCTGTGCCGCGCTTATCCGCCGCTCGAGAAATCCACCTTCACAATAACCTAAATAATAGGACCAGAGATTTTGAAATCTTTCATCGTAACCTAGGCTTTCCAGATACGCGCGTTGGTTCTTAAAGTTTGCACTCCAATGCGCAAGGGTCTGTGCATAATCGAGACCAATGTCTAAAATGTCTCGCACAACAAGTTCTGTTGAATCTGCAATGATCTTTGTAACAAGACTCAGGGAAGGCAGGAAACCGCCGGGGAAAATATGTTTTTGAATAAAATCTTCACCGCGGCTATAAGCCTTAAATCGTTGATCAGCAATTATTATCGCTTGAATAAGTAATAGCCCGTTTGGTTTCAGTAAAGTATTTAGTTTATTGAAATAGCCTGGCAAGAACTTCTTCCGACAGCTTCAATCATTTCGACTGAAACGATTTTGTCATATTGCCCTTCTAATAAACGGTAGTCTTTTGATAACAAGTTTATACGATCAGATATTCCCTCTCTATTTATTTCATCTTTTGCATATCGAAACTGTTCGTCGGAAATAGTCGTTGTCGTTACTTGGCAGCCGTAATTTTTAGCGGCAAAAATTGCTAATCCACCCCATCCAGAGCCTACTTCAAGAAGATGGTCGGATTCTTTAAGTTGAAGCTGGTCACAAATTCTTACCAATTTATTTACCTGCGCTTGCTGCAAAGAATCTTCTGATGAGTGGTATAGGGCTGAGCTGTATTGCATTCTTGAATCGAGAAAGGTTTGGTAAAGATCGTTACCTAAATCGTAGTGAGCAAGAATATTTTTTTTTGCTTGAGCTTTGGTGTTCGCCCGACTAATTAAGCGAAATAAACTAAATGGTTTTAGCACCCAGCCAAATCGATTATCCCAATAATCCATCATTGCCAGATTTCGAGAAAAGAAACGAGTGACCTGAGTTATGTCGGGAGAGGTCCACCATCCGTCTACAAATGCTTCGCCTGCGGCAGTATTTCCCCCTAACAAGGCGCGGCGATAAGCTCTCCAATCAAGTACATCAGCTTCTGCTTTTAAGCTTGAATCCCTGTCGCCGACTTCGGCAATTACTCGGCCTTTTTCTCGCAGCAAAAAATGTCCTTCGGTAGCTCGGCTTAATACTTGGATCAGCACTTTGCGGAGCAGTTCAATTGATTTCGGCAATACTTCTTCCGAGTCTCTATCTGCAACAGTCCATTCTTTCTGGCTCATAGCGTACCTTTTTCGATCTTGATCTTATTTTTTGTTGGGTGTCCGTAAAACGGGGTTCGTTTCAAAAAAAGTTTTAATGCTTGCCAGTAAATTCCCATCACAATACTTGCTGTTTGTATGGGTTTTTTTAGCAATACGCGGTTAAGCTCTCTTTGGATTAATGGTTTCCTTTTCAAACTGAGGGTGGCATCGAATACTTTGGTGTCGTTGCTGTTTTGAGTACTCTCAATGTGAATTACACATCGTTCGGAATTTGAAAATGGCGGCTTAATCATCCATCGATAAGTCTGATCCATGGGAATAAAAGGCGATACGTGGAAAGCTTTTTGGTGAGGCGCTAAATCATCTGGATCTAGCAAGTAATAGTGTTTTTCATTCCAAGGCGTATTGCTAACTTCTGCAAGGACATACTTAAATTTTGAATTTTCCTTAAGAAAATAAATATTAAGAGGGCTAAAATAGAAACCGAAATAACGCAGGTGGCAGAGGACATAAACATCCCCCTCTAATTGCGATCTTTGTTACCGAGCAGTTCGGCAAATTTTTGATTTTACTGATGACTCAAATTCCCGTCGTGCCTGCCTAAGTAGTCTTCTCTTCTAAAGCGCGCCCCAAATCAAAACTCGAGTTCCTAGTTGCCAAAAAGATTGTAATACCTTCGGAATCTCTTCTGTATTAAGAAGAAACATGAATATTGGGTAGCGAAACTCGTGCTTGCTCGGATAATGGCGTCGATGTCGTACGAAACCTTCGTAAATCGCGCTTTCAAAGTTTTGCCAGACGACATCACAAGGAGACTCCAAATTTTTCCCAATATCTAGTGCGCTTCGAACTCCGTCTTCATGAAACCCGTTGTACCAATAAGCCCGCAATAGTGGATTCGCCCGACTCCAGATATTTCATTTCGTCTGGGTTGGGCTTTCATTCCCCCACTGAATAGACGGGATGGGTATAGTCGTATTCGCCGATTATTTTCTCGGGGTCGATTTTATGTCGCGCATTTAGTGAAACAAGAAATGGTTGGTCGCTGGCAATACCTTGTAAAATATTCATGCAATAAGTAACCAATGTTGGATCATTGTGCTCTTGTTCGCCAGCTAGAAAGTTCCAGCTCGCCCAGGAAAGAGACTTTTTGGGCATGAGAGACGCATCAGAATGCAAGATCACATCATTTTGTTGGTAAAGCAGCTCACCAAGAATCGCTTTCTCCTCAATGCTAGCATTTTTTAGGAGGTCCAGCGCTTGATCGCTATGACAAGCGAAAACAAGCTGGTCAAAGGTTTCTTTTCCAGTCGCATGGTTTACTTCAATCCAGGAATCATCGCGGACTACGGAATTCACTGGAGTGCTTAACCTTATTTGATCTTTAAACCCTGAGGTCATAGGATCAATGTAGGCTTTGGATCCTCCTTTTACCGCGTACCATTGCGGGCGGTTTTTGATGTCCAGTAATCCGTGATTAAGAAAGAACTTTAGAAAAAAATGTAATGGAAATTCGCCGGCTTGCTCCATACTGCATGACCAGATGGCAGCAGCCATTGGCAAAAGGTAGTTATTTTTGAATATATCACTTAATGATTGTTGGTTTACAAAAGTGTCGAGGGTTATATTCTCCGCAACCCCTTCCTCTATTGCCTTTTTGGCTGCCTTATTAAAATACAAGATATCTCGAATCAAGCGATAAAATTTTGGACGTAGGAGATTTCGACGCTGGGAGAAAAGAGTATTTAGATTGTGTCCATTGTATTCCAAACCTAGAGGGTTATTGCGAACACTAAAACTCATTTCGGTCGGCTGCATGGCAATGTTGAGTTTATCCATGAGCTTCAGAAAATTAGGATAATTTCGATCGTTGCAAACTATGAAGCCGGTGTCGATATCATAAGATTGCTCTCCTTGGGCGACTTTGACTGTATGAGTATGCCCGCCTATATAATCATTGGCTTCGAATAATGTAATTTCGTGAGATTTGTGTAGTAGATAAGCTGTGGTTAATCCAGAAATTCCACTGCCAATAATTGCGATACGTTGTTTTTCCATGAAACAAGTTAAGGGTTGCTATGCTAGGGCCTTTGCAATGAGAAATTGCTGTAAGCGAGCTGGCAGAACTCCTATTGCTTTGAGAAGCCAGGTGAAATTTTTGGGAAAATGAATTAACCAGTTTCCCTTTGCCAGTCCTTTTTGGATTTGAGCAGAAGCATAATTTACGTCTACGCGCATTGGCATAGGAAAGTCATTACGGTCGGTAAGGGGAGTTTCAACAAAACCCGGGGCTATGTAGCTGACGCAAATCTTTGCCGGTTTTAGACTGATTCGAAGAGTTTGGGCAAGATAATAAATTGCAGCCTTTGATGCCCCATAAGCCTCAGCCTTCGGCAAGGGCAAGAAACTAGAGCTGCTGCCCATAAGGGCGAGCGAACCTCCCTCCTTGATCTGAGGAATTAAGAATTGCAAGCAATTTGCGGTGCCTTCAACATTGACGCGCATGACTCGGGAGTAGAGCGCCGCATCAAAACTTCTTGCGTCGATGTATTCGCAAGTTCCCGCATTGAGAATTACTAAATCTAAAGGTTTCAGAGAGCTGAAGGATTCAGCGCAAGTTTCCCAAAAGCTAAAAGACATCAAAATTAAGGATTATTGCCAGATTGGGAAACCGTTCTTTGATTTGATTCAGAGCTGGTAAATCTCGACCACAACAATAAACAACATGCCCAGCCTTTAAATAGTCTATTGCTAATCGTTTTCCGATACCTGAACTAGCGCCAGTAATAAGAATGTTCATTGACCCAGCCGCTGCTTTATTTTTGTAACCACGCGGCCTAATAAAGGCAGTTGTTCATACAACAGTGCGCCTAGATCGAAGTAGTCGCGGTGGTAGTAGATCTTACCATTTCGAGTTTTGAGATAGCTCGCTCCTTCAACTCGAATCATTTCACCACCGTTTAGGCGTGGATGTTTTACAAACATAGTCCAGGCTAGAAAAATGTCTGAACCATTGGTAATGGTTTGATGAAATTTAAAAGAACAGTTCTTTAGGTTTTGAAATTGATTAGTAAAGTACTTAATCAATGCAGCTTTTCCCTGCACGCCATGTGATGGATCTTCAAAGTACACATCATCGGTGTAGAGCGATTCTACTGTCGTGAGGTTATCTGGCCCGAGACTCCGGTACGCCTGTTTCACTCTTTCTGCGAGGTAGTCGGCGCTGGTCAGATGAGATGCGGAAGTTAGCTCCGGGGTCTGAGTCATTGGATAGGGGCCTATGAAAGGTTATTTCTATATGTTACGCCTTCTGGAAGGGTTTGGATCACTAAAATCAGAGGGTCGTCAGGATATAAGTGATCTATGATCGGAAAGCCCGCGTAATGTATAATCATGACCCAAATTTCTATGACCTTGGACGCGATCGCATTGTCTTCATACACAGTAAAAGAAGAATCGTTACCCACGCCAGCAGCAAGTACCGCGGGGCATTTGCCTATTGAAAGCCTGAATCCAGATAGTGATGAATCCCTGCTTATGAAGGTAGGTGACCAGCAGTGTACAGCTGCTTTCAACATACTTTTTGATCGATTCGCGAATAGGATTTTTGCTCATGGTATGAAAATTACCCGAAATGAACAGCTCTCCAAGGACTTGGTCCAGGAAGCTATGCTCATTGTTTGGCAGAAAGCACCCCTCTACGACATAAGTAAAGGAAATGCGCAGAGCTGGATATTTACTCTCACGCGAAACCGCTGTTTTGACATATTAAGAAAACTGAAGCGTCAGCCCAACTGCGTTAGTGCGGATGATATATGGTCGAGTGAGTCCGGCGATATAGATGCCTATGGCATCGCTGAAAATGATTTTATAGATGTGGAGTTTGTACAAATCAAAAAGTTTTTAATTCAACTACCGGTTGCTCAGCAGGCCGTAGTTGAGCAAATTTATTTACACGACAAAACCCATGAAGAGGCTGCCGCGATCTTAGAAATTCCGCTTGGAACATTGAAATCAAGATTACGCTTAGCTTTGGGCAAGTTAAGACAATTAATTGGAACTGAAAATGATTAGTGAAACCAAATTTCATCCTTCTACAGAACTGCTGCAAGAATTTGCTGCGGGCACCTTATCTGCAGGCTTGAATATTGCAATTTCAGCTCATGTAGAGTTCTGTGAGCTCTGTTGTCATAAAACCAGTGAATTTGAAGCTAAAGCGGCAATAGATTGGTTGCAGACGTCTGAGAAGCACAGCAGTTCTGATTACTCTGACATGATTGCTAAGATTGTTAGTCAACCGCAGCAAAATCACATTGAGCAACAGGACCCCTCTCTTAGTGAAATTCATATGCTTGATCACAGTGTTAGCTTACCTAAAGTATTGGCTAAAGCAGCATCAAATGGGTTGGTGTGGAAGAAGCTTAGCGGAGGAATTAAGCAGGCGCAGTTAAATATCGATGATGAAACACAATGTGAATTTATTTATATGACACCTGGTAGTCAAACCCCAGCGCATAAACATCAGGGCAGTGAAATCACATTGGTGTTGGATGGAAGTTTTAGTGATGAACTCGGTGAATACAACCGGTCGGATTTTATTATGAGAACTAATAAAGATGTCCATCAGCCGCGCAGCGATGAAGGGTGTTTATGCTTTGCAGTACTGGATAGCCCGCTGACCTTTACTAAAGGAATTGCACGGTTGCTTAATCCGATTAACAATTATCGATTCCGACGCTCAATGTCGCAAAGAGCTGTCTAATTCTTAGGCTGACAGTGGATATTGGGCGCGATTAAAATCCTCTCCTTTTCCACTTATCGGAACCCCCCTTAACCAGGCTAAAAAAAGTTAAATTACCGTGGAGATTAAAATATTGATATTTTGCGTATCGCCATCAAATGCATTTCTCAGAAATTTAAAGTTATTAAGTTTTTTGGTGCTTTTATATAAGAGTTCATTTTCCAAGAAAAGGTACCCTTTTTAAAAACGCGCAAAAAAAATTTTAATCCCGTTTTTTCAAAACTTGAGAATCCACAAGTTTTTGCAGTGGTCTCTATTCTCAAAGACAAAAATATGTTTGTTGATAACAATGGGCACTGGGCACCTTTTCACTATGTTCCAGCTTATTTACGCCGGCACCCATTTGCATTCGCTAAAGCGAGGGTGATCAACTCGCACTGGTTATCGATCGTGGTCAGAAAGAATAACTGAAGATCCAAAATTTCCTTTTTTTGATGGGAAAACTACGCAGAACGCAAAAAATGGTTGATTCTGCAGTCAGGTAGAAGGGAACGTCAACGCACAGTGATTTTGCAAATAAGTTTAAAAAAAATGGATCTTTAGATGTTCAGGAAGTAACTCCTGGAGTTCAGATGATGAGCAAAAAAAATAAAGCTTGCCAGTTATTACGCGTGAATAAAAAAAGTTAATGAGCTCCCACCAGAATGCTGCAGGGAATTTCAAAAGCCGGTTATCTTTCTTTATTCGCCCATCTCCATTCTATGGAAAACTGGGGAAGCTTTCGAGCGCCGCGAGAATGGAATTGTACTCATCAGAGTGATCAAATCGAAGTTAATCGTTTTTATCGCGAGATCGCAAAGCTTGTTGTACGTCTACTGTCATTGCTTATCTGAATGCCATTAGTTTCCGCGCAGTATCTGCATCAGCTATTTGTCTGTCCGCAGATTGAGCACTATCTGTGATTACTTCGATGAGCTCATGGTTGCCGTTGGCAATACTTCCGTCGGGCATAGCAGTATTATTTTCGAATCCGACGCGACAATGCCCTCCTAACTCAATGGATTTATTCATGCATTGGATTCGGTTTTGCCAAAAGCGCATAACCACCATAGATGATTCTTATTACTTCGTCTAATAAAGGGAAGAGGTCGCTTACAGCTGATTCCTGATTCTTGGGATAGCGCCCTAACACAAGTAGGACGGTATGAGTCTCTCCCGGAATAAATCCTTTTTCACAATAGGCATTAAATCGCTGAATATCAGTCTCATCATAAAGAATGTATTGAGGTGAGACTCCTTCTTTATGCATCCACATAAAGAATTCACCTGCCTGCTGCTCATAGCTCTCATCCGGACAAAATTCTCTGAGTGCAATAGACGCGGCTTCTGGTTTAACAGTCTTTACCACTTCAATTTGTTCATCAGGCTTATAGATGCCCACGGCTTCTGTCGTAATTTGAAGAATTAGCTTCTCGCCAACTCTTTCCCGAATAGCCGTAATAGCAGAGGCGTATTTAGTCGGATCTAAAGTATGTCCCTGCCTCTCATCTCTGACGTGAAGATGAATCATGCATGCGCCTGCATCCAGACAGTGACTCGCGGTATCCGCTAGTTCTTGGGGGGTAATTGGAATAGACGGATGATCTTGCTGAGTTTTGCGAGCACCATTGGGGGCTACGGCGATCATCAATGGCTGTGAGACTGTCATGATCAATAGGTAAAACTCTCATTTAGAATCATCGTACTTTTATTAGAGAAAAGACTCTAGTGTTGATGACTGCAAGTTTAATAAGTCACAAATGCCTGCAATGAAAATAATTTGTACAGGCCTATTTACATAGGATTAAGTTAATTTTTAGTGACTCCGTTTTCATAGGTATCAACAGCAAGAAACAAAGCAATCGATAT
>BPDI01000029.1 GCA_019654215.1 Gammaproteobacteria bacterium | reverse complement strand
GGCATTGAGCAAATTCATGAGATTCTAAGATCTGATTTAAAGGGTTGGGATATTGAGGAATTACCAACACGAGTTGAAATTGGAGAGGATCTGATAATGATTCGTTACCCGGCATTTGTGGATAATGGAGACTCAGTATCGATTCAGTTATTTGCAGATCAGGAAGAAGCAAAGATAACCCATCTAGAGGGGATGGTAAGATTGCTCATGTTGCGAAGTGTGGCGCAGCGTAATTTTCTTAAAAAGAGATTTACTCAACTTAAAAAGGAACATGCACTTCTAATTCCACCTGAACTGAACGAACTAGTGGAAGAGGCGATATTTCGAAGCTATGTGGATACCTTTCAATTGGAACAAAGGCTTCCTCACAACAAGCAAGAATTTGAAGATTTGTTATTCCAAGGCAAGTCTAAGCTTCACAGCGCGGGAGAAAATTTTGCTAGTCTGCTTGTCGAAATTCTCAAGTCGCTATTTCAAGTCCGCAAACAGCTTAGTGAATTAAGTCAGCCCGAACTTGTCTATTTTGTGCAGGACATTGAGCAACAATTAGTCAATTTAGTGACAGAAAAATTATTTTTTAACACTCGTGTTGAATGGCTGAAGCAGTATCCAAGATACTTCAAGGCAATCGAAGCTCGTATCGACAAGGTGCCTCACTTAGGGCGCAAAGATAGGGAGTCAAGCGAAGAGTTAGCGTCTTATTGGCGAAAGTATGAAGAACTGCTTAAATTACGGTCGACTACAAATGCACAAGAAATTTCTCACTTCAGATGGATGTTGGAAGAATACCGGGTCTCTTTGTTTGCGCAATCTTTGGGTACCAAGATTCCAGTATCGGTGGAAAGACTGGAAAAACAGTTAGACTTAATACGAGGGTAACTCAGGTATAGGAAATTATGTATCAGGATAAGACCATTGACTAGCAATCTTCACTATCGCAAAGTAGACGTCGTGAACATAGAATCCAAAGTTGGCAGTAATTGGCACTTGCAATTCGCGATTTTTTTTATCCTGCTATTATCTCTACTCTATACGCCTACAGTTAGCGCACAAACTTACGATCCTTGGCGTGAAGCGAACCAACGCATATATGCTTTTAATGACTATTTTGATCAGCTACTAGTGCGGCCGCTTGCTTCGTCCTATACCTTTTTTATGCCTCGAGTAGTCAGACAGGGGATAGGTAATTTTTTCAGTAATGTTCGAGACGCTAACATTGCGGCGAACAATTTATTACAGTTTAAATTTCAAGACGCTTTATCTGATACTGGAAGATTTTTGATAAATACTACTATTGGGGTCGGTGGCCTTATTGATATAGCCACCTCTTTAGCCTGGAAAAACATGAGGAAGATTTCGGGCAAACCTTCGGAGCATGGGGGATGAGCAGCGGACCTTACGTAGTTTTACCTGTTTTCGGTGCCAGAATCTGCGTGACTCGTTTGGGTTGATCCTCGATACTATCTTTAATCCACTGCCATACATTGATAGCACTCCTGCGAAAATAACCTTTTTCGTAGTCGAGGAGATCGATTCCCGATCAGGATTATTAGCCTTAGATGAGCTTATTAGTGGAGATAAGTACTTATTTGTCCGAGAAGCCTATGTTCAGAATCGAGAATATCTCGTAATTGACGGAGAAATCGAAGACGAATTTGGCAGTTTCTAAAGAAATTAAAGGTGAGAGTGCAATTTTTAAACTATACCGCACTATTTTATTATTTGCGTACGTTTAGCTTAGTCTTAATAAAATCGCTGTGAGAAACATAAATTAGATCAGATATTTTACGAATTAAATGTTCTTCATACTTATCTAGTTGCTCATCGGAAAACGCAATTTTCCACATATTCTCTATGAGTCCAACTTTTTCCTCATAGTCATACTCGTCATTAATCAGACGCGTAAATTCATAAAGTGAAGTGGCTTGGTTTGCTTCTGATTCAGCGAGTTTAACTAGTTCACCTAGTTCTTCTTCGCTCAAGCTCAGACCTTCCCGGAGGGTTTCAATAAATTGTTTTGATTCTCTTTCATCCAGCTCATGATCACTATTAATTACTTCTATTAATAGAGCCGCGCAAGCCAGATCGACTTTTTTAACACTGGAGGAGATTTCTTCTTCTGTGTTGGCTATTTTAGAGTCGAAGAACTTTTTAAATGAACTTAGCATAACAACTTCAATTTCAGGGAACGAGTAATAGTGCCATAGTAAGCGCAATAGCTGCTAATAGTTAATCGCAGGTACTCATAACGAGATCCTAAGCCACAAAAGCAATTGCATCTTTAAGAACATTCAAACCAGGCATTTTGGCGGTGAACATTCTCACTTAAATGCCGGCGGTACTGTTTACCACCTTTCTGGCCTTTAAAGAGTCCGAGCAGGTGGCGAGTAATATGTTTAAGCGGAGTACCATTCTTCAATTCTTCCTCTATATAAGGGAAATATTCCTGAAGGTATTCGACTCTAGGTTTATCTTTTGCTCTTTCTCCGAAAATTAAATGATCGACACCATGTAATATATAAGGATTCTGATAGACTTCTCTTCCGAGCATAACGCCATCTACTCTTTCAAGCATTTGAGAGACTGTTTTCAGGTCTGTAATTCCGCCGTTAATGATTATCTCTAAATCTGGGAAACTCTCTTTTACTGAAAATACTCTGTCATACTTTAGTGGTGGAATCTCTCTGTTTTCTTTCGGACTCAAACCGCTCAGTATGGCTTTGCGAGCATGGATAATAAATGTTTTACAGTTCTTTGCGGCAATGGTTTCCACAAAATTTAAAAGCTCTGCTTCAGACTCCTGATCATCTATACCGATTCTACTTTTGACGGTCACGGGAATTTCTACTGCCTCAATCATGGCGGCAATGCATTCTGCAACCAATGGTGGGTTTGCCATAAGGCAAGCACCGAAAGAACCAGATTGTACTCGGTCGCTAGGACAACCTACGTTGAGATTAATCTCGTCGAAACCCGCTTGCTCACCTAATTTTGCTCCACGGGAAAGCTCTTTCGGATTGGAACCACCGATTTGCAATGCGACAGGATGCTCATTGGGATCATGCTTTAGAAGATAATTCGCATCCCCGTGCTCTAACGCAGCACTGGTTACCATTTCGGTGTAGAGCATAGTGTGTTGACTAAATTGGCGCAGGAAAACCCGATCATGGCGATCAGTCCAATCCATCATAGGGGCTACACAAAACTTATGGTTAAGCATGGTTATTATATTCGTTCAATTCAGGCTCATATTTAGTCATGGTATCAATTCAAGTCAATCGCTTGGCTGCTGATAACCTATTCTAAATAGAGGGAATGAAGCGGTCGCCAGGATAGGAAATAAAAGGGAATCGCGTATAATCACCGCCTTCATTTTTCGGGCATATCAGACTCAGAATGACTGAAATCAGAACTCGTATTGCGCCTTCTCCAACTGGGGATCCTCACGTCGGAACGGCTTACATTGCGCTATTTAATCGCTGCTTTGCACACCGCCATGGCGGCAAGTTTGTATTGCGTATAGAAGACACCGATCAAGTCCGCAGTGCTGAACATTCTGAGGAAGACATCTTGGGAGCATTAAAATGGCTTGGACTCGATTGGGATGAAGGACCTGACCTGGCAGGAGATTACGGACCTTATCGCCAAAGCGAACGTTCCGCTATCTATTCGGACCACATAAAGATACTACTAGCAAAAGGTCATGCTTTTCATTGCTTCTGTTCTATTGATCGCCTTCACCAAGTTAGACGCGAACAAATTGAAAATAAGCAGCAGCCCGGATATGACGGACATTGCTTGCAGTTATCGCAGGACGAAATACAGAGCAAACTAAAGTCCGGCGATAAGCATGTGATTCGGATGAAAATCCCTAGAAGTGGAGAATGTGCATTTAATGATCTGTTACGAGGCGAAGTACGAATTGCCTGGGAGCAAATCGATATGCAGGTTTTGATAAAGTCCGATGGCTTGCCTACTTATCATTTTGCTAATGTTGTTGATGATCATTTAATGGCAATCAGCCATGTAATCCGTGGTGAAGAATGGATTAATTCTGTACCTAAACACGTTTTGCTTTATCAATATTTCGAATGGGAGGCTCCAATATTTTGTCATATGCCACTGTTGAGAAATCCTGACAAAAGCAAGCTGAGTAAACGCAAGAATCCAACTAGCATAAATTACTATCTAGCAATGGGTTATTTACCTCAAGCGGTAACAAATTATTTGGGTATGATGGGCTGGACTATGCCTTCAGGGGAAGAAAAATTTTCAATAGATGAAATGACCAGTTCAATCGATTTAGAGCGTATATCTTTGGGCGGGCCTATTTTCGATATAGAAAAATTAGATTGGTTAAATGGGAAATACATTCGTGAAGACTTAAGTGACGATGAGTTTGTCCAACGATTTTCCCAATGGGCATTCTCTTCGGAAAAGATTGCTGCAATTATTCCGCTGTTAAAACAAAGAGTAGAACGCTTCAGTGATGTTGCCAATCTTGCACAATTTTTTATAAGTGCGGAGGTGCAAATTTCTGTAGAAAATTTCGACCATAAATCACTTTCTGCCGAAGAGATGATAAGAATTCTACAATTTTCTTTATGGCGACTTGAAGGGTTAAATGAATGGTCTCGAGATGGAATCGAAAAATGTTTTCAAGATTTAGCGAATAAATTGGGCTTAAAGATCAGAGACTTTTTGTTTCCTTTATTCGTTGCTATCACTGGTAATGCGATTTCGATATCAGTTATTGAATCTACTGCCATACTGGGAATAGATATAACTCGCTCTAGGTTACGGCAAGCAATCGCAATTCTTGGTGGTGTTTCTAAGAAAGCCGCAAAGAACTTAGAAAAAGAATTTAAAGCGCTTGGCTAAAGACCCGTTTGACACCCCAAGGCCTGATGCTTAGAATTCGCCTTCCTTCAGATATAACTCTATTTTTGGGGCCTTAGCTCAGCTGGGAGAGCGCAACACTGGCAGTGTTGAGGTCACCGGTTCGATCCCGGTAGGCTCCACCAATTAACCTTCGTCGACTCTTATCTCTGATAATTCGGATACGCGCCAAAATCCCGCCAACACAATTGCGATTGTTTGCTTATCAATTTTTTCTTTCGTTTGATGTAAGTAGATTTTACTCTGCTTTGCCACTAATAATAATAAGATTGATGTCGCCCACCTTCGCATTATGCAAACAATGAAAAATGTTTGTCTTATCCATGAGCTCATTCACAGAATTATTTTTAGTAGAAGGAAATTTTTGAAGATTAAGATTAACCTGGGTAATCTCGTTTGGTGTGGCCTTTATAAAGTTGGCGTGGTCTGCCAATGCGATAGGGTTCGCTTAGCATTTCGTGCCAATGTGCAATCCAACCCGGTGTTCTACCGGTGGCAAAGATAACGGTAAATAGGCTGGTAGGGATGCCAATCGCTTTCAAAATAATTCCAGAATAGAAATCAACATTGGGGAAAAGTTTTCTTTCGATAAAGTAATCGTCTTCTAGTGCAATCTTTTCAAGCTTTCGTGCAATTCGGAATAATGGGTCGTTATCAGCGCCAAGCTCATCGAGTACTTCTGCACAAATCCCACGAATAACCGTCGCTCTTGGGTCGTGATTTTTATAAACTCGATGACCAAATCCCATTAAGCGGAATGGGTCATCTTTATTTTTCGCGCGTAGAATAAATTCTTCGATGCGAGATTCATCACCAATCTCGTAAAGCATATCTAAAACTGCTTCGTTGGCACCGCCATGGGCGGGGCCCCAGAGAGCTGCAATTCCGGAGGCGATACATGCATAAGGGTTTGACCCAGTGGAACCGGCTAACCGTACTGTGGAAGTCGACGCATTTTGCTCATGATCAGCATGAAGTAAGAATAGGGTGTCCATTGCTTTAGCGATAGTCGGGCTGATCTTAGGTGGGTCACAGGGGGTACCAAACATCATGTGGATAAAGTTTTCCGCTAGACTCATGTCGTTTTGCGGATACATGAATGGCTGTCCGATGCCGTGCTTGTAGCACATTGCCCCCAGTGTAGGCATCTTGGCGATTATGCGAATTGCTGCCCGCATCCGATGTTCAGCATTATCGATGTCCAATTTATCATGATAAAAAGCCGAAAGTGCGCCAACTATTCCACAGAGCATTGCCATAGGGTGCGCATTTCTGGGAAATCCTCTGAAAAACAAACGAATTTGTTCGTCAACCATCGTGTGGTAACGAATTTCATTCTCAAATGCTTGTCGCTCACTCTCATTAGGAAGTTCTCCATTTAGCAACAGATAACAGATTTCCAGAAAATTCGATTTCTCTGCTAACTGCTCGATTGGATAACCTCGGTGGAGTAAGACACCTGCGTCGCCATCTATGTAGGTTATGTCGGAGTCACAGGCTGCAGTGGAGACGAAGCCGGGGTCATAAGTAAAAACGCCTTGGCCGACTAGACTTCTTACGTCTACCACATCAGGGCCAGTACTGCCTTCATAGACGGGTAATTCAATCGGTTTGTCCTTCCCGTCTATGCTTAACTGGGCCTTTCTTTCGCTCATGCCATACTCCTACCGATTATTCTTATTGTCACGAATATTCAAATAAAACAGATACTTAGAGGATTACTTGTTGTTATGTATCTGGTCGATTTGGGGCCAATCAGGGACGGCAATACTAGGTAGAGAGCCCCATCTTTGTCAAATATTTGTCTTGGAGAAACTGCTACGAAATCTACATTTTTCACCCCTTTCCGAAAAATAAAAAGCGTCGAAATAGAACGTTTAAGGCATTATTTTTAATTTACGCTACAACAAATCAATGAGGATTTTGATTCTTTTTATGACTGAGGAAACTTGACGACAAAATATTGTCATTATTGAGTTTCCGTCCGGCGGATTTATTGTAATGAAGGGGGGCTTCGGACTATAATTCACGGCGTTCAAAATTCCCAATTTGTTTAATTAATTCAGATAGTTTGCGAATTTTTGTTGAATTCGTAAGTAATAGTTTCGGCTGTTAAAAAGTAACAGTTCAAAGGCCAAAAATGAAAGATACAAGACCTGTAAACCTGGATATCACCACTATAAAATTCCCTTTGGCAGCTATTACTTCCATTCTTCATCGCATCTCGGGAGTGGGTTTGTTTTTTAGCGTCGGAATCTTACTTTATTTTCTTCAATTATCCCTTTCTTCCGAAGCTGGCTTTAATCAAGCCTTACAATTGCTCGATAGCTCTCTAATTAAAGCGCTTATATGGATAATTCTGCTGGCAGTTTTTTACCATCTGATTGCTGGTCTCAAGCACCTTTTGCTGGATATTGGAATCGGCGAAACGAAAGGAGGTGCAAATACCGGAGCCACCGTTATCTTGCTGCTCTTTGCAATAGCCGCAGTAGCTGGAGGGGTCTGGCTATGGTAACCAGCGTCGCTAATCTTAGTCGTTCCGGTCTTTACGACTGGATTATTCAGCGAACTAGTGCGGTTTTATTAGCTGCATACACACTTTGTATTTTAGGCAGCCTGATCATGAACCCTGATATGGATTATCAGGCTTGGAGTGGGTTATTCAATTCGAATTTGATGCGAATCTTCAGTTTGATAACTCTGATAGCGCTCTGTGCGCATGCCTGGATTGGTATGTGGACAGTGTCTACCGATTACATAACCTCCTTACAGTTTGGCAATAGCGCAACCATTATTCGTGTAGTTTTCCAGGTGGGCATTGCATTGATTGTTATGGTTTATCTGGTCTGGGGTATACAGATTTTCTGGGGAGTTTAAATGACTGGTCTGCGTAGTATTTCTTTTGATGCAGTAATCGTTGGCGGTGGCGGTGCGGGTATGCGCGCTGCGCTGCAACTGGCCCAGTCTGGTTATAAAACCGCAGTAATCTCAAAAGTATTTCCAACTCGTTCCCATACGGTATCTGCTCAAGGTGGTATTACATGCGCTATAGCCAGTGAGGATCCAAATGATGATTGGCGTTGGCATATGTATGACACTGTCAAAGGCTCCGACTATATAGGTGATCAGGACGCAATTGAATATATGTGCAACGAAGGACCCCAAACTGTATTCGAACTGGAACATATGGGTCTGCCTTTTTCCCGCACAGAAAATGGACGCATTTATCAACGGCCGTTTGGTGGACAGTCCAAAGATTTTGGAAAAGGTGGTCAGGCTGCGCGAACATGTGCAGCAGCGGATAGAACTGGTCATGCGCTATTACACACGCTCTACCAAGGCAATCTCCGAAACAACACTGTGTTCTTTAATGAATGGTATGCAGTTGATCTGGTTAAAAATCAAGACGGTGCCATTGTTGGTGTCATAGCAATTAATATAGAAAGCGGTGAAACAGTATTCGTAAATTCAAAAGCAACTGTCTTTGCTACCGGTGGTGCTGGTCGTATTTATGCTTCAACGACTAATGCGCTAATTAACACTGGTGATGGTATTGGCATGGCGTTGCGTGCTGGGTATCCCATGCAAGACATGGAGATGTGGCAGTTTCATCCTACCGGAATTCACGGTGCAGGCACCCTTGTCACGGAAGGCTGTCGTGGTGAAGGTGGCTATCTCATAAATAAAGATGGTGAGCGATTTATGGAGCGTTATGCTCCTACAGCGAAAGACCTTGCTGGACGAGATGTGGTAGCACGCTCCATGGTGCTAGAGATTCTTGAGGGCCGTGGCTGCGGCGAAAACGGTGACCATGTAATGCTTAAGCTCGATCATCTTGGTGAAGAAGTGTTGAATACGAAATTACCGGGCATTTTGGAACTTTCAAGGACCTTTGCCCATGCCGATCCGGTAAAAGAACCAATTCCTGTTATACCTACCTGCCATTACATGATGGGTGGTATTCCTACTAATGTTCGTGGGCAGGCATTAACCCAAAGTCCAAACTGCGAAGATGAAATCATCCCAGGGCTTTTTGCAGTGGGCGAGGTTGCTTGTGTCTCCGTACATGGCGCGAATCGATTAGGTGGCAATAGCCTCCTTGACCTCGTTGTGTTCGGTCGTGCTGCCGGGAAGCATATTGAAGAGATGTTATCCCAGGGATTAGAGCAGCGGGCGGTTTAGCGAAACTGATATCAACGCGGCAATGGCGCGTTTGAATCGTTTAAATGAGTCCAGTTCCGGCGAAAGCGTTCCGGAGTTACGAGTAGAACTACAAAATACAATGCAGAACCACTTTTGGCGTTTTTCGTAGGGGCGATTTCATGCAGGAAGGCATAAAGAAGTTAGAAGTACTGCGCGAGCGTATTAAGAATGTTCATCTGGAAGACAAGAGTCAGACTTTTAATACTGCCCGCATTGAAGCGCTCGAATTAGAAAATTTATTTGAAGTGGCAGAAGCCACAGCAATAGCTGCGGAAGCTCGCAACGAAAGTAGGGGAGCTCATGCCCGTGATGATTTTCGGGAACGAGATGATGACAACTGGTTATGTCATTCAATGTATTATCCAACGGAAAAATCTGTGGGTAAGCGAGCTGTAAATTTTAAGCCTAAGGTAGTTGATACCTTTGAACCTCAAATAAGAACTTATTAAGGATTATTCAGTGTTAGTTAGCATTTATCGTTATAACCCTGAAACAGTTGATAAGCCTGTAATGCAGGAATCGAAGTTGATAT
The DNA here is from genome assembly GCA_019654215.1 of Gammaproteobacteria bacterium. Lineage (GTDB taxonomy): Bacteria > Pseudomonadota > Gammaproteobacteria > Pseudomonadales > Pseudohongiellaceae > UBA9145. The sequence continues at coordinate 28,908 of BPDI01000029.1, read as the reverse complement.
ACCGGAAGGCAAAGACCTTATGGTGCTGGACGTTTTGAATTTAGCAAAAGCAATAGATCCTACTGTTGCATACCGTCGATCATGTCGCGAAGGCGTGTGTGGCTCAGACGGAATGAATATTAATGGTACTAACGGGCTGGCCTGTATTACTCCTTTATCCGAAGTAACCAAGCTAGGACAAAAACTTATACTGCGACCGTTGCCTGGCTTACCAGTTATTCGAGATCTGGTAGTAGACTTGTCTATTTTTTATAAGCAATTTGAAAAAGTGAAGCCGTTTCTAATCAATAATGAAACGGCACCTGCGATTGAACGTCTACAATCACCTGAGGATAGAGCGAAATTAGATGGGCTTTATGAATGTTTTCCTCTGCGCCTGTTGTAGCACAAGCTGCCCTTCTTTCTGGTGGAATCCGGATAAATTCATAGGTCCGGCCGGTCTATTGCAGGCTTATCGTTTCTTGGCAGATAGCCGAGATACAGCAACCGCAGATCGTTTGGCGGGTTTGGAAGATCCGTTTAGCGTGTTTCGTTGTCGCGGAATCATGAATTGCGTATCGGTTTGTCCTAAGGGACTAAATCCAACACGCGCAATCGGTCATATCAGGAATATGTTGATCTCTCAAGGAACTTAATAAGAAAGGATCCTATGGCGCCTGGCATTGCCCGCGAGCTGTATTAGAGGTGTGATATGCATGACAACTTAATGGAAATAATGTGGAGTACCGGACACCTTTCTGGCTCTAATGCAGAGTATGTAGAAGGGCTATACGAAAAATATTTGTCCGAACCGAGCTCTATCCCACAACAATGGCGGGATTTTTTTCAATCACTTCCGGCGGCGAATGGATCTAATGCGCAGGAAGTTTCTCATGCAGAAATTAAAAAAGATTTTGAGGCATTAGGAAAATTTAGTCGTTACAAGCAAGTTCTCAGTAATGATGCAGTTGTTAACTCTGAGCACGAAAGTAAGCAGGTGCAAGTTTTACAATTAATAAGTTCGTATCGAGTTGGGGGGCATCAAAAAGCAAGACTCGATCCTCTATCATTAATGCATCGCGAACGAGTCCCAGATCTGCAATTAGAATTTCATGATTTATCGCCTATCGATTCTTCAACAATATTCCAAACTGGTTCTTTGTTTTTTAAAAAAAATTAAAACACCTTTCGCGACATTGTTGAAACGTTAGAGCGAATTTACTGTGGCTCAATCGGCTATGAGTTTATGCACATAGTTAATTTAGAAGAAAAACAGTGGATCCAGCAGCGCATCGAAAGTAATGATGGCTATCTTGTTTTTGAAAAAGATGTAAAACAACATTTGCTCGAGAGACTTACCGCCGCTGAAGGACTGGAAAAACATTTAGATTCTAAGTATCCCGGAACAAAACGTTTCGGCTTGGAAGGAGGAGAAAGCCTGATTCCAGCACTCGATGAAATTATTCAGAGAGCTGGTAAGTATGGTGCTAAGGAAATCGTTCTGGGCATGGCGCACCGAGGTCGTCTAAACGTATTAGTGAATATTTTGGGTAAGAACCCAGCCGAGTTATTTGATGAGTTTGAAGGTAAAGCTATCTATCAAAGTTCTGGTGATGTGAAATATCATCAGGGTTTTTCATCAAATATCATGACTGCCGGCGGCGAATTGCACATAGCCCTTGCTTTTAATCCTTCCCATTTGGAGATCGTATCTCCAGTAGTTGAAGGGGTTCAGTTCGGGCCAGACAATCGAGGCGCGAAGATAAAGAAGGAAAAGAAGTAGTACCTATCATTGTGCACGGCGATGCTGCCATTGCCGGTCAAGGTGTGGTTATGGAGACATTTCAGATGTCCCAGACTCGGGCCTATTCCACGGGGGGTACGGTTCATTTCGTTGTTAATAATCAAGTTGGTTTTACTACGAGCCGTCAAGACGATGCACGTTCGACAGAATACTGTACTGACGTCGCGAAGATGGTTCAGGCACCAATCTTTCATGTTAACGCCGACGATCCAGAAGCGGTGCTATTTGTTACGCAATTAGCTTTGGATTTTCGTTATCAATTCAGCAAAGATGTTGTCATTGATCTAGTTTGCTATCGCCGTCGCGGTCACAACGAAACTGATGAAGCTTCAATTACCAGCCTCAGATGCATGCGGCTATTAAGCAGCATAAAACTACCAGGGCAATTTATGCAAACAAACTGTCCAACGAAGACATATTATCTTTGATTGATTCAGATGAAATGAATAGCGCCTACCGATCCGCACTTGATACAGGCACTCACGTTGTAAAAAGCTTGGTTAAGGAACCTTCAGTTGAACTTTTTGTTGATTGGAGTCCATATATTGGTCATGACTGGAGTCCACTTTTTAATACCTCGATTCACTTGAATAGCTTAAAAGCGCTAGCAAAAAAGTTGGTGGAAATACCAAACCATTTCACATTGCAGAAGCAAGTTAAGAAACTTTTCGATGATCGCATCAAAATGGCGGAGGAAGAAATACCAGTTGATTGGGGGTTTGGGGAAATCATTTGCCTATGCGAGCATCTTAACAAGTGGTAATAAAGTAAGAATCACTGGGCAAGACGTGGGACGTGGTACTTTCTCTCATCGTCATGCAATTGTCTATGACAACAAAACTGGTGAAACTCATATACCTCTGCAGAACATAGAGAAAGATCAGGGATCTTTCACGATTTATGATTCATTGCTCTCTGAAGCTGCGGTTCTGGGATTTGAATATGGCTATTCAACTACTACCCAAATGCCTTGGTAAACTGGGAAGGCTCAATTTGGTGATTTCGCCAATTCGGCTCAGGTGGTAATCGATCAGTTCATCACTAGTGGTGAGCACAAGTGGTCGAGGCTTTGCGGTTTAACCCTTTTACTTCCTCATGGCTACGAAGGCCAGGGTCCAGAGCACTCTTCTGCAAGGCTAGAAAGATTTCTACAACTTTGTGCCGAGCATAATATTCAGGTTTGCTTGCCGACTACCTCCGCTCAAGTTTTCCATATGTTGCGCAAGCAAGTGCTTTGTCCATTACGTAAACCGCTTATTGTAATGTCGCCGAAAAGTCTACTCCGGCATAAGGAAACTGGTTCTACTTTGGAAGAAATGTCTGAAGGTGGTTTTCAAGTAATTATCGATGAAACAGATGGTTTCGATCCTGATGCTATCGAGAAAGTTATTATTTGTAGCGGTAAGGTGTACTACGACTTGCGAGCAGAAAGGCGTAAACGCGACATTAAAAATATAGCCATTATTCGATTGGAGCAATTGTATCCTTTTCCTCACGAAGATTTTGAAAATTGTCTGTTGCAATATAAAAACGCAAAAGCAATCCTTTGGTGTCAGGAAGAGCCGATGAATCAAGGAGCCTGGTATTCGAGCCAGCATCATATTCGTCGAGTACTAAATCAACACCGTCCAGAAATCTGGCTCGAGTATGCTGGGCGTGAAGCATCGGCAGCTGCTGCTGCTGGTTATCCAGCACTGCACTTGAAACAACAAGAGAAATTTATTGATGAGGCATTAAGCTAGACATGACAGTTGAAATTAAGGCGCCAACCCTACCCGAATCTGTGCCAGACGGAACTATTGCAACCTGGTACAAAAATATTGGTGATAGTGTGCGGCGAGACGAGCTACTGGTAGATATCGAGACTGACAAAGTTGTTATCGAAGTGGTTTCTCCCATTGACGGAATTCTTCAAGAAATTATGAAGAATGCTGGTGATACTATTGTAAGTAATGAGGCAATTGGCGGACTAGAGGAGCGGACTAGTTCAGCCCCATCAATGCCAGATAGACCTGTAAACAGCGAGTCGAGTGAATCTGCTAACGATGAATCAATTGTGAGTCCAGCAGCTAAGAAGCTTATCGAAGAGAATTCGCTTAATGCAGATTCGATAAACGGCAGCGGCAAAGGTGGTCGTGTCACTAAAGAGGATGTAATGAACCATCTATCGGCCCAGAGTGCTAACACCGCTGTCCCGTCCTCAACAGCCTCTTTGGCGCCTTCGGCAGACGGCCGCATTGCAGAGCGAGTGCCAATGAGCCGCCTGCGCGCTACGGTTGCTAAACGCTTGCTGCAGGCAACTCAAACAACAGCGATGTTGACAACATTTAATGAAGTAAATATGCAACCAGTTATTGATATTCGCAACAAATATAAAGAAGAATTTGAGAAAACCCATGACGGAGTTAGATTAGGCTTTATGTCTTTCTTTGTGCGTGCATCTATCGAATCGCTTAAGCGTTTTCCAGCAGTGAACGCCTCACTCGATGGTAGTGATATCGTTTATCACGGGTATCAAGATATTGGTATAGCTGTGGGAGGGCCAAGAGGGTTGGTGGTTCCGGTTTTACGTAATGCGGACAACATGGGTCTCGCCCAAATTGAAAAAGAGATAAAAGAGTTCGGCGCAAAAGCTAGAGAAGGCAAATTATCAATAGAAGAAATGACAGGTGGCACCTTTACGATCTCCAATGGTGGAGTTTTTGGATCTCTTTCTATCCACCCCAATTCTTAATCCGCCACAGACTGCGGTATTGGGTATGCATAAAATTCAAGAAAGACCCATGGCGGTGGATGGGGAAGTAATAGTATTGCCTATGATGTATTTAGCCCTTTCTTATGATCATCAAATGATTGATGGCAAAGAAGCAGTCCAGTTTTTGGTTACGATTAAGGAGTTATTAGAGGATCCAACCAGATTAATTTTGGAAATATAGATAAGCGGTAGCCGAGGGCAGTATGAGTAAAGAATACGAAGTTGTAGTAATAGGATCAGGGCCGGCTGGTTATGTTGCCGCAATTCGTTGCGCTCAGCTCGGTTTTTCCACTGCTTGTATTGAAAAATGGCTGAGTAACGAAAATAAAACTGTATATGGCGGTACCTGTTTAAATGTTGGTTGTATTCCTTCGAAAGCGCTCTTGGATACTTCGCACAAGTATATAGAAGCACAAGAGCAATTCGGCATTCACGGAATTAAAGCCAATAAAGTGGGAATTGATGTTCCTGCCATGATTGATCGCAAGAACAAAGTTATTAGTCAACTTACTCAGGGTATAGAAGGCTTATTTGCTGCTAACAAAGTCAATGGCATTGCCGGGACTGGTAAACTAGTAAGTGCGAACAAAATTGTTGTTACACGTCATGATGGAAAGCAAGAAGAACTTACAGCGAAACACATAATTCTTGCCACCGGTTCTGTTCCTATTGATATACCACCAACTCCAATTAATCAGGAAACGATCGTTGACTCCACGGGCGCGTTGGAGTTTCAAGAGGTACCTGAGCGTCTGGGTGTAATCGGGGCAGGGGTTATCGGTCTTGAACTAGGTAGCGTATGGTCAAGGTTAGGTTCTAAAGTGACAGTCCTAGAAGCATTAGATGACTTTTTTACCGATGGTGGATCGTCAGGTGGCAAAAGAAGCGCAAAAAATTTTGACTAAGCAAGGACTTAATATTCAATTAGGAGCTATGGTCACCGGCAGCAAATTTAGCAAGAGTGCGAAAAAAACTGTGACTGTTGAATATAAGGACAAGGAAGGTGACCAAAAGGCTATTTTGACAAACTCATTGTAGCGGTAGGCAGAAAACCTTATACCAATGAGCTGGTTGATTCATCTGTTGGTATCGAATTTGATGAACAAGGTTTTATTAAAGTAAACGATCAGTGTGCGACTAATGTTCCTGGTGTTTATGCAGTGGGTGATGTTGTCAGAGGTCCAATGCTTGCTCATAAAGGCATGGAAGAAGGAGTGATGGTCGCGGAGCGTATAGCTGAGAAAAAAACTCAGGTAAATTACGATTTGGTGCCTTCTGTGATCTACACGCATCCAGAAATCGCATGGGTTGGTAAAAACGAAGAAGAACTTAAGGCGGAAGGTATTGACTGTAATATCGGCGTGTTTCCTTTTGCTGCTAGTGGCAGAGCCTTAGCAGCAAACGATGCCGATGGTCTGATTAAAACTATCGCAGATGCAAAGACAGATCGAATTTTAGGTTGTCATATCATTGGGCCAAGCGCAGCAGATCTATTGCAACAGATGGTGATAGCTATGGAATTTAGCGCTAGTGCTGAGGATATTGGTTTAACAATGTTTTCGCATCCATCGCTTTCCGAGGGGGTGCATGAAGCTGCTCTAGCGGCCAATGGTCATGCTATTCATATCGGTAACAGAAAACGTCGCAAATAACCCTAATTTGTTTGCTCATATAAAGAAGATTGAAAAGCAAAATAAGATTCAAACCTTAAATAGTTTTCCCAAGACATGGAGCTTAAATGAATTTACATGAATACCAGGCGAAGCAATTATTTGCCGAATATGGTCTGCCAGTGTCAAAAGGAATCGCGGTAGATATTGCCGATGAAGTAGTGGCAGCTACCGCTAAGATTGGCGGTGACAAATGGGTAGTTAAAGCTCAGGTTCATGCTGGTGGTCGAGGTAAAGCCGGGGGAGTAAAAGTCGTTGATTCTGCAGATGAAGCAAAAGATTTTGCCGAGCAATGGTTGGGAAATAACCTGGTCACTTATCAAACTGATTCAAATGGTCAGCCTGTAAGCAAAATATTTATCGAAGCTTGCGTAGATATAGCACAGGAACTTTATTTAGGTGCTGTTGTTGATCGTTCCACACGTCGCATCGTTTTCATGGCCTCGGTTGAAGGCGGAGTAGAGATTGAAGAAGTTGCCGCAGAGACACCAGAGAAGATTTTAAAGGCAGCTATCGATCCGTTAACCGGAGCACAACCTTATCAGGGCCGAGATCTGGCTTTTCGTTTGGGATTAAGTGGTAATCAGATTAAACAATTCACGCATTTGTTTATGGGTTTGGCCAAGTTATTTACCGAGCTCGATCTTTCCCTATTAGAAATTAACCCTTTGGTGGTTACCGCTGAAGGAGATATTCACTGCCTTGATGGCAAAATCAATATCGATGGTAATGCCTTGTATCGTCAACCAAAGTTGCGGGAGATGCATGACTCATCACAGGAAGATGAAAGAGAAGCACAAGCTACAAAATGGGATTTGAACTACGTAGCACTGAACGGAAACATCGGTTGTATGGTGAATGGTGCAGGTTTGGCCATGGGAACCATGGATATCGTGCAACTCTGCGGTGGTAGCCCAGCAAATTTTCTTGATGTTGGAGGAGGTGCTACCAAAGAGCGAGTGACAGAAGCTTTTAAGATCATATTGTCAGACGAAAATGTTGCTGCTGTGCTTGTCAACATTTTTGGTGGCATTGTGCGTTGTGATTTGATTGCCGAAGGAGTTATTAGCGCGGTAGAGGAAGTCGGCGTGGAAGTTCCCGTTGTAGTGCGACTAGAAGGAAACAGCGCGGATGTGGGTCGAGAAGTATTAGAGAAAAGCGGGCTGAATATTATTGCTGCCAATAGCCTGGCGGATGCTGCCGAAAAAGTTGTCGTTGCAGCGGGAGATAGAGCATGAGTATCTTGGTTAGTAAAGATACTAAGGTGATCTGTCAGGGTTTTACCGGATCGCAAGGTACATTCCATTCCGAGCAGGCCATTGAGTACGGCACAATGATGGTAGGTGGTGTTACTCCCGGAAAAGGGGGACAAACACACTTGAATTTGCCGGTTTTTAATACAGTGGCTGAAGCATTCGATAAAACTGATGCCGATGCCTCTGTGATCTATGTTCCTGCCCCATTTTGCAAGGATTCTATTTTCGAAGCGGTCGACGCTGGTATCAAGTTAATAGTCTGTATAACCGAAGGTATCCCCACTCTGGATATGTTGGTCGCCAAAGAAAAATGCGATCGGGCTGATGTTCGTCTAATCGGACCAAATTGCCCCGGAGTTATAACACCCGGCGAGTGCAAGATTGGCATTATGCCCGGACATATCCATCTGCCGGGTAAAGTAGGAATCGTTTCGCGTTCCGGAACTTTGACCTATGAAGCCGTTAAACAAACTACTGACCATGGTTTTGGTCAGTCTTCCTGTGTTGGCATTGGGGGCGACCCAATTCCAGGTTCGAACTTTATCGACATCCTGGGTATGTTTGAGGGCGATGATCAAACACAAGCCATTGTTATGATTGGTGAAATTGGTGGCACTGCAGAAGAAGAAGCGGCTGCATTTATCAAAGCCAATGTCACCAAACCGGTTGTAGCATACATAGCTGGCGTAACTGCGCCACCGGGCAAGCGAATGGGTCATGCTGGGGCCATAATTTCTGGTGGCAAAGGTACTGCAGATGAGAAGTTCGCAGCTCTCAATGATGCAGGTGTAAAAACAGTTAGAAGTCTTGCGGATATCGGTAGCGGATTAAGCAAAATTTCTGGATGGGAAGGGCCTTAACTGTTAAAAATTTCACTTCATTTTTAGTCAAGTTTTTGCCAAGCAAAAGGTTCTAATAACTTAAGGTAGTATGATAGGCTTAGCCGCGAATTCGGCTGAAAACGCCGAATTTCAGGGACTATTTGGTGAAAGGGCCATGCTCAATTGCCAAGGTCGGGCAGACAGTTACTAAGCTTCTCAATTTGATTAGAATTGAGTAGAACGGTAACCCTTGTTCGGCTTTTTCAGGGAAAGCTGTCGGTCTCAAGCGATCTGAAACATCATGGAATTCTTGGGCAGGTTTTGTAAGTAAGGAAGGACAACAAAAAATAGTTATTCGGCTCTAACTAGCTACGATACAACCGCTATCGCCATGCCTAGGTAGACCGGAATTATTAACAAAATAATAGGATGGCACATGAATAACCGTCGAATTACCCAGATGGGTATGTCTACTCTGGCATTGCTCATTTCGTGCTTCTTGGGAGTTGCACAAGCTGCTGAAATACTGATCAATAGTGACGTTATTGATCAAGCAATGGATGTAGTAGCACAGAAATATGAAGATTCTGCCGCTGTGCAAGAAGAAATCACTAGACTCCAGAATGATGCGAGCTCTGCATTTGAATCATTCAAGCGTGCAAATGACAACCTTGAATCATTGCTAGTGCTAAACGCAGGTTATCGCAAACAGATCTCGATTCAGGAAGATCAAATAGCAACTCTTGATGAGTCGATTGCAAGCGTTCAGGAAGTAACTCAGGGCATTCCACTACTCATGGAAAAAATGCTTTCCAGCCTTGAGCAATTTATCGAACTGGATTACCCATTCCACGTTGATGAAAGAGCGGCACGATTAGTATTTGCTAGAGATGCGATTGATAATCCCGATGTATCTATCGCAGAAAAATTTCGTCAGGTTTTGGTGATGTATCAAACCGAAACCTCTTATGGAAGAACAATTGAAACCTACCCAGAGACCATTAACATCAACGGTGCAGACCGCGATGTAAACATTGCGCGTATCGGGCGTGTTGCTTTGCTTTATCAAACCACAGACCGTCAAGAGACTGGAGCGTGGGACAATAGAGGAAGACAGTGGGTAGCGTTGGATCCTGCTGAGTATAGGACTCAAGTGCAAGGCGCGATACGCGTCGCATCACAATTAGATGCTCCACGCATTATTGAGTTGCCAGTACTAGCTCCGGAGGCAGCACAATGAAACAATTAACTAAATTTACAAGCTTTTTGACGGCAGCAGTATTTACCTTCGTTTCTGGGCAGATTGTAGCCCAAGCAACTTCATTGTCTAATCTCTTAGATTTAGTGGAACAAGACCGCGTTGCGGAGTCTGAAGAGTATCAGGCTCGCTTGTCGGATTTTGAGTCAAAGCTGCGCGCCAGCAAGAGATATAGATACCACTAACCAAAGGATCACAGCAGAAGAGCAGACTCAGGTTGAGTTGTCTGATAAATTCGAAGCAAATGAAATCATATCGCAGACAAGCGAAAAATTTCTCCGCGACCGCGAGGTGCATTAAACGAATTTTCGGCCCCTTGCAGGGTGTTCCCGGTGACTTCTTAAGTAACTTTGAGAACTCTTTGATTAGTGCTCAATATACTGGTCGCTCCTTGCAACTAGAGGAAATTATCGAACGTGCCGGTTCTACTATCGAGCAGCTAAATGTGAAGAGATGGAACGCTTTGGTTCTTTATGCATCAGGAGTTAACAGAATCTGGTCAAGTAGTTTCCTTTAATTCAGATGTGACGTTGCCTAATGGTGATACTGCTAACCGCAGCATAGTTCGTGTCGGTGCATTTCAAGCAGTTTCTATGGCGAGTATCTTAGCTAACCGGCGATATAGGACATCTACAAGTTCTGCCACGTCAGCCAGATGCTTCTATCATGGCAACCGCTTCTTCGCTACAAGGAGCCTCGGATGGTTTCACTAGAGTTGGCATCGATCCTACCGGGGGTGTGGTGGTCAGGTAATGGCTAACCTTGTTAACTTCCCACTGTAGAAGAGCAGGTACGAAACAATTCAGGTGTAATAGGTTTATCATTATGGGCGTTGGTATCGTCGGTATTCTGATTGCATTCCTACGCTTACTAATGCTTTCACAAACCCTCTATCAAGGTAAGAGGGCAACTCAAACGTGATAAGCCAACCAAAAACAATCCATTGGGTCGAGTGCTATTGGTTGCGGAAGCAAATCCATCAGCAGATACCGAAACTCTGGAATTGAAGTTAGGCGAAGCTATTCTGCGGGAAAACCCCCGCATTGGAAAGTATGCTACACTATAAAGATGATCGCCACGATCGCACCACTAGGCGGACTCTTAGGTACTGTTACCGGTATGATTCAAGTGTTCCAACAAATTACGGTATATGGTGCTGGGGACCCAACCATCATGGCAGGCGGTATTTCCAAGCCTGATGACAACGGTATTAGGTATTGTTGTTGCATTCCAACTATCTTTATGCACACAGTAGTGAAGAGTCGAAGTGACAACATCATTCAATTCTGGAAGACAGGCGACCGGATGATTGCCCAAAAGGCAGAACGACTGGCCAAAACCAAGCTTAATTTCCCGAAGGGGAAATGACATGTATTTGCCTTTTTAGATGTACTAGATGCAGTAGGCACCTTCATGCAGAGGGGTGGGCCAGTCCCTTTCGGTTATAGCTGGCTTATTACTAGTCAAGTGGTCACTGGTATTCGAGCGAATCTGGTACTTAAACACCACACATAAGACAAATGTGAAAAATACTTTAGCAGCCTGGAATGCGCGCAGGACACTCAGTCATGGAGCGCCATCAATTCGTACCATGATGATTTCCAAAATTTCATTAGAAGTGCGAAATACTCTTCCAATCATTGAAGTATTAGTCACAATCTGTCCTTTCTCGGACTAATCGGCACTGTAACCGGCATGATCGAAGTGTTCTTCGTTATGGCGGTGAGCGGTGGTGGCGATGCAAGTCCATGGCTGGTGGAGTATCAAGGCAACCATTCCGACGATGGCTGGAATGGTAGGTGCAATTTCGGGGATCTTTGCGTTTAATTATCTAAAAGGAAAAGTAGATCGCGATTTAGAGTTACTCGAAGACCACTTACCGCTTTCCCAAGAAGAAGTTTTTTCCGATCAGCATTAAAGGCTAAAATTAATGAAATCAGGATTAATGAAAAAGAAGGCACAAGAGGAAGCAGGTGAAATCGATCTTACTCCAATGCTCGATGTGGTGTTCATTTTACTTATCTTTTTTATCGTAACATCTGTTTTTGTCACAGAAGCAGGAATCGAAGTTATTAAACCTGAAGCGTCTACTGTCGAAGATACCTCTGGAGACTTGATCCTTATTGCGATAGGGCCTTCAGGCGATATCTGGATTGACGGTGACCAAATTGATCCTCGATTCATCCGGTCTCGCTTCGAGTTGCGTTTGGCGGATGCGCCGAACTCAGCAATAGTCATCCAGGCAGATCAGAATGCGGATAACGAACAAGTGATGCTAATACTTGAAGCAGCACGTGATGCAAACATAGAAGACGTCAGCATTTCAGCGGAGGCTTAACTAGATGATATTTGTCAGATGGGTTATTTCAAGGGGGAATGGCTGCCGGCATTACTCTTAGTCTTTTCTATTTCATGCAATTTCTAATTGCTACGGGTGAGGCATTCGACGAAAGAGTGTCGGTTGGGTTTAAAATTGTTGGGTGCCACCATGCCGGATATCGAATTGGGGGTTATCGAAGAAATTGAAAACCAGAACCAATTGAAGAGTTGCAACAAGAACAACCAGATATCCAGGACAGGGAGCAAACTCTGGACTCAGGGCCTTCTCTAAACATTGAAAGAGCATCAATAGAAATAGACACAGGATTAGAACTGTCCAAGCGTCAATTTCCGCCACCGATGGTGATTATCTACCTCTTGTAGCAATTGCTCCTCAATATCCGACACGAGCTGCCCAGCGTGGCATTCAAGGTTGGTGCCTGGTTAGTTTTACCGTGGACGGTTTAGGCAACGTAATTGAAGATACAATTGCTGTTGTAGATGCAGAACCACCGAATATATTCGATCGATCTTCGGTTCGGGCCGCAGCGCGATTTAAGTTTCAGCCACGAGTCGTTGATGGCCAGGGTGTGGAAGTTTCAGGCGTACAGTATTTGTTTCGCTATCAACTTGAGGATTAAGGATGAGAGTAGAGATAAACTCAAGCTCAGTTTACTTATTGCCGCGCTAGCAATACCTTCATTATCGTCGCAGGTTGTATTAGCGGGGGAGGAACAGCGAGCGCCGCCTACAGCACGTACTTCGGGGAACTTTGGGTCCACAGGTTATGCGTGCGATTAGTTCAATTCAGGAACTTATGACCCCTGAAGATGAAGATGATGAGCCGGATTTACCCGCTGCTAAAGAAGGGTTAGATGAACTGCGAGAGCGTCGCTGGAATCGCATGAATGATTTTGAAAAGCAGACACTTCTCAATTTCTACACTAACTATTGGTTAACTCTTGAGAATTACCCTGAAGCAATCCTTACTTTCGAAGAATTACTCACCATCGAAGAGCTGCGTGAGGACACGCGCTTAAGAACTTTAAAATCACTTGGACAATTAACCGCTGCTGAAGAACGCTGGCGCGATTCGATCCAGTACTATGACTTATGGCGCGGTGTATCTTTAGAAGAAGACGACATCGTTTACCGTGGTCTGTCTTACGCTCACTACCAGGTAGATGAACTTGCAGAGGCAATGCCTTATTGGGTTAGTTACATGGAAATGTTGTTGGACCGAGGTGAAGTATTGGACAGAGATGATTACGCATATCTTAATGGCCTGTATTTTCAGCTAGAGGATTTTGAGAGCGCTTTAGACCTTACTAAAACTATGGTCCTGCTGTTTGACGATCAGATCGACTGGATGAATCTCAGCGCAGTCTATGCCAGTGTCGATGACGAAGAGCGACGCATCCGTTCCCTTAATTTAGCTTACCTTAAAGGCATGGTGGACGATGAAAATCGTTACCTTAATCTGGGGCAGTCTATGGGTGGGATAGATGTACCACTTAGTGGAACCAAGATCCTAGAAGATGGTCTGGGACAAAGTATTATTGAGAATACCGAGGAAAATCTGACTAGCTTAACCCAGATGTATTTGATCGGCTCTGACTTCGAAAATGCTTTGGAGCCTGCACGTCAAGTTGCTGAACTTTCTGAATCTGGAGATGGTTATGATACTTACGGCTACATACATTATGTACTACATAATTATCAAGAAGCCGCGGATGCTTTTCAGATGGCAATCGACAAAGGCAATTTAAGTAATCGTTCTGATACGCTACTTTTTCTCGCGCGTTCTTTAATAGAATTGGACGACTTTGACGGTGCCCGAGAGGCAGCTACAGATTCTGCAGACGCCGGTGATGAGAATGAGAGTAGGAGTGCTAACGACTACATCGGTTTCATTAACAGCACCCAAGAGCGTTTCAATATCATCGAGGAAAGAAAGGCTGACGCCATCGATTTCTATCGGCCATATCCATCTTTGATAGACTAAATTTAAAGGAATTTCTAGCGCTAAGCGCTTGAAATTCCGCTAAATGACCCAATAAAAAGCTTGATCACATTCTGGTCAGGCTTTTTTTTTACATGAAATCCGGAGATATAAAAATGGCAGTCAGTACGGGTCCTGAAACCCTTGGTTTTCAAACCGAAGCAAAACAATTACTGCACTTAATGATTCATTCTCTTTATAGCAATAAAGAAATATTTCTGCGGGAACTTATATCTAATGCATCAGATGCAGCCGATAAATTACGCTTCGAAGCATTATCTAAATCGGAATTATACGAAGAAGATTCTGAATTAAATGTGCAGATCGACTTTAACGAGAAAAAGAAAACCATAACAATATCAGACAATGGTATCGGTATGAGTCGTGACGAAGTTATATCTAATCTGGGAACTATCGCTAAATCTGGTACTGCTCAGTTTCTTGAATCTTTAACTGGAGATCAGCAAAAAGATTCAAAACTAATTGGTCAATTCGGTGTTGGCTTTTATTCGGCATTTATCGTTGCTGACGAAGTTGAAGTGCTAAGTCGCAAAGCTGGCGCAGGTGCCGACGAAGCCACTTTGTGGAAATCGAAAGGTGAGTCTGGATACATAATCGAGCCCGCTAACAAAGAAACTAGGGGTACGTCGGTTATTCTTCATCTTAAGAAAGATGCAAAGGAATTCGCGGAAGGTTATCGCTTGCGAAGTATTGTTAAAAAATACGCGGATCACATATCTATTCCGGTGATGATGGAAAAGCAAGATGTGTCTGTGGACGAAGAACAGAAAGATAAGAAGAAAGCTAAAAAGAAAAAAGAATTCGAAGCAGTAAACGAGGCCAAAGCGCTATGGACGCGCTCCCGCGCAGAAGTAAAGGATGGCGAATATATAGAATTTTATAAACACATTTCTCATGACTTTGAAGATCCATTACAGTGGAGTCATAATAAAGTAGAAGGAAAGCTCGACTACACAAGTCTCCTATATATACCTGGACGACCACCTTTTGATCTATGGAATAGAGAGGCGGCTCGTGGTTTGAAACTCTACGTGCAACGCGTTTACATTATGGACGATGCAGAACAATTCCTACCCCTTTATTTGCGCTTTATGAAAGGGATCATCGATTCGAATGATATCTCCTTGAATGTTTCTAGGGAAATTTTACAAAAAGATCCAGTTGTTGATTCTATGCGCAGCGCATTAACAAAACGCGTTTTGGATATGCTCAGCAAGCTGCGTAAAAAAGACAAGGAAAAATACAATGAGTTCTGGAAGCAGTTCGGCCAGACTATGAAGGAAGGACCTGCGGAAGATTTTAATAATAAAGAGAAAGTGGCCAAGCTACTGCAGTTTACTACTACACATTCAGAAACTGATGAGCAAGAAGAAAATTTTGAAGAGTATGTTTCTCGGATGCAGGAGGGGCAAGAGAAAATTTACTATGTCGCGGCAGATTCCTTAAATGCAGCACGAAACAGTCCCCATTTGGAGATTTTCAAAAAGAAAGGAATCGAAGTAATCTTGATGCACGATCGAATCGATGAATGGTTAATGGGCCATCTGCATGAATTCGATGGCAAACAATTTCAGGATATAGCTAGAGGCGAACTGGATCTTGGTAAACTCGAAGATAAGAAAGACAAAGAGCTGCATGAAAAATCTGAGAAAGAATTTTCTGATTTAGTTAACAGAATCAAAGAAAACCTTGGCGAAAGAGTTAAAGAGGTTAGAGTGACGCATCGCCTAACGGATTCGCCTGCATGTCTTGCCATAGATGAGCATGACAGGGGCTCGCAAATGCGCAAGATCATGGAAGCATCCGGCCAAGTTGTGCCAGAATCGAAACCAATCTTTGAAATTAATCCTGAGCATCCCTTACTGGCAAAACTGGATAAAGAAACGGAGGAGGAGCGCTTTGGAGATTTGGTAACCGTAATGTTTGGAAAGCTAGTTTGGCAGAAAGCGGCCAGTTTGAAGATCCTGGCGAGTTTTCTGCGCGCTTGAATAAGCTACTACTGGATTAACTGGTTAAAAGTGGTAGCTACATTGTCTAGGTTTCGATACCTAGCAGATCGAGTCCCACACGAAGTGTTTCCGCGGTCAATGCAGCGAGTGCTAGTCTCGAGCTTTTGATAGTTTTGCTAGCCTTGAGGATAGGGCAGGCTTCAAAAAATCTCATAAATAATCCCGCCAGTTCTACAAGTAATTGCATAACTGATTAGGAAAGCATTCATTGGCTACTGCTTGTACAATTTCATCTAATTGAAGAATCTTTAATAAAGTAGGCGCTCTTCTGGTTCTGAAATCGATTGAATGCTTGGGTTAAACCCGTGAGCTTCATCTTTTCGCAGAATCGATTTTATTCTTGCGTAGGCATACATTAGGTAGGGCGCAGTATTCCCTTCGAAAGCGAGCATCGTAGACCAATCAAAGACATAATCTGAAGTTCTGTTCTTAGAGAGGTCGGCATACTTCACTGAAGCAATGCCGACTTTTTCTGCTATCTGCTGCCGCGGAGATTCATCTAAATCTGGATTCTTTTCTGAAACGAGATCGTAAGCGCGCCCTATTGATTCTCGAGTAAATCGATCAATTTAACAATGTCGCCTGAGCGTGTTTTAAACGGTTTTCCATCACTACCCATCATGGTGCCATAGGCAATATGTTCGAGGGAGATTTTTTCTGAGGCGATGTTTGCTTTCTTCGCAACCGCAAAAACTTGTTGAAAATGTAATGACTGTCTTCTATCAAAAACATAAAGGGATCGATCTACATTCCATTCGTTTGAGCGTAATCTAATTGCTGCCAAATCGGTTGTTGAGTACAGTAGCCGCCATCGGATTTTTTAAATTTTTACTGGTAGCAAGTCTCCATCTTTGCCACGAATTCAGAGAGAAAAACGACTCTTGCACCATCGGACTCCGATAGTAGTTCTTTACTGTTTAGGGTTTCCACGATGTTTTCTAAATCGTATTGTAACGACTCTCTGCATCAAGATCGGCACGAGTAAGCGTTAGTTTAACTTGTCATAAATAGTTTCACAGTGAGCAAGAGATTCTTCGATGAACCGCCGCCATGCCTGGTTATGTGCGGGATCACCACTTTGTAATTGGACAACGCTTTTCCTTGCTGTATTGGCAAATTCCTCATCAGAGTCGAATCGATCTTTTGCAGAACGGTAGAACTTTTCAAGATCGGAAAGTTCTTGTGGTAATTTATTTGCTTTCTGGCTCTGAATTTCTTGCAGATAGGCGATTAGCATCCAAATTGTGTACCCCAATCTCCGACATGATTTTGTCTTATAACTCTGTGTCCACTCTTTAATAAGACGCGAACTAGACTGTCGCCAATAATTGTGCCGCGCAAATGGCCAACATGCATTTCCTTGGCAAGATTTGGAGAAGAGTAATCGACAACAATGGTTTGTGGATTTTCTGCGGTACTTATAAGTGTGTCTGGATTCGACAGAGCAGTATTTGCTCTGGAAAGTAGTGCCTTGAGATTGAGCCTTATATTAATGAACCCAGGCCCAGCTACCCTCAAAAGATTCCACCAGATTGCTTTTGTCTTGTTCTAGTTGGTCTATTACTGACTGGGCTAACTCTCGAGGATTTTGTTTTAGCTGCTTGGCAATCGCCATGACCCCGTTAGCCTGATAGTCGCCAAATTCAAGCTTAGAAGCCGTAATAACATTGGCATTGCAATCAGCAATTCCTGTAGTTGCTGACAAGGCTGATTCAATTTCTAAACTAAGTATTTGTTTTATGGGTTCCATCGTCGGAAATCAGCCATATAGCCACTTGAAAAAAACGGAGGGATTGTACACCATATAGAGTGAAACAGATTGTTGTAGAATGCATGCCGTCCACTCTCATTAACTCTAAGAATTGGCACATTGCCTCATAAGTATACAAAAACCAATGTCGATACAAAAAAAAACCAGCAACAGCTTCTAAGCAACAAGTACAAACTGTTCGTATTACTGAAAGGCACGATGGCCAGCGTGTGGACAATTTTCTTATCAGAGAATTAAAGGGAGTGCCTCGTACTCGAGTTTATAGATTGATACGGCGCGGCGAGGTCAGGGTAAATAAGAAGCGCTGCAAGCCTGATTTCAAGCTTAGCTATGGTGAGAAGTGCGATTCCGCCGGTGAGGAATGGCAAAGCGAGGAAATCGGACAAGATATCACCCGGTTGGCTCAATTACTCAGATCTACCGTCTTGCTGGAAACTGATTACTTATGGTAATAAATAAACCGGCCGGTTGCCTGTTCATGGTGGCACGGCGTCGCTTGGGGCTTATTGATGCTCTGCGCCAGATGGATGAGGGTTGGCGTCATTTAGAGTTGGTTCACCGCCTGGATAGAGACACTTCAGGCTGTCTGGTGATGCAAAAAAACTAAATGTTTTAAAGCTCTTACAGCATGAATTTAAAGAGAAGCGTGTGAAAAGATTACCACGCCCTCGTTCATGGGCAATGGCCAGTAGATTGGAAAAAATCGACGTTCCCTTGCGGAAAAACCAGCTTAGCTCAGGCGAGCGCATTGTCCAGGTCAGCAAGGAAGGAAATCCGCTTAACCGGCTTTAAAGTGCTAGAAAGCTATGCCAATTCTAGTCTTGTTGAAGCCAGACCAAGCACTGGGAGAACCCATCAAATCAGAGTTCATTGCCAACACGCAGGTCACCCAATAATGGTGATACAAATATGGCCCAAAATCTATTTCGGAGGGACTAAAAAACGTCAAAAAGCTCTGTCTTCATGCTGCAGAATTAAGTTTTTAGATCCGGCTTCAGATGGATGGCTGGAACTAGAGGCACCTTGGGATAATTTCTTCAAGAGCCTGAAGATGGAATTAAAAAATTCCTAATAATTACAGTTAGATAGAAATAATAGTAAGACTAAAACAAATTTAAAATTTTTTTGACACAGCCCCTCCTGAGCCTATTATTGCGCGCCTATGCCAGAGAGCCTCCTACCAACCTATGTTGATACTCGTAAGGTCTTTCTGCAGCAGGAAGAGATCAGTGGTTGGTCGCTCTAGAAAAGCTCCCAAGATTTGCAGATTCCCTAGCAGATAATCGGGGTGTAATTAATGTTGAGCTGCGATTTTCGACAAAGAATAAAACCCTAAAAGTTATAAAAGGTCATCTATCAGCCCGAGTGGAAGTTTTCTGCCAGCGTTGTCTCGAACCTCTAGGGATTGAGTAGAGGAAGAAATAAGCCTGATATTACTTGAGGAAGATAGTGCTCGACAAAGTTAGATCCCCACTTTGACCTTGGATTAGTGGAGAGTACAAATTAGTTTTAGCCGAATTAGTGGAAGAACAGCTATTGCTTGTATGCCAATCGTAAACTTCCATGAAACAAGGATTGCTTAAAAATCTGGATTACCAGAAAACGGAATTGAACAAACAGGTGAACAAGAGCAGGTGGCGACAGAGAGTCCGTTTACAGTGCTTAAAAACTTAAGAAATCGTATTAAAAGATTTTAAAATTTTATGGATATACAAGCATCTAATTAGGAGCTACTAATGGCTGTTCAAAAGAGCAAAGTGACCCGTTCTAAGCGCAATAAACGGCGTACACATGATTCCCTACCTGGGCCCACACTATCTATCGATAAGACTACCGGTGAAGTTCACCGCCGCCACCATGTAACGGCGGATGGATTCTATAAAGGTAAGAAACACTGGATCTCGGCGACGAATAATTAAGCTCTTTATCAATTTTAGGATGCCGACTGCAAATTATAGATAGCCAATAGGGAAGGCATGCAAAAATTCGGATTCGTTTTTCCTGGGCAGGGCTCACAAAACTGGGTATGCTCAGAGAGCTCTCAGCTCGATCTTCGTTATTGAATCGACTTTTACAGAGGCTTCCGATGCGTGCAGCTAGACTTATGGGAAATTTGCCAGCAAGACACCTACAATAACCTCGATCAAACCATATCACTCAGCCAGCCTTGTTAACTGCTTCGGTTGCTATTTGGCGTCTTTGGGGTGAGCTATCTACTCTAAGGGCCCTTTATATTGGCAGGCCATAGTCTAGGAGAGTATTCCGCACTTGTTTGTGCCGACGTTATCGATTTTCAGGACGCGGTTAATATCGTTCATCACGTGGGCATTTTATGCAGTCCGCCGTGCCTGCCGGAGAAGGTAAAATGGCAGCAATCGTTGGCTTGGAAAACTATCAAATTGATGAGATATGTGGGTGGTAGAAGAAGGAGTAGTTTCTGCAGCAACATTAATTCTCCTGGTCAGACAGTTATTGCAGGTAAAGCGTCCGCTGTAGATAAAGCAATCGAGCTCTGTAAGGAAGCAGGAGCAAAGCGGGCGCTGCCACTTAAGGTAAGTGTACCTTCCACTGCGCGCTAATGCTGCCTGCGCTGAGAAACTCGAAGAAAAACTTGCAGAAGTACAAGTTAATGCGCCTAGCATTGCCGTTGTGCAAAATGTAAACGCTCAGATAGAGGAAGATCCGGCAGAAATTAAAAAGAACCTGGTCAAGCAACTCTGCTCACCCGTGCTCTGGCTGGATTGCGTGCAACTTATTCATAAATCTGGTGTCAATAAGGTGGTCGAATGTGGCCCGGGCAAGGTTTTAAGCGGATTAATTAGACGCATCGAATCGGAAATTCAATGTTTTGGCAGTGATGGCAACGCGATTCTTGATTCTGCAATTGCTGAAATATCAGGTTGATAGACCGAAACATAAACGAAAGGAGCAGTATTGAATGAGCGAGTCAAAGATCGCTCTGGTAACTGGGGCAAGCAGAGGTATCGGAAAAGCGATTGCGTTGGAGCTTGCTCAACAAGGCTGCACTGTTATAGGTACAGCGACCACTGATAATGGAGCGCATGCAATAAGTGAATACTTAATTGCTGCTGGTGTGACTGGCGAGGGACTTAGTGCCAATGTTTCCTCTGATAATTCTGTTACAAATCTCATAGAAACAATTATTGATAAGTACGGCACGCCAGAAATTCTTGTAAATAATGCAGGAATAACTCGCGATAACTTGTTAATGCGAATGAAAAATGATGAATGGCATGAAGTTATTGAGACGAATCTTGGCTCAATGTATCGCGTTACCAAAGCATGTTTAAAAGGAATGACCCGTGCGCGCTGGGGCAGAATAATTAATATCTCTTCCGTTGTAGGTTCGAGTGGTAATGCAGGGCAGTCTAATTATTGTGCCTCGAAAGCAGGCGTAGAAGGATTTACGAGATCTGTAGCAAAAGAGATTGGTTCTCGAGGGATAACTGTTAACGCTGTTGCACCGGGGTTTATCGACACCGATATGACTCGTGAATTACCAGCACAACAAACTGAGGCATTGTTGTCTCAAATTCCCCTTGCCAGACTTGGTCAACCGGAAGAAATTGCATCCGTCGTTGGATTTTTAGCTTCTCAAAAAGGTGCTTATATAACAGGGGAAACAGTACATGTTAATGGCGGTATGTATATGGCTTGAAGCTCTTTTACTGAGTAAAAACCGGAGCAATTGCCTACCAGAATTTGATTAAAATTTAAACAAATAAGGTGCAAATTTAATTTGTAATTTAAACATTACAACTACCCAAAATAGAGGTAAAATCGCGTCTCTGATTTATAAGGTTGGCCCGCTGCGACTCAATCGTGACAGGGTGGAATTAAAAAAAACCTTAAGAAACAAAGAATTAGGAGCTAATAAAAGATATGAGTAGCATTGAAGATCGCGTTAAGAAAATTGTCTGCGAACAGCTTGGCGCAAAGGAAGACGAAGTGAAACCTTCAGCTTCATTTGTGGAAGATTTAGGCGCTGATTCTTTAGATACCGTCGAATTGGTAATGGCTTTGGAAGAGGAATTCGAGACAGAAATTCCTGATGAGGAAGCTGAAAAAATCACTACAGTCCAGCTTGCCTGCGACTATATCAACGAACACCTCTAAGTTTTAATTGATGCAAGAAAAAAAGCTACTCTGGAGCATTCTGGAGTAGCTTTTGTTTATCTGGCTAGATGCAATTGAGATAGGAGACTCCCCTTGAATACTAGAAGAGTTGTTATTACCGGAATGGGATTAATTACTCCTCTCGGTAATGATCTTAACACTTCATGGGATGCGATTAAGAACGGTAAGAGTGGAATTGAAACTCTTGACCATTTTGACGTGAGTGCATTCAGTACTCAGTTTGGTGGAGCAATTAAAAACTTTGATTGCAGTGAATATATGGAAATTAAGGAAGCCAGACGCATGGACGAATTCATGCAGTACGGAATTGCTGCTGGCGTACAGGCAATCAATGATTCAGGGATCGATATATCGACAATCGATAATGAGCGTGCAGGGGTAGCAATTGGCTCAGGTATTGGTGGTATTAAAACTATCGAAGAAACCTCTATACAAGTTAAAGACTCTGGGCCCCGCAAAGTTTCTCCGTTTTTTGTTCCCGGCTCGATCATAAATATGATCGCTGGAAACTTATCTATCCGCTATGGACTAAGAGGTCCTAATGTCGCGGTCACTACTGCGTGCACGACTGGTACTCATAATATCGGTTTGGCTTCCAATATAATTACCAATAATCAAGCAGACGTTATGTTGGTAGGTGGGGCAGAGATGTCTACTTCACCGTGGGATTGGCCGGTTTTTGCGCAGCGCGGGCATTATCGACACGCAACGACGGGCCACAGTATGCTAGCCGGCCTTGGGATAGGGATAGGGATGGATTTGTGTTAAGTGATGGCGCCGGCATTATGGTTCTAGAAGAACTAGAGCATGCGCAAAAGCGTGGCGCAAACATTTACGCTGAGATTTCCGGTTTCGGTATGAGCGGCGATGCCTACCATATGACGGCCCCTTCAGAAGGGGGAGCCGGTGCAGCACTATGTATGGCCAATGCATTGCGCAGTGCAGGAATGAATCCTGATCAAGTGGATTACATCAATGCGCATGGCACCTCAACACCCGCTGGGGATATCGCCGAGACTCAAGCAATTAAGTCGGTGTTTAAAGATCATGCATACAATCTTGCGGTAAGCTCCACCAAATCCATGATAGGTCATTTGCTAGGTGCCTCCGGAGCAGCCGAGGCGATAGTTTCAGTGCTATCAATCAGAGACAAGGTCATTTCGCCAACCATAAATCTAGATAATCCCGATGAAGAATGTGATTTAGACTATGTTCCTCACACAACCAGAGAGCAATCGCTAAACGTTGTGCTTTCGAATTCATTTGGTTTTGGCGGGACTAATGGAAGTCTAATCTTTTCTAAATACTGCTAATACTCGCCGCCGTCGTCGTGCTTAAACCAAAATAAAGTGGTAACGTTTCCTTGGGTTACGAGTGAAACGAAGCATGTCTCTATTTAAAATCGACTACTTCTTGAAGAAAAAATGGATTGTGTCAGCTCTAAGTCTATTGATGCTGATTTTCCTGATTCCATTGCTTGCCTGGATATATTTAAAAACAATTTAAATCAACCTATGGTAATCGAAGATACGTCTATTACGATTATGGTGGAATCCGGAAGCTCATTAAGCGCGTAGCTAATGAGCTTGAGAAGAGAGATTTAATTGGTAGTTCTCGCAACCTGCCCTTGTATGCCAGAATTCGGGGAAACCCGCTGTTTTAATTCAAACTGGTGAATATGAATTAACAGTAGGCATGACTCCAATGGAGTTTCTAAAAAAGATAACAACCGGGGACACCCGCCAATATAGGGTTACACTGATCGAAGGTTGGACTCTTGACCAAGCGCTCAATGAAATTTGGAGTAACTCTAATATTGTACGAAAGTTGGATAGTAGTTCTGGTGAATTAGTAGCAGACTCCTTAAACCTGGAAGAGGAGTCGGTTGAAGGATTGCTCTACCCGGACACTTATTTTTTTACTCGAGGTGCTCCCGATAGCGACATCCTGATCCGGGCTTATGAAAGAATGAAAGAAGTATTAACAGAAGCTTGGGAATCTCGACTTGGAGCGTTCCCTACAACGACGCATATGATCCCTTGATTATGGCTTCTATCATAGAGAAGGAATCTGCTAGAGGAAGTGAGCGAGGACATATCGCTGGTGTTTTTGTACGCCGACTTGAATTAGGTATGCGTTTGCAATCAGATCCCACTGTAATCTATGGAATGGGAGATGAGTTCTCGGAGATATTAGACGCGAAGATTTATTAGAGGAAACCGCATACAATACTTATCGTATTAATGGTCTTCCACCCACGCCAATTGCACTTGCCGGTATCGAATCAATAAACGCAAGCTTGAATCCATTGTCATCAGACTACTTATATTTCGTATCTAGAGGAGACGGGACTCACTACTTTTCTAGCACCCTGGAAGAACATAACGACGCTGTGAATGGGTTTCAGCTGGAATCGCAGAAAGGGATGTTAACTAAAAAATGAGCAGAGGAAAATTTATCTCTATTGAAGGCGTGGAAGGTGCGGGAAAGAGTACTAATATAGAAGCGATTAAACAGTATTTAGTAGGAAAGAAATCGATTTCGTGGTAACCAGAGAGCCAGGTGGCACTGTTTTAGGGGAAAAAAAATACGCAGACTCCTCTTGAAATTAGTGATGACGCGCCGGCGGGAACTAACCGAATTACTATTAATTTTCGCTGCTCGGGCTCAACATATAGAAAAGGTTATTCAGCCCGCTCTTGAAAATGGAAGATCGGTCATTTGTGATCGATTTACAGATGCGACTTATGCATACCAGGGTGGAGGGAGGGGGCTAAAGACTTCGGTAATTGCAGAATTAGAATCCATGGTTCAAGGAGAATTACGTCCGGATCTAACAATAATTCTAGATCTGGATCCTGAAGCTGGTCTGGTTCGCGCCAAAGAAAGAGGCGAATTAGATCGATTCGAAACCGAGAAAGACGAATTCTTTGAAAAAGTAAGATCTGCATATTTAGATATCGCAATAAGTAATCCAGATAGATGTTTTGTCATTAATGCTGGCCAAAGCATCGAGCAAGTGAGAGCGGACATTATCAATCTTTTGGATAAGAGGTTATTGGTCGATTAATGAAAGACTAATGAAATTAAAAGAGCAACCACCATTCCCTTGGCAAAAGACGCTTTGGAGTAATCTCTACAGTCAGTTTCAGTCGCAGCAGTTAGCGCATGCATATCTGATATCAGGATCAAGAGGTACTGGGAAAAATCTATTTGCTAATGCTTTCGCAAAATTTGTAATGTGTCTGTTACCAAATAAAGATGTAGCTTGCGGTAAGTGTAAAAATTGTCTGCTAGGAGGAGAGTCCGGGCATCCAGATATAATAAAAATCTTAGTGGAAGAAGGAAGTAGGGACATCAAGATAGAACAGATTCGTTCTCTCTCCGATTCTCTTATGCAAACTAGCCAAGGTGGAAGGGCAAAGATTACATTAATAGCAGATGCTCACCATATGAATACTGCAGCAGCGAATGCTTTATTAAAAACCCTGGAAGAACCTACTTCCTCTACGTATATATTCCTACTATCTCATTTGCCAGGTTCATTACCAGCAACCATTAGAAGTCGTTGTCAGAAGTTAATTATGCCTACGCCTTCAAATATAGAGGCTGTAGATTGGCTTAAGCAACAGATTACAGATCAAGAGGATCCTCAGTCTTTAGCAATCGCTGCCGGAAATTGTCCACTGCTTGCATTAGACTTAGCGCGATCCGGTGGTTTGGATAATCAACAACAGTTTTTACAAAAGCTTACTCAGCTCACTTCAGGGAAAACCAGTATTCAGGCTACGGTGGGATTGGCCACAAAATTAGGAGAAACCGAGGTAATTGGTTATTTGCGGGAAGTTTCGACAATGTTAATTAAACATCTTCTAATAAATCAGCAACCCAGTGAAATAGAGTCGCATCAGGCAATACTTCTTGAGTTGTTCCGGGTAAAGAGGTGGCCTATCAACAAATACTATTGAGTTTAATGCGGTTCTATGAGCAGGTTCTCGAATCGCAGCGGCGACTTATGAGCGGGGCAAACCCTAATCCTCAACTCATAGTAGAGTCATTGTTGTGGCGTTGGAGTCAGCTCAGAACTTTTCAGTAATGGAATTGTTAATTGATTCTATTCTAGTAAATCTGCTACATGGTTACCAATGGCGAGGCTGGATGTTAATCCTGGAGGGCTCGATACCGAAGAGTTGAACCAGTCCCGAAACCCCATGAATGTCGGCTCCATGTATCTGAAAATCTGCTGCAGGTTCTCCCGGGCCAGCAATTTTAGGTCTAATTCCAGCATATGCAGGGTGTAGTTTAGAATTATCGATTCCAGGAAAATATTTTTGAATAGCTTGAAAAATTCTCTGACCTTTTGACGCATCTATATTGTAATTTAGTTCTTCTACATAAGTCGCATCTGGACCGAAGCGTGTTTGCCCGCCAATATCTACAGTTGAGTGAATGCCGAGACCCATGTGATTAGCTTCAGGAATAGGGTAGATCAAATGTTCAAATGGACTAGGACCCGAATATGTAAAGTAATCCCCCTTGCAGAGATATAAGCGTGGTATATGCTCTTTACTAACACCTTTTATATGGCTTGATAATTGTTGAGCATCTATACCTGCGCAATTTACAAATTGATTACATTCGAACTTGTAATCCTCAAGGCTGTTATCATGATTAAGGATAGATGAAACTTTGAATGAGCCTAAATTAAACTCGACTGATTTAATTTCTGTAAAAGGGGAAAAAGAAACTCCATTTTTTTCTGCTTGAAAAAGTAAGCTTTGCATATAAGTATGCACATCGACTATACCGGTTGAAGGAGAAAATAACGCCGCACTTCCTTTAATGTTGGGTTAAAACCCTTTTGAAGGTTATTGCTCTCAATAAACTTTAAGTCTGTTACATCATTTTCCCAAATTTCTTTTGCGTTTATTCCTTGCAGTATGCTTTCTTCGCCCTCTTGAGCAACTATTAACTTCCCCATTTTTCGATAGGGTACATTAAATTCTTTTAGATATGCGTAAAGTAAATGTTTTTCCAGTCACGCATAACTTGGCTTTGAGACTATCAGTTGCATAATAAATCCTGCATGGATAACTTCACTATTTCGACTGCTAGTGATTTTTCCAAAACTATTCTCTTTCTCAATAATTACAATTGATTTATTTTTGTAGCTGGTCGCTCGTGATAATTGGTACGCAATTGCTAATCCAACTACTCCCGCGCCCGCAATACAAACATCAAACTTATCCATGGTTTCGCTATTTTATTTAAGCCCCTTTCCCCAAAAAGATTAGTAAATTTTACGAAAAGTTAAATTAACTCTTGTTCTTTAAACCAGAAATTTTAGGCAATTGATGCAGCCATTTATTTTGTAGAGTTTGCCCATAAGCAAAACGCTACCGTGACGAAATTCGATTTGGAACCTTCGCTTATCATCTTTTGCTTTTGGTCGAAATTGGAACTTCTATGAGCTCCAAACGATACTGAGGCGATAATGGGGTATCGGCCTAATTCTTTTTCATCATCAGCATGCCAGGAAACACTGTCCTGGCCATCTCGATAATAATTTAGCAGGACAGAGTTAAATTGCTCATTAGTTAGGGATTCACGCGCTCCTTTATCATTAGTACAGTACCTGTCCAAGGTTTGGGGGTCAGCCGAATGCCTGAATATCCATAATTTGAACCGGGGTCTCCGACCCAGATTGCAGACGGGGCACTTAATTTTTCTGCCAGCTATCCATAGAGTGTCCTGTTGCCAGGGTATTTCATCTAATAAACCCTTAAAAATTTTCCGACGCTCGTCTATAAAGGCGAACGGAAATTCCTTGATAGTGGCATCACCCAATTCATGGTTTGCTGGGTCATGGAATCTTCCTTATCTAGGAATAATTCACTTTGCATGTTTCGTTGACCCCCATAGGTTATCGTGTGAGCTAGGGCATAATGCCTGCTTTTCGCCCTAAAGCACTGAGGATACAGCAAATTGGAAGAGTTTGATTACGATCTATTTGTTATTGGCGCCGGATCTGGCGGGGTTCGAGCCGCCGAATTGCGGCCTCATTAGGTGCCAAAGTGGCAGTTGCTGAAGAACGCTACTTTGGGGGTACATGTGTCAATGTTGGCTGTGTCCGAAAAAGTTATTCAGCTACGCCGCCATTATCGCGATGAATGGAAGACAGCCTGGATTTGGCTGGAATGTTTCGGGAATGTCCTTTAATTGGCAAACTCTTCTAGAAAATAAAAACCATGAAATTACCGGTTAAATGGCATATATAAGGCAATACTTGATAGTAAGAGGTTAAGGTATTTCAGCCCGCGCGAGAATAAAAGATGCCCATACCATTGAAGTAGATGGCGAACGGTTTCACAAAATATATCCTGATAGCCACGGGGGATGGCCCTGGGTGCCGGAATATGAAGGCTCCGAACATGTAATCAATTCAAACGATGTGTTTGAGATGCATCAATTACCAAAGCGATTGTTAGTTGTGGGAGGTGGTTACATTTCTGTTGAGTTTGCCACCCTTTTTCCCGTCTTGGTTGCGATACAACTCTTAGTACCGCAGAAACAAGTATTAAGGGGGTTTGATGAGGAAATTAGACTTTTATTACTGCGGGGATTGGCAAACAGATCACTATGAAGTTGCAAACAAATGTGACCCAAAAAGTTAAGAGTCGTGGTTTACGGGTTTTTTTGAACCGGCTGTGAGATGAAGTCGATTGCGTGCTTTCTGCACGGGGAAAAAAACCATTAACAGCTGATTTGGGCCTGGAAAACGTTAATGTAAAACTCTCGATAACGGTGCCGTTGTCGTCAACGCCATCTTCAGACCGCTGAACCTAATATTTATGCTGTTGGCGACGTGGTCGACCGCGTGGCATTAACTCCAGTTGCTTTGGCTGAGGGGCAACTTGTTGCTCGATCTTTATTTTCCGGCAAATCCAGCGCTATAGGTACCAAAATATACCGACGCAGTATTCTGCCACCCAAATTTGGTACTTGTGGTGTAACGGAGTATGAGGCAAAAAAAAAGGGCCTTTCCGTTGACATCTACGTAGATCTATCAGCCAGTTAAAACATAC
>BPDI01000028.1 GCA_019654215.1 Gammaproteobacteria bacterium | reverse complement strand
TAGATTTGAATTAACTGAAAAAGGGGAAGAAGAATCGCTACCAGATGATACCGAATTGCTTAAGTTCATTCGCATCAGATCTGAATTGCTTTCGCAGTTTTATAAAAGAGAATATTTCTGCGAGCATCGGTGCTGTTACCTTCAGATTATGTAGAAGGGTCCAATACACGCTATCCAGTTCTTTATCATGTTGCGGCCTTAATGGGCGTTTCACGCGCAGTCAGAACCTGATTGACGACGAGGAATTCATGCAATATTGGTTGGATGAATCTACTCCGGGTGTTGTTATTGTGTTTCTGGATGGTGAATCTCCCTATGGCGATTCTTATCAAATGAATAGTGCCGTGCCCGGCCCTTATGCCGATGCCAATTTCAACGAACTCTTTCCTTACTTGGCGAAATATTTCCTATCAATGATATTCCAAGCAATCGCTTCGTTACTGGTTGCTCAACCGGTGGCTGGGTTTCCATGGCGCTACAAATCTTGTATCCCAGTTACTTTAATGGTGCCTACTCGTTTAGCCCGGATTCGCCAAGTTTTCGGCTTATCAACTAGTGAATATTTATGAAGATGAAAATGCTTACTACAGCGCAAGGGGCATGATTCGACCAAGTAAAGGGAAACCAACGGTGACCCCAGGTTTAGTATTGGGATGAAATTCGTATGGAAGCTGCAATGGGATCCGGAGGTAGCTATGTTGTCTCCGGTCAACAATGGGGTGCTTGGAACGCAGTGTATGGACAGCCAGACGATCGCGGCAACCAATTCCAATCTGGAATCAGGGTCTGGTGAAATTAATTCATTAGTTGCGGATTCATGGCGTGCCTGGGATTTGGTTTTTTATGTGCGGGATAACTGGTCGAGTATAGGCGCAGCCTTTCTGGTAAATTACAATTCTGGATGGGCGACATGGACAATTTCTATCTCACCAACGGTTTGCGTTTTTTAGAAGAGACGTTAAACCTGCAAGAAGCCCCCTCAGCGAACGCAAAGTTCAATTGGATTCCTTATCACGGGCACTGTGGTTTCGGTACTCAAGTACATTACATGATGTGTTGAATGATCTGGCCGATAGAGCAGGGCGGTAGAAAAATTTTACCGCGAACCAAGACTAGTTTATGGAGATTAGTTATGACTGTAACACTTAAAGTATTTGTTTTTCTAATCGGAGCATTGTTTCTGTTCCTTGGCTTAGCTGGCTTGTTCACTCCGGAAAATTTTGCCAACAGCCTGGGCTTAGAGATGCTAACCCAGAAGGAGCCGGGACGGTCCGGGCGATGATTGGTGCCCATTATGTAGCCATGGGTGGTGTATGTTTTTTATGCAGTAATTCGTAAAACAGCAGTATTGCTTATTCCTATTGCTGCAATCGAAGTTGTGATGGTTATAGCAAGAGGTTTTGCTGCCGTGAAGGTGAAGTCAGCTCAGCGACTTTGGTGCCTACTACCATTGAAATTTTAGCCGTGGAAATTTCTTGTTACAGCAGCGATGAAGCTACCAAGTCATAATGAAAATAAGAAAACAAATTTCTTTCTCAGTATTTCATGGTAGCTTTTGCCTAGGAAGATGAATCAGGGATTCTATTCTTCTGCTTATCGCGGTTTTGAAGAAGTAACATTTCGCGCCTAGTATAAAAACGCCCCTGGTTGTTCTTCCTTATTAGGTGAAGTTTACTCTGGATCGCAGCGTATTACTTTTTCGGGAGAATGCCCAGAGAAGGAAATAATGCGCCAGCCGCCTTCTGTTGTACCGAGAATGTACGAAACTCCGCCAACAGACATGATGCTCCATCTGCTCTTGAGCGAGTATTGGTGCCGCTGACAATTGCGGATCCCGCGCCCAAAACGCAAACATTTTTAGTTCTGAAAGTAGATTTGTCCCAACCTTGTTCTAATAAACCTTGAATTGCGATGAGAAGTACTCTAAGTTTTCCTCCTCAGTCGAATTAACAGTAATGCCATTTCCACCCGTATGTACCACGGTAAAGAAATATTTCTGTTGAAAGTGTTGTGGATTTCTTTCGTAGTATAGATGTAGTAATACTCAACATGGCGTTGCGCTTCTGCTTCAATTAGCGCTCTTTCTGCGCCGTCAGTTCTTGACCAAAAGCGGACTTGCTAAAAGTCAGAATTAAAAAAGTATGCAAAAAAAATAGCGTGGCTTCTTTGCTTCATGAGTTACTCCTAATTTATAGCTCTACTTTTTCCAGTCACTTAAAGCCAGCTATTAGGCCAGATCATCGTGCGCCACATGTGGCCACTGGTGACCGTCAAACCAAGTCCTTCTTTGGCTGCTTGAAATTTCTACCAACCACATCTTCGAACTGGTCGATTTCAATGTCGTTACATTAGGGTCGAAAGAGTAGAGGTCATTTAAAGTGATTAAAAGAGCACTCATATACCAACGGTGATTCTTTGCTTCATCGTATTCAGCTTGAACCCAGGGTTTTACTTTATAGTTCATACCGAACCATTCCCGGTAAACAGCGGATAATCATAGCCAACGGAGTCATCTGCAAAAAATCGCAATGCCTGGTGTTTTTGAATTGCCCAGGCTACTTCTTCATCAACATAGGGTCGAACCAGTTGTGCGCCCCAGAAGCCATGATCGGTGCGTAAGAATCCTTCAACAGAAATGTCATGCAATAAACAGGCAAGGATACTTTCTCTCCATGTTTTTTGCATAGCTAGTTTGCGCTTTGCAATAGATGGGATGGATTGGGATTGGGTAACGATAAAAATCTAGCAGAGTAGGTTTTTCTGGCATTGGGGTAACGTGGATCAGCCATCCAGCCTTTAACTTAGAAGTTGGCGCGCCCCAGGACCGATATTGCTCCGGGGGGCCATTGATCGCTCCGATCTGGTTCACATATAACTGGTGTAGGAAAGGGTATGGAAGCCCCTCGATCATAACTCCTTCGAAAGCTTCAGCGCGGGGCTTAGTGTCATTCAGCAGTAAATGAAGCTGCCGCACTGCGGCCGCATTTTGCATAAATTTGCGTCGATCCTTTTTGGGATTCCTTTGTTTTACAATTTTAAATTTCTTAAATTTTCTAGTTAGTCATCAACCGATGGAATAGTCCTCCGTTCTTTCCTTCCTTTTCCCATCTCGCCAGCCGGCAAAATTCCTGCTAGCCCTGATTGCCTTCATGACAGGCAAATTCGAAGATTCGATCTTTCATACGGCGCATTGGCACTCTGGCTGACCAGGGTACTTCCCATGTATTTCGATCGTCAACGGTGAATTCATAGTTAAGAGTATTATCATCTATCCAATTATACGTCTTCGATTTTCATTTGCGGGGAAGTATTACGCCAACCATAGTCCGGATAAAAATCCTGCGTGTAATAATCAGAGTTCACCCTTTCCCCAAAGCGCAATTGAATGACCGGGCCATTGGGATACGCCTTTTTTTGGATTAGCAAAGGAATGATTCGCGCATGATGAACCATTTCGGGCATAATCATAAATAATGCTCATTCTGACTAATTGCATATTGTTATTATAAGAACCGGAAACCATTGGAGGCCAGAACGGTTGTTAATGATGCATCGATCATTCAGCGTTCGCGCTTCTGGGCCGGCGCTCTCTCTGCGAATTTGTTGTGTGTAAGCAGCACGCTCTCTGCCAATTTCACTAAGTGGTGGCAACCTCCCGTTGGGAGGATCGTAAATCAGTGAAGTACGATAATCCCCGACGGTATCAGTGCCGCGCTCATACCAGAATTCGTTATAAGAAATCACACCCGGTGGATAACCCGCGCCGCCCACTGAATCGATTATTAGGTCCCGATTCTGACGGTTGTTCTCATAAGTGGCCCATTCCTCAGCTTCTCCACGAGTCAGAGTCGCTTTGTCTGCCAACTCCGGTGGCCGTTGCAGGGGGGTGATGGTGCGAAAAGTATAGGTACCCTGAAAATCTGGATGACCGTATTCGGTACGCGGTACTTCGGTCTGTTGCGCTTGGGTGAACGAAAAAACGAAAGTCAGTATTAATAGTAGAGTAAGCCGCATTCTTATCATGATTTTCCCCGGCTGGGTTATTTCTTATTAATTCGGCATAGGTAGTGGAAACACTACTCCTATTTGTCATGATTTTGAAGTGATCAAATACGGTACCATCAATACTTTTATATAGATTAAGCCAAGGTATGCTTATTTAACGAATGATATAAGAATCTACCACTATCTTGTTTTCACGGGCATCCCAAACGGATCTGTGAAAATTTTGTGTCCCATCACTCACATTGATAAGCTCTTCTAAAATAACTTTGGAGCCTTCCCTTCTCCATATACCCATTCCTGTGCCAGAAAGCATTGTATTTTCGTCCAAGAACCCCCTGCCTTCATCAGTAAAAGTTCCTCCACTTCTATCCGAGTTGTACTTGAATCTTACAGTGGAATATACCTTTCCATATTCTCCCATTTTACCTTCGGCATGAAGCACACTTTCTTCTATACCAATCTCTACTGAGGTGACATCCATTATTGTTCTTTCTTGTCTTGGTTGAAGCGTCATCGGTTCGGTACTGCTCATATTTAGATTCCTTGAAGTAGTAAGATTTGATGCAAATAACAATGACTCATAATCCGGTTTCTAATTCTGTAATCCAGTTGGTTACCAAAAAAATTTCTGTAGGAGGTTGTTGCTCCGGTTGCTTTAACAGTAGGAAATTATTGCCGTCTTGTGTAACTTGGTATGAAAGCCCAGGTACATTTCCGTAAGGGCCTTCAAAAAGTACTTCGGGAACCCCGGCTACAAAATCTGGATTTGATTCTACAGGAACTGCAAGCCATTCATTCCCTCGGCGATAAAAAATCTCGTTTCCATCTTCTGACCATACCGGTTCCTCTCCATAGCCTGAAGATATAATCCATCTCTCTTCTGTTGGCGGAAACCGTTTAACGTTTATTTGGTACTGCCCTGAAGTATCTGTAGTGAAGGCAATAAAATCTTTGTTTGGAGAGAAAGTGGCTCCCCACTCCTGAGACTCTGTCGCTGCAAAACCTCTGCGTTCTAGAGTCGTTGTATCGATAATATAGAGATCTAGTCCTTGATTAGATTCGGCCATCGCAGTTATTACAGCTTCTCCATCATCACCCCAGGTGTCTATTCCAACCAAGTCCGCAAAATCTCCTGTGATACGAGAGGAATCCAATTCTCCTAACCCTTGGATATCGAGCCTAGCTCTTACATCAGTATTTCCAATATTTTGGGCTCCGTATGAAATACTGTCGCCATCTGGAGACCATTTCGGAAACAATGCTCCTCGATTCACTGTTAGCCTTTGGGGAGAAATTGTTCTTTCGAAATCATAAACCCATACGTCGGAGTCCTCTGCGTCGACAATAGAAAAAGCTAACTGCGAGTCATCTGGAGATAAATCGAAACTTCCATACCTGCCTGAATTTATGGGAATTGCTCTTTCATTACCATCACGGTCTACCCAGGTTGGGTTAGTTATACCCATGTCAACACCTGGGACATATGCCAAGATTCCATTTCGCGAGAATGTGAGTTGTGTTACACCTGCGGCATCAGTCAGTACGCCATCCAAAATAGGAAAAGGCGAGCCTTCAATAGACAAAGACTCTAAGTCGAATGAAACCGCCATGTAGCTCTCCATTCCAGCATAAACGATATGCCCTGTGTCTACATATCGCGCGTCTCTACCTCGCGGTATTAAGGAGAAACCCGAGCCTGAAATTGGATCAAATAACTGAATTACGGAAGCCATGTTTGTTAGCAAAATTCCTTTTTCATTTGGTAAAACTTCAGGATTGGAAAGAAAGTCTGTAGCTTCTAATAGTACTTCTTTTGTTCCACCATCAGCAGAGACAGAAGATACTTGTATTCCTTCTCGCTCTGAAAAAATGATGTTGTTTCTTGACCCCAATACAAGCCATAAACATTTCCAGCTTCTGTTAAAGTTTGGGGTCTTCCTCCGGCAACCGGGATTTTCATAATATGCGTGGGGGTCAAAAATCCCAACCATTGTTCGTCTGGTGAGAAAAATGGTGAAAAGCCTCCCTCTGTTCCATCTAAAGGGTAGGCTTCAAACGAATCTAATGGTCGAATATATATTTTTAGTTCACCATTTTGGTTTGCCACATAGGCGAGGAAATTGCCTTGATTAGAAATGGCTACTGATTTTCTCCCTACCCCAGAGGCATCAATTCTGCAAGAGCGAAGGTTTGATCAGCACCTAAGTTTATAGAGCTTCGCTGAATTCCAAGGGATAGATTTGAATTACTGGAGTTGCTATTTTGAGGTCGTGAGTCACTTGAAAAAACGAATCGATCACCAAGTAAAAAAACAACAGAAATAAAAACGACACCAAACGCAATGCTCATTATTGTTGATTCTGCAAAAATTGCGGTATTTGCATTTAATGATACTTTTTGTTCAGTGCCGACATGGGTATTTTTATCTTCCATAACCCAGGCGATAATTGTTACGAGAGGTAAGCCTAATAGTAAAAGTAATAGCAGTGTTTGGTTTACCCACTGAGGGGCATTAAAGGTAGGAAGGACAATATCCAAAACCTGCATAAGCAGCCATGCAGCGACGCTGTACACAGTCGCTACTCTAAATACTTTTCGTTTGTGGATATCTTTAAAGATGTTAAGTGCCATTTGATCGTATCAATGTATGGAAATTTACTGAATTTCCATAAAGGAAAAAATTCATTTAAACTTTAACAAATTTGCGGTCTAAATTCATTATAGCCCTCATTACTTAGTGTGGATGTGGTATTACTATTGCTGATGATAGACCTAAATTTTACCCTCAATGCGGGTGTCTTGATTGCCAGCAGACCCTAAATAGAGGTATTCAAAGGCCAGGGTCTAGCCTTTAAATTTGTAAATTGGAGTTTTCTTTTCCCTTCAGATATTGTTGATGGGATGGGAAATGGGTTTTTGAAATCTTTCCAATTGCGTGAGGAAAATCCCGCTAGATTAAGTGTGAATTTATGCCAATATGTTGTAGAAAAATTATTCCTGATTAGAAAAATGTCTGATGAAAGAACCAAATTACCGGGACCTTAGGGGACGAAGAGTTAACTGGCACTTCGGGCAACGATTTGATCAAGTCTGGAAATGGGGTTGATGTTGTTTATGGCGGTGATGGTAATGATTGGATTAACGCGTTTCTCAATGATTACGGAGAGATACGTTTTTACTTAACCATTGGGACTCTAACTGCTTGGGGAGAGGGCGGTAACGATCTTATTAATGGGAAGAGTGGTTCTGACACCATCTATGGGGGCGAGGGTAATGATTCACTCCGTGGTCAAGGTAGTGATGACATTCTTGATGGTGGAGCAGGCAATGACAAGCTTTATGGAGGATATGGAAATGACACATTGGATGGTGGAGCTGACGATGACGAACTTTATGGAGGAAATGGAAATGACACATTGGATGGCGGCGTTGGTGATGATTATCTTTATGGTAGTGCAGGTGATGACTTCCTATCTGGTGCAAACGGCAATGACTATCTTGACGGCGGCGTCGGCGCTGACGATCTAAACGGAGGAGATGGTGATGACATAATTTTCGGCGATGAGGGGTTTAGGCGGTGATTGGAATGACACGCTCATAGGTGGGGCTGGAGATGATTACCTCGATGGGCAAAATGGAGATGATATTCCCCTACGGAGGAGAGGGTAATGATCGGCTTTGGGGTGGGGATGGTAATGACAAACTTGATGGTGGTACCGGTTATGACAAATTATTTGGTGGTGATGGCGATGACACCTACATAATAAACAGAAAGAACATTCTATTTTTCCCGGATACGGGCGGTAATGACACCGAAATTAATCAATGTTGATTTTGCGAAAATTCCTTCCACTATTGAAAACGTTTTTATTCGGGTGGTGTGAAAGCCATTACCTTATTGGATAGGTGCATTGCTACCAGAAGATGCGGCTAGATATTCATCTCTAATTGGCGGCGCTAGAACTTTTTATTTTGGCTTTCCAGAAACGATCCCTGATTACGTTAGTGATGATCCTAAAGATTCTGAAAAGTGGGAGTCTTTTAATGCTACGCAGCAATCCTTTTACCCGATCCGCCCTTGAATATATAGCTTCGCTGATCGACATTTCTTTCATTGAACAGTCAAATGTGGACGTAATTAACACTATTTCGTTCGCCAATAACTCTCAAAGCGCAAGTGGCGGCTATGCTTATGAACCAAGCGCATTTAGCTGGGGAAGTGACGTATATATAGACAAGGATGAAGTATTCAATATAGGTTATCAAAATCCAGAACAAGGGAAATATGTCGCATACTTATGGATGCATGAGATTGGGCATGCACTAGGTTTAAAACATCCGTTTGATGAAGAGAATGCATCGGGTGATGTCGCCGCGCCACCATACTTGCAAGGAGACGAAGACACAACCAAATGGACTCTGATGAGTTATAACGAGTCTCCCAATGAGTTCTATTTGAAATACAGCCCCTTGGACATTGCTGCATTGCAATATCTTTATGGTGTCAACAAAAAGACACGTGCAGGAGATGATGTTTATATTTTTAATGAGAACGAACCGAATTTTATTTGGGATGGATCTGGCAACGACACTATTGACGCATCCTCCTCATCTGAGTCAGTAACAATTTTCCTAAAGCCCGGTTATCACGGATTTAAAGGGCTAACAAAAAAATACGAATTAATAACAGCGCCCGGACAAATTACTGTCAATTTTGGAACGGAGATTGAAAATTTAGTTGGATCAGATCAAACAGATGTACTAACAGGTAATGAATTAAACAATTTGATCACTGGTGGAGCGGGTGGCGATACGATAGATGGCGCTGAGGGAATAGATACTGCTGTATACACTGTGAATTTTGGTGATGTCTCTCTCGACAACTTTATTGATTACGGTTCTAGTGGTGGAAACATTCAATTAGGAGCTGCATGGAATGTAATCTCAGGTGATGAAACAGATACGTTACGCAATATTGAACGCCTTAAGTTCAATGATAAACACATAGCTCTGGATTTGGATGGCCACGCCGGAGAAACAGTAAAACTTCTAGGCTTGCTCCTCGGAAAAGATCAAGCAACTGATGCGACCTATGTTGGGGAAGGTCTCAAGTTACTTGATGGCGGAATGACTTATGAGCAGTTAATGAGTGCAGCACTTGATGTTGTTCTTGGGGCTGATGCAAGCTCATTATCGGTAGTTGAGCTTATTTGGAATAATGTAATTGGCCCGCCTACGCCAGCCGATAATATCGGGCAATATGCAGCTCTTATTGATAATGGTACTTATACTTCAGCCGGGTTGGCTGTAATTGCTGCTGATCATAGTCTAAATACTACTGCGATCGATCTGGTGGGTTTATCCCAAACGGGTGTTGAGTATCTACCTTACGGATAGGGTCAACGCCAACCCAACTACTTTCTACCTAAACCTTCTAAAAACTGTAGAACCCCCATATTGGACATCTTAAAAAGCCGAACTAAGAAAAGAAAAAACCCGAGCTTAAATAAGCTCGGGTTTTTTGGGTGAGCACTTGACTTAGTTACAGCCCTAGAATCGGGTAGTTAACCTAGCGTACCAAAATTGAGAACCCCAAGTTCGGTAAGAAGGGTCAAAGTCATTTGCAAAACTGTCAGGGAAATATGGTGGATCTTCATCTAACAGGTTATCAATTCCAACTGAAATTATAGAATTGTATTCCTCTAAATTGTATGAAGCTTGAACATCAAGGTACCAAGTCTCATCCAATGTTCTTCGTGAGTCCCCAGCATCTTTAGTTCCGTCAGATAACGTTTTCGGCACTGTTCCTGCGACTCCGTCAGACTCGCTGTGATATTGAGCAGTAGCTGAAGCTGACAAATTCCCTTGTGACCAGAATAACTGCAGATTACCTTTTACATCTTTAAACTGATCTCTGGCATTACCAATGATGAATCCAGCGTAATGCTCGATTGAACCATTGGCTTTGGTTACATCGTAATCTTCTAAAAATGCGAAGTCTGCAACAGCTCTCCAGCTTCCGAAACTGCTATCCCAATCGTAAGTAGCTGTTATTTCATAACCAGAAGTTTCTACTTGACCAATGTTATTGGTTGTATTTCGCAGATCTTTGACGTAACCAGTTGGCAATCTAGTAACTAGGCTACAGTACGCGGGGTTTGTTCCCTGATAGCAGCCGTTTAGAATCAACTGGGATCCAATAGAAGAAATTGTGTCTGTAATTTCGATATCGTAATAGTCAAAGTAGAGAGACAGATTTTCTATAGGATTTATAATCACTCCAAAGTTATAACCTTCTGATTCCTCAGGTTGAACATCAGGGTTGCCGCCAACCGTGGTTCTAATCTGTGTATTAGGTTGGGTAAAACCTGCAGGAACGCCATCCGCCGCACAGCGGCCAGCCTGCGTCGATCCACTTCCTGTAAAGTTACTGGCGTTAACGTCGCAAGGATCAGCCAAATCAGGGTAGCTATCGTTGTTGCCGCTATACAGCGCACCAATGGATGGAGCCCTGAAACCTTCAGAATATGTTGCTCTAAAAGTTATTAGATCAGCTGGAGAAAAAGTTAAGCCAACCTTAGAGTTTGTCGTGTCACCGAAGCTAGAGTAATCAGAGTATCGACTTGCCAGGCTTAGATCGAGGCCTTCAATAATTGGCACTGCTAATTCTACATACCATTCATCGACCTCGTATTCTCCAGAGACTGGGCTTGCCGCATTACCAGAAGACAATCCCGCTGCGATGAAGGCATCAGGCGAAAAACCTCCTTTTTCTTCTCGGAATTCGTAGCCAAAGGCGACTCCTACGGGTCCCGCTGCTAGCGCTCCAAGCTCACCAACCACATCGAAACCATAGCTTTTCATCTCATTTCTGCCAGTGTCGTGAGCTTGAAAGGTAATGTAATCGACCATTTCCGGCGTAATGGAACCATCGCCACTCCATAGTCCATCTCCGAGGTACTTGCTGTTTGCACCTTGTCCACCAAAAATATTCAACGGCACACATGGGCTGGTGCAATCTCCTGCCAAGGCTTTCTTTATATTTCCAGTATTTAAAAGCCCTTCAGTAGTTGTGACATTTTTGTTTTGGCCTGTTATTGCATATGCTGAAACGTCCCAACCTTCAATTTCAGTTTCGATTCCCATTTCAAATCGATAAGTTTGTGTGTCTTGAATGAAATTTCGATTACCAGCCTCTAACAGCCTTCGTCCCAACCAACCAGTGGCATAACCATCTGGGTAATTAGTAGCATTGCAAGACTTACCTTCTACAGACATGCCTGTAAGATCACAGAACTCTAGTCCAAATGGGTTGTAGGGGTTATTTCTTGAAATTCCCTCACCGCCCCCAAAGTCACCAAAACCATAGAAAAGTGGCATTGGCGCTAAAAGTTGGTCTGACTCACGATTTTGATAGGTACCAAATAGTGTAAGGTCAGTCGATTCCATTAGGTTATAACGACCTTTGGCAAATAGATTTACTCGGTCGCTTGGAGTCTCAACATAATTGTAGGGATTGTAATTAAAGCGATCGTCAGGGCTAGTCCAACAGCGAAAATCAGAAGGGGAGGACCCACTAGTTCCTTCATTTGGCTGCCAGTTGCTGCACCCAGGAACAACTCCTCCGTAGGCTAAACGACCTTGCGGTGTTCCCGAGGATCCACCGAAAGACGGTCTAGCAGCTGTTTGTTTTCTATCGCTATTATGAAGGTCTTCAACTTCAACAAGAGAAGCACCAAACATAAAAGAACCTCGGTCGAATGAGGTACCTGCAGTAACTTGATAGCTATTTGCTAGCCCTCCTCCATCATAGTACTCGCCAGTTTGAGCTTGGAACTCAACGCCTTCATAATTATCTTTGGTAATTATGTTAATTACAGCACCTATGGCATCTGAGCCATAAACAGCTGATGCGCCGTCCTTAAGAATCTCAACCCGTTCAATAGAAGCTGTCGGGATTGTATTAAGGTCAACTGAGCTGTTAGCTCCTTCCCCGCTATTTATCCAACGTTTGCCATCAACCAGAACGAGAGTTCTTCCTCCCCCAAGATTGCGAAAATCCATTCGCACGGAGCCATCACCCCCGTTGTTGTAGTTTCGATTTAAACCAGAACCTTGGGAGGGCATTTCTTGGAGAAGTTCACCGATAGAAATTTTTCCGGAAATCTGAATTTGTTCTTGATTGATTATCGACACAGGGGAGAAGCTATCCGGATTAGCACCCCGGATTCTCGTGCCTGTTACGGCTATCTCTTCGATAGTCTCGTCCTGTGCCAGAACATCACTTGAAGGAAATCCTACTATTGCAAGTACAGATCCTAAGTGAACTAGACCTTTTTTTATCATCGTTCATTGTCCCCTAGACAGATTTATAATTATGCTTACAAAAACGAACTTAATACTGAAATTAAATTACTACCCAGATAAGCATTCACAGGCCGCATTTTCTCTTTAAGGTCGAAGAATAGCAATATATTCATAGATTATGGGTTAAGAAGAAAAGCATTATGGGTAAGAAGAAAATTTGGAAGGAGACAAATATCGGAAGAAAATTCGGAGTTCAATTATTGAACTATTAGTTCATTATTCTCGCTAGTGCTGCTACCCGGGGGGGGTTGCAGTTCCTTATCTCACCTGAGAGTAAGCGGGCTGAGACTTTCTGGACTGCAGTCAACAATCAAAGTGAGTTCGAGGGTACACGCACAACTTAACAACTTAAGGCTGTGAAATGTGTCCCCTATGGAATTGAAAAGGATGGTGCCCAGGGGCGGAATCGAACCACCGACACGAGGATTTTCAGTCCTCTGCTCTACCGACTGAGCTACCTGGGCTATTTTTGGGCTACTGCGTTCTTTAAGCCAAAAACCGATCTTTTGGGCAATTAATCAAGCGGCGTATTAGATATTTTTAGTGCTTGAGAGTCAAGAATGGCGCCGGATTCACTCCTCCGGTGGGATATATCCCTCGGCGACATGGTAGTCGTCATTATTGAAAAAATTTTCCATTTGCTCGGTCAAGTATTTCCTGGCATCTGGATCCATCATGTTTAGCTGTTTCTCATTGATCAACATGGTTTGTTGGGCCTGCCATTCCTGCCAGGCTTGCTGGGACACAGTCGCATAGATTTCCTGACCTTTGGGGCCAGGATAGGGCGGTACTGTTAGACCGGGCATTTCCTTACCATACTTTTTGCAATTCACCATCCGTGCCATAGTCTTTCTTCTTTAATATATAAGCCTGTTAATTTCTAGAGATTGTAAAGCAGCTTTTTTACCGGTGCTGCTAAGCCAACTTCCAAGGAATGATCTAGAGGGTACCAAAGCCAGCGGTCTGATTCAGCAATCGCATTGGTATTTTTCTTCACAGAAACAAGTTCAGGTAGGATATTCAAATGATAGTGAGAAAAAGTGTGTCTTAGTGGGTTCAGAGATTTTCTATTTTCAGTTATTGAAAAACCGTTTAATGAGCTAATCGATGAATCTATATTGTCTGTTCTGCTTTCCGGAAATGAGTACAGCGATCCCCAAATTCCGCTCGGAGGGCGCTTCTCTAGATAAACTTCTCCTAATTCGTTTTGAAAAATAAGCATCGCTATGGATTTAACTGGCAACTTCTTTTTCGGTTTCTTTCCTGGATATTGTTCGACCTCTTGTGAGTTAAAAGCAACGCAAGATTCATTGAGCGGGCATGCATTGCAAATTGGACCGGAACGTGTACAAATAGTTGCGCCTAGATCCATAATTGCCTGTGTATAAGCAGCTACATCTTTTTTAGGAGTGAGCTGTTCTGCAATCTGCCATAATTCGTTTTTAACTTTAGTTTGTTCCGGCCAGCCTTCAATTGCATGAAATCGAGTTAATACTCGTTTTACGTTTCCGTCCAAAATGGGAGCACGAAGATTCATACTTAATGCTGCGATTGCCCCCGCAGTTGAACGACCTATGCCCGGCAGATTTTCAAGTTCTTCGACTGATTGTGGAAATTCACCCCCGAAGTTTTCTACGACCCTCTTGGCTGCATTATGCATGTTGCGGGCACGGGCGTAGTAGCCCAATCCACTCCATAGGTGAAGCACTTGATCGGTTTCTGCAGCTGCTAAATTGCTAGCAGTTGGGAAGCGTTCCATAAAGCGATGGTAATATGGAATTACAGTTACCACTTGAGTTTGCTGCAACATGATTTCTGAAATCCAGACACGATAAGGTGTGGGGTTTTGTTGCCAAGGGAGGTCGTGTCGTCCGTGTTGTTTAAACCACTTAAGAAGACTGTCAGAAAATATGGTCACAGCTAGCTAGTTTAGAATCCTACGCAACAATCCCCGAGCTGTTTCCTCAAGCTCTTCCGGCACTTGATCCATAATTTCTTCCTGCAAACGATTGCGTAATGCATTCGTTCCAAGTTGTGAAAAAATTTCTCTTACTCGGGTGAAATCAGGTCGACAATATTGGCTCACTTCGTCCGCAAAACTAGCATTACACGCAACCGGCCATGGGATGTCATGGTAGAGATCATTGATAGGGATCGTTTGAGGTGCTGGTGGGCCTAGAATGCCGAACTGAAGAGCGTAGTTAAACGTGCCTGCAGCCAGATCGATGCCACCATTGCCACTGACATCGAAATTATCCATGCGTAATTTCACATTCTGGTTTTCGGTGATGCCATCCTCCATTAGGATGTAGCCCCCAAGCTCACTGAACCGTATGACGTCAGGCCATTGCTGGATGGACTCTCCTGAAGGACTGAAGGCTGCAATGGCAGTAAATACCTGCTTGATAAGGCCTATATCAACGCTATTGTCAGTTATGACAAAGGTTGTCGAGCCACTTAAACTGTTTAGTAGTTCATTCGAAGTTGATCCTGTTGCTGAATAATTTGCTTCAACATCTAACTGACCCGTCACAGTATTTAAGCGTGAGATCGCTGGCGCGAATTCAGAGACGCTTAATTGGTTGAGAATGAGCTGGGTTTCTACTTTAACATCACTCCCTCTGTTATCTACGCGAATCAATCCTTGTGCTGTGCCGTCATACAAACTAGTTGGTTGTAATTCAATGTCCAACACACCATCTTCAACGTTAGTAAATAAATTTACATCTTGTATTACCAAATCGTTCGCTTTTATAGATTCGATAGCGACACTCCCAAGTACGTTGAAGGATTGCAACGGATCGAAAGGCAACTCAATGTCATTGCCTCGTTGCGATTGCGGTACAGCTGCAGGGAAGTTGTTCTCGTCTGAGGCTTCTTCGTCGCTTTCCTCAGTTGGAGCAAATGGTGAGAAGTCGATGCTGCTGGTTATTACTTCATAACGTACATTGGTAGGGACGAATTCCGTTGCAAAGCG
Source organism: Gammaproteobacteria bacterium (assembly GCA_019654215.1). GTDB lineage: Bacteria > Pseudomonadota > Gammaproteobacteria > Pseudomonadales > Pseudohongiellaceae > UBA9145. The sequence continues at coordinate 23,887 of BPDI01000028.1, read as the reverse complement.
GATGTCGGCATTGGCTTGTATTTCTGTATTGCCAAGTGTGGCGCTGAAGTCGGCAAGCGTCAGTTGTGCTCCATCACCATTAAATTCCAGATTAAAGCCGAAGTCCTGAGAGGAAGTTACTTCACCTAAAAATTCTTCCGGTGGCTCAGCATAGCCAAGCGTTTGCAGTAATCCCATGACATCGAAGTTGTTGGATTCCAATAACCCTTCGTAAGTCGCTCTCTCATTAAGATCTTGAACTGTAATGCCGCCGGTTATTAATACAGGAGTGATTGAGAAATTAATATCAGCAATATCGACGTTGCCATTATTTAAATCAGCAGTAATCGTACTACGCAGTCCCATCAGCAAAGGAGTGCTCATGCCGTTATTAAGATAATTAAAATTTAGGTTGAGTTCGAATGGTTTTCCTTCGATGTTGGTATCGCGGCTATCGACATTTAAATTATTAATGCTGTAACGCAAGCCTTGGCGCACGTTTTGAATATCAACACTGGCATTAGCAATGCGGATACGCTCAAAAGATAAGGGAAGTATATTTTTTTCGTCTTGGTTTCCAATAATCGATTCTGTTTCTTGGGAAACTGATTCTTCTGATATCGGATTCTCAATTGTCCAAATATTTGTTCCTGTTGCATCGGAATATATATTGATATGGAAATCGTCGGCGCTTAATTCACGCACGTATATTTCGCCACGCAATAAAGCGAGAATATCTATAGTTAATACAGCAGCAGTGGTCGACGCAAGCTCCTGATTAAATGCAGGATTGCGAAACCGCACATCGTTAAGAGTAATCCCAAGAGTGGGAAATAAATTAATGTTGATTTCGCCAGCTATGGTCAGTTCATAACCCGTCCAACCAAGTATCGCTTCCTGAATGGCAAGCTTGTTGCGTTCACTGTTTATTGAACTAATAAGTACTATCCCTGCAACGGTTACAAGGACAACGAAAACGCCCAATGCTTTAAAAAATATTTTCAAATTCATGTGAAATGAAGTGTACCGGAATGGTTTTAGCTGTGCACCGTTGCTGCAATCTTTGATTAATGGCCGGAAAGCTGCTGATCTCCTCACTTAGACGCTTAATTCTTCTGCCTTCCCCTTCCTTGAAGCCAGCATTATAATGCGCACTTTCGTTAAATCAGGACCCCCAATGAGCGACACAGCTCCCATACAAAATACCCGCCGGGCGAGTGTTGAGCGGAATACGAAAGAAACACAAATCTCCGTTTCAATCGATTTGGATGGTTCGGGCCAGCTCGAAGTTGAGACTGGTCTTCCATTTCTCGACCATATGTTGGACCAGATCGCCCGACACGGCCTACTTGATCTTTCTATTAATGCCAAAGGGGACCTGGAAATTGATGCCCACCACACTGTGGAAGACATAGGCATTACTCTGGGTCAGGCTATCAATAAAGCTTTGGAAAAGACTGGGATTCGTCGTTATGGACATGCTTACGTGCCGCTCGATGAAGCGCTCTCTCGCGTGGTCATTGATTTCTCCGGTCGACCCGGGCTTGAGTACCATGTGGACTTTGTAAAAGGTACCGTTGGCAATTTCGACGTGGACTTATTCCATGAGTTTTTTCAGGGATTCGTAAATCACGCATTTGTAACTTTGCATATAGACAACATTCGCGGCAAAAACGCTCATCATCAGATAGAGACAGTATTTAAAGCGTTTGGCAGGGCGTTACGAATTGCAATTGAGATTGATCCGAGGGCTTCGGGAGTAATTCCATCGACGAAAGGTTCGTTATAGGGATGAAATGACCCTTTTTTGCCAGAACTTTGTTGGCTCCATACTCGAATCCTATAGTGTTGGCATATGCGTTAAGGTCCTCCGTGTGCTGCCGCCTCGTTCTGACAAAAAATTCTTCATTTCTCTAGTCAGCATACGCTTTCTATTTTGCTGCTAGCCAAACGCATATTTAAATGAATAAAGTTGCAGTTATCGATTATGGCATGGGTAATCTTCACTCCGTCGCAAAAGCGGTGGAGCATGTCGGTCGTGAGCTTGGTGAAGAGACAGAAGTTATAGTCACTCCCGATGCGAAGCTAATTGCATCAGCCGATCGCGTAATTTTTCCTGGTGTCGGGGCTATTCGCGATTGCATGGCAGAAATAAATCGATTAAATGTAGGCCAGATTGTTGAAGATGCTATGAAGACCAAACCAGTCCTAGCAATTTGTGTTGGTATGCAAGCGTTAATGGAACATAGCGAAGAAAATGAAGGTGTTGACTGTCTTGGTTTTGTGCAAGGAAATGTGCGTTATTTTGGTGACGATCTTGCGGATGAGGAAGGCAAAAGATTGAAAGTGCCTCACATGGGCTGGAATAAAGTTTCCCAAACCCAAGCCCATCCTCTTTGGAAAGATGTGCCAGACAATAGCCGCTTCTATTTCGTTCATAGTTATTACGTAAACATAGATGATGCAACTAAGATAACCAGCACTACTTCTTACGGTAAGGAATTTGTCGCAACTTTGGCGGATGACAATATTTTCGCCACGCAGTTCCATCCAGAGAAATCGCAGATAGTTGGATTAACACTACTGAAAAATTTTCTGCAATGGGGTGGACAAACCTGATGCTCGTTATTCCTGCAATAGATTTAAAAGATGGCCAATGCGTGAGATTGCGTCAAGGGCGCATGGAAGACTCAACCGTATTTTCCGATGACCCGGTAAAGATGGCAGGCCACTGGTTAGAGCAGGGAGCGAAACGATTACACATCGTTGATTTGAATGGCGCCTTCGCCGGTACACCGATTAATGCTGAGATAGTGACCGCAATTGTTAAAGCATACCCAGAGTTGCCAGTTCAGATTGGTGGCGGCATTCGCAATCTCGAAAGTGCTCAGTTTTATATAGATGCTGGAGTTAGTTTTGTCATTATCGGAACTGCCGCAGTGAAAGATCCAGAACTTGTAAAACAAGCCTGTGGGGCCTTTCTAGGTAAAGTTATTGTCGGTTTAGATGCGGTCGATGGGAATGTCGCTACAGAAGGTTGGGCTGATGTATCTGAAGTTACAGCAATTGACCTTGCTCAAAAGTTTTCTGATTTAGGCGTTTCCGCAATTATTTATACTGACATCGATAGAGATGGCATGATGCAGGGCTGTAACATCGAAGCAACAGTTGAACTCGCGGAACAAAGTTCCATTCCAATAATTGCTTCTGGCGGTATTGCAAAGCTAACAGACATCTTGAATTTGAAAGCTGCGGCACAAACGGAAACAGGTTCAGGAATAGTCGGTGCTATCATCGGGCGCGCAATTTACGAAGGGACGCTCGATTTAGCCGAAGCCCAAGCTTATTGTGATGGGTAGGGAGGATAATTGTGGCACTCGCTAAGCGAATAATCCCCTGTCTCGACTGCGACAAAGGAAGAGTTGTTAAGGGAGTTAAGTTTGTCGATATTCGTGATGCCGGAGATCCTGTCGAAGTTTCCAAGCGCTATTGTGACGCGGGCGCAGATGAAATTACATTTCTCGACATTACTGCCAGTCATGAAGACAGAAACACAACTGTTGATACAGTAAGTGCGATCGCCGGTCAGGTATTTATTCCACTAACTGTTGGTGGTGGGATTCGTACTTTGGATGATATCCGTATCATGTTAAATGCCGGTGCCGACAAAGTTGCTATTAATACCGCTGCTGTTAATAATCCTGAATTCGTTCGCGAAGCAGCAGAGCGCTTTGGATCCCAATGCATCGTTGTGGCAGTGGACGCCAAACAAGTTTCTGCTGAAGGCGAACCTTTGAAATGGGAGATATTCACTCACGGCGGTCGTAATCCAACAGGACTTGACGCAATCGAATGGGTGAAGCGCATGGTGGAATACGGTGCCGGGGAAATATTGCTTACTAGCATGGATCGCGATGGCACTAAAATTGGTTTCGATCTTGCTCTAAATAAAACTGTGAGTCAGGTTATACAGGTTCCTGTCATCGCATCAGGAGGAGTAGGAAACTTAGAACATCTAGTAATAGGTGTTCTTGAAGGTGAAGCGGATGCAGTGCTCGCCGCTTCAATTTTTCACTTTGGAGAATACACAATCGAAGAGGCCAAACAGTATATGGCATCTCGTGGAATAGAAGTCCGACTCTAATTGTCGCGCTGCGCAAAATTTCCGGAAGTATTCACTCGTCGATTTGGATTAAGAGCGTTAATCCCCTTTAATACGTTCAAAGCTTCATTGAGGGGATAATCAGTCACTAATACTTCTTCCGCAGAAATTAAAGCATTCGCCATTTCATCATTAGTTTCTGCTTCTTCCCCGTTTGCGTTATCCAGTCGATTCGGTAAATTTGATTCACTTACTGCTGCAAAACTTCTGGAGCGACGAGTAACGAATGCGTTTTCTACAATGATGTCAGGTTCAATACCCTGTGCCTGAATTGATCGACCGCTCGGTGTGAAATACAGAGAAGTAGTCAATTTAATTGCTCGTTGTTCCGCTAATGGCATAACAGTTTGCACTGATCCTTTGCCAAAGCTTCGGGTGCCCATGATAATGGCGCGACCATGATCTTGCAGTGCACCTGCCACGATTTCAGAAGCAGAAGCAGAACCATTATTTATTAGCACGACTAATGGAATATCACCGGCAACTGTATTGGTAGTTGCCATAAACTCCATATCATTACCCTCAATGCGTCCTTCGGTGTAAACGATGCGGCCTTGATCGATAAATGCATCAACTACTCCGACCGAGGCTTGTAATACACCGCCGGGATTGTTTCTTAAGTCGAGCACCATTGCTTTCAGCTCATCGTTCTCTGCATAAAGCTTTGCTATTTCTTCTTCAATTTCATTCGACGTGTTTACGCGAAACTGAGAGATTCGTAAGTAGGCATAGCCAGGCTCCAACATGCGGCTGCGTACACTAGTTATGGCGATAACTTCCCGTGTGATTGTGAGATCGAATGGTTCACGACCTTCCCGGGCAATTGTTACTGTAACTTCAGTGCCTGGTACGCCACGCATTAGTTGTGCAGCTTCTTCCGGTAAGATTTGGCGAGTGGGTCGATTATCGATTTGAATGATTAAGTCGCCAGCTTGAATGCCAGCTCGATAAGCAGGAGTATCATCGATCGGGCTGATAACCTTGATGTAACCATCTTCACGCCCAACTTCTATTCCCAGTCCGCCAAATTCTCCGGTTGTTGTTTCTTGTAAGCTATCGTACTCGTTTTCAACCACATAGGATGAGTGTGGGTCCAGTCCTGAGAGCATGCCGCGAATTGCGTTCTCCAATAAAGTCTTGTCGTCGACTTCTTCTACATAGACAGCTCGGATTCGATCCAATGCTTCGGTGAACATTCTGACTTCGTCTAATGGGAGAGGGAGAGATTCAGCCTGACTATCCTGGGCTGTAGCTGAAGAGAAAGGGAGCGCAACGAAAACAAGTGTTGAGACTGTGACATATCTCTTTATATTCGCGGACAATTTCATAGGTAATTCCTGGTTCAGTCCTTTTATACGATGGGCATAATAGTTTCAGTTTACGCCTAAATTGGCAAATACTCGTGAGATAAGACTCGCGATTTTTTCGATTTATTATAGTCGCTCAAATTTCTCTGGCCTATCCGAAGAAGGAAGAACGGAGAAAGGAAATTCCAAATAAATAGGAACGATGCATTACCAGCACCTTATCCCTCAAGCTTGATTCTCTGCGAGTAGGTCGTCACTGTTCTGCATTAGCACTGTCCCTGTCATTTCATCTGGAATAGGAATATTCATCAGTGACAACATGGTAGGAGCGAGATCGCATAAACTGCCTTCTCGGTTAAATTGATAAGCCGGATCGCCGACATAAACCAATGGTACTGGACCGCTGGTGTGTGAGGTTAACGGCTGGTTCGTTTTCGGATCCAGCATCTGTTCCACATTGCCGTGATCCGCGGTAACGAGTAAGTGACCATTAATGCCTTTAATGGTGTCAACTATTCTGCCCAGACAAAAATCAACGGCCTCAACCGCTTTGACCGACGCATCGAAATCACCGGTGTGACCCACCATGTCACCATTGGCATAATTGCAGATGATTGCGTCATATTTTCCTGAACGAATTGCATCTACTAACTGATCAGTCACTTCGAAGGCGGACATCTCTGGTTTTAAATCGTACGTTTTTACTCTAGGTGAAGGAATCAGAATACGATCTTCATTTTCAAAGGGTTCCTCGCGCCCACCATTAAAAAAGAAAGTCACATGTGCGTACTTCTCAGTTTCGGCGATGCGTAATTGTGTTTTACCTAACCTCGCTAAATAAGCGCCCAACACGTTTTCCAATTCTGCGGGTGGGTATGCACAGGACGCATTGATGTCTGCTGCATATTCGGTGAGCATGACAAAATCGTCTAACATTGGACGAGCCGCGCGTTCAAAACCGTCGAAATCATCGTCAACAAACGCGCGGGTAATCTCTCGCGCACGGTCTGCACGAAAATTCATAAAGACAACGATGTCGCCATCATTCACCATTGCTGAATCACTTGATTCGTCGCCTACGAGTGTTGCTTGCACAAACTCATCATCTTCATCACGAGCGTAGGCGGCATAGAGTGCATCGGCGACATTATCAAACCGAAATTCTGCTTTGGCTTCCGTGAGCATTTCGAAAGCAGGTTGCACTCGGTCCCAACGCTTATCCCGATCCATTGCATAGAAGCGCCCGCATATTGAGGCAACTCTACCTTTGCCTGATTCCGCCAACTCCCTTTCTGTCCTTAGTAAAGAAGGAAGAGCGCTGCGAGGAGGCGTATCTCGTCCGTCCAAGAAAGCATGTACAAAGATTTTGCGCGCTCCGCGATCGATAGCTAGTTTTACCATCGCCACAATCTGGTCTTCATGACTGTGGATACCACCGGGAGACAATAGGCCGAATATGTGTACTGCGGATTCAGATTGGACGGCTTTGTCTACAGCGGTAGTTAAAACATGGTTATGAAAGAAGTTGCCATCTTCGATGTCTTTATCGATACGAGTAAGATTCTGATAAACAACCCGGCCGGCACCCAGATTCATGTGCCCAACTTCGGAATTGCCCATTTGTCCAGAAGGTAAACCCACAGATTTACCGGAGGTGTCTATTAAGGTATGTGGCTGGTTTGCCCACAACTCATCCCAGTTCGGGCTATTAGCAGTGTAGATGGCGTTGTGGTCCGTGGCTTCGCGATGTCCCCAACCGTCGAGAATGAGTAATAAAGCGGTTTTCTTCGCGCCCATAGAGTAAACATCAACTCCTTAAAATTCGGCCTGTGGAGGAATTCTTCGAGATGGCAGTATTATCCTTGAAAGGCCTAATGATAGCGAGCAGACATAGGGAATCGTGTGTTTTTAGTTCTTCTTTAGCAGCCATGACACGTGTATACTGCTCGCCTTTTTACACAGGTCGGGCCGTAATTGAAACTATCGATCGACGCCCCCATAACCAAATTTCAGTACAACTAAATAGCAATTTTCCAGTAATCGCTAATGGCGCAATTTGTAGAATTTATTGGTAACCATCTGATACTTGCCACGATGTGGGTTATCACTCTAGGTGTGATAATCATGTATCACAAGCGAAACAGCGCCAGCAGCGTTGGTCCACAAAAAGTAGTAATGATGATTAATCGCCAGGACGCCGTTGTCGTCGATGTGCGCGACAAAAAGGAATTCGACTCAGGACATATTGTCGATTCGATAAACATTCCGTTAGCGAAGTTGAAGCACGGAGTAACTGAGTTGAAGAAACATAAAGAAAAACCTTTAGTTGTTGTTTGCAAACTTGGGCAACAATCAGGCGAAGCGGCCAAGACATTGCAAGAGACAGGTCATGCAGAAGTTTTCCGACTTTCCGGTGGAATTGTAGAATGGAAGGCTCAGTCGCTTCCGCTAGTACAAAAGTAACGAACATTGAAATAGAACTCTGACAGGAATTAATAGGAACCACCATGGCAGAAGACCAGAACAACCTACAGGCAGGTGCACCACCAGAAGGTGCAGCGACTGATGAAGGCCCACAATTTGGCCTGCAAAGAATTTACTTGAAAGATTCATCCTTCGAATCACCCCGCAGCCCGGCTGTATTTCAGGGGCAATGGGCGCCAAAGATTAACTTCGATATTAAAACCCGCAGCAATAAAATTCAGGATGATCTATACGAAGTTGTGCTGGTTCTCACTGCCGAAGCGAAGCAGGAAGAAGAAACTGCGTTTCTTGTCGAAGTGCACCAGGCGGGTATCTTCGGAGCGAAGGATTTTGATGACGCGCAAATCGAACAGTTATTGGCCACGGTATGTCCGAATATCTTGTTCCCTTACGCGCGAGAAGCGATCGATGCATTGGTTACTAAGGGAAGTTTCCCGGCGTTGATGCTTTCTCCAATTAATTTCGAAGTTCTGTATCAGCAACAAAAACAGGCTATGGCCCAGCAAGGTACTAGCAATGGTGCTGGTGATGAAGCAGAAGGTACCGAACCACCAGCCCCAGAAAGCGAGTAGTTTTTAGATCCCTTCGACGAAGCCTAGCTGCCGCCAAGCTTCGTAAACTACCACTGCTGCGGCATTGGAAAGATTCATGCTGCGGCTATCTGGCAACATCGGAATCCGTAAAACATTCTCCGCCCCCAACTCTTCTTTAACTGAGTCAGGTAGTCCGCGGGTTTCGGGGCCGAAAACCACAAAGTCTTCTTCTTTATAATCTATGGAATGGTAGGACTGTGATCCCTTGGTGCTTATTCCAAAAACTCTATGGTCTCCGTGAGTTTCCCTGAAGCTTTCCCAGCTTTCGTAGGTAAAAATTCCTGCATATTCATGATAATCCAAGCCAGCCCTGCGCATTTTTTTGTCTTCCAGGTCGAATCCGAAGGGCTTTATCAGATGTAGCTGTGAACCCGTATTTGCAGCTAAACGGATAATATTTCCCGTATTTGGGGGTATTTCTGGCTCAAAAAGCACGATTTTGATCAAAATTTAATCATCCTGGGCAACAATATATGAACATTGTTTATATTCAAGCGCTCAAAAGCTTTGAATAAGATCAGTACTATTATCCTGATTTTTCTCCAGCTTCGACCCGATAATTTTTTACCATCCCAAAACACTCCAAACATACTTGCCTTAGATTATCATTTTAGGTGCTTTTATTTGCGCCAGAATTTATAGGCTTAAACTATATTCCTTCAGCGTGTGATGAGGCCATCACATTGTCTATAAGCAGAGGTGATGAAGATTGGGTACTCGTATCATGAATCGTTGGAGTTAATGATGGTGCATTAGATTTCTGATCTTATGATTGGTGCGATGCTGTAGATCTGGAAGATGAAAACTAGAATAGAGATTATTCGGATAACCCACTAGTACAGATTAATTCTGGTTCGCACCGTGGGCACGGCCGCCTTATAAATTGGAAGGAGAACTATATGGTTTTCGATTAAGGCGATTTTTCCCGAGTCTTCACCTTATACTATTCAGATTTAGCGCCTGTCGAATGAGTAGTCCCTAGTTCTTTTATTTTCCTTGTTAAAGTGTTGCGGCCCCATCCGAGCAGATTTGCAGCGTCGCGGCGACGTCCTGCTGTATGTTTTAAAGCAATATCAATCAGCGTTCGTTCGAAGAGTGGCGTAGCTTCATCGAGAATTCCTTTATTACCAAGACTTAACTGCTGATCAGCCCAAGCTTGTAACGCCTGGATCCAGCTACCGGTTGTTACCAAGATCGACTTCTTGTTCAGAGAATTCCGGTGGTAAGTCGTTTAGATGCACCTCACGACTCGATCCCATTACCGTTACCCAACGACAAAAGTTTTCCAGTTGTCTCACATTGCCTGGCCAACTAAGACCAACTAAATATTTTTCTGTTTCAGGTCTTAAAACTTTTGCTTCAACTTCTAATTCTTCAGCAGCAACTTTTAGAAAATGACTGGCAAGTTTTGGTATGTCCTCGCGGCGGTCACAAAGACTCGGAATATGGATGCGAATAACATTTAATCGATGAAATAAATCTTCACGGAACTTATGTTGCTCTACGAGCTTTTCCAGGTTTTGATGAGTCGCCGCAATAATACGTACATCTACCTTAATTGATGTGTGTCCGCCTACACGATAAAACTCACCATCTGATAAGACTCGCAGTAAGCGAGTTTGTGTATCTGCAGGCATGTCACCGATTTCATCTAGAAATAGTGTGCCGCCATGTGCTTGCTCAAAGCGTCCGTTGCGTTGTTGAGTGGCTCCGGTAAACGCCCCTTTTTCGTGGCCAAATAACTCCGACTCGATGAGCTCCTTCGGAATTGCTGCCACATTAAGCGGGACGAACTGTCTTTCTTTGCGGGGACTATGTTCATGCAAGGCATGGGCGACTAGCTCCTTTCCCGTTCCCGATTCGCCATTAATAAGTACGGATATATTTGAATTAGATAGGCGACCGATAGCACGAAATACTTCTTGCATGGCCGGTGCTTCCCCGATTATTTGTTGCGAAGCTTCTATTGTTGTTTCAGATTCGTTGCCCAATTTTTCTTTAGCATGCTCCAAAGCACGCTGGGTCATGGCGATAGCTTCTTCTATATCAAAAGGCTTCGGAAGATACTCGAAGGCGCCGCGGCTATATGAGGAAACAGCACTGTCCAGATCGGAGTGCGCCGTCATGATGATTACAGGCAGGTCTGGGTGAGATTCTTGAATAGTGGAAAGTAAATCCAAACCACTAATTCCCGGCATACGGATGTCGCTAATAATTGCATCAGGAGATTCTTGTTGCAGACGGTGCAAAAGTCGTCGCCGTTCTCAAATTTTTTCTGTGTTTAAACCAGTTTTGCTGAGAGATTTTTCTAACACCCAGCGAATGGATCTATCGTCATCAAGGATCCAAACTGAATTGTGTACGCTCATCATTTCTTAAACCTTCGTATTGCTTTAGTGGTGATTTCCCAATGGAATCACAACAGTGAATTTCGTCTTACCAGGCTTGCTCTCCACTCGATCATGCCCTTGTGTTGATTAATAATGCCGTGAGCGATTGGCAATCCAAATCCGCTACCGTCGGGACGCCCGCTAATCATTGGATAAAAAATTGCGTCAATCATGTCCTGTGGAATGCCGGGGCCGTTGTCGATAACTTCAATACCCGCGGCAAGTCGGTAAAACTTGGTTCCAATAGTTACTTTTTCTCACAATGCGGCTTCTTAATAAAATTTCACCGAGTTCATGATCAACATCTGGACTACTAAGAGACTGTGATGCGTTACGTACTAAATTGAGTATGGCCTGTATTAGTTGTTCAGAATCGGCAACTATCGCAGGAATGCTCGGATCATAGTCGTAACCAATCTTAATCCTGTTTCCGCTGACTTCGGGCTTTTACTAGACTACGCACGTGTTCCAGTACTTCATGAATATTGGTTTCTTTAAGCTCCAATGGTTTTCGCGAACCAACCAGGCGACCCACCAGATTGCGTAATCGATCTACTTCTTCGATGATTACGTTGGTGTAGTCAGTAAGTTCGCCAGAAGCTGCTTCCTGCGCAGTAGCTGTGCAGCCCACGAATGCCACCCAAAGGATTTTTGATTTCATGTGCCAATCCTCTTACCAGTTCACGTGTTGTTGCATGGGCTGAGTGCAATGACTCTTCTCGACTGATGCGCTGAGAATGTCCAAGGGAGCTTATTTCTAACAAGGCTTGGGCCTCCCCTTCGAACTCAAACGGAAATAAGGGTGTAATCAACAAAGATAGACTTGTCGTTCGGGAGTTGAAGCTCTGCTTTTCGCTTCGTAAAACTGGTGTTCTTAACCATCGCTGTTTGCATTTCGCCGATGTCTTCTTCCGCATTAATGAGTATGTCACCGATAAATAGATGCTTGGCTTTCTTATCACTCATCTCGAATAAGGCTTCAGGGCGATGTTGATATAGAGCAGCCTCAGGTTGCTATCCAGCAACACGACCCCGGTTTTTAAGTGGTCTAACAAGCGTTTATGTATGCTATCCAGGGTCACGCTACTGCTCTGTAAATATCTATTTGTTCCAGTCTGGCTTATTCACCGTTCCGGCAACACTGATGCTATGCAATATGAAGACCAACTAATTCGCTAACAGAAGAGCCGCTAAGATGCGAAGAATGGGACTTGCAAGGCTACCAAGGCAGGGTGGCGAGATCCGGTTGAAGATTATGCACCAAAATAGTGCAAATTCAATTTTAGATTGAATGAGCCCTGAAAAAAAAAAGCCCGGGAAAACCGGGCTTTGTATAAATTTAACTAATGGGGTTTAGCCTAATGCTTCTTTCGTGGTCTTAATGATTGAAGACGCCCCCTTTATAAGGGTCCGCATTGGACGCGGTACGGCGATCTTCCAAACGACCTTTCCAGCCATCTTAAAACCGTGCCTACCGGGATAGGGAATGGAGGCACCACGGTCTGAAACCCCGTAGCTAAACATATCTATAGACTGAGTTTCGTGTTCGCCAGTCAGGCGCTGATCATTATCGGCACCATAGACGCTAATGTGGCGCTCAATATTCTTGCCGAAGTGTTCACAAATCTTGGTAAATACAGATTCGTCGCCAGACTCGCGCATGGTGCCATTGGAAAAGTTGGCGTGCATGCCAGAGCCGTTCCAATCCAGATCTTTACCAAGAGGCTTCGGATCGTAGTTGATGGCCAGGCCATAGCGCTCAGCAGTTCGCTCTAAAATATAACGAGCTACCCATGTTTCATCACCAGCGCGCTTGGCACCTTTTGAAAATACCTGGAATTCCCATTGGCCAGCTGCCACTTCAGCTTGATACCTTCTACGTTGATTCCTGCTTCGAGACATAGGTCTAAGTGATCTTCGATGCAGTCACGGCCGTGCGCGTTAGCCGCTCCAACTGAGCAATAATAGGCGCCTTGAGGGCCAGGGTAACCGCCGGGGGGGAAACCTGGAGGTAGATTAGTTTTGGTATCCCATAAAAAATATTCCTGCTCGAAACCAAACCAGAAATCGTCATCGTCATCATCGATTGTGGCACGACCATTAGTTTCATGCGGAGTGCCATCAGCATTAAGCACTTCTGTCATTACTAAATAGGCATTGGCCGATCAGGGTCCGGGTATATGGCAACAGGCTTTAATAAACAATCTGAATCTTCGCCTGTCGCTTGCAGAGTGGAAGAACCGTCGAATGACCACATCGGACACTCTTCCAGAGTTCCACCAAAGTCCGACTCTACCGCGTCTTGCTGCGCAGGCTTTGGGTAGGCTTGAAACCATCAAGCCAAATGTATTCCAGTTTTGATTTCATTTTTTTTCTTTCTCCTAATCGATTTTCGACTACTTGATACTATATTCTTTTAAGCGATCTCTCATTCACCATTAAATGTTAATGGGAGTAGGCTCGGGCATTGGCAACAACGAAAAGTCTCTTTATCGGGACTCAAGATCCCGGCCTATTCACAGGGGTACCATTCGAGTCAGAGATACTGCTTTCTGAGACTTGCCTTGTGTGCATGGGGAAGAGCAAAATGTATGCCAGCAGCCATACCGCTGCAAGGCCCGAATTTACTGGAGCTGAAAATAAACTTCAACAAAAAGAGCACTGATAGAGTGCATTGATATTTTCATTGCATCATTAAGGTGCGATTTTTAGAGCAAATTAAAATTTTTGCACCATCACTGCGCTAAAATTGCCAGTTGAGCGATCACGAGTCAGCCTGAGATTTTGATTTTGTACCTCATCAAACTGTTTCCCGAGATTACGATTAAGAGTCGCCCAGTGCGTCGACGCTTTATTCGGCAACTCGCAAGAACTTGCGGGAAATACTCAAGGAATTGGATGAAGGTATAAGTGTCACCGGTGAATGGGAGCTCTGGAAATAGAAACCAGTAATGAAAATCCAGGTATGCTCGCAGCAATTAATGATCGGATTGCCTCAACTCCGGAATTGCCAAAATTCTGCAAGTAGATAGACACCCATTACCAGCGATCGAAGAAATCTTTCAGTTAACCCAAGACGTCTACGGTGAACAAATTACGGGTAAAACATTTGCTGTTCGTTGCAAACGTACTGGTAAGCATCCATTTAAATCAGTTGATGTAGAACAGTACGTGGACGAGGACTAAAACAAAATTGTAAACCGCAGGAGTGAAACTCAAGAACCCCGATATTTCTGTCCTTTTAGAAATTAGAGACGAGTTCCTCTACATCATTAAAAGACAAATTCCTGGACTGGGAGGATTTCCTCTTGGCTGTCAGGACGCAGTTTGTCATTGATCTCAGGAGGATTCGATTCATCAGTATCAAGCTTTCTATGTATTAAACGCGGACTGCAAACCCATTACTGCTTTTTTAACTTAGGTGGTAAAGCCCATGAGCTGGCTGTTAAGGAAGTCGCCTTGTTTTTGTGGATAAAATATCACAGTTCCCATCGTGTGAAGTTTGTCTCAGTTCCCTTTGAAGGAATTGTCGAAGAGATACTTAATAAAATTGATGATTCTCAAATGGGAGTAGTTCTTAAGCGTATGATGTTGCGCGCCGCGGATGCAGTAGCAAAAAAGCTGAATATCAGTAGTCTAGTAACTGGAGAAAGCGTTGCCCAGGTTTCAAGCCAGACCTTAAAGAATATGTCGGTAATCGATTCCGTACCGGAAACCATGGTGTTGCGTCCACTCTGTACCTATGACAAGCAGGAAATTATCGACATAGCCAGAGAAATTGGTACCGAAGATTTTTCTAAAAACATTCCTGAATATTGTGCAGTTATATCTAAGAATCCCACTACGAAAGCGAAATTAGAAAAAATTGAAAGCGAAGAAAGACATTTCGATTTTGACAAACTGCAAGCAGCAATCGAGACTGCGCACTACCAACTAATTACTGAAGTGGTTGATGACTTTAATAATGCGAGTTCCGAAGTTGCTATCGAACAAAAGGTTAGTAATGGAAGTGTAGTTATCGATATTCGCCACCCCAACGAATTAGAAATTACCCCTTTACAAATAGCAGGTGCAGAAGTTCTAAAAATCCCTTTCTATCAACTCAGAACAAATTTTTCGAACTTAAATAAAGATACCCACTACCTACTTTATTGTGATAAAGGAATGATGAGCCGTTTGCACGCCGCGCATCTCCACGATGAAGGTTTTAACAACATAGGAGTGCTCGACTTGTAGTTCCAGCATCTGATCGAATTCTCTCAATATCTACAGTCCGATTTTGCCAACTTAACTTCAATGAGCACTCTCGTGTATACTCGCGCGCTTTTGCAGTAATTCCCTAAAACCTTCCTCCATATCATATGATCGAAAAAATTCGCAATATAGCTATCATTGCCCATGTGGACCACGGCAAGACCACTTTGGTTGATAAACTTTTGCAGCAATCGGGAACGTTAGGGAGTCGTGGCAAGCAAGTTGAGCGAATCATGGATTCCAACGATCAGGAGAAGGAGCGTGGCATCACGATTCTTGCTAAGAACACTGCAATAAACTGGCAGGATTACCACATTAATATTGTTGACACGCCGGGGCACTCAGATTTTGGGGGAGAAGTAGAACGAGTGCTATCCATGGTAGACAGTGTACTCTTGCTAGTGGATGCGGTTGACGGGCCAATGCCGCAAACCCGTTTCGTAACTCAGAAAGCATTCGACCAGGGACTCAATCCCATCTTGGTTATTAATAAAGTAGATCGCGATGGCGCTCGACCTCACTGGGTATTAGACGAAGTTTTCGATCTTTTTGACAAATTGGGTGCAAACGATACTCAACTGGATTTCCCAGTGATATATGCATCGGCAACTGAAGGAACAGCAGGCTTGGAAGCTGAGAACTTGGCGACTGATATGTTGCCGCTGTTTCATACAATAATTGAGAAGGTTCCAGCACCTGAGGTTGTCATAGATGCGCCACTGCAAATGCAAATTAGTGCACTGGATTACAGTAGCTATGTTGGTGTCATCGGTATTGGGCGCATTACTCGCGGTACTGTGATGCCAAACCAGCAAGTTATCGTCGTCGATCGTGAAGGAAAGGAGCGCAAAGGAAAATTGCTGCAGGTCAAAAGCCATTTAGGACTAGGGGCGAATAGATGTGGAGGAGGCAGCGGCCGGGGAAATCGTCTGCATAATCGGAATAGATAATTTAAAAATTTCAGACACTATCTGCGATCCTGAAAGTGTGGAAGCAATGCCTGTGCTGACTGTTGATAAACCGACAATAAGCATGACCTTTCAAGTAAATGATTCCCCCTTTGCCGGCCGGGAAGGAAAATTCCTCACCACGCGACATCTGAAAGAGAGATTAGAACGAGAATTACTACACAATGTTGCGCTAACAGTAGAACAAGGAAGTGAGCTGGATAAATATACTGTTTCAGGTAGAGGCGAGTTGCACCTGGCTGTACTGATTAAAAACATGCGAAGAGAAGGTTATGAACTCGCCGTTTCTAAACCGGAGGTAATGTTCAGATTAAAGATGGTAAAAAGCTTGAGCCCTATGAAGCGCTAGTTGTAGATTGTGAAGAACAGCACCAGGGTGCGGTGATAGAAGAGTTGGGCGAGAGAAGAGCAGAGCTAATAGATCTTCTTCCTGATGGAAAGGGCCGTGTACGCTTATCCTACTTAATATCGACAAGGGGATTAATTGGATTTAGATCGCAGTTCTTATCGATTACTTCGGGATCGGGAATCATGACTCATGTATTCGAGCACTATGGAGAATACAAAGAAATAGAATTGGCAACTCGGAAGAATGGGGTATTGGTTTCTATGGTTAAAGGAAAAACTTTGGCCTATTCCCTTTTTAAATCTACAAGATAGGGGTCGTTTGTTTATTGAGCCGAACACAAAAGGGTCTATGAAGGAATGATTGTTGGGCTTCATAGTAGAGACAATGATTTAGTTGTTAATCCCACCAAAGCGAAACAACTTACAAATATTCGAGCACCCCGGGAAAGTGATGAGAATATTTTATTAACTCCACCAATCTCTCACAGTTTGGAACAAGCAATGGAATTTATAGCCGAAGATGAGCTCGTTGAGGTGACGCCAGCGCATGTGAGACTGAGAAAGAAATACTTAACTGAAAATGAACGCAAAAGAATGAACAAAGGGGGCTGCTGCCAGAGGTTAGACTTTTCCAATTTCTGAATCTTTACTAGCGCAGGCCTTTGAGCTGACCTACTATTGGAGCCTTTCAGCCATTAAATTGATAAGCTATTAATAAAAGCAATATGCAGAAAGCTCATGCTAGTTCTATTCCCAGAAATAAAACCTTATAAGCGACACCAAATTAAAGTGTCGGATATCCACGAGTTTTTATCTGGATGAATCCGGCAACCCCCACGGGATTCCAGTGCTATTTGTACATGGGGGACCCGGTGGGGCTTGCGATGCTAGCTCTCGACGGTTTTTTCGATCCCCAAGTATTTCGGATCATCATCTTTGATCAGAGAGGTTGTGGCAGGTCGATTCCCCATGGTTTCCCTTTGACGAAAAAAACAACTGATCATCTAATAAGTGATATCGAGAAAGTTCGCGAACATCTGGAAATTGATAAGTGGATTCTGTTCGGGGGGGTTTCCCGGGGCTCTACTTTAAGTTTGCTTTATGCTCAGGCCTATCCTGAACGCGTATCAGCGCTAATATTGCGGGCATTTTTTTTCTGCAGGCAAGGTGATCTGGATTGGGTATATAAAGATGGTGCGAACAGAATTTTTCCTGACTATTGGGAAGATTTTTTAAAACCCATTGCTGAAAGTGAGCGGGGGGGGATTTGGTGCAAGCTTATTATGACCGGCTTACGGGCGAAGATGAGCTTGCTCGAATTTGGCTGCGGCAAAGGCCTGGTCTGCTTGGGAAGGGAATTCTGCAACACTGCGGCCCAGCGCTGAATTCGTGGCCAGGCTTACAAAGCCTCACAATGCGATTGCACTTTCCCGAATTGAGACCCATTACTTCGTAAATAAAGGATTCATTGAAGAGAATCAGATTCTTAAAAATATAAGTGTAATTGGCGATATTCCTGGACGCATTATCCATGGGCGCTACGATGTACTATGTCCGCTTAATAATGCCTTGGCATTATGCCATCAATGGGCGAACTCGGACTTACACATTGTTAGGGATGCTGGTCATGCAGCTTCAGAGCCCGGTACTGTCGATGCGCTAATTCGAGCGACACAAGATATTGCGAAAGAATTGCAGACTGCTAGCTGAATAATTCACTGATGATCGCACTAATTCAAAGAGTTAATTACGCAAAGGTTGTAATTGAGGGTCAACTTTATTCAGAAATTAATAAAGGCGTTCTTGCTTTAATTGGTATTGAAAAAGAAGATACCAATGCCACCGCCAAAAAACTTCTAGAACGAATTCTTTCCTATCGAATTTTCGCGGACGATGAAGACAAGATGAATTTGAGTGTTAAAGACATCGAAGGCGAAGTAATGCTGGTTTCACAATTCACCTTGGCTGCTGCAACCGATAAAGGACTAAGACCAAGTTTTTCTTCAGCAATGCCACCAGATGTGGCCAAAACAATCTTCAATCATCTTGTTGACGTTGCAAAAACTAATTACGCTAAAATTGGCACAGGGCAGTTTGGTAATGAGATGAAGATAAGTTTGGAGAACGATGGACCGGTTACTTTTCGGCTTGAAGTCTAGCTAATCTGCTACTGGCTTGCTGCGGATTCTTCTTCGGCTTGCTTTTTAAGCATTATCTTTCCCGCTACAATTCCTAACTCGAATAATGCCCACATTGGAAGGGCAAGCATTGATTGTGTAAAGGGATCGGGTGGTGTCAACAACATAGCTATAACAAAACAACCGACGACTACGTAAGGCCGCTTCCCAGATAGAGAATTTGGTTCCGCCAAGCCAGCCCAAATACAGAGGAAAACGGCAATTGGTATTTCAAAGGCGATGCCAAAGGCCAAGAAAATAGTTAAAGCAAAATTAAGAGTGCTATTGATATCCGGTGCAACCTGAACTCCTTCTGGAGCCACTGAGATAAAAAAGGCAAACACGATTCCAAATAAAATATAGCGAGCAAAAGCTATTCCCGCATAAAAAAGTGCAACGCTAGAAACAAATAAGGGAATCGCTAGTGCTTTCTCATTCTTATAAAGACCAGGTGCAATGAACGACCAAAGCTGGTACAAGATATAGGGTGCTGCTAGTAAGAAGGCCACGTAAAACGTTAGCTTAAAGGGAGCGAAGAAGGGGGATGTTGGATCGATCGCTATCATCGATGAGCCTTCTGGCAATGCTTGAATCAGAGGAAGTGCTACATAATTGTAGATATCATTTGCCCAGTAAAACAAAGCGAGAAAGAACACGACGATGGCAGTCACGCATTTCAATATGCGATCGCGTAACTCGACCAAATGATCGATAAGCGTTAACTCTTTTTCGTCTTCAGCTGACACCATCGTTTTGCTTCACTGTTTCCTCGTTAGTAGATTCCTTGTTGACTGCTTTAGGATTACCATTAGGTTCGTAAATTTCTTTTGCAACTTCTTCTACATGATCAGAAACTTCCTTAAGTTCTTCTTGAATTGATTTCTCGTTCTGGTCAGAATTTTGATCATCTGTTGCGTTGGAAGCACCGGGATCGAAGTTATCCGTATTTACGATTTTGTTTACGGAGGTTTCAGTTTCTTTAGCCACTGATTCAACTTTTGCTTTAGCTTCATCGATTTGAGCCAAAACTGATTCATTATGCAATTGTCGTCGAATTTCGTCGGTATTTAATTCTCTTTCTATTTCTGCTTTCACTTTATAAAAGGAACGTCGGAATCGACCTATCCAAAGCCCGGCAGTTTTTACAGCCATAGGGAGCCTGTCTGGTCCAATTACGACCAGGGCGACAATTAAGATTAAGAGAATTTCGGTTGAATGAATATTAAACATCGACTGAAGTCGTGCAGATGACTGCAGCTTGCACTGAAGGTTAAGAAGCTTCTTTAGTTTCCACTTTCTCCGCAGTTGCTTCTATAGTTTCACCTGCGGATTCATCGGATTCTTCAGATTCTACTTCAGCCTGATCATCTTTCATTGCAGTTTTAAATCCTTTTAAGGCGCCACCGAGATCAGAGCCTAAGTTGCGCAGCTTTTTAGTCCCGAAAAGCATTACCACGATCAATAAAATAATCAATAGTTGCCAAATGCCAATTCCACCTACACCCATGATAAACCTCCAATACCAACAGCAAACTTACTTGTTGGTTTCAATTTTACGTGAAGCCTTTTCTTCAAGGCCAGATACGTTAAACCTATTTTCTAATTCGTTTAGAACTTGCTCAGGTCCTAAATCCAAATGGCTCAACATAACCATTGTGTGAAACCAAAGGTCTGCAGTTTCATGTACAACTGCTGCTTTGTTTTCTTCAGAATTGTTTTCGCATTCTTTTGCAGCTTCAATCGTCTCATTAGCTTCTTCGCTAACTTTTTCAAGAATCTTTTTTAGACCTTTCCTATGCAAACTGGCTACATAAGATGAGTCGCTAGAAGCGGATTTTCGCTGTTCAATAACGGCTGCCAATTCCTGTAGTACTTTGTTCATGTTAACACTCAACGCCTAGCGCAAACACCTGGGGTGTTTAAGAATTTCCGTACATTTCTGCCGGATCTTTAAGGACGGGTTCACTAGCTTTCCATTCACCATTCTCTAGTTTCTGGAAAAAGCAGCTCTCACGGCCTGTGTGACAGGCGATACCGCCAATTTGCTGGACTTTGAAGCACAATGTGTCATTGTCGCAGTCCATATATACATCCACAAGTTTTTGTACATTTCCTGACTCTTCGCCTTTGCGCCACAGTCTAGAGCGGGATCTCGACCAATAAACAGCTCTTCCTTCTTCTATAGATGCTTGCAGAGATTCTCTATTCGCCCAGGCTTGCATTAGCAAGCGCCCAGACTCAACATCTTGGGCAACCACAGGAACTAAGCCATCTTCATTCCAGTTAACTTTATCTAAAAAGGAAGGCATCGGATAAGTATGCGCTCTCAACGTTTAAAACTCAAAAGATAGAAACCCACTGCTGTTAATCCCAGCGTCACAATTGAAATATTCGAAACGAAACTTCCAACTGCCGGAATCAGCGTAGCTCCCGCAAGTACTAGCGCGGTTATTCCTACATTTTTTAAACGGCGTTTTGCAAGCCGTTCTTTTTCAACCTGTAGTTCCTGTTGTGCACGAATAGATTCATTGATTGCCTCCAGCTCGCTTGACTGTTCAATGGCTTTTATCAACAGAAAAGGTAAACGTGGAAGCTGCTCGATATAGTTTGGAATGTTTTCTTGCATCTTGCTCAACAAAGTAAAGGGATTAAGTCTTTTAGTGTTCCAATCTTCTAAATATGGGAGTGCTGTTTTCCATAAATCCAATTCTGGATAGAGTTGTCGTCCTAATCCTTCTATATTGAGTAAAGTTTTTTGCAGTAGTACTAAGGAAGGTTGTACTTCCATGTTGAATCTTCCTGCAGTCCGAAATAGTTGAACTAAGAGTTGTCCAAAAGAAATATCTTTTAAAGGTTTTTCAAAAATTGGTTCGCAAACCATGCGTATTGCTGATTCAAATTCATGTACTTTGGTATTTTTAGGAACCCAGCCACATTCCACATGCAGCTCGGCCACTCTCCGGTAGTCCCGCTTAAAAATCGCAAGCAAATTTTTAGCTAAATACTCCTGATCATCATCAGTTAAAGAACCAATGATGGCGCAATCAATAGCAATATATTGAGGATTGTCTGGATTTTCTCTCGAAACAAAAATGTTTCCAGGGTGCATATCAGCATGAAAAAAATTGTGCTCAAAAACTTGAGTGAAGAAAATACCTACACCTGTTTCAGCCAACTTTTTTAAATCAATTTTTGATTCATTAAGTTCACTTATATCTGTAACCGGTATCCCATGAATTCGCTCCATGACTAAAACGTTTTTGCGTGTGTAATCCCAATACACCTTAGGAACATAAAGAGTTGAAATTTCTTCGAAGTTATTTCTAAGTTGGGATGTATTTGCGGCCTCTGACTGCAAATCTAGCTCATCATAAATAATTTTTTCATAATCATTTACAACTTCGATTGGGCGTAGCCTTTTTCCTATTGCTGAATTATTTTCAATTAAATCTGCTACCCACTTGAGCAAACGAATATCGGCATCAACTGTTTTCTCAATGCCTGGACGAATAACTTTTACAACGACCTCTTCGCCACCAGTAATTCGGCTTTGTGAACTTGTGCGACTGATGCAGATGCAAAAGGTTCTGAATCTAATTTTCCAAATACACTCTTAGTTTCTAAACCTAAAGCATCTTCGACTATTGACTCAATGGATGGTGAAGTAAATGGAGGAACATTATCCTGCAGAGATTGTAGCTCGTCAGCGAGTTCTTTATCTAAGAAGTCTCTTCTAGTTGAAAGCAATTGACCAAACTTTATGTAGATTGGGCCAAGTTCTTCCATTGCCAATCTTAAGCGTCGACTCTTTGAGTCATTTGTCGAGTTGGCGTATGCTCCAATTCGATAGGGGGTTAAGAATAAACGAATCCACCATGCGCCTGGTTGCTGCACTAGAAACTCATCAAGGCGATACTTGCCGACGACTCGAAGAATTTTTAATAAACGAGGTAGATGGGACACTTCATGAGCTCTGCTGATTAGCGGGGGAGCAAAGATAGCACCAGAAAACCCTGCAAACAAGAAACGAGGTGGAAAAAAATGAGTTTTTTCAGTCGTTTACTTCCTCTAAGCGTTTATAAAGCAAGTCTGTTTTAGCTTTAACACGATCGATTTTGAAGCGAAGAGCATCTAGGTCTTCCTTGAATTTTTCGACATTGGCAACATAAGGCACATAGCGAGCTTCTTCCATCATGTAGTCATTCAAATTTCTCTTGATTCGCTTTTTTGCGTCTGAACTCCAAACCTTCAAGCCCTTAACTAACTCATCAACTTCGTTGGTAACAACATCACCCGTTATAGGAGTGGCTATATCAGACCATTGGATATCCAGTGACTGAATTGTCTTTAGAAGCTCCTGAACAAATTGCGCATCTCCTGCAATTTCGATTTTTAAATTTGCTAAGGGAGCTTCCTTATTACTGGCTAATATATTCAGTAATTCAGTTGCTTCTCCAGAAACTGATGCAGTTGCTTTGATACTCAACTCTTCTGCTGAAGCTGCATTTAAACTTACGCGATCCGAATTGATAAAAGCCGTGACATACATGGTCGGAGTATGAACTTTAATTTCAAGACTTTTTCCTACGAATTGCACTATCTGCTCTCTAACGTGATTGTCCGTTAAGAGGAGATAGTTTATGGTTTGCTCTGCTGGCCATAATGCTGCTTTCCCGAATAAGTTTGTCATGATGATTTAAATCCTAAATGAATTGCGCAAATGCCATTCAATACATCGTGATATTTACAATTAATCAGGCCAGCATTTTTCATCATTTCTAATAAGATTTCCTGGTCGGGGTGCATACGAATTGATTCGAGTAAGTAGTTATAACTATTGGCATCGCCAGTGATTAGTTTCCCTACAGCAGGCCATAGCGAGGGAAAAAAAGTCATAAGCCTTGCCAATAAATTGATTCTTAGGTTTAGAAAATTCCAATACTACAACTCGACCGCCAGGTTTTAGGACTCGTTCCATAGATTTCAACGCTGCATCTTTGTTTGTAACATTTCTTAATCCGTATGCTATGCAGATGCAGTCGAAAGTTTTGTCTGCGAAGGGTAATTCTTCTGCGTTAACCTGGGCGAACTGAACGTTATTAATTTTGCCAGCATCAATAATTCGATCCCTTCCCACACCAAGCATTGCATCGTTAATGTCTGCAAGCACAACTTGCCCATCGTCTTCAACAATGGCGGAAAATCTCAAACTGAAATCACCAGTT
>BPDI01000027.1 GCA_019654215.1 Gammaproteobacteria bacterium | reverse complement strand
TCCCTCAATCCATGGGAATTAGCGGATTTTACACAAAAAATGTCTCCGAATAGTGGCAAGCTTGCTTTTACGTTAAGAAAAGAAAAGCAACACGAGCATAAATATTTTAACATTCTTGATGTGACCCCAGAGACATATGTTCACCCTTATCTTTTAGGTGACATAGAAAAACCTGATTTTTCATCTCAATCAGGTGGGGTTATAGGCACCAAAAATCTAAGGGTTAAATTAAACATTCGGGAAAGAATAGTCTGGGATAACTTAGGCCAAAAACTCAAAGATATTTTGGATAAATCTAAAGCTGAGATTTCTGAAAAGAAAATTGACCAAGATTTATCCTTTGATTTTCTACGTGAGATGGTTCACAAATACTGGAAAAATGGATATATCAATTTCTCTGAAGCTGAATAGAACAGCACATTAAGTCGCTATCAATTAGAGAATATCCAACGTGTACGTTTAGCAGAATTCTATAGTCAAGGAACATGATCACCTAACTTCATCCAGCCCTTTAATTCCCCAAGTTGTTGGATAGAATCAGGTTAGAGATTGATACCAATAACGAAAGCAAGAAGTACCCCGTCTATGGAGGCTCCAAGATGAAAAAATAACAGTTGCAGTGATGGTTATTGGAATACTGCTAGCAAGCAATGTTCGCAAGACTGTTACCGCATGCCTGTTTTCGGAATACGGTAAGGGTAGGTAGGGCGTTGTCTTCAAAATGTAGCACCGAATGTAGCAAAACGTGGATTTCTGGCACTATCAGTCGGTGTAAAACAGGGATAACTAGTTGAAAAACTTAGTCTTGTTTTTAATCTGGCGGAAGAGGCAGGAGTCGAACCCACCAAGCCTGTCATTAACAGACTTCACCGGGTTTGAAGTCCGGGCACCCCACCGGGGATGGTACTCTTCCGTCAAGGAGTGTAGCACAACTATTTTTTTAAAAAATTATCTGAAAATATTAAATCAAGACTCTAGTTTTCTCCATTTAACTTCCAATCATAACGTAGATAACGAATGCGAATTTCTTTTTGCTCTAATTGAGACAAACCATTCTCAGTTAGCTCTATTTCGTTAGCATACCGAGCCAAGAATTCTGAAACCGAATTAACTCCTAACCAACCTTGTTCGAAATCCTCTCGATACCAATCAAAAATTCTCGAGACATACAATCGTCCTTCTGAGAAATAATTTCGACTCCTGTCTTGTAGAAACAGTTTTGTGTTTTCTTCTAGCTGTCGCTCCAGTCTGTGGCCAACATATGCTTCCGCTCGTAACGCTGGACATCCTATCGCCGCACAATTCACAGCAAAATGGATTCTGGGTTCGTTATAGATTGCCCAATCACGAATCATTCCATGCTCAACATCGTCCAGAGAAATCTGTTCACCAAACAAACTCACAAAGTTTCTACGCCAGGCTGAAAAAGGAAACAAACCTATTTCCCTAATGGACTCCAAGTCAGGATATTCAGTAAGGACTAGCTCAACGGTCCAAGCGTTATAAGTATTGATTAGGAATGCAAGTTGTTCGGATTCTTGCCAGTTATCAAAATCGCCACGCTTAACTGAAGCGATCTGATCAAGATAGGTTCTCAATCGATCTCGGTCTGCGAGCATTCCCTCATAGTTTACCTGGGTGGCTTGCCCGCCATCGATTACACGCACATGTTCTTTTAATAACGCATTCCAGGGAGCATGATCGAAATTTGCGTAAGCATTTATCGAACTCAAAGAGAAAAAACACAGATAAAGCAATGGGATTTTCCAATCCCACCTGTTCCAGCGAACATTCCCTTTCAATGCTACATTCATATTTCTGTCTACTTGTGACCAGGGTATTCAGCACCCTGAAAATACAGTATTCTTCTTGCGTTAGCCGCGGAACTACTGCCGTTCAATGATCTTGATTGTAGATTCTCAAGAAAGATCATCAAGCGAATAATACAAATTTTCGGTCATTTCTTATATTTACTAGCTCTAACATTCTGTAATGAATGATCGATAGCATATACAACCGGGTTGATCAGAAAAATTCCGAAAATTGGAGAGGTTGCATGCAGCATGCAGAGATTACTGGCTGGGGTAAATGTGTACCCCCCGCTGTACTCAGTAACGAAGATCTGACCACGTTCATGGATACGTCCGATGAATGGATTACCACACGGACTGGAATTCGGGAACGACGGATCTGCCATTGCAATTTTTCTGACATGGCAATAGTCGCAGCTGGCCATGCTCTAGCTGCTGCAGATCTAGATCCCGGCGAGCTGGATCTAATCCTTTTAGGAAGTCTCACTAACGACAGCTTATGCCCTAACACAGCTTCTTTAATAGCCGACGCGATAGGCGCAAGAAACGCAGCGGCTATCGATATCAATTCAGCTTGCACCGGCTTTCTTTATGGCCTGCACATTGGCACAAACCTAATTCGCACGGGGGCCATAAAAAAGTCTTGGTTATAGGTGGAGAATTTATCTCCCATTACATGAACTGGAGTCGCCGCGATGTGGCAGTTCTTTTTGGTGATGCTTGCGGAGCTGTAGTCATCGAAGCAACTGATGAAGAGACTGGATTACTAGCTGCAAATATCGGTTGTGAATCTGACGCGAAATACGCAATTCAAATAACAAACCTTGGATCAGCCTATTCGAGAATGACTGATGACTTTCTTTATGTAGATTGGAATTTCGAAGGCCAAGAAGTATTTAAGCGCGCAGTAAGAGCTATGGCGCAAGCCTGTGGAAACGTTTTGGAGCAACAGGGTCTTTCTATCGCGGATGTTGATCTGGTCGTTCCGCACCAGGCTAACAAACGCATCCTAGACGCATTAGCCAAAAAAGTAGGACTAGACGAAGACAGAGTTTTCATCAATGTTCATAAATACGGAAACACCTCGGCGGGAACCATCCCCGTCGCGCTCACTGAAGCGCTTGAAGAGAACAAGATTAAACCAGGCGGGCATGTACTAATGGCTTCTTTCGGGCCGGACTTACCTGGGGAGCAGGTTTGGTTAAGTGGTCTGATCGAGTTACACCTATCAAGCAATCCGACGCGAGTTTGCCTCCTTGCGACAAGACTGCGCTTGAAATCATTGAAGAACAAATTAAGCGCTGCGAGGAAAGAGCTAAAGCAACCGCTTAGTTTCTATTGCATAATGCTATAAACAATCCCTTCTTTCATTAATTAGAGAGCCATGCTGTCACTCTCCTTTTTATTTTGGTCTACTGTAGTGGCTGCTTTAGTCGCTTTCTGGTGGCAGAGCGACAAGATCAAGTTGTATGCAATTGGCTATATTGCTCACTATTGCAAATCTCGGAATTTACAACTGTTAGATCAAACCATGGTCCTAAGAGGACTGTGGCCTATTCGCTCTAAAGAAGGCTCAATTCAATTGCGTAGACGCTACCATTTTGAATTTACCTCCACTGGCGAAGTTCGTAACAAAGGAATAATCGAACTGGTTGGTAGAAAAATTCAAGACTTAAAAATTGAAGCTCATATCATGCCCAACGAGCAGGAACGCGCGCATTAATGGTTTCCATCCCCTAACGACCACCCTCGACGAACGCTGCCTCTGGCCCGCCGAATAATTAGAGCGAAAGTTAGTAAAATGCGATAATTGAATCTACCCACTGTGCTTCCATATCTAGTTATATCAACCGGACAATAGTCGCAATAATCTGCGTTAGCAGCATTTATTCCATATTGCCGAAAGCGGCAGACTGTTTAAATATTATCCAAGAAACGGAGTTGGCCATGACAGACGCTGAAGCCCTGCAAAGCACTAAGACTGAGCCTGCAGGTTTGATAAACACCGCCATTAACATTATTGCTTCTCCTTCCGAGGCCTTTTCTGAATTAGAACAGCGACCTACTAAGTTGTTTCCCATTGCGGTGATATTGATCAGCATGATGCTGGTCATGTTCTGGTACTACACAATAGTAGACTTCGATTGGTTTATTGACGACTCACTAGCACTAGCAAATTTATCTGAAGACCAAATGGAAGCAGCAAGAGATGGAATGACTTCGATGTCGCAGACTACATTTACTATGTTTGGCGTTCTTGGCGGCCCGGCTGCCTTTTTCGTATTTTGGGTTATTCAGGCAGGCTATTTGAGCTTAATGTCCGCATTAATTGGTGACCGCTTCAAATTTACCAATTGGTTCTCACTAGTAGTCTGGACTGCACTGCCTTATCTATTATCAAACGTTGGGATGGCGGTAACCGTAGCCCTCTCTCCAAACGGTCAACTAAGTGCCGCTGAACTCAATCCACTCACGCTTCGAAATTTGGGGATGGAGGTCAACATCACCTCCCTCGATGCGCTTTTTTTGCAACTCGACTTAACTATTATTTGGGCCATAGCGCTCACGGTTATGGCCTATAAACAGTGGTTGGAATCGAGCTGGATTAAGGCTTGCGGCATAGTGCTTGCGCCTTATCTGCTGTTAACAGGGGTTTGGGCTTATTTTGCCCTCACTTAAGCCGAAATATGATAGGGTGAGCGCCCGAAAACTCCCGGTCTTGGGTATTTTGGTCGTTATTAAGTTTTACTTATAAGGAATTGGAACAGCAGTCATGAACCTCAAGAAGCTTTTGGTTGTCTTCTTTATAGCAGGAACGGTCATCGCCCTGCCCTTTATTAACCGCGCCGTTTTTGGCACCAATGCCAAAGAAGTAGACATTTCTGTGGTTTCTCAAAGAATCATAAGCCCTTCAATTCTTGCATCTGGATTTCTCGCTCACGAGGAAGAAGTAATGCTGAGCTCAGAAGTGATTGGCAAAGTTGCCGATCTGTTTGTGGAAGAAGGCGATCAAGTTGATACTGGTGATCTCGTCTTACGTGTAGACGATAAAAATTTTATTGCAGGCTTCGAACAATCTGAAGCCGCAGTCAGAATTAATACTATTGATATCGAACGCCAGGAAGTTCGAATTGCAAATTTAGAAAGGCAGTACGAACGCAGTAAGAGTTTGTACCAACAGGAATTGATTGGAGAAGAAGAGTACGAAACATTACTCAACCAATTGGAATTAGCGCGCATAGATTATCTATCTGCTCAAGAGCGCTTGGCTCAGTCGGAAGCACAACTCGATCAGGTGCTTGATCAGTTAAGTAAGACTCAAATTATTTCTCCCATTGATGGCGTAATTACCAGCCTGGATATCAAAGTTGGTGAAACGGCAATTGCAAGCTCGACGAATATTCCTGGGTCGTCGCTAATGACAATTGCCAACCCCGCTAGTATCTACACTGAAGTCTTAGTAGATGAAGCAGATATCGCCAATGTCGAAGTAGGCCAACGGGCAGAAATTGTAGCTATCGCCTACCCCGACCAACCCATGCGGGGCGTCGTGCGATTTATTGCCAACACCGCAAAAATTGCTCAAGGGCGCACTGGGCTTAGCTTCGTAGTAAAGATTGATATAACCGACCCAGGTGAAGTAGTACTGAGACCTGGCATGTCATGCCGTGCTGAAATTTTTACCAGGCAAGACCAGAGTGTCGCTGCTGTGCCAATCGAAGCAGTAATCTTTGAAGAAGATCGAGCTGAACTTCGCAGCGAGTACTTTGTATTTGTTAATGATGATGGCATTGCACGCAAGACTAAAGTAGATGTTGGATTATCTGACGACGAGTATCAGGAATTAACCAGTATTGTGGATAACGACATTGAAATCGTTATCGGTCCAAACCAAGAGTTGCGACATCTTCTCGACGGCGACCGCCTTAATACCAACCTTGTCGAAGATGACTAAGGGCTTAATTGGTTTATAAGAGGGTCACATGGCTCTAATTCAACTTCAAGGCATTACGAAATACTACGAGATGGGATTCCAGGTAGTTAAAGCCTTGGATGGCATTAACATTGATGTTTTTAGAAATGACTATCTCGCCTTTATAGGGTCTTCAGGTTCCGGTAAGTCCACCATGCTTAATATTCTGGGCTGCTTGGATAAACCTACTAAAGGTCAATATCATCTCAATGGTACAAACGTCGAAAACCTAGACCAAAACGAACTGTCTGAAATTCGAAATAAAGAGATCGGATTCATCTTTCAAAGCTTCAATCTATTACCTCGCGCCAACGCTCTGGGCAATGTCATGCAACCCTTAATCTATCGCAATATTAGTATTAGACAGCGTAAGGAAATAGCCATCGAAGCATTAGAAAGAGTTGGCCTGGCAGACAGAATGGACCACTTGCCCAATCAATTGTCCGGCGGTCAGCGACAAAGAGTTGCGATTGCCCGGGCCCTGGTTACCCATCCATCAATATTATTGGCGGACGAGCCAACCGGTAACCTCGACTCTCGCACCACAATTGAGATCATGCAGCTCTTTGATGAATTGCATGCTGAAGGCCACACACTTATTGTCGTAACTCACGAAGACGAGATCGCTCATCATTGTCATCGCATCATAGAAATGAAAGACGGAAAGATTTTTAATGACAGAGCAGTAGAAAAAGGCACTGCGGAGTTAACCAGCTAATGTTCTTTGCTCTCTTCGAAAGCTCTCGCTCAGCTCTTATGTCGATTTTCGCTCACCGGCTTAGGAGCTTTTTGACGACTCTCGGTATCATTATCGGTGTTGCTTCGGTGATTGCAGTAGTATCTGTTACGCAAGGAATGAGCGCATTCATTGGCGATACTTTCGCATCCTTAGGTACAAACAGTTTAACCATTCAGTCTTATACCCCCTTCGAAGATCAAATGAAGGGTATTCGAGCCCGCTTAACTCCTGAAGACTTAGAACTGATTGAACAACGAGCCGAAGGCATCGCATCTATTACCCCCATCCTCTATGCCAATCGCTCATCGAAAGGTTAAATACGGTTCCCAAACTGCTTTCAGTCAGATTATGGGAACAACCTATGCCTACCAGGACGTGTCGCAGTCTTACACTCAAGAGGGTCGCTTTCTTGCGCAATCTGATAATACAACCAGACGCCGAATCGCGATTATAGGAGAAGATGTTAGAGAAAATTTAAGCTTGCCAGAAAATCCAATTAATGAATACTTCGAGCTTGGCGGTGAGTGGTTCAAAATTGTCGGCTTGTTGGAACCTCGTGGCGACATCATGGGCATGAGCCAGGATGATATTGTACTTGTTCCTTACTCCACCATGGTAAGCATTCAAGGTAACCAGGCCGTACTGATATACAGATTCAATTAAGTTTTTCTGAAAGTGCCAAAGTTGAAGATGTAAGCTCTCAGCTAACGAATCTATTGCGCAATGCGCATGATCTTAGCAGTGATGAAGATGACGATTTTCGTATTCAGACTGCAGAACAACTCATGGAAGAGTTTAATCAGATCATCGGAATGGTAACTATTGTTATTGGCGGCATCGTTGGTATTTCTCTATTAGTTGGTGGCATTGGCATTATGAACATAATGTTGGTTTCCGTTACAGAACGCACCCGTGAAATAGGAATCTGTAAAGCTATCGGTGCAAAGCGTCATCACATTCTCATGCAATTCTTAATTGAGGCTTTATTACTATCTTTATTAGGCGGGATGATCGGGCTAGCGGCAGGATTTGGTTTAGGTACTTTGATCGCCACTTCTATTCCAGGATTTCCTCCGGCAACCATTCCATTCTGGTCTATCGCGTTGGCTCTTGGCTTTTCCGGATTCGTTGGGGTTCTATTTGGTATCTTGCCTGCAGCAAAAGCTGCTAACCTCGATCCAATCGATGCTCTTAGATACGAATAGTTCTTATTTAAGAATAAAATAAAAAGTAAAAATAGATACCTGTCTTTCTTGAATCATAAGACTTCTCCTTATTGTTTCTGCCGCATCTGGTTGGAACTAAGCCTTTCTTGAATGACTACATTCTCATTTCGTTTCGAGGTTTAAGGTCAAGTTGAATCGGCAAAAACCAACCTATTCTGAATTTGTAAAATATGGGTCAGTGGCTTGAAAAGCCCTAATTTACTGGCCTGCGGGATTGATTTTTGAGAGCCGGGAGGTTACTGTTTGAAGTCGAGCTTCCCCTATCGCAAAGTCCTCTAATTCGCAAAAAAACTGAAATAATGGGAGTGTCCCCAACTGTGAACCCAAAATTATCTCGACGCAGATTTATCAAGGGTGTGATCTATTCCAGTGCCGCAGCGGCATCAGGCGCTGGATACTATTTAGCCTCCGCCCAAACGAATTCCAACGCCGTCATGGAGCGTTTGCTTTCATTGAATATAAATGGACAAACAAGACTCGTTGACGTATCTCCTTCCGAAACACTCGCCTTCACCTTACGCAATAAACTTGCTTTAACCGGATTAAAAGTTGCGTGTAATCGTGGCGAATGCGGGGCTTGCACAGTGTTATTGGATGATGTGGCCAACTACAGTTGCTCCTTGCTGACGCATACCATTAAAGATAGAGCAATTACAACGATTGAAGGGCTGCGAACTGCCGATGGTCAACTCAGTGCAGTACAACAAGGTTTTATTGAAGAACTTGCTCCTCAATGTGGCTTTTGTACGCCTGGACAAGTCATGTCAGCTACTGCTTTGTTGATTTCGAATCCAAATCCAACTCGCGAAGACGCAAGACAAGCTTTGGCAGGTAATCTCTGTCGATGTGGTGCTTATGATCATTACTTAAACGGCGTAATGCGCGCCTCGGAGTTGCTGTCATGACATTTATGCATATTGGAAAAGATTTTGTTCCGCCTGATGTCGAAGGCAAAGTAACCGGGGATGCAAAATACGTTGAAGACTTCGCACCTGAAGGCATGGTATATGCGCGACTCTTAACCAGTCCGCTTCCCAGTGGTCGCGTAGTAAGCATCGATGCGTCGGAAGCACTGCGCATGGATGGAGTTCTTGGCATTTTAACTGCTGATGACCTTCCACTTTCAACTGCACCAGATGACCCAGTGCTTGCTTCAGATGATGTTACTTATATCGGGCAGCCTATTGTGGCAATCGCCGCTATATCCGACTCTATTGCAGAAAACGCTATCGATCATATAGAAATCGAATTCGAACGACGCTCATTCGTAACGGATCCATTAGAGAGTTTGGTTGAAGGTGGCCCCAATGCCTACCCTGATGGCAATGTCCTAATGCAATCTAACTCACTGGAAGATGAGAATGCCACTATTCGCGGAGGAATCAACACAATTAAATGGCCGCCCCGAGAAGTAGAAAAACTCAGAAATGGACAGGAACCGCAAGGCGTCGAATTTGCCGATGGCTGGACTTATGGAGATTTAGACGCGGCCTTTGCTGAAAGTGAAGTTATCGTCGAAGAGTCTTTTGTTACCGCAGGCACACCACACCATTGTATGGAACCTCGTAGTAGCATGGCCTATTGGCAAAATGGTAAATGCTATTTCTACGCCTCTACCCAAAGCCAAAGTGCTGTTGTAGAACCTTTAGCCGAACTTTTAGGTATCGAACCTGAAAACGTCTGCATGATTTCTGAAAACACCGGCGGTGGTTTTGGTTCGAAAGGTCGAGTTTACCCA
Organism: Gammaproteobacteria bacterium; assembly: GCA_019654215.1. GTDB lineage: Bacteria > Pseudomonadota > Gammaproteobacteria > Pseudomonadales > Pseudohongiellaceae > UBA9145. Next base: position 30,554 of record BPDI01000027.1, on the reverse strand, counting down.
ACTATGGCCATTACTGGACGATTTTCACAGTTGCTCAATCGACCAGTGCAATTGCGCATTACAAGGGAAGAAGAATACTACCTTGGTGTTGGTAGACCTGGCATGCAGGGTTGGGTAAAGACCGGAGTGCGCGCCGACGGGACTGTTGCAGCGGTTGATGTGATCATAATTAGTGATGGCGGTCCCACTGGGCGAAATAGCGCTTCTTCCTCGGCACAACATATATCAGTTGTGTATACGCCCACTGCGATGCGCTTGCGCAATATTCCTGTTTTTACCAATACGGCTCCTAGAGGTGCTCAGCGCGGACCCGGACAAAATGAAATGTCTGCTGCCATCGCTCCTATCATGGATATTGCAGCACGGGAGTTAGGCATGGATCGCGCAAAGTTCAGAAGAGTGAACGCGCCCCATAGTGAATCACCGGTATACGAACATCAAGGACCTGTCACCAGTGCATTCATGGCAGAAGCCATCGATATGGCGACCGCCATGTTTAATTGGACCGAACGTGAAGCTGCGCCACGGCAACGCAATGGCAGCAAGATTCGCGGACTTGGAGTGGGACTTGGTTATCACGCCGCAGGTGGCAATGGCTATGACGGACTAGTTCGAATTACGCCTGACGGTCGAATTCATTTGCACAACGGAGTCGGTAATCTAGGTACCTATTCCTATGCTGGCACTGCGCGAGCAGCGGCGGAGGTTCTTAAGTGCCGTTGGGAAAGTTGCGAAATCGTTCGAGGCAGCACCGATCGTCACTTACCTCATGCCTCGACCCAGGGTGGTTCTAATACGATCTTTACCCATACCCGTACGAATTGGGTGGCAGCTGAAGATGCAGTGCGCAAGCTTAAAGAGATTGCCGCGGCTGAATTTGGTGGGTCTTTTGATGAATACGATATTGCTGACGAACGCGTGTTTAGAACAGACAATCCCGATCAAGGAATGAGTTATGGTGAAGCCGCAACTAAAGCAATTGAAATGGGCGGTAGTTTTAGTGGTGAAGAATACCCAGAAGACATTCACCCTATTACGCAACGTGCAGTGATAGGAATCGCTGGCACAGGTCTCATCGGCGTCGCCAAAGATAATCTGGAGAAACGAGGAATCGCTCCCGGTTTGATGATCAGTATGGCGGAAGTAGAAATTGATCTAGACACAGGCAAGTACGATGTTATTGATTATGTTGGCATTGCAGATTGCGGCACGATAATTCATCCACAAGGGCTGTCGCAACAAATTAACGGCGGCGCAGTTTGGGGCTTCGGCATGGCAGCAACAGAAAGACATGTCTACGATCCACAAAATGCATTACCGGCAAATGTTGGCTTTCATCAGGCGAAGCTTCCAACAATATTAGATGTACCAATCGAAATGCCGAATGGCGCAGTAGATATTGCCGACCCATATAATCCAGCGGGTGGGCGAGGTGTAGGTGAGCCATCACAAGGAAGCGCAGTGGCTGCTGTTACTTCGGCAATTGCTGATGCGCTAGGTCACTCGTTTAATCGAGTGCCTGTAACGTCAGATATGATCGTAAATTTTGCTAACGATGCAGATCAGGAAGCGAGGTTACTCGCGCTCAACACTTTTTAGTAAATTTTCATCTAAGAGAAAGGCCGGCAATTGCCGGCCTTTTTTGTTTTCACGTGGTCAGCTTAGAAAACAGCATTATCATTAAGCTACAGCCCTAACCCGTTAAACATCTGGAATTTTCTGACTCCGCCCCGAAATACAGGTTTACTAGGGAGTCCAAACAGATCAATAATGATCTATTGCTAAAAAGGAACCAGATCATGGATTTTATACTTCTCTATTGGCACTGGATTGTATTTGGCATCGCTCTGATGCTTTTCGAAATCTTTCTAGGATCATTTTTTATTTTCTGGTTTGGCGCAGCTGCTGTCGTAGTAGGTTTACTCATGGTGCCCCTGCCAGAAATGTCAGTCATCGCTCAAATTCTCATCTGGGCAGTATCTTCAACAGCGTTTGCAATCGCTTGGTTTAAACTAATCAAACCACTAAATATCGACAAAACAAAGGCCGGCCTTTCCAAGGAACAACTGTTAGGTGAAATTGGGCAAGTATTACGTGTGCCGGATGGTGAGAAGAGAGGAAAAGTTCGATTCCCAGCACCTGTGCTGGGCTCCGATGAATGGTTGATTATTTCGCAAGACGAATTGGTTGTTGGAGATAGAGTAAGTGTTAAAGATTTGTCTGGAAATGCACTAATTGTAGAAAAAGCCTGAAAACGATTTTATTAAAAGGGGTATTGCAATGACACCAGAGATGATATTGGCGATAGCCATATTCGTATTTCTACTTATTACTGTTGCACAAGGTGTGCGCCAAGTTCCGCAGGGATTTAAGTGGGTAGTTCAACGACTAGGTAAATACAACAAAACGCTTAATCCGGGTCTTAACTTCATTATTCCATTTATTGACTCCGTCGCATTTAAAGTAACGACAAAAGACATTGTTCTTGATATACCTTCCCAAGATGTAATCACTAAGGACAATGCCGTAATAATAACTAATGCCGTTGCTTACATAAATATCGTGTCACCAGAAAAAGCAGTTTATGGTGTTGAAAACTATGTGATTGCTATTCAGACCCTAGTACAAACATCACTGCGCTCCATCGTAGGTGAAATGAATCTCGATGATGCGCTCTCGTCACGCGACCACATTAAAGCAAAACTAAAAGCTGCATTTCAGATGATATTTCTGATTGGGGTATCACTCTAAAGACGGTGGAAATTCAAGACATCAATCCATCCATACTATGCAGCAGGCAATGGAAGAGCAAGCAGCCGCCGAACGTGAGCGTCGAGAAACCCGTTACTAGAGCTGACGGTGACAAGCAAGCAGCAATTCTAAAGGGCCCGAAGGTGAACTGGAGGCTTCAAAACGTGACGCGGAAGCTCAGGTTATCCTGGCTGAAGCTAGTAAACGCGCCATTACTAAAGTTAGCGAGGCAATTGGCGAAAAGAATTGCCGGTAGTGTATTTACTTGGTGAAAAATATATCTCCTCACTACAGCAACTCTCTGAATCCGGAAATTCAAAATTCGTAGTCTTCCCCGGGAGACATACCTGCAGCGCTGCAAGGAATGTTGGGCAAAAAATAAATTATTCAATTAAACAAGAAAGGCAATACCCGCCCTTTTTTATTTAGTCTCAAATTACAACACCGATTTGTTTAGGTGTATTCGCGCTAATCTTTTGTTTTTTAGGCATTTTCAGGGCTTAACTCGTGGGTTAAACTTGGACTTCTGGAATATGTGATGACCGAAGTCAACCAACTTACCAATTCAGACAAATTTTGACAATAGATCATTTGCTCAGCGCTTACTGGCAGGCGATTATGGTCTTGCCATCACCTATTGGGCACTATTTTTCATTGGCTTGGACTGTATTTCATCTTCGGCAGCAGAGCAGTCGATTGGGAAAACAGTGGGTTCTTTACCTCATTATGGTTGCCGCTCAGTTAGGCTATCCCGGGTTATTACTCGTCGGAATTCGCGCAGCTTATAAAGGCCCCAACTTTGGAAATTTATGTCCAGAAGCTCTTCGATTTTCATGATTATCAATATCCTGGTTGGTATTAGCACCCTAGGATTCATCTATTAAATCTTGCTTATTGATACGTACTGGCTGGACATTTGACTATTAAGCTACACTACACCCCTTTGAGATTGAGAATCCGAAGTTGAACCTTCCTACATCGAATAAATTGCCCGTCGTCATTAAAAAAGACTGCCCTACCTGCGTGCTAATTGAACCGGTGTTAGGCCAATTAGTAGAAAAGTACAAAGGGTCAAATCTCCTCTACTTTCCAGGATGACCCTACCTTTCCAGCTACCATCAATGGCAAGCTAGATGACACATCACGGGAAATTTTTTCTTACCGCAAAATATTGAGATAGTTCCAACCCTTATTAGCTGCAATGACGATGGGGAAAATTGCCAGGACAGAAGGCTGGGTTAAGGGCTGAATGGCAGGAATTAACAGGAATCGATTCGTTAGGCAATGAATTAGTCGACTTTAAACCTGGTTGTGGATTTCCCAAAACTCCGATCCTGGGATGGAAGAACAACTCGCTGCTCGCTATGACATTTTTTGCTGCGAGCCGCCCGATTGAACTCCAGAGTCCGAAGATGAAATAGAAGCCTGTTACGACCGAGGATGGAGGATGGCTTCCAGTTGTCCCACCGACTGCGGTTCGTGTAATTCGATGCTAAAAGGTACGCATCGTGCACAAGAGGAAATTATCGGCAATGTACCTCCAGATAATATTCCCTTTCACCAAATTTAAAAAGTAGCAATCAAGCAGTGTTAGCTGGTGTAAACCAGAATACTTTCCCGTGGTGCTTGCTTCGGTAGAAGCAGCCCTGCAAGACAAGTTTTGTATGCATGGCTTACTTTGTACGACCTATTTCTCTGGGCCAGTCATGATTGTCAATGGTCCGGTTATCAAACAAATCGGAATTAACAACGGAGTTAATGCTTTAGGTCAAGGGGAAATAGAGCAAACGCTACTATCGGCCGAGCACTGCAACCCATTGATTCGAAATGTAGGTGGCGGCTTGCCTGGCGGCATCGATCGAGCGGTAATGGGCAATCCAGGTAAATACACTTACTGTTTCGCCGAAGACGAGTCAGATGTAGATTGGGCCAATCTAGCACAAGACCGGGGCTTTGAAAGAGCTGATTCAGTAATCAGTCTGTTCGCCGGAGAAGGACTCCAACCCATCGTTGATCAGCAGTCTCGCAATCCAGAGTCACTCACTAAGAATATTTCTAATAGCTTGCGCAGTGTGGTAAACACCAAGCTCTACGGTGCAGCTGATGCCATTTTGGTAATCAGTCCTGAGCATCGCCGGATATTTAGACAAGCAGGATGGAGCAAACAAGATCTGCGTCAGGCTCTCTATGACAATTTAATGGTATCTGGCACTGATGTAATTAGAGGTGCTCAGGATATTGCCGAAGGCATGCCGGAAAAATTTAAAGATAAACAGCTAAACAAATTTAGAGACGATGGCTTACACATAGTAACTACAGGTGGTAAAGCAGGAATGTTTTCTGCCATCATCAGTGGTTGGGTAGCCTCAGGTGAGAAAGGTAGCCAGCTAGTCTCGCAAAAGATTCAATAAAAGGAGGACATGATGACTAATTCGATCATGCTTGATCCAACGGCAGAGTTGAATCCTGTCGAAAAACAAATACTCCCGCGTCTGGGGTCTTTGTCGGGCGCAACCATTGGATTGCTCGATATTTCTAAACCACGAGGCAAAGAATTTCTCGACGAAGTCGAAAAACACCTCATAGAAATGGGCGCAACGGTTAATCGTTATATGAAACCGACATTCGCTCGGGTTGCACCACAAGAGTTGAATCAAAAAATAAGTGTTGAATGTGACGCAGTTATAGAAGGACTAGCCGACTGAGGTTCATGTACCTCGTGCAGTTTGCATGACATCATGGATCTGGAAAGTCGCGGCCTACCCTCAGGATTTGTTGCATCTTGTGAATTCGAACAAGCAGCAGATGCTCAGGGTAAATCGCTAGGAATTAAACCGGCGCGTGTCTTCGTGCCACATCCCATCCAGGACCGAACGGATGAAGAAATGGCTGACATTGCTAAATCAGCAATTAACGAAGTAACCGCACTTATATTGAACAAATAAAAATGGAAAGAGCAATTTTGACTGGAGAAAGTAATGACTAGAGAAGCAGTAATCGTATCGACCGCGCGCACACCGATAGGGAAAGCATACCGTGGAGCGTTCAATGATACAGATGCCCCAACAATGGGTGGCCACGCCGTTTCAAGTGCTGTAGCTCGAGCTGGTATTGAACCGAGTGAAGTTGATGATGTAATTATGGGCTGTGCCATGCAACAAGGCTCCTCTGGTCAAAACATTGGTCGTACTACAGCCGTTGCAGCTGGACTGCCAAATACCGTAGCCGGAATGAGCATCGACCGCCAATGCTCTTCAGGCATGATGGCTATAGCTACTGCGGCAAAACAAGTTATCCATGATCAGATGCCGATTGTGGTTGGCGCTGGCATGGAGTCAATTAGCCTGGTTCAGAACGAGCATCGCAACGGCTATAGGTCTCAAGATCCTAACGTTATTGCTAAATCTGAACATGCTTATATGTCTATGTTGGAAACTGCAGAGACAGTATCTAAGCGCTACAAGATTAGCCGCGAACAGCAAGACGAATACGCATTACAAAGTCAGCAGCGAACAGCCGTTGCCCAGGGAGCTGGTAAATACGACGATGAAATTGTTCCTCTTCCTTCAAAGATGCTTTTTGTTGATAAAGAAACCAAGCAACAGAGTGTGCATGATGTAAATCTGGAAAAAGATGAAGGTAACCGCCCTACTACTACATTAGAAGGACTAACTGGGCTCAAACCCGTATTTGAAGGGGGAGTAATTACCGCAGGAAATGCCAGTCAACTATCAGATGGAGCGTCGGCGTCAGTATTAATGGATAGCAAATTAGCCGAACAAAAAGGTGTCGAGCCTCTAGGTGCATATCGAGGCGTTGCAGTAGCAGGATTGGATCCTGACGAAATGGGAATAGGTCCCATTTATGCGGTACCAAAACTATTGCAACGCTTCAATCTATCAATGGACGACATCGGTCTTTGGGAATTGAACGAAGCCTTTGCCGTACAGGTTATTTACTGCCGCGACAAGCTAGGAATCCCTAACGATCTCCTCAACGTGAATGGTGGTGCAATTTCTATCGGTCATCCTTATGGTATGAGCGGGGCCCGCATGGTTGGTCACGCATTGATCGAAGGTAAACGCCGCGGAGCCAAGTACGTTGTGTGTACGATGTGTGTTGGTGGAGGAATGGGCGCCGCCGGTTTATTTGAAGTGTATTAAAGCTCGCGGTCAATTGGGCTTTAGTGATTAGTTGGCGATTGCAGTTTGGCTCTCACATTCTCGGGCGTTCCCAATCTAACGTCGACGATGGAGAAAGGCCCTTAATAGAACCCTGCCAGTTGATTCGCCCGATTTACACACCCGATAAGGGTGAGTAAAGTGACTATAGTTATTAGTATTTAGATACATGCCGAATCGATAAAACTTATAACGGCCGCCTCATCGAATTCCGACGATGGTAATTGTTGATTACTTAATGAATCGATTTTAATTTGATTGATGTTATCTAAAAGAAAGGTCCCGAATTCATCAGCAAGTTCATTCTGAAAATCTTCATCAACTGTGATATAGCGTTCGATACGGTCTGGCAATTCCCGTAATAAACTGAAACTGATTTCTGCTCTTTCTTCAATAGTCATGCGACCGTTATCCGGATCTCGATAGAAACGACACATTGCTGAATCTGAATTGAATCCGCTACTGAATTGTTCGTAGTAGAAATCTAACAACTCGATAAACGCTTCTAGGTCCGAACCATCGACACCCGGATTATTTACTAATCTACCTGTATCGCGAAACGTACTCAGTGTGCTGTGCACATACCGAAAACTTGCTTCCGCGCTCTCTATTGATGATTGGGAGTGGCTATGAAGTGGAAACGCTATGGTTACCAAAAATATTAAGAACAAGTATCTTGCATTCATTTTTATATATCTTCGTTTAAGGCTTGCTTGATAACTTCTATCGACATTAACAGAATTTTTACAGTGAATTTGTTTATATTATTCATTAAAAGAGGGTTTGCTCCTTAAATTCTTTTTGTCACCAGACTTTTTCTTATCTTTAAGTCTTTTTTCTTTTGCCGCTTTTCCTGGTTTCGTTGCGATGCGTTTCTTTTTTTTCTTGATGGCTTTGCTAATTAAATTGTGGAGTCGTTTAACTGCATCGAGTTTATTTTTCTCCTGACTGCGAAAATTTTTTGCCTTAATTAATATGATTCCATCCTTTGATATGCGTTGGTCCCCATGTACCAGTAATTTTTGCTTCTCTTCGACACTCAATGACGAAGCCCGCACATCGAAGCGAAGCTGCACTGCAGTTTCAACTTTATTGATATGCTGCCCTCCTGGGCCACTGGCCCGTAGAGTCAGAAACTCATACTCATTTTCATCTATTTTTCTTGCAGTCATGCCTGACTAATGCCCACTCCTGGGCTTATCTTGATTCATATTGCCACCTAGGTTATGGTCGAGATTCGCTGCATCTAATGCTGTCTGCAGATGATAATAATTCCAAAAACTACAGAGAAAATAAAAAGTTAGCAATGAGAACACCCCAAATATTTCGGTACTTTGTCTTATCAATTCTACTGGTCTTCAGCAGCTATACCCTTTCTCAAGAACCTGTTCGAATTGCCTTCATGGATCCTCTCACAGGTGCCTTTGCATCAATCGGTAACAGCGGACTAAAGCAACTTCAATTTGCCGCTGATTATCTTTACAACTCGAAAGGCGGAATCCTCGGTGGCCGCATGATTGAAATTGTGCCACTAGACAATAAGCAGTCCCCAACAGAATCCCAATTACAATTCCGTCGTGCGGTGAGTGGAGGAATTCAATACATATTTCAAGGTAATGGTTCTGCGGTTGCTAACGCACTAAATGATGCAATCAATCGCCACAATCGCCGCAATCCCGGTCAGGAAGTTATGCAGGTTAACTATTCAGCGGTTGATCCTATTCTTACTGAAGAAAATTGTAGCTTCTGGCATTTCCGCTGGGACGCTCATGCCAATATGAAGCTAAATATTCTAACTGACTACATTGCTGCGAATGAGGGCATAAATTCTGTATATATTATTGGTCAAGATTATTCCTTTGGTCAGGTAGTCTCTGACACCTCTATAGAACTTCTTAGGCAAAAACGGCCAGATATTAAAATTGCTGGAAACGAGTTTCACCCAATTGGTCAGGTAAAGGACTTTACTCCTTACGTTACCAAGATTGTCGCTTCTGGAGCTGATGCTGTTATCACAGGAAACTATGGAGCAGATATGGTGTCCTTGGCACGATCCATTATCGACAACGGACTGGATATACCAATTTATACTTTTTATGCAGCCTATGATGGTATTACTGCTACCCTTGGTGAAGATGGTAAGGATCGTATCCGATTAATACACAATGAGACTTCAAATCCTATTCCTACTGAACAGCGCAAGGAATTTTATCGCGCTTTCAAGGCCGCAAATCCAAACAATGATGTTACGCAACCTCGCATAACCAATGCATTGATGATGATTGTGCAAGCAATGGAAGAGACTCAAAGTACAGACCCTTATGATGTGGGGCTAGCATTAGAAGATATGCGCTTCACGACCATCGGGGGTGATGAAGTTTGGATGCGTGGTGAAGACCATCAGGTTTTTCAATCATTGCATATCTCAGTTCACACCGACGAAGGCGTGGAATTTGATGCTGACAATTCTGGATTCGGTCTATACACCGAGTACAGTGTTCCTTTAGAAGAAACTATTGTTCCTGTTAACGAATGTCGAATGCGACGTCCCCGCCGGTAGAGAGCAGACAGATACCCTACAGGAATTAATTCCACATGCTCGAAGTTTTTATCTTCGCCACGCTTAATGGTCTGGTAACAGGACTGTTATTGTTCATGCTTGCTAGCGGTCTCACCCTCATTTTCAGCATGATGGGTGTACTTAACTTTGCCCACGCAAGTTTTTATATGCTGGGTGCTTATTTTGCCTATTCAATAAGTCTTCATTTTGGTTTCTGGACCGGATTGATATTCGCGCCGATTATCGTTGGAGTGTTGGGCGCACTGGTTGAGCGATATGGACTAAGACGAGTACATCAACATGGGCATGTCGCAGAACTTGTATTCACTTTTGGCCTGGCATTCTTAATCGAAGAAGCAGTGCAGTTTTTTTGGGGAGCAGATACTAAGAACTATCAATCTCCTGACCTCTTAGACTTTCCTTTATTCACTCTATTCGGCCAGGAATTTCCCGCTTATCGCGGATTCATGATTGGCATTTCGATTACAATTTTTATTAGTCTTTACTACGTCCTAACCAAAAGCCGAATCGGCATCATCATTCAAGCAGCACTTACTCACCCCCACACTGTTTCAAACCTAGGACACAACGTGCCTCTTATTTTTATGGGCGTATTTGGTGTTGGTACAGCTCTTGCGGGTGTTGCCGGTGTCATGGCTGGCCCGGTTTTAACAACCTTTCCTGGTATGGCAGTTGTCCTCGGCAGTATCGTATTTGTAATCGTAGTCATTGGCGGGCTAGGTTCATTAGCCGGCGCGTTCATTGCGTCAATACTAATTGGGCTGTTGCAGTCCTACGCCATTGCCTCTGACTTAGGAATGCCAGATTTGCTGAATATATTGGGAATTGAGTTTAGTCGCGATCATCCACTTACGGATTTGTGGACACTGACTCTGCCACAGATTGCACCAATTCTTCCCTTCTTGTTATTAGTCCTAGTTTTAATCTTTAGACCAACTGGATTAATGGGGAAAAGAGAGCAGTAATGACAGTAATCAAGAAATCCACAGTTTGGATATGCTACCTGCTTGGATTGCTCGCCCTGCCGCAGTTTTTTGATTCAGTGCTGGCGATTTCCATATTCAATCAGATGGCTATAGCGATCGTTTTTGCTCTCAGTTACAACATGCTTTTAGGCCAAGGGGGCATGCTTTCTTTTGGTCATGCTGTTTATTTCGGACTTGGCGGATTCCTAGCGGTACATGCCCTAGTGATGATCGAGTTCGAAATTTTATCTTTCTCCATAATCTGGATTCCATTGGTTGGCGGCTTCATCGGTTTGTTGGCTGCACTATTTATAGGCACGTTTTCAACCCACAAAGCCGGTACTGTTTTCGCCATGATCTCTTTGGGAATCGGCGAACTCATAGCAGCTTCTTCACTAATATTCGTGAGTTTCTTTGGCGGCGAAGCGGGAATAAGTGGCGATAGAACCTTTGGCCCGCCCTTCTTCGGTATCGAATGGTTTCAGAATCTAGAGATTTATTATCTAGCGGTCGCCTGGGTATTTATCGCCACGCTCTTTATGTATTTTTTTACTCTAACTCCAGCAGGGAAAATGGCTAATGCGGTACGAGACAATCCTGAGCGAGCCGAGTTCATCGGTTACAGTGCACGACGTGTTCGCTATATCACTTTTTGTGCCGCGGGATTTTTTGCTGGCATAGCCGGTGGGCTATTTGCGCTTAATTACGAATTCATTACTGAAGAAAATCTTAATGCAGCGACATCAGGACGAGTATTATTAAGCGCCTATATTGGCGGACTTGGATACTTTATCGGTCCGATTATTGGCGCCGTCGTTCTCACTTTGATGAATTCACTACTGAGTAATTACAGCGATCTATGGATGCTCTATCTGGGCATAATGTTTTTGTTAACAGTACTATTTTTACCCAGAGGTTTCGCGGGTTTCATTATGATGCACCAAATGGTATGGGCACACGGAAAGATTAAAAGTTTAGTACTACCTTATCTCATAACTGGCGTTCCTTCATTCATATTCGTTATTGCCAGTGTGGGTTTAATTGAATTAAGCCATACTGATGAAGCTGAATTCTATTATCTCGGCTTAAATTTCGACTCAACTACTGCAATAGACTTTATTTTAATTAGCATCGCGGTTTTAGCCGCACTATTCTGTATTCGCAAATCCTTACCACAACTACGAGCGGCTTGGGAATCTGCTAACGAAATTAGCGACGACGATGAAAAGGAAGCACAGTCGTGAGCGTGCTCTCGTTACATGATGTCACTAAAAATTTTGGCGAGACGGAAATTATTCGCGGCGTCTCTCTCAATATCGAGCGGGGAGAAAAGCATGCCATTATTGGCCCTAATGGTGCGGGAAAATCTACCCTCTTTCATTTGATAAGCGGTCTTTACAATGTAACTGGCGGCAGCATCAAATTTAAAGACAAAGAAATTCAAAATAAAAAGCCTTACGAAATTAGTCGCTTAGGTCTTGCCCGTAGCTTTCAAGTTACCAATATCTTTGCCCGACTCAATGTGTTTGAAAATGTACGTTGCTCTCTGCTCTGGTCTAGTGGTTACAAGTATTCCTTCTGGCATCTGCTGGGAAGACAAAAAGAACTCAATGAAAAAACATTGGAGGTTCTGGAACAGATAGGTCTACAAGATAAGAAGCTAACTCCAGCGGGAGAATTAGCATACGCGCATCAGCGGGCATTAGAGCTTGGCATTGCCATTGCCAGCGGCGCCGAAGTCATCATGTTAGACGAGCCAGTGGCTGGCATGAGTCTTACAGAAGCAGAAAGTGCAGTGGAGCTTATTCATCGCATAACTGAAGGCAAGACCTTAATCATGGTAGAACACGATATGAACATCGTCTTCGATGTCGCAGACCGTATTTCGGTTTTAGTATACGGCGAAGTGATTGCCTGCGATAAACCGGAAAACATTCGTGCCAATACGCATGTGCAGGAAGCCTATTTAGGTGAGGTAGTAACCGATGCTTAAGGTTACTAACCTTCATGCCTACTATGGCAAGAGCCATATTCTACAGGGTGTAAATTTCAATATTCAGGAAGGCGAGATAGTTAGCCTGCTTGGCCGCAATGGCGTGGGCAGATCCACCGCAGTCAAAACTATTATGGGTGAAGTGGAACCCCAAGGATCAATAGAATTTAAAGGTATAGAGATTGCTGGGAAAAATAGTTTTGAAATTGCTAACCTTGGCCTGGGATACGTACCAGAGAATCGAGATATTTTTCCCACTCTGACAGTTCGACAGAATCTTCAGCTCGGACAAAAGTCAGTAAACGAATCTAGTCGCTGGAGCATCGAGGAAATGTTCAAGATGTTTCCAAATCTGGGCGAGCGTGCGGAAGTTGCCGGCGGAGTATTAAGTGGTGGCGAACAACAAATGTTATGCATGTGCCGCACATTAATGGGTGACCCTGAATTAATAATGATCGACGAACCCACAGAAGGTTTAGCCCCGAAAATCGTAGAACAGGTAGCAAACCTCCTCCAGGAAATTGCAGACCGTGGCGTGGCGATTCTACTGGTAGAACAGAAACTTTCTATCGCACTAAAAATTTCCCATCGACTCTATGTAATGGGGCACGGCCAAATTGTTTACGAAGGCACTCCTGAATCCCTAATGCAGGCAGATGACGTTAGAGCCGAATGGCTAGAAGTTTGATTCCAGTCTCAGCCGCAACAATTCTTCTATAAATGTATGATAGTCTAAGATTGCAACTAGAGTTTTTGAGATGCGCCTACTACTTTTAATCATTCTAATTACTAGTCCACTACTTCCCGGCACCACATTTGCCTGGGATAGTGTAGGCCATCGTCTTTCTGCCGCGGTTGTTGTGAGTTTTCTTAGCGATGAGAAAAGAGAAGCATTAACCGAAATACTGCGCGCCCACCCTCGCTTCGAAGAAGATTTTCTAAATCAGATCCCAGACTTTGTGGATCAAAATAACGAAATGCAATTGCAGACCTGGGTTCTCGGTCAAGCTGCTTACTGGCCCGATATAGCCAGAGGAATTCCAAGCCCTGACCGTGCACGCTTTAACCATCCAACCTGGCACTACACTGACGGCGCCTGGATTCGAGGCGCGGCCCAAACACAAGGTAATTCTTATGTTGGTGTTTCACCTTTCGATACCATTCAAGGGGAAGCAGCAAGCTCTATTCGTACGGAGCGGCAAGTACATAATGTTGTAACCGCTATCGATTACAACGCCAGATTACTTACCGATAGTACTCAGGATTTAGCAGATCGAGCGGTTGCATTGTGCTGGATTTTGCATTTAATGGGAGACATTCATCAACCGCTTCATACCGGGTCATTGTTTTCCCAGACAGTATTAGAAGTTGGTGATGCGGGCGGTAATAGAATCAGCACAAACCCTCACAGAAATCTCCATGCAGCTTGGGATGGCGCTCTAAGAGATGACGGCATTAACGCAAGTCTGCCTCTCGTGCTGGAGTCGGTTGCCGGATTTACGAACTCTGAATTACAAAACTCCGAATCCGATTGGACCCTATGGATGGCGGAAAGTAGAGAAATTCTATTGTCTATTGTCTACACAGAAGAAATGAAAAACGCTATTAGAGCGGCTGACAGTGACGGAACAGATTTAAAAGATCAACCATTGTCAGCAGAATATATAGCTGGCATGAAAAATGTTTCCCGCCAACGCCTCGGTTTAGCGGGATTACGTATGGCAATATTTTTCGAAAAAGAACTGAATTAACTTGATCACCAATCGAAGAATAGCAATTCGGTTGAAGAAAAATTACACCCGGGGGCGAGCTCAAGGTAAATAGGGAATAATTTGTCTCAACCCAAAGTCAATCTGTCTGTACTAGATCAATCACCAATCAAATCAGGTAACGATGCAACTGCAGCGCTGCAGGAAACGATCCAACTCGCCAGTCTTTGCGACAATTTAGGTTATTCGCGTTATTGGTTAGCGGAACATCATGCTTCCAATGCTCTGGCAGGTTGTTCGCCAGAAGTCTTACTTGGACGACTAGGCGCTGAAACAAATTCCATCCGACTTGGGTCCGGTGGCATTATGCTCCCCCACTACAGTCCTTACAAAGTTGCAGAAAATTTTAAGATTCTAGAAACGCTCTACCCCGGTCGTATAGATCTGGGAGTGGGACGAGCACCAGGAACAGATCCTTTTACCGCCGCAGCCATTCGCTATGGTTCGCGAGTTGGTCCAGAGCATTTTCCAAACATGGTAGCGGACCTACAGGCTTTGCTTAACGATACAGATCCAAGAACTCCCGGTATGGAAAATGCTCGCGCATTCCCGAAAGTTGCTATCCCACCGGAGCTTTGGATGTTGGGATCCAGTGAAGACAGCGCAACTTTAGCGGCATTAACTGGCCTACCTTACAACTTCGCCTACTTTATAAATCCGCAGATCAGACCCGATATTTTTGACTACTATCGAGAACATTTCGAACCAGGACCCAACTGGCAGGAGCCCCATACTTCTCTCACTGTATTCACTATCTGTGCGGAAACTGAAGAAGAAGCTGTTGAGCTCTCCAAAAGTCGAGATCTTTGGTTTATTCGATTACTGAGAGGCGATCCTGGGCCATTCCCATCGGTTCAAGAAGCGATGGACTATGACTACAGCAAAGGCGAACTCAGCGCGATTGAAGAAAATCGCGACCGCCGCGCGGTAGGCACTCCAAACAAGTATGCGAAAAACTCCGATCATATGTCGATAAATTCGAACTCGATGAGCTGATGATTTTAACCATTACCCATAATAACCAAGCCCGACGTAGGTCCTACGAACTGCTCGCTTCAGCCTGGCTATAGGTGGACTGTGACTAGCTTAGTCTTTATGCTAATCCCTAGATAATAAAAGGAGCATAAAGTGAAAAATATAATCGCAATAATCCTGTTTTGTCTTCTAACACCTACCGTTTTCGCTCAACTTGCTTCACCGAATGACAATGGCGTTACTTTCGGCCACGTGCACCTCAACGTTTCTGACATCGAAGAGCATAAACGAATTTGGATCGAACATTTCAATGGCACGATTGTAGAACGTGGCCCACTTACCGTCGCCAAGCTTCCTAATATGATGGTTGCGCTTACGGAGCAAGCACCAACAATGGGATCCCGCGATACTGTTATGCATCATTTCGGTTTTAAAGTTCGTAACATGGACAAATTTTTAGATAAGTGGCGAGCAGATGGTTTGGAAGTGGGTAGCATCTTTCTCGGTTCCGAAGGACAACTTAATGCCTATGTAATTTTGCCTGATAACATCGCAGTTGAAATGCAGGAAGACCGCGGACTGCATTTAGAAATTACTGGCTACCATGTACATTGGTTCCTGGATAACCCCGAAGAAATTCTGCAGTGGTATGTGGAAACGTTTGATCTTGAAATTCGACCAAGGGGACGAATTACAACCACAACTAATGTTCCGGGGATGAATATGAGTTTCGGAACGAATAACAGCGGCAGACAAGCAACCCAGGGAACTGCAATCGATCATATCGGTTTCGAAGTAGATAATCTGGAAGATTTTTGCCGAAGGCTTGAAGCTAGGGGCATCGTATTCGACGTGCCTTATCGAGAAATTCCTTCGATAGGACTGAATATCGCTTATTTCACCGATCCCTCTGGTGTATACGTTGAACTCACTGAGGGTTATGACGAATACTAGTGATAACGGCAAGCCTGCTCGCACCGAAGCAGAAATTTTCTCTATCGTTTTATTTCTAAACAGCGGTTTTACTGATTATTGGATTCACCGAACTCGTGTTAAACGAGAATCGACATAGGCAGCCGCACTAAGCACCAGTTAGCTTGGAATAAATCATGAACAAAATAATTTTACTCTTAGTCTTTGGATTATGCACTGCACAGATCACTGCGCAAACAATTACTCTCGAGCAGGCTATGGCCCACCCGGACTGGTTGGGAAGACAGCCCCAACAACCCTATTGGTCCGATGATAGTGAGTCAGTCTATTATCGAAGAAAACGGATAAGCGTTGAGCAGACTGATTTGTTTCGAGTCTCTATAAATGGGCAAACTATCGAGCAAATTTATCCTGAAGATTTCAGCGAAATCGACATCGATAGCGATTCAATCTCTCCTAATGGAAGACTAAAAGCCTATGCCAGAGAAGGTGATATCTACGTTAAAGAATTAAGAAGCGGTAATATCACTCAATTAACTCGGACTGCGGCTTTAGAATCTTCACCGCTTTTTACAGCAAATAGTGACAAGGTTTTCTTTAGTAGAGACGACATCATATTGGTTAGGGATCTTGGATCAGGATTGGAATCACAGGCTGCCGATATTCGATTCGAGGACCCGCCAGCTGACGAAGAAAACTCTTATCTAAATGATCAACAGATTAGACTTTTTGACATTATTCAGCTACAGGCAGAACGGGAAGACTTAGAAGAGGAATACGATAATGAGAATCAGGATTTAGATAGTTCACGGATCGATCTTCCATATTATCTCGGTGAAAACAATGAGCTAATTGCATCGGCGCTGTCACCAAATCAAGACTGGTTATTAATCGCAACTCGTAATAAAACAGAACGTAATCCGGGTCGAGTCGGCAGTATGCCCGTCTTCGTCACCGCTTCGGGCTATGTTGAGAACCGCGAAGTAAGATCGCGGGTGGGTACCGCCGATTTCGCTGCACAACATCTATATTTACTAAATCTCAAAGAGCATAGAATTGCAGAAATCGATCTTAGCGAGCTTCCTACTGTCAAAGGAAATCCCCTCCGCGATCAACTTGGTGATGATTACCCGGAATCCGAAGATGTAAATAAAATTCGTGAATTGTTTTTCGTGAATCTGCAATGGAGTGATGATGGCAGTAAAGTAGCATTTCAAGCTATAAGCAGAGATAACAAAGACCGTTGGGTGCTCACCCTCAATACGGAAGGCTTAATCTATTCCGCGCAGGAAGAAAGCGAAGATGGTAACAATCTAGCTGAAATTTCTGACTTAGCAGCTTCCATCGCTCTGGACAGCGACCATTTACAGTTGGCACTGCATAATCATGACGCAGCTTGGATTAATCGACGCTTATATTTCGATGCGGGATGGCTGCCCGATAATGAAACCTACTTTTTTCTGAGTGAACAGGATGGCTATCAACATCTTTATTTGTCTGATGGCAGTAATACAAAACAAATAACTCAGGGTAAGTTTGAGATTCTGGAACCAGATTTAACCCAAGATGGTGAGCAAATATACTTTCGCGGCAATCTTGAACATCCAACTATCTATGAAATTTATCGTGTGGAATTAGATAACGGGGATATCGAACAGCTCACAAATCTGGGTGGCATGAATAATTTTCGGCTCTCCCCTGATGAGGATAAATTGTTAGTGATTCACAGTGAAGCCACTAAACCAGAGGAAATTTATGTGGCTCTGACTAGACCTAACGCTGATGCGATTCAAGTCACGAACACTATAAGCGATGAATTTAAAGCGATTGCCTGGGCAGAACCCGAGTATGTGGAAGTACCATCTTCCCATGTTAGCGATCCCATTCATTCCCGTGTTTATACACCGGTTAGTAACGAAATCAATCGGCCAGCAGTAATCTTTATTCACGGAGCTGGCTACTTACAAAATGCCCACCAAGGATGGTCAGGTTATTTTCGTGAATTTATGTTTCATAGCTTCTTAGTGACGCAAGGTTATGTCGTCATGGACATGGACTACCGTGCGTCTGAAGGTTATGGAAGAGATTGGCGAACAGCTATTTATCAACGTATGGGTACGCCGGAAGTCGAAGATCTTGCCGATGGCATCGATTGGTTAGTGGAAAATAAAAATGTCGGTAGAGATAGAATTTGTACCTATGGCGGGTCCTATGGTGGATTTCTAACTCTAATGGCTCTATTTCAATTCCCAGACTTATTTGCCTGTGGTGCAGCATTGCGACCAGTGACCGATTGGGCTCACTATAATCATGGCTATACTTCTGCCATTCTTAATATCCCTGATTTAGACCCAGCTGCGTTTGAGCGCAGCTCTCCCATAGAATTTGCCGAAGGACTAGAAAAACCATTACTGATTGCCCATGGTATGTTAGACGACAATGTTTTCTTTCAGGACTCAGTGCGTTTAGCTCAACGCTTAATAGAACTAAAGAAAGAAGACTGGGAGCTTGCTGTTTATCCAATTGAACCTCATGGTTTTCGTGAACCAAGTAGCTGGCTCGATGAATATCGGCGAATCTACAAACTGGTAGAAGAAACACTGAAGAAGTAAAGAAGAAGAATTATTCGTAACGCGCTTCCTGCGGCATTAAAGCAGCACGAATGATGGAGCCCCAAATAAGATTACCCATATCGTTCAAATGCAATCCGTCTTCGATGAAGATATCAGTCATGACCGAACCATCTGCTTTAAGAAAAGGAGTCGCAGAATCGATGTAGTGAACTAGAGGATCATTCTTGGCGACTTCTTTATAACCTGCGTTCACTCGCTGTGCGCTTTCCCAAACATCCACACGCAATGTTGAAGGCTTAACTGCCATCACATAGATACGAGTTTGTGGAAGCGTTTCGTGAACTTTGGCGACAATTTGCGTGAATGCTCCGACGATATGTTCCTCAGGCAATCCATATGCGGTGTCATTATCACCTTCATAAATTAGAATCGCTCTCGGTTGATACTTGAGAGCGACTGCATCGAGATGATAGAGCACATCATTCATCACGCTACCACCGAATCCTCTAGGGATTACTGTTAGTGGCGCCAGGGCTTTCTTCGCTTGATCATTCCAGCGCGCGATACTAGAACTACCGGTCAAAAGAATAGCTCCGGTTGGCGGCGGATTAATACGATCTTCCCGTGCAAAATTGTCCATAGCTTCAGTCCAGACAGTCGGATCAGTGCCACGTTGGGCACTCGTCGGAACAGAAATCATTACGAAGAGAAGAAATACGAAGCTATTCTGAACTAATCGACCAGTGAGTTTTTTCATGACCTAAACCTTCTTATATTGAGGATGTTCTGCAAAAGAGTTTAATCGATACGCCCACCGAATTCTAACCATTGAGCTAACTCTGGACCGCATATCTCCAGTGCGATTTCATTGTATTTGGCGATTTGCTCATCAGTGAATACCCCTTCCCAACGCTTATTCGTTCCCTTATGGAAAAAGTTGCTCGTGTCCTTCCACATGCCAGCAGTCGCACCTGGAGCCATCTTTTCCGCATTGGATTTCATAGAATCAAATGTCACACTCTCAACTAGTGTTGGCCAAATCCCTTCATTTATCGGAATGTCCAGATAATCAGAAATGTGTCGCATCTCACCATCTAAGTCCTTTAAAAGATCTTCGAAGTGCACCATATGAATGTTTGGCAAGTGACCATAGTCCCACCAGGTTTTCGCGTGACGGAGATGAGACCAAAATGGGTAGCCATCGCTTTCCCAGTCATAGGTTCCTTTCGTTAACCATTCATCTATCGCCGGACCAATATCATCAGGCGCATGATTGAGCGGCGGACCTTCTCTGCCAGGCGCATTATTCATTCCATCAATCATTTCGGGAATCATGTTATGCCAGTGATTCCACATAGACATGAAAACATCTTTACCATCACGACCAACGAAAATGTACTTAATCTCATCGAAAAACTTAATGCCATCGAGAGGTAGGTGAGTTTTGAGATATCTGCGATTGGACAATGCATCTAACTGAGCTAACACATCTCCGACGGGACCAAAATTCGCATCCAACCAGGGTGTCAATTCATCTTGAGGAGCTGGTGGTTCCGGAGCCTGGAACACGAGCGCCGAACAAATGCCCTGCATCCAGGTGGTACCTGCCTTGTATGACGTGGTTATGACGATGTCGTCATTTCGAACATTGAAATTGTTCCAACGATTACTGTCACACAGGGAACTCACATAGCGACGTGCAAATTCTGGACTTTCGCTACTCATGCGGATTCTTTCCTCTACTTATTTTTCAGATTCGATGAAGCAAGTGTATGGCATCGTCTGAATGGACGCCATTAGTTAACCGGGTTTGCTCAATAAATCTACTAGTTCATTATTACTGACAAACCCTAGTTTAATGACGGCATCATAGGAATCTCCAGTCAGGTTTAAAACACGTACTAAAGCCCGAACGGAAGGACTAATTTATATCAGCAGCATATTCCTTGAGTTTTTCTAATTCGACAATTTCTAAAGCCCGCTTATGTGTGCGGGTAAGAAAAATCTTGGGTGCCATGCCCTGCTCATAGGCTTCTAGCCATCTGGAAGCGCAGAGACACCATCTATCTCCTGCTTGTAAGCCAGGAAAACCAAAATCCGGCATTGGAGTGGAAAGATCATTACCGCGAAAGCGGGAATAGTTGAGAAAATCTTGAGTTACTTCCACGCAAACCGTATGCGAACCGAAGTCTTCATCACTGGTATTACAACAACCATCACGAAAGAATCCGGTTACAGGACTTTCGCTGCAACTCAATAATGGCTCATCGAAGACATTTAGTGATTCATCCACTTTGATTCAGTCTCCTTCACTATTATTTCTTTCAAGATCGACCCACTTCTGCCCAATTGGCGGTTCATATTGCGAAAATTTTTCAAACATACTTTCGATATCCGCATCTACCACAATCATTTCCCGGTGTTGTAATCGAATAAACTTTTCACCCTACAGCGTGATCCAGATAATCTAGCATTTTGTCATAGAATCCATTTACATTTAATATGCCTACCGGATTCTTATGCAGCCCAAGCTGTGCCCAGGTAAGAATTTCAAATAATTCTTCGAGAGTTCCCAAACCGCCAGGTAAGGCAATAAAGGCATCGGAAATTTCCGCCATCTTCGCCTTTCTTTCATGCAGAGAGCTTACTTCGATCAGTTGTGTTAATCCGTCATGGGGCACTTCGGTTCGGAACAAGCCTACCGGTAATACACCTATAACAGAGCCTCCAGCAGCCAGCACAAAAGTTAGCTATGGATCCCATAACGCCTACCTGGGCACCACCATACACGAGCTCAATATTTCGTTTTACCAACTCGATGGCCAGTTTTTCCGCCATCTGAACATAAACCGAACTAGCACCGACAGCGGAACCACAGTAAACGCAAATCCGTTTCACTTCTCTCCTTACTCTCCTATTTTCCTCAACGTCTAAGTATCAGCAACCATCTGCCGATATGCAGCACATTTGCCAGAGCAGCTGCAAAATAAGTTAATGCCGCCGCCTTTAATATCTTACGAATTTTTGGGATCTGATGCTCTTCTACATAATCACCTTCCATCAATATTGGTAAGGCCTTATTAAAACTAGCATCCCATTCTTCAGGAAGAATAATTAGATAAGCGAAAGCACCTGCCAATTGCAGCAATAAACTTAAAGCTATTACCATCCCAACAGCAAAAGGCGATCTTAATACCAATCCAATAACTGGGAACGACCACATGATTGCTACACCAGCCTGATTAAGATAATGAGCTGTAGGCAGATAACGACTGCGTAGTTCGAATATTTTTTCCTGCCGATGAAATTGAATCGCGTGCCCTACTTCGTGTGCCGCAATTGCCACCCCCGTTAACGATTTTCCATTGTAATTATCAGGGCTGAGCCTTACGGCTTTATCTTTGGGATCGAAGTGATCACGCATTGGGTCCGTCTCTTCGACTCGTATTCCCTCAAGCTCGAATCGTTTTATTAAGTGATTAGCAAGTTCACCACCCGTTCCGGGAATATCTTCTAACTCCGTAGAGTATTTAGAAATGACATGGCGCACCCAAAAGGATGGCAAGTAAACCAGGATTGCGAGAATTCCACCAATAACTATAAAAGGCATAGATATTGCCTTCGTGCAAAATTAAATTACACAACTGAATTTAGGAGACACTGTTTTTCGGCGCTGCCTTAATGCGGGCTTGCTTCCCTTACTTGTTGTTCCTTGAACCACAGGTTACAAGCCCACTTTTCACCCTTTAGTATAGGTATTCCTCCGTACAAACTACTGGGACACCTAATGAGACTACTCGGATGACAATTATAGAATAACATCATTGACTTTTTGTCCGATTTCATCAAATTCTCTTTGTTTGACTGCAACAACACTATTGCTTGGCCATCAGTCTACTTAGTATTTCCTACTAACAAATCGCCCGGGATTTGAGAAATCTAGAAATTTTTAAGACTTGCGTAACGATCGCGATGAAAGCTTGCATCACCAAGATATTGCTGGGCGACACGAGCTCGCTTAATAAAAAAGCCGATATCGAATTCATCGGTCATACCGATACCGCCGTGCATTTGTACACCTTCATTACTAACCAGAAAGAAGACTTCTGATAACTTCGCTTTGGCAATGCTGGCAAGTTCAGCGATCTCAACGCGATCTGCATTCTTGTTATCGAGCCCAGCTAAAGCAGCACGAACAACCGACTTACAAAGCTCAATCTCGCTATACATGTTTGCTGCTCGATGCTGTAAACCCTGAAAAGAACCAATTAGCACTCCAAATTGTTCACGTTGTTTCAGGTATTCAAGAATGCGATCAAATACTTCCTGGGTACTTCCCAGCATCTCAGCAGCAAGCCCAATTCTTGCAATATCCAAAACATAATCCAGTGTCGCGAAGCCTTTATCTACTTCTCCAAGTAATGCAGACGATAGAACATTTACATCTTCAAATTTAATCTTTGCAGAATTACGATTATCAACCATAAAGGTTCTGGTAATTGATACCCCTGCGGTATTTGCGTCTACAAGGAATAGACTTATACCTTGCTTATTGTCAGTTTCACCGGCAGTTCTTGCTACGACTATAAACTTGTCTGCCACATGCCCATCTAAGACAAAAGTTTTTTCGCCATTGATTATGAATGAGTTAGTATCTTTTTTCGCTGAGGTAGTAATCTGGTTTGGTGCATGAGAAATATTTTCGTCTAAGGCCAAACTAATAATTAGTTCACCTGCTACCACTTTAGGAAGTATTTCCCGTTTTTGTTCGTCTGAACCTATTTCGTTTACTGCAGTTGCGCCAAGCAGAATTGCTGAAATAAGCGGTGAGCTGGTTAGAGTCCTGCCAGATTCCTCTAGTACAATACCTAAGCCTCCATACCCGAAATCAAAACCACCATAGGTTTCTGGAATCGCCATACCAGCCCATCCCAATTCCAACATTTGATTCCAAATATCTTTGTCAAAACCGATTTTGTCTTTTTCATCTCTGAGGCGACGGAGCACCGACAGCGGTGAATTCTGCCGACAGAAATTCTTAGCAGATTCTTTTAATAGTTGTTGATCGTCGTTTAATACCATTGCCATTGCCAAACTCCAATTATTTCTTTTTGGTTTTACTCATGCTTAAAATATCTGGCAAACCCAATACTCTTTTGGCAATAACATTTAATTGAATTTCCGAAGTTCCACCTTCGATGGAATTCGCTTTTGACCGCAACCATTCGCGAGTTACCAGTAACTCGTGTTCTTCAAAGCCTTCACCTTCCCACCCAAGACCCTGGCTGCCGATTGCTCTCATTAATAACTCAGAACGACGCTTGTTTAGTTCGCAACCATAGTTTTTCAACATCGAAGAAGTTGCATTGGGTCCCTGGCCCTGAGCAGACTCTTCTACCGAACGCTGAGAAGTTAAAGCAAAAGTTGTTGAATCAATTTTGAATTGAGCTATGTCATCCCGCAGCACAGGATCCGACAGCTTGTCAGTATCGCCGCGGTAGCGCATTGCAACGCCTTCTACACTATCAACTGTGGATGTAGTACCACCTCGGTCAGATTGACCGCTGGCAAGACCGAAACTGGAAATCATGGTGCGCTCATGCTGCAGCAAGCGCTTAGCAATGGTCCAACCATCGTTTAAACGCCCAACTAAATTTTCTACTGGCGCTTTCACATCATCGAAAAAGGTTTCACAAAATGGAGAGGCGCCACTTATCAGCTGAATCGGTTTGGTTGAAACACCTTTACTGGCCATGTCGAAGAGAATAAAGCTAATGCCTGAGTGCTTCGGCACTTCAAAATCAGTTCTTACTAAACAAAAAATCCAATCCGCCTTATCTGCATAGGAAGTCCATATTTTCGATCCATTAATAATGTAATGATCACCTTGTAGTTCCGCCTTGGTTTTCAGACTTGCAAGGTCAGAGCCAGATCCAGGCTCTGAATAACCCTGACACCAGCGGATTTCAGCACGAACAATCTTAGGCAAGTGCTCCATCTTCTGTTCATGGGAACCGTACTCGAGTAAAACCGGACCAAGCATACTAATGCCGAAGCTGGTTAAAGCAGGTCGGGCATTAATGCGGCGCAATTCTTCATTCAGAATAATTGCTTCTTCTTTATTGAGGCCACCACCACCAAATTCTGCAGGCCAGGTTGGACATGTCCAACCCTTTTCAGCCATTCGCTCCAACCAGATTTTACTTTCTGGATTTTCGTAATGAGCATTTCGACCACCCCAGGCAATTTCTTCCTGCACCATGGGAGTTCGCATCGATGGCGGGCAATTTTCTTCCAGCCATTCGCGAGCCGCAGAACGAAAATCATCTAGCGCTTGCAATTGCATGTTCATGCCATCAATACCTGTCGACCTGTTACATTTCCGGCTTTTAAATCTACTAAGGCATCATTTGCTTCCGCCAGTGGTCTTTCAGTTATATCAATGGGAGCTATCTTGCCATCACGCACCATGACCATTAAATCAGCCATGTCATGCAAGCTACCAACATAACTTCCTTGAATAATTCGAGCATTCATTGGGATAAAAGGAATCGGCATTGTTAAAGCCCCACCATATAAGCCAATGATGATTAACATACCGCCTTTGCGTAAACAGCTCAGACCATAATTAACACTGATTTCAGCACCAACGAAATCCAGAACGGCATAGGCTCCGCCTGTGCTCTTGCGAATTTCTTTTGCGCTTTGCGGATGGGAAGAATTAAAAGTTCTGCTGACTCCAAGTTCCTGGGCAGCAGCAAGTTTTCCTTCATCAATGTCTACGACAATAGGATCCATGCCCATTGCCCGTGCGATTTGAATTGCCATCATGCCAACCCCACCGGCACCGATAATGACAATCTCTTCGCCTTCTTGTAACTCACCAACTTTTTTCAGTGCGCCAAAGGCAGTTAAACCCGAACAAGCATAAGTAGCTGCGAGGGAATCTGGCACATCACCTTTATCAAACAAGTAACGGCTGTGTGGAACCAACACATGATCGGCAAAACCACCAGGATTTATAATGCCAAGAGCTCGTCCTGGCGTACAAAGTTGCTCCTCTCCGCGGCTACAGGTAGGGCATTCGTTGCAACCAATCCATGGAAACACGACTCGCCGATCACCTACGCTGACATCTTCTGCATCTGGTCCTACCGCAACCACCTCACCAAATATTTCGTGACCCAACACCTGTCCTTTTCGCCCTACTTCCAGTTGCTTACCGGCGCCGAGTTCGAATACACCTTCATGGATATGAATATCAGAATGGCAGACTCCGCAAGCAATAGTTTTAACCAGCACCTCCGTTCCCTGTGGTTGTGGTGTTTCCGATTCAACTTCGACTAAAGAGCACCGGGAGTTGTGGTTTGATAGGAAATCATTAGGCTACCCCTATTTCTGCGTCCCATTGAGCAAAAGACTTGCCCTCTTCTGCTAATTGCTTAAGCAAAGGTGCGGGTTGCCAGTATTCTTCGCCGTAGCGATCACGGAATTCACAGATCTTGTCGTAAACATTCTTCAAACCTACGGAATCGGCGTAATGCATTGGCCCACCTTTGGCCCCCGGGGAATGCATACCCATAGATGTACACAACATCAATGTCATTTGCGCGCTGAGCAATACCTTCTTCTAGGATTTTTGCTCCTTCATTTATAAGTGGATAGAAACAGCGGCAAGAATTTCATCATTGCTGATTTTCGTTGCTCTATATCCATTTTCCCTGCTTCTTCTATTATTAGGGCTTCAACTTCGGAATCAGATATACGCTTACGGGTTTCAGGATCGTATTTATAAAAACCTGAACCAGTTTTCTGTCCATGACGCCCCATCTAAACCCAACAAGGCCCCCATACGATACAATTTTGGATCATCCGGCAAATCAGTTCTGGACTGCCTTGCTTTGTAACCAACATCGAGTCCGGCTAAATCCCCCATGGCTAAGGGACCCATTGCCATGCCGAATGTTTCAAGCGCACCATCTACCTGAGCAGGGTGAAACCATCCAGCAATAGCATTTGGCCTCACGACCATAGCCGCCAAGCATGCGGTTCCCAAATAAAGCCGTACAAACGCCAGAAAGTGCGCAGACTTTGCCTATCTTTTACCGACTTGCATAACCTGGCTAAAACATCGTCTGCAGTCCTAGCACCACGTACACTTCCAACAATTTCATGACATTGGCGGGAGAAAAGAAATGCATTCCTACAACGTCTTCTGGACGTGAAGTTGCTTCCGCAATTGCATCAACATCTTGATAGGAAGTGTTTGTGGCAAGAATACAACCTGGCTTACAAACAGCGTCTAACTTGCGAATATTTCTTTCTTTAAAATCCAGGTTTTCAAACACTGCCTCGATGACCATGTCGACATTCCGATATCGTCGAAGCTCTAGTGCCACTAATCAGAGAGATACGTTCCTCCATCTTATCTTCGGCGAGTTGCCTTTTTTCACAGTGATTGTGTAATTCTTCGGATAATCCCCATCCTCTCTTTTAAAGGGTTCGTCATTAATCTCTAGGAGAACAACTGGAATACCAACATTGGCAAAGCACATTGCGATGCCGCCACCCATAGTGCCCCCTCCGATAATGGCAAACCCTTTTGGATGGGGCGAAGCGGAGATCTTTTTCAATATCTTTAATTTTTGCCGCCTGTCTTTCGGCAAAGAAGATATGGCGCATCGCGGCTGACTCTGGAAGCAACCAACTCACGAAATAGTTCTCTTTCTCTTTTCCAGGCCTTCATCGATTGGAAGCTTTACTGCAGCTTCTAAGCAAGAGACGATTCTATCCTGAGCTATCTGTCCTCGCGCTCTTCTTGCTAGTTGCTTTCGGGCATTATCGAAAAAGTTTGGATCTATAGAAGAAGGATCGATGGAGATATCACGGATCCGCTTAAGTGGAGCACCTGTCTCTACCAGGCCTTTCGCATATTGGATTGCTCCACCAACTACATCTTCGTCTGCTAGCAATTCATCCACGAGCCCCATTGTATTTGCTTTAACTGAACTAATAGGATTACCGCTTGTAATCATGTCTAGTGCGGCTTGTACGCCAGTGATACGAGGAACTCTTTGAGTGCCCCCTGCGCCAGGCAACAATCCGAGCTTCACTTCTGGAAGCCCAACTTTTGCCGACGGAACAGCACAGCGGTAATGACAGGCCAGGGTAACTTCAAATCCTCCACCCAAGGCAGTGCCATGAATAGCAGCGATAACCGGCTTACTTGAATTCTCAATTGCGGTTAGCACTTCCGGCAGCCATGGATCTTTTGGTGGTTTACCGAATTCCGTTATGTCCGCACCGCAAAAAATGTTCTGCCTTCACAGGCTAAAACAATCGCTTCGGAAGCATCCTCTTGCGCAGTATTTACTGCATTGAGAATTCCTTGCCGCACTACTTGAGCAAGCGCGTTAACCGGAGGATTATTTACAAGAATGACTCCGATGTTTTCTCTTAATTCGTAGCTAACTACTTCAGACATGTTCTTTCCTTTTCTATTCTCTAATTCTTTTACTAATTAGATGCATTCAATAATGGCGGAATACCTTGGCCTATACCAATACATAAACTTATTGTGGCATAACGACCCTGCATTCTTTCTAACTGTTGCGTCCGATAATTATTTTTTTCGCACCGGAAGCGCCAAGGGATACCTACCGCAATATCGCGGGGGACAAGAGGCCGCATTTTACCATGGCATTCGTAAAAAACGGAGCTTATGGTAGGTTAGCCGCTCGATTTTTCGGGGTTAGACAGGTATCCCAAGGTTTAGAAATGATTAGAGACAGGAAACATTAAACCAGCTCGTAGACCTAGTTGATCGCTTCGTTCGGGAGCGTCTCTCCCACGAGAAAATGAGCTGGCAGAGTCCGGAGTATTGCCGGAAGACATACTGGCAGAAATGAAGGAACTGGGCCTATTTGGTCTTACTATACCTGAAGAATATGGCGGCCTGGGGCTAACCATGGAAGAAGAAATCATGGTTGCCATTTCACTTGGCCGCACATCCCCTGCCTTCCGCTCCATTATGGGAACTAATAATGGTATTGGTTCAGCGGCGTTGTATTCAATGGCACCGAAGAACAAAAACAAAAGTATCTACCCAAGTATGCTAGCGGCGAATGGATCAGTTGCTTCTGTCTAACCGAACCCGAAGCAGGCTCTGACGCAGCTTCACTAAAAAAAACCCGCTGTTCGTGATGGAGATAAATACATTATTAATGGTACTAAGCGCTATATTACCAATGCCAAGGTTGCAGATACTTTCAATGTTATGGCGCGTACAAACCCATCGATACAAGGTGCCCGCGGCATTTCTTCTTTCATTGTAGATAGAAATTCCCCCGGCATAACTCTTGGCCCGGTAGACAAGAAAATGGGTCAAGCAGGATCCATGACCTGCGATGTGATATTCGAAGATTGCCCGGTCCCTGCTGAAAATATTATTGGCGAAGAAGGTGCAGGTTTTATTACTGCAATGAAAGTATTGGACCGCGGGCGCCTACAATTTCGGGAGTTAGTGTTGGAGTTGCCGAACGCTTGATAGGCGATGCATTGGAATATGCAATGCAGCGCAAACAATTTGGGCAACCCATCAGCGAACACAATTGATTCAAGCAATGTTCGCGGATTCACAAACCGAAACCTATGCTGCTAAATGTATGACTCTTGAAACGCAGGAAAAGAGACAACGGAGAAAATGTAAGCACCGAATCTTCGGCTTGCAAATTATTCGCAACTGAAATGGTTGGCAGAGTTGCTGACCGCTGCTTACAAATTCAGGCGGAGCCGGTAATGTCAGAGTATGCGGTCGAAAGATTTTATCGTGATGTGCGTTTGTTTCGACTCTACGAAGGCACCAGCCAGATTCAGCAACTGATTATTGCTCGCAATATGATTAAAGGCGCGGTTAGTGGATAGGGGCAAAAACTCTGTTTTATAGAAGGTTTAATATACTGGCGCCCCGCCTCAAAATTCAACTAAGTTGTAACTTGCTAAAATTTATCCTGCTTTATTTTTTAAAACAACCGCTATTAAATGCAAGCATAGACGCATCATTCATTTGATTTACATAGTCTCCCGGATAACTGGGCTATCCACATCGTCATTCACTCCAGTCAAACTATGGTCATTGAAGCCTGACTCATATTAGTTGCATAGCGTGATCCTCAACTTCCTACTCTTTTTTTTCATACCAAGATAATTCCGATTGACAATGATTACACATTAATCGGATCCCAAACAGGGACCCATGTAGTTTACGTTTAAATTTTTAAATTTGGCCTAAAGTTTTCAGTTCACGGTTTTCTCGTGAGTTACAGATTATTCTCAATTCGATCTATAAACAACCACTCAGGCACATAAATCACAATGAGAAAAGAAACCAACCCTCAACAGGATTCGCATCGACATGCTAGGCTAATCAGCCCCAATCTTTTAAAAATCCTTAAATAAATTGCTGCTTGACATAAGTCAATCAGCAGGATCAGGATAAAGGTTTAGCAATGTAGCGGAGCACAGTTTGCCCCAGCCGAACAGTAAGTTACAGAGGCGCATCTTATGTATTACAATATATTAGTAGCTGTAGACCTTTCTAACGATTCCCAAAAGGTAATCGACACTGCTGTACGTATGGCAATGGGGATGTTGGCAAACTGCATTTAGTGCATATAGTTGAGCCAGTTGCAGCCGCCTATAGCATGGATATCTATGCGGTAAATGTCAGTGAGCTTCAGCAAGAAGCAATTACTTTCGCCGAACAAAGATTGGAAAGCATTGGCAAAGAACTTGGGATTGGAAGTGATCATTTGCATACCCTGCTAGGTGCGCC
>BPDI01000026.1 GCA_019654215.1 Gammaproteobacteria bacterium | reverse complement strand
TGTTTGCTCGTTTCTTTTTCAAAATTAGGAAACTATCAAACGCCTCGGAGCAACTTTGCCATCATCGTCTATACAACCAATGCCGATAAACTGCTCTTCTTCATACAATCTCCCCAAGCCTTCTTCTGGTAAGTGTCTCACAATAACCGCCTGCCCATTCTTTAAATGACTGGCAGTTACACTAGGGAGGTTAACCTCCGGTAGTTCCACTATGGCCTGATCCATCGGAATTAATTGCTCATCAATGAACTCAAGGCCGCCTTGCACTTTTAGGTCTGATAAGGCTTCTAAGTCTTTACAGTCTTCTTCTCTAAACACACCAGCTTCGGTGCGTCTTAGTTCGATGATGTTAGCTCCGCAACCTAATGCTTGCCCTAAATCATCTGCGATCGTTCGAATATAGGTTCCTTTGCTACAAGTAATATCTAATTCGATTACATCTTCCGCAATATTCAATAAGTTTATTTCATATATTGTAACTTTGCGCTTTTCCCGCCTTATCTCAATGCCCTTTCTCGCCATTTTGTAAAGCGGAACACCATCCACTTTCAGCGCCGAATGCATTGGCGGTAATTGTTCAATTTCACCGCGGAAAGCATCTAATTCTTTTTCAATACCAGCTTCTGAAACACTGAAATCCGCAATACTTTGTATTACTGTGCCCGTCTTATCTCCACTATCGGTTCTTTCACCCAGCTTAATCTTTGTTCGGTAGCGTTTATCCGAATTCAACAAAAACTGAGAGACCTTTGTCGCCTCGCCTAAACATAATGGCAATACTCCTGTTGCCAAGGGATCTAGACTCCCCGTATGTCCTGCTTTATTCGCTTCATAAAGCTTTTTTACCTGCTGTAGCGCGGCATTGGAGCTGAGTCCGGTGGCTTTGTCTAAAATGACAATGCCATTAATACTTCTTCCTCTGTTTCGACGCCGCCTACTCACTGCCAATTCTTACTCTTTCCTGCGCTTGCCTCAGCATAAGCTATCTTAATCCTCAGAGTGCAGTTTCCGATCCGCTGCCAATGCATCATCTATGAGCGAAGACAATTGTTGACCTCTTTCTATGCTGCCGTCGTAGTGAAACTCCAACTTCGGCACCGAACGAATTCTTAGTCGCTTAGCCAACATCGTTCGAAGAAATCCAGAAGCTTTTTTTAGTGCTTTCAAATTTTCTTCTATTTCGAGCTTATCCAGCTCTCCTGGCGCAGACAAAGTGGAGTCATTTACTTCTCCGTCATCACTTAATGTATTCAATACAGTGATGAAGATTTTTGCATAAGCAAGATCCTTGCTTACATCAACCCCGGTAATGGAAACCATTCCAACCCGTGGGTCTTTCACTTCCAATTGAACAAGTGTGGCTAATTCTCGTTGAATCTGATCTGCGACTCGCTGAACCCTTGGAGATATATCCGTCATTCAGATATTTCTCACAGACTTCTAGCGACTTCAGTAGTCTCATACACCTCGATCTTATCGCCGACTTTTACATCATTGTAGTTGCGTACGCCAATACCGCATTCAGTGCCGTTTCTGACTTCCGCTGCATCGTCTTTAAATCGACGCAGTGATTCTAGTTCACCTTCATAAATAACCACATTGTCCCTTAGAACACGTATTGGCTTACTGCGATAAACAGTGCCTTCGATTACCATGCTTCCTGCGATCTGTCCGAACTTGGGCGAATTAAACACATCTCGTACTTCAGCGATGCCAACAATTTCCTCGCGAATTTCTGGGGCTAGCAATCCACCCATGATTTGTTTCGCATCATCAATTACATCGTAGATTACGTTGTAATACCGCATCTGTAATCCTTCGTTTTCGATGATCTCTCGCGCTGTCTTATCAGCTCGAACGTTAAAGCCAGCAATCATGGCATTAGATGTTGCCGCCAAATGAGCATCGTTCTCTGATATTCCACCCACACCAGCGCCGACAATATTTACATCGACTTCTTCAGTTCCAAGTTTCAGCAATGACCCGCTAATCGCTTCAAGGGAGCCGCGCACATCGGCCTTAAGAATGACATTAAATATTTTCTTCTGATCACTACCTATACCATCAAACATATTTTCTATCATTGATGTTTGCTGTTTAGCCTGCAGTGAATCTTTATGACGCGCGCGTCTAAACTCAGCTACTTCTCTCGCACGTTTTTCATCTGACACAACAACAAATTCATCGCCTGCATCAGGCACTCCATTGAGTCCGAGAATTTCAACTGGAATGGCCGGACCCGCCGATTGCACGTTCTTGGCATTTTCATCCACCAAGGCACGCACCCGACCGTACTCGTGGCCAGCCAATACGATATCACCTGAGTTGAGTGTCCCATTTTGCACTAGCACCGAAGCAACAGGACCGCGGCCTTTATCAAGTCGAGATTCAATAACCATGCCTTGGCCAGGAACATCGATATAAGCTTTAAGCTCTAGTAGTTCTGCCTGTAAGAGGATGGCCTCAAGAAGATTTTCTAGCCCTTGACCTGTTATTGCAGAAACTTCGACAAATTGGACATCGCCACCCCAATCTTCTGGAATCACTTCAAGTGCCGAAAGTTCATTCTTAACTCGATCTGGATCTACCCCTTCCTTGTCCATCTTATTGATAGCAACTACGAGGGGTACTTCAGCTGCTTTGGCATGTTGAACGGCTTCTTCAGTCTGCGGCTTAACTCCGTCATCCGCTGCAACTACTAATATAATAACGTCCGTTGCCTGAGCACCGCGGGAGCGCATAGCTGTGAAAGCCGCGTGGCCCGGTGTGTCGAGAAAGCTGATCATGCCATGCTCGGTTTCGACATGATAAGCACCGATGTGCTGTGTAATCCCGCCGGCTTCATGAGAAGCAACCGATGCTTTTCTAATATAATCGAGTAAGGAAGTTTTACCGTGATCTACATGACCCATTACAGTAACAACCGGCGCACGGCTAACTTCCTTCTTGCCTTCATTGATTGCAACTGATTCCGCTAGTTCTTCTTCGATAGCATCTTCAGAAACAAATACGGGGGTATGGCCCAACTCTTCAATAAGGAGAGTTGAAGTATCTTGATCTAAGACTTGATTGATGGTCGCCATCACACCCATATTTAAGAGAATCTTGATGATTTCAGCAGACTTAACAGACATCTTATTCGATAAGTCAGAAACTAAATTCGCTTCACCTATAGTAACTTCTCGAGAAATAAACTCAGTGGGCTTTTCAAAAGCGTGCTGCTGGGCGCTCAGTTTTGCTTTCGTCTTGCGACCGCTACGGCGACCACGTCCTGCCATTTCATCAAAATCATCGCCTTCAAGAACAAAGTCGTCATTTACATGAATAGTTTTCGACTGACGTTTTGGAGCCTGCGCTTTTGCCTTGTTACGGAGATGAGTCTTTTTCTTCTCTACTAGATCATCGGCATCATCCCGCCCAGCTGATTTCCGTTTCATTGCAGCTTTTGAAGGTCGTCCATCATCTGTTTCTGGCGGAGGTATGTCTTGGGCTGGTGCAGCTTTATCAGCTACAACTTCCTCTTCTTCAATACCAGCCTCTGCAGCTTTGGTTTCTTCCTCTGCTTTCTCCAGTGCCTCCTGCTCATCCAAAGGCACTTCGGTTACAGGTGCTTCGGCAACTTCTGGAGTAGCTGTTACAACTTCTTCCTGTTCTGCCAATTCTTCCGGCGGGGAAGTTTCTGCCACGGTGCGTTTAACATAAGTACGCTTCTTTCGCACTTCAACATTTACAGTTTTACCGCGTCCATGGGTTGAAGCAGCCTTCAGTGTTCCGATGGTTTTTCGCTTTAGAGTAATTTTCTTCGGCGCAGCAACAGTTGCTTCGCGATCACCGTGACTGCGACGCAAAAAGACTAGCAGCGTATTTTTGTCATCATTGGAAATTAGCTCATCTGGCTTCGTATGCGACAAACCTGCCTCTTTAACTTGAGACAAGAGTTTGTCTACCGATACGCCAACGGTACTGGCTAATTCACTGATAGTTACATCTGCCATTCAATTACTCCTGGCCAATCCAATAATGCAATGACTACTCTTCCTCAAACCAGGGTGCACGAGCGGTCATAATTAGCTTGCCGGCCCTTTCTTCATCCATGTCGTCGATTTCCATTAACTCATCAATCGACTGTTCTGCTAGATCCTCCATGCTAAGAATTCCTATCTTCGCTAGAGCCAAGGCCAGCGCATCGTCCATGCCTTCCAAGTTCAATAGATCATCGGCAATATTCGCGGAAGACAGGTTTTCCTCCGAAGCGATTGCCTGAGTCAATAGTGCGTCCTTCGCACGATTACGTAATTCGTTTGCAATCTCCTCGTCGAATCCTTCAATAGCGAGAATTTCATCAAGAGGTACGTAGGCGATTTCTTCGAGTGATGTGAATCCTTCCTGTACGAGTACTTCAGATACTTCCTCATCAACGTCGAGCTTTTCCATAAACAGCTCAATAAAATTACTAGACTCTTGTTGCTGTTTAGCTGCGGCTTCTTCCTCGCTCATCACATTAATGGTCCAGCCAGTCAATTGACTTGAAAGTCGAACATTCTGACCGTTACGCCCAATTGCCTGAGCAAGGTTTTCTTCTTCAACCGCTATATCCATCGTGTGGCTGTCTTCATCAACTATGATTGAAGCGACTTCAGCTGGCGCCATGGAGTTGATTACTAGCTGTGGGGGATTGTCATCCCAAAGAATGATATCGATGCGTTCGTTGGCCAATTCATTTGAAACTACTTGCACGCGAGAGCCTCGCATTCCAACGCATGCTCCAACTGGATCAATGCGGCCATCATTTGTGCTTACTACAATCTTTGCCCGCGACCCTGGATCGCGGGCAGCCGCTTTAATCTCAATTACTTCTTCGGAAATTTCTGGGACTTCAATCTTAAAAAGTTCAATCAACATTTCTGGAGACGTGCGGCTCAGGAACAACTGAGGTCCGCGTTGCTCAGAACGAACGTCTGTTAAAAGCGCTCTTAGTCGGTCTCCAATTCGAAAAGTCTCTCTTGGGATCATCTGATCTCGGGGCAGCAATGCTTCGGCATTGTTGCCAAGATCAACGATGATATTGTCACGGGTTACTTTCTTAACAGTCCCCGCGACAAGTTCGCCAACTTGATCAGCATATTTAGAAATGACTATTTCACGTTCTGCTTCTCTTACCTTTTGAACGATAACTTGTTTCGCAGTTTGGGCGGCAATTCGACCAAATTCAAGATTGTCTATTTTTTCTTCCCAGGTATCCCCGATAGCTAGGGCTTTATCTCTTTCCGTAGCCTGTTCGAGGGTAAACTGAGAACCTTCCTCCAAATATTCTTCTTCATCGACCACTGTCCAAACACGAAAAGTTTCGTAGTCGCCAGAATCTTGATCTACGGAAACTCGACAATCGATTTCTTCTTGGTGATAGAGTTTCTTAGTAGCAGTAGCCAGAGCTGATTCGATTGCTTCGAAAATCACGGCACGAGAAACACCCTTCTCATTCGAGACAGCGTCTGCAACCATCAATATTTCTTTACTCATCATAATCATTTCACCTTACTCAAAACCCATCTGTGGGTTCAACTTCCAGAGCATGGATTGTTCTATTCGAAAACGATATTCGCTTTTTCTACATTTCCAACTTCAAGATCAAAATTTAATCCATCGACATTTAGTGCAACAAAGTTTTCATTAACGCCTGTTATTAATCCTTTAAACTTGCGTCTTCCTTGAACAGGGTTGCGCATACGCATATTCACTTCTCTCCCTGTAAATTGTTCAAACTGCTTCGCAGTAACAATGGCCTGTCTAATCCTGGTGAAGAAACCTCTAAGGTGTATTCACCTGATATAGGATCTTCTACATCCAATATCGCACTTACTTGCTGACTGACTTTTTCGCAGTCCTCGATCGTGATTCCGGCTTCACTCTCGATATAAATTCTTAGTAATGAGTACTTTCCCTGTGAATATGTTCGATTCCCCATAACTCCAAGCCAAAAGCTAAAACTGTTGGTTCAATCAATTCTATTACCAGCGCAACACTACTCTTCACAGCACTCCAATATTGTTCGTATTCAGTTTTCTTTTTCGAAAACTTTCCGCTACAAACTGCGGATACAAAAAATGGGCCATAGGCCCACTCTCGAATTCTCCACTCTCGAGGCCTTTCAGGGCCCAGTGCGAAGCTATTTTTCCGACTAATTTCACCTTGGAAATCGGTCATAAAATATTGGTAGCGGGGGCAGGATTTGAACCTACGACCTTCGGGTTATGAGCCCGACGAGCTGCCAGACTGCTCCACCCCGCACCAGAACCACCCTAATCCCTTGTTTTTAAAAGAAAAAAATGTGCGCCAATTTCCCGCAGCCACAATTTCACAAGGGCTGCGCATTATAAGGAGGACAGGGGCCCCAGGGTCAAGAGTTTACGCGGCTTTGCGGCGATTTGAGGGATGTCTCTTAACGAGAGAAATTATCGACATGTTGGGACTAAATTTACCATCTGGCCGACAAACCCCAGAATTCTAGCAAATCTTTCTACCAGTCCAACTGCAAAAACCGAATCTAGATTCGCTTTTTGAGAATCAAAAAAACCTGCATACGCTCACATATTCATTCTTGCTTGACATCAAATTCTTTTAAAAATTCACAATATAATTTTGAACTTTTCACCAAAAATTCTTCCCCAAGAAGAAAAATTTTGGGCAAATTGTTAATGTAAATCTCTTGAAATTTCTATAGTCTTGTATGCGGTTAATATTGAGCTCTACCCACTCAACATAATAATAAATAAGAGGAGACAAATATGGATTCCGATAGAATTCTAATGTTGCTTTTACTAGTTGTTGCTGTTATGCAGCGATTGTAGAGATACCTTACACCGGCCTAGCCCTTCTAGTCTTGGGCCTAGTTTCAGGCTTTTTGAATCCGGCAGAAGAAATTATGGAACGCACAGCATATTTTGGGAGCTGCTGTCCTAGCTCCAGCCGCAGCAAATAATTTAGATTTAATCCCAGCAGTTGGTAGTACCTAAATGCAATCATAGATGGTATAGCGATCGGGGCTGCTGGAATGTGGATATCTAGCTTTACCCGAGGGCTTGTCGCACGGGTATCTTCCAGCAGCAGGTGTAATTACATGACTTTAAGCTAATGGACTAGCGTGTTCTTAGCAAACTTAAGGTATTCATATCAGTTAGCTGAAAGGCTTATTTGACACCTTTACCATGGAATGGATAAGTTGTATCACTTTGGATAATGTTTCTGGATAAGATTGGTGCCGAAGGCCAGGCTTGAATGGCCTTCGGAATCGATTACCTTTGATTATTGAGCCAATTTAACTCCCCCGCTATCTAAGAATAGACCCTTCCAGATAAGTTTTGGCTTGCGTTTTAACGTTCTTCACTATTGACATGCGTCTAAGTAAGTTTTTATCACTTTCTGTTGCAATGAGCCGAAACCAGGCCAAGTTTTTTATTCGGAAAGGGCGTGTCTCTGTTGACGGCGCGTGACCACTGACCCCAATTTTGATCTCGCTGACACCAGTCACGTGATTTTCGACGGCAAGCCAATCTCGATCGCGGCGCACCATTATGTTCTGCTACATAAGCCTGCATCTTACATATGTAAAACGAAAGACACACAATACGTTTCCGTTTTAGAGCTCGTGAAAAATCGATCTGAAGATCGCTATTATTATTTCGCGAATGTTCTGGGGGCTGAACTAACCGGTTTAGTGCTACTAAGCGATGACGCCCGCTGGACAACTAGAATGCAGAAGAAGTTGTCAAAAAAACCGTGTGTTTATCAAGCCAAATCAAAAAAATCATTAGCGATGATCAACTTAGGCAAATAAAGGAAGCGTGCCTAGTATTTTCAGAAAATCGGATTGGCCCGATAATTAACATCCAAAAACAGGATGAAAAGATATTATTACTCAGCATGAATCAGACCCACATTTCCGAAATCATGGATATTTTTCTTCGGTGGATCTGGCCATTGAAACACTGCACCTAAAGCAAATTGGCAGATTGAGTCTTGGCGATCTAACAGAAGGTGATTATCTGGAACTCACCGAGAATGAGATCAAGGTTTAAGGCTAACATCAGAGCAAAAAACTACTGTTTTTTTGCTCTGATCCCATTTACTAACATCGCATTGTAAATGCCCTCAGTAGCGTGCATGCTGTCACTTGATTCCAGCAGCCGGAGAGAAGTCATGATCAGAACCACTTTATTATGCGTACTCGGGGTGTGCCTCACTCTCGGATTCTCGCGGGCCGATTCCCAGAACCTACTGCCCGGTCGGCAGCCTGGGATCAGAAGGGTGCAGCTACCTACCTCGACGATCGAGCAATCTGGTGGAAAAACTGGTCCGTCTCAGACCGCGACCACGATACCTCCTGCGCTTCCTGTCACACAACGGTGCCATACGCACTGGCTCGCCCCGCTCGCGCTGCTCTCGGGGAGCCTAGCCCTGCCTTTCCAGAAACGGAGCTGCAAGATGACGTTTCCACGCGCGTGGCCTTGTGGAATGAGACCAATCCTTACTACCCCGATCAGAGATTCGGTCTTCCCAAGTCGAGTGAGTCGAGAGGCACTGAGTCGATCCTGAACGCGCTGGTCCTCTCCAATCGTGACGCACAGGAAGGGCATCTGAACGCTGAAACAAAAAAGGCGTTCGAGAACCTGTGGAAGCTCCAGTTTACCCGGGGCGACGGAACTGGTGCTTGGGCTTGGTTGTACTTCGACCTCGCCCCCTGGGAATCGGAGGGCGCGGCCTACTTCGGCGCTGCGCTGGCCGCCATTGCCGTCGGCATTGCTCCGGATCAGTACGCAAGTTCCACTGAGATCGAGGGTCAGCTTGCATCGCTCAGGGAGTATTTACTTGAGAATTACGCAGACCGCTCGCCCTTCGACCGGGTCATGTTGCTGTGGGCCTCCTCCGAGTTGTCGGGTCTGCTTACGGAAGAACAAAGCCGACTCATCGTCGATGGAATCCTGCACCTGCAGAATAACGATGGCGGCTGGAGTCTCACCTCATTGGGATCGTGGGATCGAGAGGACGGGTACCGCCCTGCTCCCGGAAGCGATGCCTATGCCACCGGATTGATCACGTTCGCCCTCCAGAAATCCGGCGTATCACCCAGCCAAAAGAATCTCGGTAAGGCTCTCGATTGGTTGGTGAAAAACCAGAATCCAACTAAAGGCTACTGGCCTGCCTCGTCACTGAACAAAGAGCATGAGCCAACGTCCGAACGAGGATTCATGTTGACCGACGCCGCCACTGCATTTGCTGTTCTGGCATTGACTTATGCGGATCCCTAAATCGACTGAGCGTTCAGCCGTGATTTCGGGAACACTTAAAAATTAACAACTTAATTCGGAGGGACTCTCTTAATTTTTAAGCTCTTTGAAATGGAACAAAAAGATTACGGGCGGTTACAAAGAGATTGTTATGTTAGGGCGTTTTAGGGGTTTTTATTGACTGGGACGTTACGAGAAAATACTAAAAGATGGTGCCGAAGGCCGGACTTGAACCGGCACGAGCTAGGCTCACTACCCCCTCAAGATAGCGTGTCTACCAATTCCACCACTTCGGCAATTTTTTTAATTATTGTCTGGCAATGAAGGCACATCGCTTTGATTAGAAACTGATTGCTCCTCTTCTAAAGCTGGTACATCCGATTGCTGTGAGATTGTCTCTTCCAGAAGTTCTTGGTCAGCTACCGGCAATCCGGTTGTCGAACCAACTCCCGCGTTGTTGCTAGCAAAAATTGCTAGTGAAAGACTGGTAACAAAAAAGACAACCGCTGCAACAGTTGTCGCTCTGACCAAAAAGTTGCCACTCCCGGACGATCCGAAAACGGTTTGTGATGCGCCTGCGCCAAATGACGCACCCGCGTCTGCACCTTTACCTTGTTGCAGTAATACCAATCCAACAATAACGATGGCAGTAATAACATGAACAACGACAATTAGTGTTTGCATAATTGTTAATCCGCACTCTTACAGATTGAAATAAATTCTGCCGCCTCCAATGAGGCTCCCCCTACCAGGCTACCGTCAATATCAGCCTGATCAAATAATTCTCTAGCATTACCACTCTTTACACTTCCACCGTAAAGAATTTTTATAGCTGCGGCAACTTCCGTATCTTGATCAGCTAAATATTCTCTTATAATTCGATGAACCTCTTGTGCCTGATCTGGTGTTGCTGTTTTGCCAGTGCCAATTGCCCAGATTGGTTCATAAGCAATAACAGCATTGTTAAACACATCAATGCCTGCTTCACGAATCACCGCATCGAGCTGGGCTAAAACAATTTCTTCCGTGATTCCTTGTTCCCTTTGTTCTAGGGACTCACCAATACAAAGTATGGGCGTCATATTATTCGCTTGTATTGCTTTAAATTTCTCAGCTATCAAAGCATCGGATTCAGCAAACAACTCTCGGCGCTCGGAATGCCCAACAATTACTAGTGACACTCCTAGTTGCGCCAACATTGGTGCAGATACTTCGCCTGTATAAGCCCCTTTTTCCTCGCAGTATACGTTCTGTGCACCCATCCTTATTTTAAGGTTTGCTGCTAGTAACAACTTAGCAACCTGTTCAATATGCAGATAGGTTGGGCATATCCCTATTTCGACCGTTTCGCTTATTTGCGGACGACCGTCAATGATGCCTTCGACCAGTCTATTAATTAGATCTCGGTCCCCATGCATTTTCCAGTTTCCAACAACCAGCTTATGCCGCATGGATTCGCACCTTTCAACCAGGGATTAGCTTATTAATAGTAAATAGTAGCTCTTGGCCACTAAAAACGGGCGCCAATACTAACTAAGAAGTAGGGGTCTTGCAACGATTAGGGCTGGCAGCTAGCTGGCGAATTCAGTGGCTACAACCTCAGAAAGTTCAACAACGAGCTTATCTACTACATCGATATCTTCGCCCTCAACCATGACCCTAAGAACCGGCTCTGTTCCAGAAGGCCTTAACAATACTCTGCCATTTTTACCAAGCTTTGATTCCACGTCAGAAACAGCCGATTGCACAGTTTTGTTCTGGGTAATATCAACGACATTCTCAACTTTTATATTAACCATGGATTGTGGAAGTTTGCGCATCTTACTGCGCAAATCACTCAGTGGTTGTTCGCAGTTTACGATGGCAGCAAGAGCTTGCAATGCCGAAACGATTCCATCTCCTGTTGATGTAATATCGAGGCAAATTATATGGCCAGAGTTTTCGCCACCTAAGTGCCAACTTCTATCTAACATTTCTTTCATAACATAGCGATCGCCAACTGGAGTTCGCACAAAAGGAACGTCTAGTGCATCCAAAGCTAACTCCAATCCTAAATTACTCATCGCCGTTCCAACTACACCACCAAACTCAATGCTTTGTCGACGTCGATCTCTAGCAATCACGTAAAGAATCTCATCCCCGTCCACAATATTTCCAAGATGATCAACCATAATGACACGATCGCCATCACCGTCGAATGCTATTCCAAGATCCGCTTCTTCTGCTAAGACTGCTTCTACAAGCGCTTGTGGTGAAGTAGATCCACTATTTTCGTTTATGTTTAATCCGTCAGGGGAGACACCAATTGATTTTACTTTCGCTCCCAACTCTTCAAACACTGCTGGCGCGATGTGGTACGTTGAACCATGAGCACAATCAACAACAATTTTTAAACCATTAAACTTTAATGATGAACCAACAGTGCTTTTACAAAATTCGATATAGCGTCCTGCTGCATCACTGATGCGAGATGCTTTACCTAGTGACTGCGCATTAACCGTTGCGACTTCTTTATCTAATAAATCTTCAATGGCGAATTCCAAATCGTCGGGGAGCTTAGTTCCTTCACTGGAAAAAAACTTAATGCCATTGTCTTCAAAAGAATTATGAGATGCGCTAATGACGATTCCAGCCTGCGCTCGCAAAGTTCGAGTGAGGTAAGCAATAGCAGGAGTAGGCATAGGGCCAGTCAAATTAATATCTACACCCGCAGCAGTGAGACCAGCTTCTAGTGCGGCTTCAAACATGTAGCCAGAAATCCGTGTGTCTTTGCCTATAAGGATCTTGTTTCGACCATTACCCTTACTGGCAAATACTTTGCCCGCAGCCCAGCCGAGCTTTAACATAAAGTCCGGTGTTATTGGTGGGCTACCAACAGTGCCACGTATCCCATCTGTGCCGAAATAACGCTTATTCATAAAATGACCTACTACAGCATCTCCGCTAGTGTATATGCCGAGTGTACTTTAATTGCATCGACCGTGGCAGCAACATCGTGAGTACGTACTATATTTGCACCGTTCCCCAAGGCCAGCATTGTTGCTGCGATAGAACCTGCGAGACGCTCCTGGGGTGGCCGGTTTACCAGCCCTCCAATCATGGATTTTCGCGATATCCCCACAAGTATCGGAAGATTCAGACTTTTGAAATGAGCTAAGTATTTGAGCAATTCAAAATTGTGTTCGAGGGATTTACCAAAACCAAAGCCAACATCGATTAATATCCGCTCTGAAGAAATCCCAGCGCTCTTGCAGGCTGCGACTCGAGTCTCTAGAAATCTGAAGACTTCCTGTTTCACATCATCATAGCGATAAGATTGCTGCATGGTTCGAGGTTGACCTTGCATATGCATGAGACAAACTGCTACTTGAGAATCTACAGCGACCGATAGCGCATTTGCATTTGATAAAGCGCGAATATCGTTAACTATTTCTGCGCCAGCGTTAATCGCTTCAGTCATTACTTGTGCAGAGCTGGTATCTATGGAAATACAAACATCCAGGTTAGCTTTTATTGCCTGGATAATTGGAATTACTCGATCTAATTCTTCTTCT
Source organism: Gammaproteobacteria bacterium (assembly GCA_019654215.1). Classification (GTDB taxonomy): domain Bacteria; phylum Pseudomonadota; class Gammaproteobacteria; order Pseudomonadales; family Pseudohongiellaceae; genus UBA9145. The sequence goes on along the minus strand of BPDI01000026.1, from coordinate 27,294 downwards.
ATTGGTATTTTCCTGGCACCCGGACGGGTAGACTCGCCTCCAACATCGACAATTAAAGCGCCCTGCTTCACAAAAGAGTCTGCTCGAAACAACGCTTTGTCGATATCGACTATAAATTTGTCTTCGGGGTTTTTTGCAAGCTCAGATCCGTCAGAAAACGAATCAGGTGTCGCATTGATTATTCCCATGCATACCGGATAAGACAGATCAATCTGTCTCTTTCCGGTATCGAGGAAAAAGGACATAAAATCAAAAATGGTTAAATATCAGCGATCGATTTAATGCTCGCTGGCAGGCCCACCAATGGGTCCTGATTTATCAACCTCTTCTTCGCCGACCTTGCTTGCACCACTGCTGCTGTCTTCATCTGAATCAGACCAATCAGCAGGAGGGCGCGGCTTTTTGCCTTCCATGATGTCGTTGATCTGTTCGGAATCGATAGTTTCGTATTCCATTAAGGCATCTTTCATCAATTCCAATAAGTTTCTATTGTCTTCGAGAATCTGTTCAGCCTTCGCAAAACAACCATCGATAATTCTCCTAACTTCTTTATCGATAGCAATAGCAGTCTCACCTGAAACGGTTTTCGCTTGCGATGCCGCAGAGCGACCAAGGAATACTTCGCCATCATCTTCAGAATAAAGCAGAGGCCCGAGCTCATCGGATAGCCCCCACTTAGTAACCATATTCCTAGCCATCTCAGTAGCACGCTGAATATCGTTTGAGGCGCCAGTTGTCACACCTTCCTTACCAAGCGTCATTTCTTCGGCAATACGACCACCATAGAGACTGCATATCTGGCTTAGAATGTGTTGCTTACTCAGGCTATAACGATCTTCTTCCGGCAAGAACATAGTGACGCCCAATGCTCTTCCGCGCGGAATAATACTGACCTTATAAACGGGATCATGCTCTGGCATTAAACGGCCAACAATAGCATGGCCAGCCTCATGATAAGCAGTGTTGAGTCTTTCTTTTTCAGACATCACCATGGACTTACGCTCGGCGCCCATCATGATTTTGTCTTTCGCTTTCTCGAACTCTTCCATGGTAACTAAGCGTCGGCTAGCTCTTGCAGCAAACAATGCGGCTTCGTTAACCAGGTTAGCTAGGTCAGCACCTGAAAACCCTGGTGTACCTCGGGCAATAACGTTAGCTTCTACTCGATCATCGATTGGAACTTTGCGCATGTGAACTTTCAGTATTTGTTCACGGCCACGAATGTCTGGCAATCCAACAACTACTTGTCGATCGAAACGACCAGGGCGAAGTAGCGCAGGGTCAAGAACGTCAGGTCTGTTTGTTGCCGCCATGACAATAACGCCGTCATTGCCTTCGAAACCATCCATTTCTACTAACAGCTGGTTTAGTGTTTGTTCACGTTCATCGTGACCGCCTCCAAGTCCAGCACCACGATGTCTACCCACCGCATCAATTTCATCTATAAAGATTATGCACGGCGATTGTTTCTTGGCTTGATCGAACATGTCTCTTACGCGTGACGCGCCTACACCAACAAACATTTCGACAAAGTCGGAACCAGAAATAGAAAAGAAAGGAACCTTGGCTTCACCAGCAATGGCTTTCGCTAAAAGTGTTTTACCGGTACCCGGCTGACCAACCATTAGGACACCGCGCGGAATTCTTCCTCCTAATCTTTGGAATTTGTCAGGTTCCCGCAGAAACTCGACGAGCTCATGAACGTCTTCTTTCGCCTCGTCGACTCCAGCAACGTCTGCGAAAGGTAACTTTAATCTGGTCTTCTCCGAGTAATTTGGCTTTGGATTTGCCAAATGACATCGGCCCGCCTTTGCCACCGGCACCTCCTCCTTGCATTTGCCGCATAAAGAAGAAGAACAAGGCGATTATTATGAGTATGGGAAAACTGGCTACCAGTAGTTGGGTCCAGATACTTTGTTGTTCAGGTTCGGTAGCATCAACCGCTACTCCGTACTCCAATAACTCATCAATAAGCGCATCATCACCTATCAATGGCATAACGCTTCGAAATACAGTCTGGTCTTGGCGGGTACCAGTAATATTGATCCCGGCCAGCTGAACTGCTTCGACACGACCCAGTCTCACTTCTTCCAGAAATTCGGAATAAATGAGCCTATCTTCTCGAGTCTCCTGATTAATGTTGTTAAACACGGTCAACAGCACACCAGCTATGATCATCCACAAAATCAGGTTTTTTGCCATATCATTCAAAGGCTTATCTCCAAAAGATTATCGGTAATAAAGGTCTGAAATCCTTAAAAATCGGTGTTTCTATAGACCTAATATTGGGTCAAAAATCATTAAAACCAATAGCTTAATTCTAATGTTTGCAGGGAATATTGCACGTAAATTCAGGATCACCTGTCAAAATCCGACGCCAGCAAGTAGATTTCCCGGGACCTGGCCCTGGAGGCCCTTGGTTTTCTGGCCTTCACGGATTTAAAACTTTGCTCAGTTTCTCGCTGAAATTCTTCGAATCCTGCCCCCTGAAAAGTCTTCACAAGAAAGTACGCTCCTGGCTTCAGTATAGATCTCGCCATATCTAAGGCCAATTCTGCTAGGTGAATCGCCCGAGGTTGGTCTATGTCTCGCATGCCGCTCATGTTGGGAGCCATGTCAGATAAGACTAAATCGGCTCCCTCTTCTGGAAGCATGCTTAGTAATTGCTTAAACACTGCGTCCTCGGTGAAATCACCCTGTAAGAATTCCACGCCAGCTAAGCCTTCCATAGGCAGAATATCGCTGGCAATCACGTTACCCTGACCCCCTACTAAATCTGCAACAACTTGAGACCATCCGCCTGGTGCCGCACCTAAATCAACAACTGTCATTCCTGCTTTAATAATTCCTTCCTTGTCTTGAATTTCTAACAGTTTGTAAACAGCTCGAGAACGATAGCCTTCTTCCTGACTTCGTTTTACATACGCATCATCGAAATGCTCTTTTAACCACTGCTTACTGCTTTTAGACCGTGACATAGTTGAAAGGTTTTTCAGATAAATAATAAGTTGATAGAATCCCCAGCCTTTTCAACCGGAAATAAATAATGTCTGCAAGTAACAACGACAAGAAAAAATTCAGAACAATTGGACATCAATTGAAACCCGTGGTGATCATTGCACAAAAAGGATTAACGGAGAATATTAAAGAGGAAATTGACCGTGCATTGACGGATCATGAATTAATAAAAATTAAACTTCTTACTTCAACTCGAGATGCAAAAAAAGAACTTATGGAAGTTATCTGTTCTGAATTTAATGCTGAGTGCCTTCAAAGCATTGGACATATAATTTTAATTTATCGCGCTGCAAAGAAGCCGGACCCAAATCTTTCGAACTTGTCGCGCTATCTCTCCTAGAGATGTTCCACAGATTCAATCTCATATAAAACATCGCCGGCAGGAGCCTTAACCGTTATTTCATCTCCTTCTGACTTGCCCATTACAGCACGAGCAATAGGTGAAATAACCGATATCTTCCCGGTGGGTACATCCGCCTCATCTTCGCCCACTATTTGGTAGGTTACAGATTCGTCGCTATCGATATTGTAAAGGGTTACAGTTGTGCCAAATATGACTCGGCAAGAAGGTGTAATCTTGGTTACGTCGATTATTTCCGATTCTGCCAATTTTGATTCGATTTCGGTAATTCTTCCCTCGCAGAAACTTTGTTGTTCTCGGGCAGCATGATACTCAGCATTCTCGCGTAAATCGCCATGCTCTCTCGCTTCCGCAATTGCTTTAGAGATTTTGGGCCGCTCAACAGTTTTAAGTTTATTGAGCTCGGCGCGAAGTTTTTCTGCGCCATTAACTGTCATAGGAACCTTGGCCATAACTAAATCACGACTTAAAAATAGATCTGCTCTATTCGAATTTGCTTGGAAGGTTTAATGCAATTCAGCATGAAGTTGCTGAATAGTATAGACCGACATGTTATTTCCAAACTCGACAGCATCACAAACTGCCAGTGCACCGGCTATCGTCGTTGTGCAGTAAACGTCATGTCTCAATGCAGTGCGACGAATAGTTGAAGAGTCTGCAATAGCTTGCTTACCTTCTGTTGTATTAAACACTACCTGAATTTCACCATTTTTTAGCATATCGACTATATGAGGTCTACCTTCCAATACTTTATTGACACCAATCACAGGCAGACCCGCTGCTTCGATCACCTTTGCAGTCCCATGAGTAGCAACTAGGGAATAGCCCAGTGAGTTCAAACGTTGGGCCACTTCAACTACTGCATCTTTATCTCGATCCCGCACACTTACAAAGGCATTACCGCTAGTTTCAATCACATCACCTGCGCCCATCTGCGCCTTGGCATAGGCCTCTGCAAATGTAGTACCTACGCCCATTACCTCGCCGGTGGATTTCATCTCCGGACCTAGAATTGGATCGACGCCTGGGAATTTATTAAATGGAAATACTGCTTCTTTGACTGCATAGGTATTTGGGATGATTTCTTTAGTAAATTCCTGTTCTTCAAGCGTCTTACCAATCATGCAGCGTGCTGCTACTTTGGCCAAAGATCGGCCAATACACTTAGAAACGAAAGGTACGGTGCGTGATGCACGCGGATTCACTTCGATCACATAGACTTCGCTATCCTGATACGCCAGTTGTGTATTCATCAAACCAACCACACCTAACTCTAATGCGAGCCGTGTAACTTGATCACGAATTTCATTTTGCACCTCTTCAGGAAGATTATATGGAGGCAAAGAACAAGCCGAATCGCCAGAGTGAATTCCGGCCTGTTCGATATGCTGCATAATGGCACCCACGACGACTTGTTTACCATCACTCACTGCGTCGACATCTATCTCAATAGCAGAGCTTAGGAAGTAATCAAGCAATACTGGACTCTCTTTGGAAACCATTACCGATTCTTGCATATAACGTTTTAGTTCTTCTTCGTTATAAACAATTTCCATGGCTCGGCCACCTAATACGTAGGAAGGTCGAACAACTAATGGATAAGAAATCTTGTTTGCCTGTTGGATACTTTCTTCCACACTGCGAACAATACAATTGGGCGGCTGTTTAAGATTTAGTTTCTCAATTAACTGTTGGAATCGTTCTCGATCTTCAGCTCGATCGATCGCATCTGGTGGTGTTCCAATTACAGGAACGCCTGCTTGCTCGAGTCTTTTAACTAAGTTAAGTGGTGTTTGCCCACCGAATTGAACGATTACTCCCGCAGGTTTCTCCAGTTCTGCAATTTCTATTACGTCTTCTAGCGTAAGAGGTTCAAAATACAGTCGATCAGAAATATTGTAATCAGTTGAAACGGTTTCAGGATTACAGTTAACCATGATGGTTTCGAATCCATCTTCGCGCATCGCCAAGGCTGCATGTACACAGCAATAATCGAACTCAATTCCCTGACCAATGCGGTTAGGGCCTCCTCCTAATACCATGATCTTTTGGCGTTCTGACGGCTGTGCTTCACACTCTTCCTCGTAAGTTGAATACATGTAGGCAGTAGAAGAAACAAATTCAGCCGCACAGGTATCTACTCGTTTGAACACAGGTCGAACACCCATTGCCTGTCGTGCTTGTTGAACTTCCAATTCTGTTACAGCAAGAAGTTGCGAAATACGCTTGTCTGAAAAACCTTTCCGCTTTAGATGCAAAAAATAATCTTGCTCGAATTTATCGAGCGTTAACTGTGAAATTTCTTTTTCGCAATTGATGATGTCTTCGATCTGCACTAAGAACCAAGGATCAATACCCGATAAGTCGTAGATTGTATTAACCGACCAATCTTGTCTGAATGCATCCCCTACATACCAGATTCGTTGGGCGCCGGGTTCGTTTAGTTCTCTAGTTAGCACTTCTTTAGCATTAGAAAGACCACTCTCCAGGATTGGGTCGAAACCACACATGCCAACTTCTAATCCTCGCAAAGCTTTTTGCATGGACTCCTGGAAAGTACGTCCAATTGCCATGACCTCACCGACAGACTTCATTTGCGTGGTAATGCGATCATTCGCTTCAGTAAATTTTTCGAAAGTAAAACGTGGGATTTTAGTTACAACATAATCGATTGTTGGTTCGAACGATGTAGGAGTTACTCCACCAGTTATTTCATTGCGCAACTCATCGAGAGTAAAACCGATTGCAAGCTTGGCCGCGACTCGAGCAATTGGAAATCCTGTGGCTTTTGAAGCAAGTGCCGATGAGCGAGAAACCCGTGGATTCATCTCAATAATTACTAGTCTTCCATCTGCAGGATTCACTGCAAACTGCACATTGGAACCGCCAGTTTCCACCCCGATTTCACGGAGAACAGCTATAGCCGCATTACGGAGAATCTGATATTCCTTATCAGTTAAAGTTTGCGCTGGCGCAACAGTGATTGAATCTCCTGTGTGCACGCCCATGGCGTCAAAATTTTCAATCGAACAAACAATTATGCAGTTATCGTTTTTGTCTCTAACAACTTCCAACTCAAACTCTTTCCAACCGATTAACGATTCATCGATCAGCAATTCCGTGGTAGGAGAAAGTTCTAATCCACGGGCACAGATCTCATCAAATTTTTCCCTTTGTTGTAGGCAATGCCGCCGCCGGTACCACCCAGGGTAAAATGAAGGACGAATAATGCAAGGAAAACCAATTTTCTCTAGTGCTTCATGGGCTTGCTCCATATTGTGAGCCATGCCATGGGTCGGAGTTTCTAATCCAATAAATGTCATCGCATTGTCAAACAGTTCCCTATCTTCTGCTTTATCAATTGCGTCGCAACTTGCTCCAATTAGCTCGACATTATATTTATCCAAAATACCATGCCGATTTAGATCGAGTGCGCAATTGAGTCCCTGTTTGACCACCCTTTGTTGGCAAGATTGCATCAGGTCTTTCTTTTTCAATTATTTTTTCTATGATGCGCCACTTCACCGGCTCAATGTATGTAGCATCTGCCATCGATGGATCAGTCATGATAGTGGCGGGATTAGAGTTCACCAGAATTACCCGGTAGCCCTCTTCTTTAAGGGCCTGGCATGCCTGTGCGCCGGAATAATCAAACTCGCACGCCTGGCCGATGATGATCGGACCAGCTCCAAGTATCAGAATGGAATTGATATCAGCTCTTCTCGGCATACTTAACTACTCGCGGCGACTTGCTCTGTGATACTGGCAGAATTTGAATGGCTTTCCATGATTTTAATAAAGTGATCAAACAATGGTGCTACATCGTGGGGGCCTGGGCTGGCTTCGGGATGTCCTTGAAAGCCAAACGCTGGTTTATCGGTGCGTTCAATTCCTTGCAGCGAACCATCGAAGAGAGATTTATGGGTAACTTCCAATTTGTTAGGAAGCGTATCTCCATCAACTGCAAAACCGTGGTTTTGACTAGTTATCAAAACAGTGCCATCTCTAAGATTCTGCACCGGATGGTTTGCACCATGATGTCCGAGTTGCATTTTGATTGTGTTTGCTCCGCAGGCGAGGGCTAAAAGTTGGCAGCCCAAACAAATGCCGAATAATGGAATTGACTGATCTAAGAATTCTTTAATTGCCATGATGGCGTAGTCACAAGGCTCGGGATCGCCAGGCCCATTAGAAAGAAAAATACCATCGGGTTTCATAGCTAATACATCAGCGGCGGGGGTTTCAGCAGGGACAACTGTTATTTTGCAACCTCTAGCGGCAAGCATACGCAAAATATTGCGCTTCACGCCAAAATCGTAGGCCACTACATTAAATCGAGGCTCGGCAGGAGGAAGATACCCTTCTCTTATATCCCAAACGCTTTCTTCCCATGAATAAGTCCGATCAACACTGACAATTTTGGCTAAATCCATGCCTGAGAGACCGGGAAACTGCTGCGCCAATTCTATGGCTTTTTCTTTGCCGCCTTCTTCTAAGGCAGCTCCTGAAAGCAAACATCCATTCAGCGGCCCTTTGTCTCTTAAAACCCGGGTAAGACGTCGCGTATCGAGTTCGGCAATTGCAACGACTTTTCTCTGTTTTAGAAAATCATCGAGAGTTTGCTGATTGCGCCAGCTACTGGCAAGAAGAGGTAAATCTCGGATTACTAATCCGGAGGCCCAAACCTTATCAGACTCATTGTCTTCCTCATTGGTTCCGGTATTCCCTATATGTGGATACGTAAAGGTAACTATTTGCTGTGCATAAGATGGATCGGTAAGAATTTCCTGATAGCCCGTCATGGACGTATTAAAAACAACTTCCCCAGTGGAACTACCTTCAGCTCCAATCGCAGTACCTTTAAATATACTGCCATCTGCCAATGCCAGTACTGCTAATCCGGCCACTTTCTCTCCTTTCTCTCCTACTGTTTACCTTTCTGAGCGCATCAAAAAAAAGCGGAATGAAGAAATCTTCACTCCGCTTTTGTTGCAAATTCTACAAAATTCTTGTGTCTCAGCATTCAACATACTGAGCTGGTATTTTATGAAAATTAGCTCTCACTTGTCCACGAATGCTTTGCGCAAATCTAAATAATTTTCGACTCAGGCTGATTTAATCTAATCCGAGCACCTCTTGCATTGAGTAGACTGCTGCAGGCTTTCCAGTAACCCATAATGATGCGCGCACGGCCCCGTTGGCGAAAGTCATTCGGCTGCTTGCCTTATGAGTAATCTCAACTCGCTCACCCAAACTGGCAAAAGTAGCTGTATGGTCACCAACAATATCTCCCGCCCTTATGGTGGAAAACCCTATTGTTGAGCGCTCACGTTCTTCCCCAATTCCTTCCCGGCCATAAACAGCAACTTCTTTTAGATCTCGCCCTAAACTTTCAGCAATCACCTGTCCCATTTTGAGCGCTGTGCCAGAAGGAGCATCTTTCTTATAACGATGGTGAGCTTCAGTAATCTCGATGTCAACTTCATCACCCATTACTCGAGCCGCGTGTTCTAATAAATTGAAGCAAAGATTTACACCGACACTCATGTTTGGGGCAAAGACTATTGGAATCACTTCTCCAGCATTTTTAATTTGCTGCTGTTCAGCCTCCGACATTCCTGTCGTTCCAATTACCATTGCTTTTTGATGTTGGCGACAAATTTCCAAATGAGAAATAGTTGAAGCAGGCTCAGTGAAATCGATAAGAACGTCAAACTCATCGACTTGGTATGCAAGGTCACTCACTGCGACGACACCATTGCTTGCTCCCATAGCTATGAGACCGCAGTCTACGTTAAGGCAGGGGTCGTCTGCGAGAACTGTGGCTACGGTTACCTGTATATCGGCATCACTGCGGCTAACAGCTTCGACCAGGGTTCTGCCCATACGTCCGGCGGCGCCAGCAATTGCTACTCTTATCATCTCTCTTTCACCATTTAAATTGTGATGCAAGTATACAGGTGCGAGCAAAAATCCAGAACTGACACTTAATCCCGATGATGTTTCGTTAGGGCCTCCGGACTTTCCAAGGGCATACCACAGCAAACTATTCGACGCATGTGGGCAATTTCAGCTCACTTTTTACCTCAGGAGAAATCAATCAAACCCAGCATTCATGAGATTTAGCGCCAAATAGTCTATTTTTTCAAACTGAAAACTTATGAGCGATAGCCCGGTCATATACTGTAGTACAAATGATCACTGCGAAGAGTCGCTGGTTGAGGTGCTTTAGCAAGACGTTTACCGCTTTGCGTATTGGTTGTTTAAGAGCCAACCCCTTGCAGAAGACCTGGTTCAGGAAATCTTCCTCAGTGATTAGCAAATGCCTGTACTCAAATAATCAGCAATGACTTTAAGAATAATATGCCAATTCAAGTGGCCAAGCCTTGTGAAATCTTCTCAGTATTTGATAGTGCGCATTTTATTGTGCAAGGTAGTCGGTGCGCAGTTAGCGTATTTGTAATTAACAATATCGCTGCGAGTGGTGATTATAGATTCAGAAATGATCGATTTAACGGCGTTTAGTTCCGATGAGCGAAGGCAATATGATTTTGGTCTGGGAAGAAAATGAAAATCTCAACCTCCCTACAAAAACTATTCTTAGATAATGTGGATTGGGTCATTTAGACTTCAATCCACATCTCTTTATTCTATATTTTAATCTCGGATTAAAATTGATCAGCAGGAATCGCCATTAGTGATTTGGATCCTGCCTCTATTTCCTCTAATAGAGTTTTAGATTTAGGCAGAAGCCGATTCATAAAAAACTCACCACTTCCTAACAATCCATTGAGATAGTTCTCACTACTGTCATTGTTAGCTTTCACCAAATGCACTGAGGCAAAAATACGCTGCCACATAAAACAAAATAAAGTTAGACCCATAAGCTCCATATAGGGATAGGAAGCAGCTCCTATTTCATCGGGATTATCCTTTGCATTCTCGATAACGGTATTGGTTGCTTGTTTTAACTCACCCATCAGGGACTCAAGCTTTGTTAATCCTTCAGCTAATGCTTCAATATCTTTGTTGGACGCAATAAAGCCTTCCATTTCTTTAAATAAGATTCCTAATAATTTGCCATTGTTTCGAACTGTTTTTCTACCCATAAGATCGAGTGCCTGAATACCATTTGCTCCTTCATAGATTTGAGAAATGCGAGCGTCACGCACATTCTGTTCCAATCCCCATTCGGCAATATAGCCATGCCCGCCTAAAACCTGTTGACCAAGCACACAAGATTCAAATCCGCGGTCCGTGCAATAAGCTTTTTGTCCCGGGAAAACTAATAGTGACACTAATTGATCGGCTCGTATTCTCTCAGCTTGATCCGGATGGAAGCGGGCAATATCTAGCTGAAAGGCTGAATAAAGGGAAAGCGCTCTGCCAGCGATAGTATTAGCTCGCATGGTTAGCAACATTCGTCTTACATCGGCATGAACCAGGTTTGGGAAATCCGCAGCTTTGTCTGTTAGTTTCGGGCCGGATGCAGCTCGGCCTTGGAGTCTTTCTTTAGCATACTCAGAAGCGAGTTGGTATGAGCTCTCGGCAAGCCCATTGCCCTGAAAACCCCATGGAAAGGCGTTCATAGTTCATCATGGTAAACAAATTCGAAAGCCCGTTGTTTAGTTCTCCAACTAGGAATCCTTTTGAGTTTTCGAAGTTCAACACACAAGTCGCTGATGCTTTAATTCCCATCTTGTTTTCAATCGAACCTGTAACAACACCGTTGTCATCCCCAAAACTGATCCATCGCCATTTCCCAAAAAAACTTTGGAACCGGGAAAAAGTGAGATTCCTCTCGGACCTGCTGGTGCGCCCGGCGGGTTCGCCAAAACCAAATGAATGATATTGCCCGTAAGATCGTGATCTCCCGCTGTAATAAATATCTTAGTGCCAGTTACATCGTAACTACCCTCGGCATTCGGTATGGCTTTGCTATTTATTATTCCCAGATCAGTTCCGGCGTGTGGTTCAGTTAACACATGGTACCTGCCCAAATTCCAGCATACATGTTAGGAAGGAAAGTTTGCTTTAGATCTTCACTAGCATGCTGGCTTATGGTCAAGGTGGCACCAGTGGTTAAAATCGTATAAAGGAAAAAAGAAGAATTTGCGCCAAAAAACATTTCTTCAATCATTGCTGAAAGTACTTTTGGCATTCCCTGGCCGCCATAGTTAACGTTTCCCGTTAGACGGGCCATCCGCCTTCAGCGTAGGCTTCATAAGCCTCTTTAATCCTTTTGGGGTGTTTACTTTCCGTTCTCAAAATGACAAGATTCACGATCACCCGACTGATTAATAGGTGATAGCAGTTGCTCCGCGATCTTTCCACCCTCATCTAATATTGCGGAGATTAGATCGTCTGTTATTTCTTTTGTTTCTGGCATCGCAGCGAAAACTTTCTCAGCTTCGAAAACGTTTTGCAGAAGAAAATTAATATCCCTTAAAGGTGCGCGATAGGCTCCCATATACCAGCCCCCAAATTCTCACTGGTGAAAAAATCAGCCGCAATTATAAGTGAAGGTCGCCGCGTCCGGAACTCCTGACTGGAAATCCTTAGCATCTGAATTACTACATACGTTTTAGGTAGACGGCCCCAAGCGAAGTACTTAGAGCAACCCTTAACTCCGGAATTTCGAGTTTTTTATCTGTCGAAAAGGATGTTGCATTGACGTCGACCCCAAACGCATTAAAACGAAAAAGTATAGAACTCTAGAATTGGTACTTGATGGAACCGTAGCTACACGGCCATTTTGATCGAGTATGCGAGTATTCGAATTGAGAATCTGCGCAGTTCTCTCGTTGAATATATTGCGAATTCCGAATGAGATGATAGCGCGATCATTGTTTCCAGTTTCAACGCTATAACCGTATTGAAGATCAACTGTAATTATATCGTCTACTAAGGCATTTATTTCATCTAAGTCTAATTCGCTAATATCTTTAAATGAATCAAAGTAATTAGTAATCGCAGTTGCTGTGTGATTGCCAAACTCCCAAGTCAACATCAAGCTGCTTTGCAATTCTGGACTAACAACTCGATCTGCAGGATCCCCCAGCTCAATGTTTATTAACTCAAGAAGCGAATCGTTGTTTTGGAAGTCCTGAACATAAGTTGTTTTAGTGCTCAACGTGAATTGGCCGAAGCGATTAGTATCCCAAACATAAGAAGCGCCAATATCAAAACCGCTGCTTTTCAGGTTCGACCCAATAAATGGATTTTCAATGTTGAATTCATTGATCGCCGAATCTTCGATATAGAGCTGAGGTAGATTACTTTCTGGATCCCGCGTGGTATTACCTGGTACTTCATTGATTTCTTGTTGCCAAGCATCAGCACGTATGTTGAGACCCTCGATAGGAGTAATCTCCAGACCGAGATTAAAATTCAAGGCATCCTCAACCACGTGTCCTTGAATATCTCTCGCTTCCAAATTGCGCTGAATTTCAAACAGTGGTGCAGCCGCTTCACTCAGAACAGAAGTGGGTGCAATGCGGAAGCTGGCAAAAGTATCGGAATCTGCTGTAAAGGAATTGTCGGCGTCATCTTGCTGAGCGAATACAAGCTGTCCCTGCCAACCAAAGGCTGCAAGTGTCACGATCGCTAGTGTTGAATTTACGCGGTTCATGTAGGGCGGTTTCTTTCTTTTCTCTTTTTAACGCATCGAGAGTTTATCTCTCACGGTTCCCTGGCGACTTCATTCAGTAGCCAGTAGACCCTCAACAGCTCTGTTGTAGGCAGTAAAATTTGCCATCAAGCACGCACCGAACAACCCTCAGAGCTTACCACTATCATTGACCGATTGATAACTATTTCATAAGCCCATTCGCCCTATTTCTCTAGCTTCTAGGCACTAGGGGCATGGTAGTTAGAGCTATTCGGGATGTACATCCAATGCAAGCATTTACCGTCTATTTAATAAGATAAGTCGTGATCAGCGGAGTTTAGTCACCTTAGGGCATATAGGTAGATTTTCCAAGAGCGCCTGCACCGACACAGATTGACCAGGAAGCATCAAATTCGGTGCTATTTCCGTCAATGGCTCTATAACAAAACGCCGCTGTGCAGCCCTCGGATGGGGAATTTCCAGTTTTGGGGTGAGGTAAACAGCTGATTACCAAAGTAAAGAACATCAAGATCCAGGTTGCGGGGTGAGTTTTTTACTACGTCATGTGAGCGGCCGAATTCTTTTTCCAGCTCCTGCAGGAAATCAAGCAACTCACTTGCCGTAATCGACTTCGGCAGTGGAACCGCCACAACAGCATTGATGAAATCGGGAGTTTCAGGCTGGCAATCAACTGCTTCAGTCTGATAAAAGGAAGAGGCAAATAATTTTCCATTACCAAAGCCTGCGATCCTTGTTATAGCGGCAGATAGAGTTTGTACTGGCGTGCCGAATCTGGAAGGCAAATTAGCACCGAGAGAGATCAGTGCAGTTATCGAATCTTTAGACTCAAGAGTGATATTGTTCTGAGAGTTCATGCACCGCATCAACGAACGCACTGACATTGTCAGGATTTACCTCTGGGGTAATACCGTGGCCCAGATTAAAGACGTGGCCATTACCATTTCCAAAACTGGCAAGAATATTCCCGACCTCGGCTTGAATTGCTTGAGGCGAAGCATAGAGGATTGAAGGATCCATATTGCCCTGCAAAGCACAGCGTTCGCCTATGCGTTCTCTGGCCTTGCCGATTTCTATCGTCCAATCCAATCCGACTGCGTTGGCTCCAGAGTCTGCTATCGACTCTAGCCAGAGGCCACCATTTTTTGTAAACAAAATTATTGGTACAGGTCTGCCTTCATTTTCATTTATTAGGTTGGAGACGATTTTCTTCATATAGGCCAAGGAATAATCGAGATAATTCGTAGTTGTTAAAATCCCACCCCAGGTATCGAAGATTTGCACTGCCTGGGCACCAGCCGTGATTTGAGAGTTCAAGTAGTCGATCACAGCATCTGCAAGTTTGTTGAGCAATAAATGCATCGCTTCAGGATTGTTATACATAAATTCTTTAGCAACTCGGAAATCCTTACTTCCCCCACCTTCAATCATATAAGTTGCTAGAGTCCACGGACTTCCAGAAAATCCAATTAATGGTACTGATCCGTTTAGTTCTCGCCTAATCAATGCAACCGCATCGGTGACATAAGTTAAATCGTTTTCGGTTTTGATTTCCGGTAACTGCTCAACATCTGCCTCACTGCGAATGACTTTCCTAAAGCGAGGCCCTTCTCCTTCTTCAAAATAGAGACCCTGCCCCATAGCATCGGGGATGGTAAGAATATCCGAGAAAAGAATTGCCGCATCGAATGGATACCGACGTAAGGGTTGTAGGGTAACTTCGCATGCAAGCTCAGGAGACTGACAAAGATTCATGAAGTTGCCAGCTTGTTTTCGGGTGGCTCTATATTCAGGCAGGTATCTGCCAGCCTGCCGCATCATCCAAACCGGAGTTACATCTACAGGTTCTCGCATAAGCGCTTTTAAAAATCGATCATTTTTAAGTGACACGAGAATTCCCTACCTTAATAAATGATTGCAATTGGTTTTAGGTGTCCCCCAGGATACCTAAAGACAGTTTCCACCCGCCGGCTATCTACAAGCACCCAAAAAAAAGGGGGGCATAATTGTACACGAGGAACAGACTGACACAAATGCGCTAGCTTTTTTGGAGGTTGAAGTTTTAGCTTAGTTTATCGAGTTAAGTTCTCGGATATCGGATTGGATATCAGCAATACTTCGAATCCAAGGCTGTAGTGATCGCAGGGGCCCAGGCAACTCTTCTATTGCCTTGGTTGCATCTGAATGGTTTTCAAATTGGCCTAACACCACTACAAACCAGGGCTTTTCCTGAAACCGAGTTTCAAAGTATCCGCGCTGGGAAGAAACTAATTTTTCCCTTCAATAAATCGTTGTACGTTCGTCTCCGAATGGGAGCCCATTATTTGCAAGGGGTATGAAGATCCGGGATATTCCAGAAGAGATTTTTCAAAATCACTGATGTCGATCTCTGAGATTTCTGTGGTTGAAATTTCAACTTTCCCCAGTGATTCTGCGGTAATTTTTGGTTCGCTAACCCGTTCTTCAAGATTAGATGCTTCAGAGCTATCTGTCACTGTTTCAGTTGTCAGTTCCTTTAGACTGAGCGAGTGGAGATTCCTCTTCCACCATCATCGGTTCTATCTCAGAGGTTTGTTCCTTTCCCTAATCGGATCAAGATTAGCCGGGCGCTAATAGAAACTTCAAAACTGGTTTCACTCGCAGCAAGTGAGCGCTGTTGTTCTATGCGAGGATCAGGATCCAAAACTACGAATGTAAAAACCAATAGAACGATTAAGGTTGCCGCAATCACCCAGTAGTGATTTCCACTGTAAAAAAACTTGGCAAATTATCACTAGAAGGCCTAGTTACGCTTGTTTCCTCCAGGCGTTTACAACCAATGCGTTTATAGTTCCAGGTATCCCATTTGCAGAATTGTGAATATTTCCGAGATCGCTTGCTGATATTGGCAGCTCGCCGGAATACCCTGCTTCGGCGAGTTTGAACTTAACATAGCCTAGGGTGTCCTCTCCTCCCAATTCTGCTATCTCAAATTCAATCAGAGATTGTTCCATCTCAGTAGTTAAGGCGCTCCGTAACATATTCTAAGTTGGGTTTCTCCAAACATTAGAATATGGTTTCCCGAAGTTTTGCCCGCCCTAAGGAAAGTCACGAGATCTAGTACATCACTACCAAGCTCATGTGCATCATCGATGACTATCATAAAAGGACTTGGCATCGAGATCCAATTGCGCAGCAAATCTTTGAATACTGACTACTGCAGAATCGGTTTCCTCTTTGTTTAAATCAACCGGAATCTGTTCACCCAATTTCTCTAAAAATTGGGATTTATTCATAAAAAGTGTGGCGGGTATTAGTACACAAACAGTTTCATTACCAAAACTCTGACAAAAAATATTCCCCAAGGTTGTTTTCCGCAGCCCAAACAACCCGTCACCGTCATAATGGATTGACTATATTTAGAATGTTCAATTAATTGGTCTAAAAGCAGTTGACGATCGCCGCCAGCAAAGAATTCCTTACTGTTTGTAGAAAGGGTGAAATGGATCGAATGTAAGGCTTAGGGATTCAGTATAGTTATTCACAAGCAAAGCTGGCTTCCAGCCGTTAATGTTGATTCAAGTAGCTCACTCTCAACATCCCCCTCAATCACCGCTTCACCAATTGCTTTCAGTAGAACAAACCGAATCTTGCCCAGTTCAGCTTTCTTTCGGACGACATTAAGTCGAGATACTGTTTTACTGTTATATCGGCAGGTGGCTCCACTGACATACCAAAATTCTCCTCAATCACTTGCCTAATTTGCTGCGCATCTGCTGATGATAACCAACCCAGACGTTTGGAAAGATCTGCGGGCCCTGACCATTCCCATAGCCACGGTTTCGCCATGGAGCCAGGGTTTCCATAGCCTGTCACTGTTTCGATTGCGTGGCCAAAGGTATGCCCCAGATTTAACAGAGCTCTCACGCCGGCTTCCTTTTCATCTTGGGCCACAATAGCTGCCTTTGCTTCACAGCAGACTCTGACTACCTCAGACACATGCTCATGCTCCAATGCCAGAATTGACTCACTATTTGCGGCAAGCCATTTAAAGAACTCAGCGTTGTTTATGAGTCCATATTTCAATACTTCCGCCAGGCCGGCTTTGACTTCCCTCTCCGGAAACTACCAAGTACTTCTGTATCTGCTATTACGCATTGAGGCTGATAAAAAGAGCCGATCATGTTTTTGCCTAATGCATGATTAACTCCCGTTTTGCCGCCGACAGAAGAATCAACTTGCGCTAGAAGAGTTGTAGGAATTTGAATGAAATTAATTCCTCTTTGATAAGTTGCGGCGGCGAATCCAGTAATGTCTCCAATCACGCCACCTCCAAGTGCAACTAAGCCAGTTTTTCGATCATATTTTCCTTCGAGTAAGTGATCGTAAATTCCCGCAATCGTATCTAATGATTTAGTCTCTTCACCGTCTGGTAGAATTATTACAGAACTGAACTGCTTGCCTAATAAATCCTTAACAGTTTCTAGGTAAAGAGGCGCCACTACC
This sequence comes from Gammaproteobacteria bacterium, assembly GCA_019654215.1. Taxonomy (GTDB): domain Bacteria; phylum Pseudomonadota; class Gammaproteobacteria; order Pseudomonadales; family Pseudohongiellaceae; genus UBA9145. The sequence continues at coordinate 9,802 of BPDI01000026.1, read as the reverse complement.
TCATTCGTAACCACGATAACACGGCCCTTGCCCAAATAAGGGGCAAGTATCGAATCGTCTTTAAGCAGATCCGCTCCAATAAAAATTGGATAGCTCCGATCTCCGAGATCAACATTAACTGTTTGCATTATTAAATATCTTTAGTTCTACTCTGATTGCTCTTGCAAAATCTTATTTATCTCTTGGCTAACTGAGCGAGCATTGCGTTTGTTGGTATCAATCACAATGTCAGCAATCTCTCTATATAAAGGCTCTCTTAATTCCATCAATTCACGAATCTTTTTTTCCGGATCATCCGTTTTTAAAAGCGGTCGATTCTTATCCTTGCTTGTTCGTTCTGCTTGTTGAGCGATGGAAGCTTGCAGATAAACGACTGTGCCGCGCTCTGAAAGGTACTTTCTGTTTTCTTCCGCGAGAACTGCGCCGCCTCCGGTGGCCAGCACAATGTTTGATTTGCCACTGAGCTGATCAATCATTTTTGATTCTCTGGCACGAAATCCGCTCTCTCCCTCAACATCAAAAATCCAAGGAATATCAGCCCCAGTTGAAGTTTCAATCTCCCGGTCGGAATCGAAGAACTGCAGATCCAATTGTTCTGCGAGAACTTTCCCTATAGTGGTTTTTCCAACTCCCATTGGGCCTACTAGGAAAACATTACCCAGAAATTTCATCGACCTTTCCGCAAGAAATAAGGTGGGAGCAATTGTAACCGCAAATTGTAGAGCGCGGTGACAATGAGATCGGTAGAAGCTAAATGATCTAATGGCGACATCAGCAATAATCTTCGGAGTAATGAAGATTAGCAATTCGGTCCGACGAGTCTCGCTGAAGCTACGCTTATACACGCTGCAGAGACAAGCAACATCTCCAAGCAATGGCGTTTTGGTTTCGGTAGTCGTATTTTCCCCACGGAACAACCCGGTTCGAAAATAATACTAGTAATAACAATAATTTAGCAAATTTCAGCCGAATTTTTCTTTTGACTGTCAGTATCGGCAAAGTATAAATTTTGCATAGTTTTTCATTAATTATCAAACTTTCAAAATAAACAACTTAGCTTTTTAATAATGAACGAATTACGCGACCAATTCTTCAATCAGATTACGTTTAAGACCAAGCCAAAATCTCTATAGGCCGCGCCAGCTGAACGACAGGAGAATTTTTGATAGCAACATGAAAAATCGCAACACAACAGTCTAAAGCTAAGTACAACTAAAGCAATAATTGTCCAAAATTGCTTAAAAATTAAACAGCATTCTTTGTTAATTTTGACCTTGAATCGGCCAAAATGTCATACAAGATGGGCCTCGCTAACCGCAGGTGTATAATGTTTATTCTCCTTTCGAAGGTTTTACCATCGATTACAAGCTTTATGGTAGAAGTCCGACTAATAATAAGTGTATCTAGCGAATCTTCGAAATTTTCTTGGTGCAAACTGACAATCTGTGAAATATAAGTTAAAAATCATCTCCAAATGGACCGGGCTACTATTAGCCGCGGGCATAACCAGCGGTGTAATGGTTGCAATGGCAGCCTATTTATATCTGGCTCCTTTGCTTCCCGCCGCAGAAACCTATCGAGATGTGCAATTAGAAACCCCCCTTCGAATTTACACAGCAGACAATCGCTTGATTGACGAGCTAGGCAATCGCCGAAATCCGGTGCAATACGAAGATGTTCCGGAAGTTTTGATAAATGCCCTTATCGCCACCGAAGATGTCCGCTTTTACTCCCACCCTGGCGTTGACGTGCAAAGTCTTCTTCGAGGGTTTTATGGATTTATCACAGGTCGACGACTAGGTGGTGGCAGCACGATCACCATGCAATTGGCAAATAATCTCTCTTTCGATAGTGACAATGTTTATCTACGAAAGTTTAAAGAGATTCCTTTTGCCTTGCAGATTCAAAGAGAACTTACCAAGGAAGAAATTCTTACCCTTTACTTGAATACAATTTATTTTGGTGCCGGAGCCGATGGCATCGGCGCTGCTTCTTTTGTTTACTATGGCAAAGATGTCAGTGAACTCACCCTGGCGGAATCAGCTATGATGATTTCTTTATTGCCCTGTCCATCCGCCTGTAATCCATTTAGTAATCCATCGCGAGCATTAAATAGAAGAGAGACGCGTCTGCGCAATATGCTCAAGGAAAACATGATTACACAGAATGAATTCGAAGCTGCAAACAATGCACCGATCACTGCGGATCGACGTAATCGAAACATAGCAGTACCCGCTCCATATATTGCGGAAATGGTGCGGCAGACTCTTTATGACCAGTTTGGTGAAGAGACTTATACCCGTGGTTTCGAAGTCACCACCAGTATCGATGGCGACTTGCAACTAGCAGCCAATAAATCGATGATCGATGGTTTAGAAACTTATTACGATAAGCGTCATGGCTATCGAGGCCCCGATGCAAACTACCCTCCTGATCCCGATGACCCAACAGAAGGTTGGTTAGCACATCTGGGACCTATTCCAACATACGGCAATCAAATGCCAGCGATAGTTACTGATGTTCAAAACCAATCTTTTGATGCTCTCCTCAAGACTGGCGAAAAAATAACAGTTTCGTGGGAAGGAATGACCTGGGCATATACATTTCGCAGCAGAAACGAAGCTTGGCCCCCTCCGTCTAGCGCCTCGGATGCAGTTAAAGTTGGCGACTTGATCCGAGTTAAAAGTGATGAAGTGGGATGGGAGCTAGGCCAGGTTCCAGATATTCAAGGTGCCTTAGTTTCAATGTCTCCTGATAATGGAAAAATCCTCGCACTAGTGGGCGGCTACGATTTTCGTCGCAGCCAGGTTAATCGTGCGATCACGCCTCGCCCACCTGGATCGAACTTTAAACCATTTCTTTATGGTGCAGCTTTAGAACACGGCTATTCGCCGTCCAGCATAATAAATGATGCACCAATTACTCGCGGCGACTATGGGCCCCAACAATTACGAAAATAATTTTCTCGGTCCGATTACTTTGCGCTTCGCGCTAAAAGAATCCCGCAACGTTCCGGCAGTTTCGCCTTTATGACGAGCTAGGCTCTAACAAAGTACTTCCCCTTTTGCTGCTAAGTTCGGTTTTCAAACTCAGAATTTTCCAAACAATGATTTGACAGTCGCGTTGGGAAGCAGAGATGTTCCCAAACCCCTCGAAATTGTGACGGGTTACTCAGCTATAGCGAATGGTGGCTACAAAATCGATCCCTGGTATATCAAAGAAATTTCTACAGAGATAGACGGATTACTTTATCAATCCAACCCCCAGTGGTTTGCGAAGATTGTAGTCAACAAGCCAATGAAAGCGGCAATCCAATAATTCCAGCGCCACGGATCATTGATGAACGGATCGCCTATATTCTGAACTCTATGTTGGAATCAGTTATTACCGAAGGAAGCGGCAACAGGGTTTTTCGCGAAAATCAGACGTGGAGATCTACGCGGTAAAACAGGTACTACGAATGGTCCAACAGAACTCTGGTTCTCCGGGGTTCAATAAAGACATAGCCACAACCGTGTTCGTTGGTTTCGATCGCCCGGGGCCGTTAGGTGAGCGCGAACAAGGGCAACAGTAGCCGTACCAATCTGGATCGATTTCATGCGCGAAGCACTTAAAGATGCACCAGAAAATACCATGAGTCGACCAGATGGAATTGTCGACCGTCTAATCGATGAGACCAGTGGAGAACCAGCAACCCCTGGCGATCCGAACGCCATCTTCGAATACTTTCGCAGCGAAAAAAGCACCAGAACCCATCGACACACAACTTCCTGGCCTTGAAATTGACGAGGAAGACGAGGAAGAACTCTCCACTGAGATAATCTTCTAATTAAGGTTTCTCCGAAGTTCTCTAAGGTCAAAATTTTAAAGATCGAAAGATTGCATAAGTAAGATTGTATGCAGTCGTCTCGAGGCGAAATTCGAGACATAGCATTTGGGTAGGCTAGGATTAAGCGAGGACAAAAACTAGAAGACCTCTTTCTTATGCGATCCGCAAATTTGGACCAATATGCGATTAAAGCTAGATTAGAGTTTTCTATTGCCGAAGCGGCGCTTAAATCGGTCCACTCGACCACCAGCGTCTAGGATTTTCTGCTTGCCGGTATAGAACGGATGACACTCTGAGCAAACTTCAATAAGAATGTCTTTGCCCAGGGTAGACTTGGTTTCTATGACATTGCCGCAACTACAGGTAGCCTTAATAGGGCCGTAATTAGGGTGAATATCTGTTTTCATGATACTTCCTCTTAGTTGACGTCGCTACCTGGATTGGTTCTCTACCAGGCACCACATCTACTTTTATCCCACCTCACTATCAGTGGGGGCGTGCATTCTAAAAAGAGATATGCCGATTGGCAAGCGCCCAAAGGGCAGTTGAGATTAAATGTCCTTTAACTTGTTATGGTTTTTAACTACTTCTTCCATGATGCGTTTAAATAGTTCGGTAATGAGTTCTGGATCAAGATCCTGCTCCTGGCAAAGTTCTCTCAACTCATCCAGCTTTTGGGCCTCACGGGATTCATCGAAGGCCGCGAGCCCTTGGTCCGCTTTTAGTAAACCCACTTTAAGAGTCAGCTGGAATCGAGCAGCAAGCAGCTCGACCAGTTGGTGATCAATTTGGTCTATCTTGTTTCGCGCTTCGAGTAATTCGGCAGGCACTTGCTCTGACATTTCTGATCCTTTGTTTTCTGCTCACGACACCGCAGACAGGAGTATAAACTAACACTTTTTTCTGACCCAGCCCTGAGCCCGCTATTGAAGAGTTACAGACTCTCAAATTTACGCATAATTCCATTTCTATTTAGTATGATGACAAATTAAGTTCCAATTCGGTTAAGTACTAATGTCAGCCTCAATCTCAAGTGGATCCCAAAGGGGACTTATTTATAAAGTCGCAGTTCCTTCGCCACTAAGAAGAATTTTTGACTATTTACCACCTGAGTCAAATCAGTCAATCGCTACTGGAACCCGCGTGCAGGTTCATTTTGGACGTCGCAAAGTCGTTGCTTATGTATTAGACAAAGCCGCAAACTCGGAGCTGGAACTGCACAAACTTAAGCCTATTCATGCAGTATTGGATTCTGAACCAATATTTCCAACAAAATTATTAAACTTGCTCCAATGGTGTGCACAGTATTACCACCATCCTTTAGGGGAAGTCCTTTAAGTACAGAAAGCCCAGGAAAGTTGCGGAGCAGTAGATCCTTATGCCCGCAGCAAATTGTTTATCAGGCTTCCAGTAATGTCGATCAGCCGACATTGGATTCTCTAAGCCGTGCTCCCAAACAAAGAGCACTACTGGAATTTTTTAATAAGAAACCCAGTGCTACCAAAGATGAGATCGAATCAGCAGGTTTTAGTGCAGCAATTATTAAATCGCTTGAAGAAAAAAAATTCGTAGAAAGGACTGAAAGAAGCCAGAACGCGATGGAATTGTTTTCTCCCTTGAATTCCGTCAATCCAAACTCACTAAAGTTAAATTCTCAACAGCAGCAAGCCTTCGATGCGATAAAACTTAATGGAGATAAATTCAACTGTTTCTTAATTGATGGTGTTACCGGCTCGGGAAAAACAGAAATTTACATGCAAGTAATGCAGCATCATCTAAGCGAAGGCAGGCAATGTTTGGTGCTGGTACCTGAAATAGGATTAACTCCACAAACGGTTACTCGATTTAGTAATAGATTCGACTGCCCTATTGTAGTTTTGCATTCGGGTCTCACCGACAACGACCGATTAGAAGCATGGAGGAAAGCTCGTGCCGGATCTATCGCTATAATAATCGGCACTCGCTCTGCGATTTTCACACCCTTGCCTAATCTTGGTCTTATTATTGTAGATGAGGAACACGATGGCTCATTTAAACAGCAAGATGGTTTCCGATATTCAGCTCGTGATGTTGCTGTTATGCGTGGTCGTGAGGAAAACGTTCCTATCATTTTAGGGTCCGCGACCCCAAGTCTCGAAAGTTTAAAAAACGCAGAGTCAAAAAAGTTCTCCTACTTAACTCTTTCAGAACGAGCGGGAGGTGCGATTGCATCAGCAACAACGATAATTGATACCGCAAATGAAATTCTTGATTCTGGTTTCTCAGAACAATTGCTGTGCAAGATCGATCAACACCTCACTGCCGGTAATCAGGTGTTAGTATTTATAAACCGCAGAGGGTTTGCACCTATCTTAAGCTGCGCAAGCTGTGGATGGATTGCTGAGTGTGAAGACTGTGTTTCCCAAATGTCCGTGCATGCAAAACCGCCAAGCTTACGCTGTCACCATTGCGGAATTACTAAACACATTCCTGCTGTGTGTCCAACTTGTAATGGTGGAGCACTCGGAACAATTGGTGTAGGTACACAAAGACTAGAGAAATTTTTAGAAGAGCGTTTCTCAACTATCCCGGTCATTCGCATAGATCGAGATAGCACTCGGAGTAAAAACAAACTCACTTCCATGTTGAATCAAATTCAGACCGGGGAACCTTGCATATTGTTAGGCACACAAATATTAGCTAAGGGGCATCATTTTCCAGCTATTACATTGGTTGCCATCATCGATGCGGATGCCGGATTGTTCAGTCCGGATTTTCGTGGTCAGGAATTTATGGCCCAAACAGTTACTCAGGTTTCTGGACGAGCAGGAAGAGCGAAAAAATCTGGCGAAGTAGCGATTCAAACTCGCCACTCAACTCATAAAGTACTTACTATGCTTACCCGGACAAATTACAAAGAACTGGCAATGTATTTAATGGAAGAAAGAAAAGCGGCTTCCATGCCGCCATTCGCTCAACTCGTTCTTTTAAAAGCAGAAGGAAACACTCTTAATGAATCAATGAACCTATTACAACAAATGAATAAAGTTTCCATTAGGCTAATTCAAGAATCGAATTCGAACATTCGAACAGTGGGTCCGGTGCCGGCACCAATGGAAAAAAAGGCGGGTCGCTATCGAGCCCACCTACTTCTTAAAGCTGAAACCAAGACTACAATGCAACAATTCTTAACCCAGTTTGTCTATCAAATAGACCAAATTAAACTCTCGAGAAACTTACGCTGGAGCCTGGACGTAGATCCTCGGGAGATGATCTAGTTCTGATGGCTTACTCACAAAGTGCGACTTTTGCACTATAGCTTCCAGCCATTTTACCGATAATTGAGGTGGCAAAAGGATTTTTAAAATATAAAAGTGTTAAATTTCAATAGTTATATTAATAAAAGTAGTATGACCCAAGATTTCGCTAAAATTCGACCTGAGCCGCTCCTAGAACAAAAACCAGTAGAAGCTCCTCCTGCCTGGTCTCTGATGTTCACTGGTGTACTAGTGGGTATCACCCTTGGTATTTTCGCTTGTGTGCTTTTTTACCTATCTGGAAATGTTCCTCCCTTAATGTTGCCCAACCTACAGTAGCAGCATCTTCGAATGCGGTAGAAGCGGAGACCTTCACAGATGAACCCCCTGATAACCCATAGATTTTGAGTTTTACACAGAACTCCCTCGATACGAAGTTCCAACGGATGCAACACCGGTTGAACTGGTTAGCGAGAAAATTTACTGGTACTTTTATGCTGCAAACTGGTGCTTTTCAGCAACGTGAATTAGCCGAAAAAGAAATGCAGCGCCAATTAGGTCTGGGTTTAAACGTGATCATAAAGCCTGAAGAGTTGCCCGGCAGAACGCTGTACTTGGTGCAAACAGGGCCCTAAGCGCCAGTGCCCAGCTTTCTGAAGCTCAACAATTGTTGCGGCGCAACAGCATTCCGAGCCTGACCATTCAACTGCAAGAGTCAGCCTCGCGCTTTTCCACTTTAGATTCCCAAGAATAGATTCATTTAACCCTCTTGAAATTGGGCGGAAGTCCCATATTTTCTAGCTTCTGTGATACTTTTAAAGAAATAAGACAGGAGAGATTCATTGGATCAATATCACGGCACAACTATTGTCTCAGTAAGACGAAAGGATAAAGTTGTAATTGGCGGCGACGGCCAAGTTTCCCAGGTCAACACTGTATTGAAAGGAAACGCACGAAAAGTTCGTCGTCTTTATAAAGATCAAGTTCTCGCAGGATTCGCTGGAGGCACAGCCGATGCATTTACTCTGTTCGAAAGATTTGAAGAACAGTTAGAGAAGCATCATGGCAAGTTGGTGCGAGCTGCCGTTGAACTAGCCAAGCTGTGGAGAACAGAGAGAGCATTAAGACGACTCGAAGCTTCTATTAGTAGTAGCGGATAAAGAAGCTTCGTTAATCGTCACCGGTAATGGCGACGTGATCGAACCGGAAGATTCAATCATGGCAATTGGGTCCGGCGGACCATTCGCTTTGTCTGCTGCTAGAGCGCTGACTCAAAACACGGAATTGGGTGCAAAAGAAATCGTAGAAAAAAGCCTTACTATTGCGGCTGATATTTGCGTCTACACTAATCACACACACACCATTGAAGAATTGGAATTTGACTAGAAATAACTCCAGTTCAATTAAACGGATTCATTAATGACCATGATGACACCTAGAGAGATTACCTCTGAATTAGACAAGCACATTGTGGGGCAAAACAAAGCCAAGCGCGCTGTGGCCATTGCATTGCGCAATCGTTGGCGACGCATGCAATTGGGTGAAGAGTTGCGCACAGAAATTACTCCCAAGAATATTCTTATGATAGGTCCTACCGGTGTTGGAAAAACTGAAATTGCCCGACGACTGGCAAGACTGGCCAGGCACCATTTATAAAAGTAGAAGCAACAAAATTTACTGAAGTCGGATATGTGGGCAGAGACGTAGATTCTATTATTCGGGATCTAGTGATGTAGCAGTGAAGATGATTCGAGAGACTGAAATTCAAAAGGTGCAACATCTTGCTGAAGATTTGGCGGAAGAACGCATACTTGACGCCTTGTTACCTCAGGCACGCTCGGATGAGAAACCTCAGGAAGACTCCACAAATCCAGCGCAAGGCAAGTATTTTGTAAGAAATTGCGTCAAGGCGAGTTGGATGAAAAAGAAATTGAGATAAAGGTTGCAGAAGCCCCAACCGGTGTTGAGATCATGGCACCACCTGGGTTGGAAGACATGACCAGTCAACTTAAATCAATGTTTAACAATATGAATACAGGTCGAAACGCTCTCGACGAATGACTGTGAATGGGGCGCTTAAAGTTGTTAAAGAGAGGAAGCTCAAAGCTTATCAACGAAGAAGAAATTAAGAATCGAGCAGTGGAGGCCACCGAACAGACTGGCATAGTTTTTCTGGATGAAATAGACAAAGTGACTAATAAACACGAACATGGAAATGCAAATGTTTCCCGTGAAGGCGTGCAAAGAGATTTGTTACCACTTATTGAAGGATCAACTGTATCAACAAAGCACGGCAGTATTAAAACCGATCACATTCTGTTTATAGCTTCCGGCGCATTTCATTTATCAAAGCCTTCCGATCTGATACCTGAGCTGCAAGGTCGTCTGCCTATTCGAGTGGAACTAGACCCCCTTTCTGCGGGGGATTTTGAAAAAATCCTGAAAGAACCTGATGCATCTTTAACTGAACAATACCAAGCTCTGCTTGGCACGGGGGACTTACAAATTCGATTCAGCAAAGATGGAAATTTAAAAAATTGCGGAAACTGCATGGCAAGTTAATGAACGCACCGAAAACATCGGGGCCCGTCGATTACACACAGTAATGGAAAGACTTCTTGAAGAAGTTTCGTTTTCTGCTGCGGACTGGCAGTAAGTGCAGACAAAGAACTGGTTATCGATAAAGCCTATGTCGAAAAACAGCTCGATGAGTTAGCAAAAGATGAAGATCTCAGTC
>BPDI01000025.1 GCA_019654215.1 Gammaproteobacteria bacterium | reverse complement strand
CGCTGGCTTGCGCTTGGCTGCTTTACGCTTAGCTTTCTTTTTAGCTGCCTTACGTTTAGCTGGCTTACGCTTCGCTACCTTCTTTTTGGCCTTCTTCTTGGCCGCTTTACGCTTAGCAGGTTTACGCTTGGCTACCTTGCGCTTAGCTGCTTTCTTCGCAGCCGAACGACGTTTCACTCTGCGCTTTGCCTTTTTCTTAGTTGCTTTGCGTTTTGCGGGCTTACGCTTGGCTGCTTTCTTCTTTGCCTTACGCTTTGCTGGCTTGCGCTTGGCTGCTTTCTTTTTTGCCTTACGCTTTGCTGGCTTGCGCTTAGCTACCTTCTTTTTGGCCTTTTTCTTGGCCGCTTTACGCTTCGCTGGCTTACGCTTGGCCGCTTTACGCTTAGCTTTCTTTTTAGCTGCCTTACGTTTAGCTGGCTTACGCTTCGCTACCTTCTTTTTGGCCTTCTTCTTGGCCGCTTTACGCTTCGCTGGCTTACGCTTGGCTACTTTGCGCTTAGCTGCTTTCTTCGCAGCTGAACGGCGTTTCACTTTGCGCTTCGCCTTTTTCTTCTTTGCCGCCTTACGCTTTGCTGGCTTCCGCTTGGCTGCTTTTTTCTTAGCCGCTTTCCGCTTGGCTGGCTTACGCTTGGCTGCTTTCTTCTTTGCCTTTTTCTTAGATGGCTTTCGCTTAGCTGCCTTTCTCTTTGCTGTCTTCTTCTTAGCTACTTTTTTCTTAGCTTTCCGCTTAACAGCCTTTTTCTTAGTCGCTTTTCTACGTACTACCTTCTTCTTGGCTGCTTTACGCTTAACAGTTTTCTTAGCCGCTTTGCGTTTTACTGCCTTTTTCTTAGCCACCTTTTTTTTAGCAGGTGCTTTTCTCTTTTTTGCTGCTTTTTTCTTAGCCATAGGTTTCCCCGTCTTTTTCCGAGTTAAAGATTTCCTTTTTGCTGCCTTTCTGGCTGCTGCCTTTGCTTTAGCAGCGGCTTTCTTGGTAGCGCTTCTCTCCTTCACAGCTGCTTTTTTTGCGGCTATCCTGGCCTTCAAAGCAGCTTTTCGAGCTCGTTTAGCAACTTTCGCTGCATCCACTTTAGCTCTCTTCCGTTTCCATTTAGCGATGAAAGCGTTTACCGCTTTCTCTAAATCTGCGTCAGCTCGTACTTGTTCTTCGAGTTTTTTCGCTTTAACCCGCAATGCAGATTCGACCGCACGGGCTTTAGCTTTGGCTGTTCGTATTTTGGCATTGAGTGATGCAGCTTTTGCTGCAGCTTTTCGAGAGGTATTTTTAGCATTAACCGCCGCTTTCTTTTTTGCGGCAGTTTTCGTTTTGGATGCAGCTTTCTTTGCGCTAGCCGCTTTTTTTCTAGCAGTCGAAGCTTTCTTTAACCCTGCACTAGCTTCTTTCTGTAGTTTAACTACAGCGGCGTTCGCTCTTTTTAAAGCGGGACTACTTATTTTTTTAGTCGACGCTTTTTTCTTTGCAGAAGCTTTTTTACTTGTTTTAACTTTCGGCACTCAATAAAACCCCGAGAAATTAAATCACGGTCGCTTAAGTTAACAATTGAACTTACTGCTCGCGCGCAACATATCACAAAAATTATCTTGCGTACTACAAATCTTATAATTTTAAAGAACGTTTTTATGCAACCATGAAAAAATCCCACTTCTACATGGTATCAAAAAGATATTTCGCTGTTTAATTAGAAAACTTTAAGAAAAGAACTTTATTTTTTTAGTTTGAAGTGCAATTAGTTTGCCAACTTTAGTATGTAACTATACTTTTTTTAAGCAAAAACAATAAAAATGTGCTGCTTGCATAAAACGAATATTTTTTAGCTTTAAAAGAAGAATACTCAGTAATGTTCTGTATAAATTATGTTCTATCTCTCATAAAAACAAAAAACCCGGCTTTAAAGCCGGGTTTTTATAGAATAGGTGTTTTTTAGTTTAATGACGCAATGATTTCACTTTTTATTTGTTCTACCGAAGCTACTCCATTAACTTTAATAACATGTACATTATTACCAGCACTCGAAAGCTCTGTGTAAAAATTAACCAATGGCTCTGTTTGTTCATGATAAACCGCTAATCGATTTCGTACCGTTCCTTCTTTATCATCGTCTCGTTGTATTAGATCTTCGCCTGTTTCATCATCTTTGCCTTCTACTTTTGGTGGATTAAATTCGACGTGATAAATACGGCCAGAATTCAGATGTACTCTTCTTCCGCCTAACCTTTTTACAATTTCATCATCTGGAACATCTATTTCTAACACCACATCAATTTCAACGCTTTCATCAATCATGGCTTGTGCTTGAGGAATGGTGCGGGGAAATCCATCGAATAAAAAGCCATTAGCACAGTCCGGCTCCTGAATCCGTTCCTTTACCAATGCAATGATAATGTCATCGGTAACTAGTCCTCCGGAAGCCATTACCTGTTCTACTTGTAATCCAAGCTCTGTTTTGGCTTTTACAGCGGCGCGCAGCATGTCACCTGTTGAGATTTGGGGAATTCCATATTTTTCTGCAATATACTGAGCCTGCGTTCCCTTGCCCGCGCCAGGCGCGCCCAATAATATGGTTCTCATTTTCTACTCCTGTTTATTCCAAAACTTAAAATCAGCTACAAACCATTAAATTTTGCTTCTTCCCATAATTGATCGAGCTGTTGAAGATTCATTTCTGTAATTGATTTTCCGTCAGTCTGTAATTTTGCTTCAATCCATTTAAATCTATTTTCAAACCTTGAATTTGCGTTTCTAAGCGCTGACTCAGGATCGACATTAGTGTGACGGGCAATATTTACTGCAGCAAATAATACATCACCTAGTTCGGATTCAATTGCCGCACTATTACCGTTGCTAATCGCTTCTTCTAATTCTTCTACTTCTTCTTTTAGTTTAGAAACTACCGGTAAAATTTCTTGCCAATCAAAACCAACATTAGCAGCGCGCCTTTGTATTTTACGAGATCTTTCTAATGCCGGCATTGCTCGGGAAATATCATCTAATACACTTTCAATTCCATTTGCTGCAGATTCACTGGTTTTTCTCGCTAGTTTTTCTTCTTTTTCTTCTTTTTTGATTAATTCCCAATTAATAACAACTTGGTCAGAAGAAATTTTCGGCTTAGTGCCAAAATTTGTCACTTCCCCTTCCGGAAATACATGAGGATGACGTCTGACTAATTTATTGGTTATCGCATTAGCAACATCATCAAAATTAAATAGACCTTCTTCCTGTGCAATTTGCGCATAAAACACTACCTGAAAGAGCAAATCTCCTAATTCATCTTCCAGCTCTACCATGTCTTTCTTTTCGATAGCATCTACTACCTCATAAACTTCTTCTAGGGTAAAAGGGATCAATGACTCAATAGACTGCTCAAGGTCCCATGGACAACCAAAATTTTTATTTCGCAGCATTTTCATCAATGCCACGAGCCGCTCAATTGCAGTTTTATGCTCAAATTCTATGTTAGTCATTTATCGTTATATAGATCCTAAGGTGAACTCCACCATCGACTCAACATGCGTTGTGTGGGGAAACATATCCATTACTCCTGCTGAATTCAGTTTGTACCCACGGGCAATTAACTCAACAGCATCTCTGGCAAGAGTTGCTGGATTACAAGAAATGTAGATTATTTTATCTGCTTTGAATTTTGCTAGCTTCGGAATTATCTCAATTGCGCCCGAGCGCGGAGGATCGAGAACAATTTTAGTAAACGGCTGCCGAGACCATGAGTTTGTATCTTTGGGGTTTGTTAGGTCGTCAGCGAAGAACTCGGCATTACCGATGCTGTTGAGTCGTGCATTTTCTTTTCCTCGTTCCACCATTTCAGCACTACCTTCAATGCCTATTACCGATTGGCATTGAGTAGCAATCGGCAGAGTAAAATTTCCCAAACCACAAAAAAGATCTAGAACCAGGTCCTTTTTGTTGAGTTTTAGCATAGAAACTGCCCGAGCAATGACCTGGCGATTAATCTCGGCATTTATCTGGGTAAAGTCCATTGGATGGAAGGTCATTTTCAGGTCAAAACCTGGCAGGTAATAATACAAACGCGCTTGCTGATCATCAGGATAAACCTTGTGAACAGTGTCATTCCCTCCCGGCTGCAAGTAAACGTGAATGCAGTGAGCCTCAGCGAAATCAATAATGCGCGACTTGTCCTGGTCGCTTAGCGTTTTTAGATGACGAATTACTAAGGCTACTTCCAGCTCAAAGTTTTCATCCTTGGATTTTTCCCCGACCGCGACTTCAATTTGAGGGATTTCATCACTACTTTCTAAAGTAATTAGAAATTCTCGCAGCGGTTTAATTAGGGATGCCACTTCTTTTGCCAGAATCTGGCAATCCTCCATGTCGGTAATAAAGCTACCGTATTTTTCTCTAAATCCAACTAACACGCCACCTTTCTTCAGAACTTTGCGCACTGCCAGGCGAGCCTTACGTCGATAATGAGTGGTTTGTGCCTTTATTTGCGGCAGCAACTCGATATTAACTGTCTCTAACTTTGCGGCGTTTTGCAGATGCCCCAGCAATAAAGACTGCTTAAATTCTAACTGGCCATCGCAATTCCAATGCTGCAGAGAGCAACCACCGCACATAGAGGTGTATTGACATGGAGGAGGAACGCGTTGCGCTGCAGGCGTTAGAATTTCTTCGGCTTTGAACTCAGAAAATTGGCTGCGATTGCGTACATATTTTGCGCTTACGGTTTCGCCTGGTAATGCACCATCAACAAAGGCAACCTTACCGTTAATATGAGCAATACCTCGACCTTCGTGACTTAATCCTGAAATTTCTAAAGTAACGGCCTCTGCGGGCATTTTGTTTCTGCGCTTGTTTCGTCTGCTCATAAAATGGAAAGTGGCAGTAGTTGCTCTATGCTGAAGAAAACACACCAGTGATAAGTAACGGTCCCCACGATCACAAATAATTGCAACTATAGTGGCATTTTCTACTTGTTTGGATAATTCCAACGCGGCATATACTGACCCTCCAGAAGATACGCCACAAAAAATACCTTCTTCTATAGCCAGCACGCGCATAGTTTCTTCGGCATCTTGTTGATCTACATCCAGCACTTCGTCCACCCGAGAACGATCAAAAATTTTTGGCAAGTATTCTTTTGGCCAACGCCGAATCCCTGGAATCCTAGATCCATCTTTAGGTTGTAGCCCAATAATCTGGATTCCTGGGTTTTGCTCTTTTAAGTAGCGAGAAACACCCATGATTGTGCCTGTGGTACCCATGGAACTTACAAAGTGGGTAATTTCACCGTTGGTATCACGCCAGATTTCAGGACCAGTGCGGATATAATGCACATTTGGATTGTCCTGATTAGCGAATTGATCCAATACCTTTCCTTTGCCATCGTCTTGCATCTGCTGAGCAAGATCCCTTGCCCCTTCCATTCCCTCTTCTTCTGTTACCAATATCAGTTCTGCACCGTAAGCGAGCATAGATGTCTTACGCTCTTCGCTTAAGTTATCAGGCATGATTAAGGTCATCTGGTAGCCTTTAATGGCAGAGACCATAGCCAAAGCAATTCCAGTATTGCCACTGGTAGCTTCGATTAGCCGATCACCCGGTTGAATTTCACCGCGCAATTCGGCCTGCTGAATCATGCCCAACGCCGGACGATCCTTTACTGAACCCGCAGGATTATTTCCTTCAAGTTTTACCAAAACGCTATTACTGGATTCACCCGGCAGTCGCTGTAATCTAACGAGGGGCGTATTACCGATAAGGTTTTCGATCGTAGGATATGACATCTCTTCAGTTAGATTCTTGGGGCAGTAAGGAAGCGCTGGATTCTACACGGAATAGGATACGCTATAAAGTTAGCGCATTGAATTGCAGAGTAACTATGCAGTTAGCGCTGACCTCCGAAAAGTGTGCGGCTGTTTAAAGGTTTTTCTCCCAGATGTGCGCCCAGGGCGAGCCGTAATAACCTCTTGGCTGCGGTGGCCGTGGATTTTTCTTTTAAATCAAAATCGCGCAAAGCAATTAAATCTTTGCCGCGAAAAACTCGTGCGTTTTGTTCATCATCTTCGGTTTGTTCGGTGAGCTCAAAACCAACGTCCGGTGTAAAACGGTAATAACAATCGACATCGATTGGTTGATGACTTAAATAGTCTTCATCCAGATTAATGGCATAACCAAGTTCTGCCAACAGACTTAATTCAAACTTGCGCAAGATGACTTCCATATTTCCGTCACCCTGCAAAGCGATAAGAGTATCCTGATAATTTTTGTAGAGTGCCTTGTGCTCTTCATGGTTATGTAACAGGCGACAAAAGAACCTCATTCACATACATGCCGCTATACAACCTTTCTCCCTGCAGAACAATTCCCCTCAAGGCCAGCTTCTACTGTCCCAACGGTTTTTACTTCACCACGACCACTAAAAGATACTAAAAGTGGATGGAATGATTGTAGCAAGGATCGATACTTGGATTTTTCGCGGCGGGCGCCCTTAGCAACTGCGCGCACCCTGCCGTAATCGATAGTGAAGAAATCTACTAACAAGCTGGTGTTTTGAAAAGGTTGGCTGTGAAGTACATAAGCTGGCTGCAGCAGTACACGAGTTTCCATTATGCCGCCTATTTAGTCCATATAACCAAGGCTCTGTAATGCACGTTCGTCATCTGCCCAACCACTCTTAACTTTTACCCAAAGATTTAACATTACCTTAGTTTCAAAAGCAGTTTCCATGTCTTCCCTGGCGGAGCTGCCGATGCGTTTTAGCCGCTCGCCATCTTTGCCTACCAGGATTTTTTTCTGGCCCGGCTTTTTCCACTAAAATTAATCCATGGATATGCAATATAGACTCTTGTTGCTGGAAATTTTCAATTTCTACTGTGACTTCATAGGGAAGTTCATCACCTAGCTGTCGGATTACCTTTTCCCGTATTAACTCCGCTGCTAAAAACCTTGAACTACGATCCGTTACCTGGTCTTCCGGAAACAAAAACTCTCTCCTCGGTAAATAGCTCTTAACTAGTTCTTCGATTTTTCTCAGATTATGCCCGCCGAGAGCTGACACCGGTACTATCTCATTAAAATCTTGCTGCTTTGATAACGCATTGATATGAGGTAATAGCGATTCTTTATCTTTCACTAAATCTATTTTATTAATCAATAGCAAAACCGGTGTATGTGTTTTAGATAACAGTTCTAAAACTCGGTGGTCGCCTTCATTGAAATTGGTTTTTTCGATAAGAAATAAAATCAAATCCACATCGTTAATAACGCTGACAACGGTGTTATTCATTACTTTGTTCAGTGCTTTTTGCTGATTCGAATGGAGCCCTGGCGTGTCTACATAAATGCATTGATGTTCGGCATCACTGTTGATACCAAGAATACGATGGCGTGTCGTTTGTGGCTTACGAGAAGTTATACTTACTTTTTGCCGCAGTAAGTGATTCAAAAGTGTCGATTTGCCGACGTTAGGTCTGCCAACTATTGCTATAAACCCACAACGAGTGTGTTTGGATTCGG
Organism: Gammaproteobacteria bacterium; assembly: GCA_019654215.1. Lineage (GTDB taxonomy): Bacteria > Pseudomonadota > Gammaproteobacteria > Pseudomonadales > Pseudohongiellaceae > UBA9145. The sequence goes on along the minus strand of BPDI01000025.1, from coordinate 35,903 downwards.
AGGACTTGTTCAATTTGCCGCCTCAAGTGCAGTTAACATACGACTCGCAGCCTCCTGTTCTGCATGTCGTTTACTGGTTCCAGTTCCACACTGTGGTTCGTTGATAGTTTCAACCTTGCATTCAACGAAGAAAATCTGCTGGTGGGCCTCACCGCCAATATCAACGATAGTATATTCCGGCAACCTCATACCTCGCGCTTGCATATGCTCCTGCAGTTTAGTTTTTGCATCTTTTTGTTGCTCCGTCGATGACTCCGATTCAATCCGATGTTGCAACCAGTTTTTAATTAGCTTTTTACAAGGCTCGATTCCGGCATCGAGATAGATTGCGGCGATAATTGCTTCTATTGCATCGGCTAGAATTGAATCACGATCATCACCACCACTCTTGCGCTCACCACTACCCAAATGAATGAATTCTTTCAATTCAATTTCACGAGCAATAGCTGCCAAGGTGGCTCTGTTAACCAAGAGCGCACGCATGCGACTCAACTCACCTTCCTTTGCGTCAGGAAATTTTTCGAAAAGGACTTCTGCTACCACATAACCTAGCAATGAATCGCCCAGAAATTCTAAACGCTCATTATTGTGTTTGTTGGCACTGCGGTGAGTTAGCGCGAGCTCGCCTAAATCGGGATCAGAAAATTGATGATTCAGAAGTCGCTGAAGTTTGTTTAGATTAATCGCCATCTATTGCAGATTTTCGTCGAAACTAGCGACTGTATCCAGATTCGTTAATAATTCGATCCGGGTTTCATAAGCAATCATAATGATTTCATCGTCGATGCACCTAGTTGTCTGGTCACACTGTTTGATCGCATTTTTTATGATCTTGCTCACAGATGTTGTGTTTGATCAGAAAACAGGGATTTCCCAAATTAAGTCTCTTAAATCGGCATTCCTACTACAAACGTCACAATTTCCAAAAATCACGCAAATCAGAAAATTCGCTTATTCTTGGAAAACGTCGGTAGATTGAGGCCCGGCTCCTTATGCATCCACACCGCTATCGCCTTGCCTACGATCTCAGTCTCTGACACGGTTCCCCAAACCCGGCTATCTTCACTGTTATCCCGGCTATCACCCATCATGAAATAGTGGCCGTTAGGGACTATCCAGTTTGTGCGGGTTCGACGGCTCCCAGCAGCATCGATGTATTGAATCGAATGTTCAATGGTACCTATAGTTTCCGAAAACAGAGTGCCCGGTAAGTCACCAATTGTGGTTTTTACTGATATATCTTCCACAAATTCCTTGCTGACTGCTTCCCCATTTATATAGAGGTTTTTATCCTCATACCGAATAGTATCCCCGGGTAGTCCGATTACACGTTTGATGTAGTACTTATCCTCATGTGGCGGAATAAATACCATTACCTCGCCACGCTTAGGTTCGTCCACATCCATAATTTTAGTACCAATTACTGGAAGGCGGATGCCATAGGCATATTTATTCACCAGAATGAAATCACCGACTTGCAGAGTGGGCACCATAGATCCCGTAGGAATCTGAAAAGGCTCGATCAAAAAAGAACGCAAAATTAAAACAATCAGCAAGACTGGAAAAAAGGATTTGGCGTACTCAACTACAAGCGGTTCCTGCGCCAGCTCTTTTAGCGCTTGGCTTACCTCTTCTTCGCTGCGCCCTTTAGCTTGAGTACGCTTGTAGTTTTCAATAGCCTCCAATCGACCTTGCTTAATCAGAAAGCTATCTAATAACCAGAGAGCCCCGCAAAATGCAACTAGCGAAACCAATATAAGTGAAAAATCAATATCCATTATGATTCTACTTTAAGTACAGCCAAGAACGCTTCCTGTGGTACTTCCACATTTCCTACTTGCTTCATGCGCTTCTTACCGGCTTTCTGTTTCTCCAATAGCTTTTTCTTCCGTGTTACATCGCCGCCGTAGCATTTAGCCGTTACATTTTTACGTAAGGCTTTAACAGTCTGGCGGGAAATAATTTGCCCACCAATTGCAGCCTGAATTGCTACATCATAAAGTTGCCGCGGTATTAATTCCTTCATTTTTTCCGTTAGCAACCTCCCTTTTGACTGGGCATGATCGCGAAAAACGATCAGTGCCAACGCATCTACTTTATCGCCGTTAATCAGGATATCTAAACGCACCAGATTCGAATTTTCAAATCGAATAAAGTGATAATCTAATGACGCATATCCTCGACTCACAGACTTCAATCGATCGAAGAAATCTAAGACCACTTCATTCATGGGTAGCTCATAACGTAATGAAACCTGATTTCCTATAAATTGCATGTCTTTTTGAGTGCCGCGCTTTTCGACACAGAGATTAATGACACTACCGAGATGTTCCTGCGGAACGAGTATGTTCGCAAGTACGATGGGCTCGCGCATTTCTTCGATGTTATTAACAGGTGGTAATCGTGATGGGCTGTCTACCATAACGACTTCACCGTTGGCCAGTTGAACCTCATAGACAACCGTTGGCGCTGTAGTAATCAGTGAGAGGTTATATTCACGCTCCAAACGCTCCTGGATAATTTCCATGTGCAACATGCCAAGGAATCCGCAGCGAAAACCGAAACCTAATGCGTCAGAATTTTCTGGCTCATAAAAAAGTGAAGCATCATTAAGAGTTAGCTTAAAAAGTGCATCGCGAAAACTTTCGAAGTCATCGGAAGAAACTGGAAACAATCCAGCATAGACTTGTGGCTGAATTTTTCGAAATCCAGCAAGAGCCTCCAAGTCAGGAGTGCTTGCAAGGGTGATAGTGTCTCCTACTGGCGCACCGTGAATATCTTTAATTCCTGCGACTACAAAGCCAACTTCGCCCGCAGATAATTTATCCAGTTCGTTACGTTTAGGAGTAAACACTCCAACGCTATCTATGACGTGAGCCTTGCCGATAGACTTAGCAATTATCTTGTCGCCTTTTTTAATTCTTCCAGCAACCACTCGCACCAGTGAGACAACACCCAAATAATTATCAAACCAGGAATCGATAATTAGAGCTTGCAGCCCATCATCGGTTTCCCCGATAGGAGGAGGGACCTTGGCAATAATCTCTTCCAGTATTTCATTAACACCCATACCGGTTTTAGCACTTGCCGCAACGGCTTCAGTTGCATCGAGGCCAATGATTTCTTCTATCTCCATACGTGCCCGATCCGGTTCAGCCTGAGGTAAATCCATTTTGTTTAATACCGGAATTACCTCCAGCCCTTGCTCGATAGCGGTATAGCAAGTTGCTACGGACTGCGCTTCAACACCCTGTCCGGCATCTACCACCAGTAATGCTCCTTCGCAGGCAGCCAACGAACGAGAGACTTCATAGGTAAAATCAACATGCCCAGGGGTATCGATGAAATTAAGTTGGTAACGCTTACCATCTTTAGCGACGTAATGCAGAGTAACGCTTTGAGCTTTAATTGTGATGCCACGTTCACGTTCAATGTCCAGGCTATCGAGAATCTGAGAATCCATTTCCCGATCACTTAAGCCACCGCATAATTCAATAAATCGATCCGCAAGAGTCGACTTGCCATGATCGATATGAGCAATGATAGAGAAGTTGCGGATATGACTTAGATCAGACACCTTTCCAGCCTGAATGATTAAAAGTTGTAAAGACTAAGGTGGTCTAATTAAGGAGACAATTCCAGTGCCATCGTTGTACCCTGGCCTTCGCGAATTATGCGAATTGGAACGAATCCCGATTCGGGTAATTGATCTGCTATCTCGGTGAATTCTTCGGCAGAAGTTACCTCACGTCGATTTAAGGCAACGATAACGTCACCTTCTGCTAAACCTGCGTCGCGACCAGGACCTTCTCCCATCTCGGTAATTCGGACACCAGAAATTCCTGCAACCTGACGAGTCTCTTCGCTTAACGCAGTAACTCTAAATCCCAGTGGATTATGTCGATCTCTATCTGGTTCACGCGAAACAGAAGCAACGGCATTGGTTGGTGAACTACCTAATTCAACTGTTAGGGTAATGAATTCACCATCGCGAAATACTTCAACCTCCGCCAAGGTACCCGGCCTATATTGGCCCACGAAAAAAGGCAGGTCGGTATAGTCCTCAATATCATGATCCATAAAGCGTAAAATAATATCTTCATTCCTGATATCGCTGCGTGATGCAGGTGAGTCCGGCTGTACTTCATCAACGAATGCGCCTCGCGGCCTTTCCATTCCGAAAATTTCCGCCAGTGCATAGTCCACTGCCCGCATGCGAACACCCAATAGACCCCGTTCTACTCTACCGGTTTCTCTCAGTTGATTTACAACGTTTAGAGCAACATTGCTTGGAATCGAGAAAGAGATTCCATTAGATCCACCAGTGCTACTCAAAATCTGAGAATTAATCCCTATCACTTCGCCTTCCAGATTGAACAATGGCCCACCTGAGTTGCCCTGGTTAATAGCAACGTCGGTCTGAATAAACGACATGTAATTATAAGAAGAGCGTCCCGGAACCGATCGGCCTTGGGCGCTAACGATTCCCGCAGCTGCTGAAAATTCCAAACCGAATGGCGAACCAATCGCTAACACCCAATCACCTACGCGTATGGAATCCGAATCACCAAAGCTTACATAAGGAAGATCACCGGCACTTACTTTTAATAGAGCTAAATCAGAAGGCTCATCCAGCCCAATTATCTCTGCATCAAATACCCGCCGATCATTGAGATGAACTTGGATCTCATCAGCGCCAGCGACGACATGATTGTTGGTAATAACATAGCCATCTTCAGAAATGATAAAGCCAGAACCAACAGCTCCACGCTGACGCATTTCTGGGATGCCTTCGATATTAAGATCAGGTTCTTCTCCTGGATTTAAGCGACGCAGTAGATCTTCTAATTCCTGGTCTCCAATAGGTGCTCTTGCCGCCACGGAACGACTAGTTTGGATTTCTACAATTGTTGGCGCATTCTGCTCTACCAAATCCGCAAAGCTAGGTAATTCAGCCGCGCTGATTTTTCCCATGCTCAGAAGCACAATTAATACTGCCACCAAAGACTGATAGTTAGAAATTCGATTATTCAACAACGATCTCATAGTTTGGTTCCGCTTTTCGGGAATATTAAGTCTGTCCAACTGAATCCTGGCTGACCAGAATCAAACAGACAGCAACTTTACCATATCGGGGATTCAAACTCACAGCTGGAAATTACCTTAACTTCGGGCTAGCGCAGAGAATTAGGGGGTCTAGAGCCGAGAAACGATTTTCGAATTACTGCTGCTGTTCCCGGGTCTGGAGCTCATTGACCAAACGGAAAAGCGGAGAACCCTTGAATGTGTTCTACCAGAGGTGGTTCTTCCTCATCGATCTTGATATTGCTAATGTACTCCTGCAGTAACTGCTGAGCCTGGGGATCTACTTCGAAAGCAATGTTTTCTAAAATTAGTGCCGTGCTTTCTAATTCAGCCTGTTTGGCTCTAGTCTGATTATCAACCGCTAATTCTGGCGTTGGCGACCGCTGAAGACTTGATTGAAATGCCACTACTAAAACAGCGGCAACCGATGCGGCTAAAGCCATCTTGGTGAGGTTTTGTTGCCAATTAGAAAATCGTGGCGTTGAAAGAGTGGTTCTGCGACGATTTTTTCGTGGATTCGAGCACTCAGATTACTGCTGATAGGAACTGTTTCTCCATGCAAAAGTGCTTGGGCTAAGCTGTAACGCTCCCACGTTTCCCGGATCTCAGGATCTGATTCGTAGGATTTTAATAAGCGACGTAGTTCTAAATCGTCTGCCTCATTGTCTAGTAATGCCGACAATGACTCTTTTTCGTGCTCGCTCATACTGTACCCCTTTTCACCACCCAATTTTTATTGATTTTGGTGGCTTAATGCAAATGCGATTTTTCAACTCACAACAACTCTCTAATCTTCTTATCAATCGCTTCCCTGGCGCGAAAAATTCGAGATCTTACCGTTCCGACTGGGCAATCCATCACCTCAGTAATATCTTCGTAACTCAATCCAGAAAATTCGCGTAAGGTAAAAGCTGTTCGTAAATCTTCTGGCAAATCTTCAATCGCACCAGTGATGGCCTGTTTTAGCTTTTCTGTAGCCAGACTGGCTTCGGGATTTTCAATTTCCCTAAGTACAGTTCCAATCTCACTCACCTCTGCCTCATCGATTTCAAGATCACTGGCTGGTGGCCTACGGTTCTTGGAAACAAGATGATTCTTTGCAGTGTTTACTGCAATTCGGTAAAGCCAGGTATAAAAAGCACTGTCTCCCCGAAACAAGGGCAAAGCCCGGTAAGCTTTGATGAACGCCTCCTGGCAAACATCTTCTGCTTCCTGTGTATCGTGTATAAATCGTCCTATTAGGGCAGCGACTCTATGTTGGTAGCGAAGAACTAACATATCGAATGCGTTCTTGTTACCACTCAAGACCCTGTCAACTAATTGTTGATCAGTATCCTCTGCCATTCGTTCCTTCTCCGTTATTGCTGATGCTTTGTTAATTCACCACTAGGAACAAATGAGCATGACCTGCGAAATAGACAGTAAGTGATGACAAAAGTTCTGTGAAAATTGAAAATAATGTGACTAGTCCGAAAAATAATTTCTACCGTTTTACATCCTAATGGACTTTGGGAAGTAAGCATTGTTGCTCAATACTCACGAATTTGACCACCGCCTCTGAAATGCAGCACCGTATTGCAATAGGTTATTTCAAATACGAAACTGATCTCAGCATAATAAACATAAAAATTTCAGATACTTATATGCAAACGGGTAGAATAGCAGTAAATCGCTCAGTGAATCTCCTGCCACTGTGAAGAGAAGGGAATATGGCGCAGAACTCACAAAATATTACTAAAAAGGCGGAAATTCTAATCATTGGCAGCGGTGCCGCCGGGCTGACCCTAGCTTTGAGAAGCGCCGATTTTGCTCAGGTCACAGTCTTAAGCAAAGGTATTTTAAGTGAGGGAGCAACCTTTTACGCGCAAGGAGGCATTGCAGCCGTGTTAGATGAAGCCGATAGCATCGAATCCCATGTTGAAGATACTTTAACTGCCGGAGTTGATCTATGTCATCGCAATATTGTCGAGTACATGGTTTCCCGCAGCGCCGAAGCAGTCAGCTGGTTAATAGAGCAAGGTGTCCCATTTACTACTAAGCCTCAGAAATCCGAAAAAAAATCTGACCGTGATATTGAAGCGGCAGAACTTAGTTCACTGCATTTGACCCAGGAAGGCGGCCATAGCCATCGTCGAATTATTCATGCTACTGATGCCACTGGCAAAGCTGTGTTTGAAACATTGCAAAAACGCGCTGTGACCCACCCTAATATCACTTTGCTTGAAGGGTGCACCGCTGTAGATTTAGTGACACAAAGCTCTGAGAACGCTTCACAGCCGGTCTGTGTGGGAGTATATGTGCTAAACCAGGAAACTTCGCAAGTTGAAACAATTTCTGCGAAATTTGTAGTACTTGCCACTGGCGGTGCCAGTAAAGCCTACCTCTATACCACCAATCCAGATGGAGCGAGCGGTGACGGCATTGCAATGGCCTGGCGTGCGGGATGTCGCGTAGCCAATATGGAGTTCAATCAGTTCCACCCCACCTGTCTTTATCACCCACACGCAAAATCTTTTTTAATTACTGAAGCATTGCGAGGGGAAGGTGCCAAACTTGAATTACCCGACGGTACTCGTTTTATGCCGAGCTTTGACTCTCGTGAAGATTTAGCTCCGAGAGACATAGTTGCGCGTGCTATCGACTATGAGATGAAACGACTCGGTTGTGACTGCGTATTTCTGAATATCACACATCAACCCCCTGAGTTTACTATAGAGCACTTCCCTACAATCTATAAACGTTGTCTGGAATTTGGAATCGATATTACCAAGGAACGTATACCTGTAGTTCCAGCGGCTCATTACACTTGCGGTGGAGTAATTGTTAGCGCACAAGGAGAAACTGACATCAGCAATCTCTATGCAATTGGCGAAACCAGTTTTACCGGCCTGCATGGCGCTAATCGCATGGCAAGTAATTCTTTGCTGGAATGTTTTGTGGTTGCCTTTGGTGCGGCGAGCAGTATTGGCGAAAAGATCTCAAAAACAGAATTCGTCGAAGCAATTGCAGACTGGGATGAGAGCCGGGTAACAGATTCAGATGATGAGGTGCTGGTCTCTCACAATTGGGATGAGATTCGGCGATTAATGTGGGATTTCGTAGGCATTGTTCGTAACAGCAAACGCTTGGAGATGGCAGACCGACGTATAAAATTACTACGAGAAGAAGTCCGGGACTATTACATCAAGCACAAGGTCACGAATGACAATCTGGAGCTACGAAACCTGGCGCTAGTTTCCGAATTGATTATTTCCTGTGCGCTGCAACGGGAAGAGAGCCGAGGCTTACATTTCACCTTGGATTTCCCTGAAGCAGCACCGACGGCAAAAGATACAATCCTCTCATCCAAAAAATCACTAAACATGGTTTGCAATAATCCGTTGCCAGGAGTTATGCATAGCCACAGGAATATCGAAACCTAAATGCTATCTGAAGCACAGTTATGGAAGAGAGTGAATGATTGATTAACAGCAAATGGAATGACCTAAGCAGATTGGGAGCTTATGTCGGTTTCTTACTATGCGCTAAAATTTTGGCAATTATTTTTTCGAATGCTTCGTTTGGTGGAGCAGCAGTTCCAAGCAGCCAGGCAAAGAGATCCTGGTCCTCTTCTTCCAAAAACTTGGAATATAATACTTGCTCTTCATGATCGAGTTGCGCAAATACATCATCGACGAACGGAACTAACAAGAGATCGAGCTCTAACATTCCGCGACGGCTGTGCCAGAAGATTTTTTGCTTATCCAGTTCCTCCATATGATAATTTTATACTGTAACCTGGGAAGTTAAAGCAACAACCTGTTATTAAATCAGTAGATTCAGAAATTTAATGAAAATAATTGACCTAAACACATTCGAGTTCATTCGCGCCAGTGGCCCTGACGTGATTCAATTCCTGCAGGGACAAATAACCTGTGATGTCTATGCCTTAACAGAATCCAAATCTTTATCAGGTGCAATTTGTAATCTGAAAGGGCGAGTCGTTACAGATTTCCAGATAGCATTACACCAAAACGATTGCGTTTTGCGTACTACTGGCGGAACCGCCGAAGCTACACTCGCCACCCTATCCAAGTACCCCTGTGTTTTCAAAAGTAGAATTGAAGATTGATACGGTAATTATTCGTGCATTCGGTTTCGTTGGTGACGACGCCGCAAATTTTCTCAATAGCAGATTTGGATCATTACCTGCCGAAATCGGAAATTGTATAGGGGTACCAGGGGGCTATTGTTGCGCATTGCCAGTCAGACTCCTCGATTTGAATTGTGGTGTAACGATGCTGATTTGATTGCTGATATCGAAAAGAATTACGAAGCCGACTCAAATCTAGACAAATGGAATCGAGAGGACTTGAAAGCTGGAATAATGCACGTTGATAGCGAAGCGGTGGAGGAATACACACCACAGTTGTTGAACTTCGACATTTCCGGTGTCATTGACTTTAATAAGGGCTGTTATACCGGACAGGAAGTAGTGGCACGGATGTTTTACCGCAGCAAACCAAAAAAACGCTTGTACTTATTAGCCAGCGAACATCCAGTGGATGCTAGTGATGAGTTGCTCCAGATAGGGGATGAAAATAAAAGCCCCCGCTGAGGTTATGGCTGTTAGTAATAGGCCTGCCGATTCCACAGAATCTAGTTTGGTATTGGCTATTCTTAATATATCGGCAGTGGAAAATCAGGAGAATTTTGCATTTGCAAATAAATTAGAAACTTTCCTAAAAATTCAAAGTTTGCCCTATAGTGAATAAAAAGATGTTTTTAAATTAGATTGTTAAAAATAAGGGCGATAATGGTGTCCCCGGCAGGGGTCGAACCTGCAACCTGCCCCTTAGGAGGGGGCCGCGCTATCCAGTTGTGCCACGGGGACCAAGATTTGTTGAGTATATTACTCATAGCATCCATGGCGCGACATCTAAGTTTTTTCCCGTACACCAACCCCACGATCCATGGCGAGTTGTTCGGCTCTCGCGCTGATTTCACATAGCGAAAAGTATTCGTCTCACCCAGCTGAGCTCGGGTACTCAGAAGCCGTTGGGTGTAGCCAAAATCTGAAAATTGGAGCAGCGCTTAAGATGCAACCAGCAGCCCCTGCACATCATCATATTTTTTTAAGGTCAAGTCGTTCCGCTCTGGTTTCAATGCGCTAATTACAGCTATTGCAACCGATGCAAATAGAAAACCAGGAACGATTTCATATAGATCAAAGATACCTCCGGATAAATTTGACCAAACAACTACAGTCGCTGCGCCAATTACTATACCCGCTACTGCGGAGAGCGCAGTCATTCTGCGCCAGAATAATGAGAACACTATTACCGGCCCGAAAGACGCACCGAATCCAGCCCAAGCATAGCTGACTAAATCTAAAACGCGACTGTCGCGGTCACTGGCAATCGTTAAAGCTAGCAATGCGATAACAATTACAGCGATGCGACTTACCAATAACAGTTCTTTTTCAGATGCATCAGGATGGACAAACACCCGATAAAAATCTTCACCGATGACGCTAGATGAAACTAATAACTGTGAATCGATAGTGGACATGATCGCCGACAAAATCGCCGCAGTAATTATGCCAGCTACCCAGGGATTAAATAGACTCTGGCTTAACGCGATAAAAACTGTTTCTGGATTGGCAAGAGGTTGATCTACAAAATATGCGATGCCGGCGAGACCGGTGGATACCGATCCAATTAATACGATGATCATCCAGCTCATTGCAATACGCCGAGCGGAGATAAGTTTTAATGGACTTTCAACCGCCATAAAACGAGCGAGGATATGAGGCTGGCCGACATAACCCAAACCCCAGGCGATTAAAGATATAAATCCGATAAAGGTCATGTTGGCAAAAAGACTAGTGCTCTGCGAGTTTGCAGCTAGCATCTGATCAATTACAACACTGCCTCCCCCTGCTCCATTGATAACCACCAAAGGTGCTATTAGCAATGCCACCAGCATAAGTAAGGCTTGTATGGCATCAGTCCAAGCTACCGCTAGAAAGCCACCGACAAAAGTGTAAGCAACGATAATAAATGCCCCTGCCAAAAGGGCTGTACTGTATTGTAAGCCAAAACTATTTTCGAAAAGAATTGCACCACCTACTAATCCAGAGGCGGTATAAAAAGTAAAAAATAATAAGATCACTACAGCAGAAATTACTCGGAGTATTCGACTATTATCATTAAAACGGTTCTCAAAATAATCCGGTAGCGTTAGAGAATTGTTTGCTTCATGACTAAATACCCTTAAAGGTCGAGAGACGAATAACCAATTTAAGTAGGCACCAATGACTAATCCAACGCCAATCCAAATCTCGCTAATGCCAGAAAGATAAATAGCGCCAGGTAGCCCTAATAACAACCAACCACTCATATCCGAAGCTCCAACACTCAAAGCCGTAACTACAGAGCCAAGTTTTCGACCGCCAAGAATATAGTCGCCCAGGTTATGGGTTCGCCGGTAAGCTTTTACGCCGAGAAAGAGTATGAGTAATAAATAAGCGACAAAGGTAACTAAGAGAGGAGCGTCAAAACTCATTAACTGCTTTGCCTGTGAAATGGAAATACCAAGGCTTAAGTTCAAAACTCATCCTATACTAATCAATTAACTATTGGGAGTAGTCGATCCGTTCTATCAGGCTACAGTTAAATACTCACCGTATCCCCCCAATCTAGACAATTACCGTAGTTCTCTTGGAAATTTCGCTCCTGATTCTTCAGTTAGGTTTGCATAACTGCTTTACTCTCCCAAAACGAGCGCATGGGCAGTAGCCAAAGGGATGGAAGTCTCCGAGGGATATGCAGGTATGTTTAAGTATCTGCTTTTTAGTAAAGTAATTTCTTTACTATTTTAGAAATGGAATGTAAGAGATAAATAAAGTAAATGCTTTATTTAAACTGCCGATATGCGCCTTAAAGAGGAGTAAATCATGGATCTCGCTAAATCGCAGGAAAAAATACTCCAGCGCCTCAAGACGCGAGGGGAGCAATCGGTAAAAATTCTTTCAAATCAGCTAGATATGACAACAATGGGGGTACGTCAACACCTCGCAGAGCTGGAGAATAAGGGCTTTGTAACCCAAACTCGGGAGGAGAAACAAACCCGCGGTCGCCCGGTCCATCTTTGGCGCCTTACCCAGACGGGTCACCAACGCTTCCCGGACGGATACCCTCAACTAACCCTAGAACTACTAGACGTTATTCGTTCAGACCTAGGGGAAGACTCGATGAATCAGTTGATTGATAGCCGAAATGACCAAATCAAACAGCACTATCTACAGGAATTGCAGGCTGCCGGGGAAGACATCCAAGGCCGTATTAAGAGGCTAGCCGAATTGCGCAGCGAGGAAGGCTATATGGCCGAAGTACGTTTGCTACCGGATGGATGGCTACTTATTGAGAATCACTGCCCTATCCGTGCCGCAGCAGAAAAATGCCAACATCTTTGCCGCGCTGAACTTAATTGCTTCAGTGAATTATTCACTGAATCTGCCACCGTGGAGCGGGTAGATCACTTATTTGCTGGGGCAAGACGCTGTGCCTATAAAATTAGCCCCCATAAAGATGACTAGTTCACAAATTGATTTTATTTATATGCATTTAATACTGTAACGCCACAAGTACCAATAAATACCTGCTATAGTGTTTTAGTGGTGAGTTTTATTGCCGTAGTTAAGCCCCCTATGATTAATCGAATTCTGCAAGTATTACTCGTGCTTTCAATCGCATTAGTACTGATTTTTGTCGTGACGCCAAAAATTATAGGTTTAGGCATTAGAGACGCCACCCCAGTTTGATCAACCTGGTGCCACCGGAGTCTCAAGGACAGGTGAGCGTCACTAATACCCAATTCGACATTGGTTGGTTCCGCACTGCAGCCACTATAGACATCGATTTTACTTCTCCTGGATTAGGTGAGTCCCTGGGTATTCGTCTCAATTTCGATATTCAGCACGGTCCTTTATTTTTAACTGACGAAGGCCCCAGAATAGGCCTGGTCTACGCAAACATCGACCCAAGATTTAGTAGCTCCGAGCTAACCCAAGCCCTCACCCAGATCCCGTTTGAGCTTCCTTCAGTTGAAATAGCACTGTTTGCTGGCTTAGATCAATCCTTAAGAGTGGATTTGGATGTGGCCCCGGTTAACCACAATCAAAACGGTACTAACTTTATCTTTACAGGAATTGACGGAGACCTAACCGCCAATGCGGATAATTCGGCGAGCTTAAATATATCTGTTGGAAACATTATTGTGCACAACAGCAATTCTCAATTCAGCTTTAACCTGGCGGGAATTGAAATTGAAAGTAATACGGCACAAATAAATGACTTGCTAGCACCCAGCGCTATTTTTCTATCAATACCTACGATTAGTTCAACCAGACCTTTTCCATTTAACTTAACCAATTTGTCTTCCAATTCGCGTATGCAGGCATCCACAATTCCGCAAGCGATCGATATTTTTCAGAATATTCGGGTAGAAAATATCGAAAGCGAATTACCGGTGCAGTCCCTAAATTGGACTATGGAACTTAACGAAGTACAAAATGAAGTTTTTAGAAGTTACTACGAAATACTCGGAACTATTCAATCTCAGATAAGTAGTAACAATCTCAATGCAGCCATGGCGGAAGCTACTGCGTTTGGAGGGGATATGGCGCTTTTGTTGGTTCAAAATAGTATGGTTTTGAACAACATAATCGAAACTAACGTCTATGGCGGCGATCACTCGATTGACCTAAGCATTGATTGGGCAGGAATTCCCGATCGTGTTGATTTAAATGAACCTCAGTTTGGAGAAATTGCAGCTGCACTAGCAATTCAGTTAAAGATCTCCCTGGATCAGCAAGCGACCATGAGCAGTCAGTTTGCTGAACTAGTTGGTCCCTATGTAAAGCAGGGATATTTGCTTGTAGAAAACGGACGCATCCTGTTTAGTGCTTCATTGCAAAATGGCGAGCTCACCGTTAATGGAGAAGAAGCTCCGTTCGACCAGTTTTTCTAGGATCTGCCATATATTTGCCAACAATGACAACAATGACAACAATGAAGGCAACGCGTTCGATTCCCGAGGGACATAGCGACAATCCCCCTAAACTTTATTCCTATCCTAAATATTGGGCGGAATGTTTCGGCACGGCGCCATTTTTGCCCATGTCAAAACAGGAAATGGAAGAGATGGGATGGGATAGCTGCGACATTATTATTGTTACCGCCGATGCCTATGTGGATCATCCCAGCTTCGGTATGGCAGTTGTTGGAAGACTACTTGAAGCACAAGGATTCCGTGTCGGCATCATTTCCCAACCAGAATGGGAGAGTGCTGACGCATTTACTCAATTAGGTAGACCGAATTTATTTTTTGGTATTACCGGCGGCAACATGGATTCTTTAATAAATCGCTATACAGCAGATCTTAGATTGCGCAGCGATGATGCTTACACACCCGATGCGGAACCTGGAAAACGCCCAGACCGGTCCGTTATTGTTTATAGTCAACGTTGTCGCGAAGCTTACTATGACACTCCAATTGTGATTGGTGGAATAGAAGCAAGTTTACGGCGCATCGCTCAATACGATTATTGGAGCGATAAGGTCCGTCGTTCTATCTTAGTGGATTCTAATGCGGACATACTATTGTTTGGAAATGCTGAACGGGCTTTAGCAGAGCTTGCTCATCAAATCTCCAATGGAAAAACTATTGAAGAGTTTTGGGATATGCGTGGCGCCGCTTTAATAAAAAATGAAACCCCAGATCAATGGACCGAGATCGATTCCACTAGAATTGATTGGCCATCAAAAATCGACAAAATTTCTAACCCCTACGATTTCCATAATAAGCAAAGCGTGGATAAACCGAATGAAGATCGTCCTAGTCCGTTAAAAATAATCCCTTTGCCATTGCAGCGAAAAGCGGACTTCGATTCCAAACTCAGCTACATTCGCTTACCTTCATTCAACAAAGTAGTAAACGATGCAGCACTGTATGCTCATGCTTCTAGAGTTTTGCATCAAGAAGCGAATCCTTATAATGGGAAGGTATTGGTACAGAAACATGGCACCCAGGACGTCTGGGTTAATCCTCCGCCCATACCATTAGAAACCGACGAAATGGACTGGGTATTTGACTTGCCTTATCAACGCAAACCTCACCCAAGCTATGGCAATGCCCGTATACCTGCCTATGACATGATTAAAACTTCGGTCAATATCATGCGCGGTTGTTTCGGTGGTTGCACTTTCTGCTCTATTACAGAACATGAAGGAAGAATTATTCAAAGTCGATCAGAAGATTCTGTGATTAGAGAAATAGAAAAAATCAGAGATCAAGTGCCAGGATTTACCGGCACGATTTCAGATCTAGGTGGGCCGACTGCAAACATGTATAAACTAAATTGCAAATCGCCAACTATCCAGAAATCCTGCAAACGACTCTCCTGTGTTTATCCCACCATCTGTAAACACTTAAACACCGATCACAGCCCTACGACTAAATTATATCGTCGTGCACGAGCCGTTCCAGGAGTTAACGTGTCGCCGTCGCATCTGGACTGCGATACGACCTGGCTTTGAAAGACCCAGAATACATCGAAGAGCTAGTCACCCATCATGTCGGAGGTTATTTAAAAATTGCGCCCGAACATAGCGAAGACAAAACTTTATCTAAGATGATGAAGCCGAGCATTTCTTCCTAGAAGAATTCAAAAAACTCTTTGACAAATTTTCAAACAAGCAGGAAAAGAACAGTACTGATTCCATATTTTATTGCTGCCCATCCAGGCTGTGACACAAAGGATATGTTGAACCTCAGTCTGTGGTTAAAAGAACACGGCTTCAAACCAGACCAGGTACAAACCTTCTATCCTCGCCTATGGCATTGGCAACTGCCATGTATTATTCAGAAAAAAATCCTTTAGAGAAAGTCAGATACAAAAGTAAAAAACTGAGTGTGTGTAAAGTTTTAGATCAACGTAGGCTACAGAAGGCGTTTCTACGTTACCACGATGAGAAAAACTGGCCGGACTACGAAAAGCACTTAGCGATTTAAAAGAAGTGACTTAATCGGATTAGGAAAGCAAAATTTGATTCCACCAGATAAAATTCCTCACAATGGAAGCCGGAGAAAAGAAATAATGGAGCCAGAAAATACAAGAAACCTCTCAAGGTCGTCGGCGCAATTGAGTTTATACAGTCAAGTTTCTCAATTAAAATTTGCCCCCTATAAGGTTTCCCAGCTGCCTCTTCAAGTATCGCGAACAATTTCTTCAAGGTTTAAATTGCGACAACAACTCAATTATTCCCGCCTATTTTTGATGCTGTATTCGATATTCGTCAATATTCCGCGAAGTATGTTCATTTCCATTACGTCGATTCTTATCGATTAAATAGCCTTCGCATTCGCTGCATGAGCTGTCGCGGATTTTCGGGATCATGAAAATCTATTGCCACCATTACTCGCTCTAGATGACATAAAACTGTTCTACCTGCTCCCCTGTAGCTTTCTCCTGATCCCAAAATTCATTCTCTGCTACTTCTTCTATTTTAGAATGATTAAAAGTGCTTTACGAATCTCATAACAAATAAACCATAACAGCCGTGGCAAGATTCAGAGAACTATAGTTTTCATTTGCTGGTATTTGTACATGAAAGTGGCAAAGATGTAGCTCGTTATTGTTTAGACCTGCATCTTCTCTTCCAAAAACTAGTGCTATTTTGTTCGCTGTTAATTCCTCTAATACTTTCGTGGCAGTCTGTTCTGGGCTGAGCATCGGCCAGGGAATTTTTCTCGAGCGCGCACTTGTTCCAATTACCAATCCACAATCTGCAATGGCGTCTTCCAGACTATCGAATATTTGCGCAGACTCAATTATATCCACAGCAGACGCTGCTCGACCCACTGCGACGCCGCTAGGAAAGTCCTTGGGCTCAACCAAGGCAAGATTATTCAGCCCCATGTTCTTCATGGCGCGCGCGCTAGCGCCTATATTTCCAGGATGGGAAGTATTAACCAGGACGATTTTTACATTGTTAAGTTCTTTCACGGGAACTGGCTGACAAATAAACAAGAAACCTAGTATACCAGCAACTAATCCGCTGCAGCCGCGAAATTACAGTCTTGCTTCTTTGTGGTTCCCGACTCTGCTATGATGCCCCACCTTCGGTTGCAGCGTTGCTGAACCACAGTTCTTTATCTAATTCGGATTTCTAAATGCATGCAATGATAAACATTGCGCTTAACGCAGTTTATTCCGCGTCTGACGCGTTACTGCAATCTGCAGATCGATTGGATCGCTTAAAAATCATTAACAGTGATCCTGCAAACTTCGTATCTTCAATAGACAAAGAAATAGAATTAACTATCGTCTACCATTTACAAAAAGCCTATCCCAACCACTCAATTGAAACCCGTCTGGGTAAAAAAATCGAAGGCGAAGCCGACGAACCAACGTGGTTAGTGGATCCACTACTAGGAAGTTTTAACTACAGCCGCGGCATCGATTGCTATGGTATTGCAGTCGCGTGTCAGGTCGAAGGAACTATTACTCATTCTGTTTTGATTCTTCCTTCCCGCAATGAGGAATTTACTGCAACTCGCGGAGCAGGAGCACATCTCAATAATCGACGCATTAGAGTGAATGACGAAAAGCTCGATTATCCAATCTATACATTCGATGCTGATGCTGAAGACACATATCTGATGACAGAACTTATTAAAAAGCTGGATTGAGACGGGCATCACTCGAATTTCAGGATGCGTAGCCATAGACATGGCTTATATTGCTGCTGGTCGAATGACCGGGGGTTGGAGTATCGCACCAGCAACGATCAGCAAACTCGCAGCAGGATTAATCTTGACTGAATCCGGTGCTTTAATAGGAACTGAAAAAGGTAACCCCAATATTGCATCATAAAGTGAAATGATTTTTGCGGGTCCTAAAGCATTTAAAGCACTGGTTAAAAACGCGTCAATCTATCTCTTTAAAAAAGGACAAATGAAACTTTCTGTGACTAATGAAATTAAGTCAAAATATACGGTATATTGAAAAACAGATGAGAGAACGCGTGGGTTACTGAGTAGCCGGCGATATCGCATACAGGATGTAATAGCTGAGTTTTCAGCTGGTAACAGAACTTCAGTAACCAAGGTAGTCGTCTTTCGATGCCGGGAAAAGGGCTAATAACAGCACTCATAATCTAGTCGATGGTTCTATTCAGCAATCGCTGATTCGAATGACTATGCCAATGATTATTGGCATGCTAATGCTTTTCACCTTCAGCTTGGTGGATACTTGGTTCATAAGTTTTCTTGGAACCGAAGCCCTCACTGCCATAAGTTTTACCTTTCCTGTAACTTTTTTTGTTATGAGCCTGGCCATTGGCCTCGGTATTGGAGCCTCTGCCGTTGTTGGAAAGTTTCTCGGCGCTTCTCATCATAAGAAGGCAAAAGATGCTGCCACTGTTATAACTACATCTCTTTCGTTCTGGCCTGCATTACAGTCACCCTCTGCTGGACTTTCATAGACGAAATTTTTTGGGCCCAATGGGCGCAAGCGAAAGATTACTTGTTCCAATTCGCGAGTATATGGGGTTGGTTCGCCGGGTCGATTTTGATGGTCTGCATTATGACCGGTAACAGCGTATTAAGAGCCTGCGGTGATACTAAAACACCAGCATCCTGATGGCATTTGCTGGATTAATTAACGCCTCCTGGATCCTCTTTAATTTTTGGCATTGGCCCATTTCCAGAATTGGGTATTCAGGGTGCTGCCTGGGCGACTGTCATCGCCTGGACAATCGGTTTCATTATTTGTTCTACTTACTAGTATTTAAAGTGGAAATGGTAAGTCGATCCATTCCCAGTCGTTCCGTAATGAAAGCTTCGGGAGAAGATATGTTACGCATTGGTATTCCAGCTGCCGGTGCAAATATGATGACACCATTAGCAGCCGGAATTATGACAGCGATTGCAGCGGGATTTGGCGATACCGCGGTTGCTGCCTTCGGAGTTGGGGCACGCATAGAACCGATTGCGACTCTCTTGGTCTTGGCAATGTCCTCATCCTTGCCGCCTATAATCAGTCAAAACTTTGGAGCCACACGTATCGATCGAGTAGAAGAAGCCTACCGAATTTCTATCAAGTTTATTTTGGGGTGGCAACTTATCGTTTATACGCTGTTGGCAATCGGAGCAGGATTAATTGCTTCTTTCTTCTCTGATGACCCTGAAGTTATTTCCGCAATTAGACTCTTTATTTGGATTATGCCGGTGGGGTATGGATTGCAAGGCATAATCATCCTGACCAACTCTTCCTTAAATGCCTTACACAAACCACTTAGCGCATTGTATTTGAGTATCGCTCGATTTTTCGTTTTCTATGTGCCACTCGCATATGTAGGTAGTGTTTACTATGGGCTATTTGGATTCTTCGCTGGCGCTGTGTGCGGAAATTTCTTAATGGCGATGATTTCCTGGCATACGTTTAATCGCGCCATCTCAGGCGAACATCGGTTAAGAAAAGAAACTGTAGAGGCTTAAGTTTAAGATCTGAAAAGATTGCGAACTGTCTCGATTAGTCCGCCTTGCCGGTTTTGTGCTGCCGCCAGATCGACTTCGATTTCTTTGGAGTCTTCAACTAAATTAAAGCTCTTGTCTTCAACTGAATCAACGCCGTCCTGATTGCCTTCCGTGTAACTCAAGCGATTATTTCTTTCCTGAAATGCCAACATTTCCATACAGATCTCGTTGTACTCATCTTGAGTTAAAAGATCTGGGCACTCTTTCATATTAAGAGTGAACTGGCGGTCGTTTGCAGCAGAGAGATAATGAAGATTTTTCTTAGTGGTAAGGAGCAATCCATTTTCTTTCGCAGTGTCATACAACGGTGTGCCGCGCAGAGGAATATAAGGAAAGAAAAAGAAATGTTCCGGTGCGATAGTTTGATTTAATTTTAATGTTTGGCGCATATTTTCGGCAGTTTCTAAAGGCATGCCGACAATATTAAATGTAAGACGATTAATTCCCGCATTCTTACAATTTTCCGCTGCGTCTATGACCTGCTGGTTTTTCATCTTGCGGCCCAGCATTTTGGTTCGGTATTCCTCATCACCGCTTTCAATTCCGAACCATATCGTGTGACAACCAGCTTCCGCCGCAGTTTGGCAGAATTCTTCATTCATAACTTCCACTCTGGAATTTATTGAAAACGGAAGTCGAATCTTTTCTTTATATATTTCGAAAAACGCGCGCACGAATTTTAAGTTAGATAGGAACAATTCATCCCAGAATTCAAAATAACCAACGTTATATAAATCTCTGAGTCTAATAAGCTCATCCACCATCGCTTCCGGCTCATATTTACGCAGAAAAGTTTTCTTGGTTTTCCAACCCTCAAGAATTGGCGTGTTGCAACAATAGGTACATTTGTAAGGGCATCCACGTCCAGTCATTACTGGCAACACAAGCTTGCCTTGGGGACCGAATATAGAAGAATTTACATCATTGAAACCATCTTCCTTCGAAAAGATATCGTAATCGGGAAACGGTAGCGCCTGAAGATCGCCGATTTGATGCGGTTCCGTTTCATAGACAGATCCATCATCCAATTTTTCCCACATGCCGTCTGCAGGACCGTCTATTGTGCCGCGCAAATGTCGCACGATGTTACCAATGGCATATTCGCCATCTCCAACACAGATGTAATCAATATTCAAAATTTTTTATGGTTTGGTCTTGAGAAAGCATTGCCTGATAGCCACCGATACAAATTGGAGATCCGGCACTAATTTTTTAATCTCTTCGAAATAAGGCTCCATCGGATACCAGGGGGGGCTCATAATCGAAAAGGCGATTAGATCCGGTTGCAGCTCTTGGACGGTTCTAGCGTAATTTTCTGGAGAATACTTTTCTGCGTCCCGCAAAATCAGCACTGGCTCTAACAAGACTTCAACCCATGGAAAATCCCGTTTAAGGTAAGCCGCCATACTCGCGATTGGCATCGCGATCTCATTGCCATCTGGCGAATAAAAAGAAAAAACAAACGCAGTTTTTTTTTTTTCACGGTACCGAAGAAGCGAGACTTATGCTGGGGGATACACAGGTCTTTCAATGCTAACGGCTATGAGATCGGCTTTTGAGTTCATATTGCGTAGGGCGAGAACGCCTAGCTATTTACCTTTAACACCCAGTTCATATCGACAGAAATCCCGAAAAGTATACCACCAATGATGCGCCCAGGCATGAACAGGCGTATAACGAAAACATTAAATTTACTAGGTTTTAGGGAATATTCACCCCTTTGGGAAAGTTTCCCCCTTTCAGCGTTTGCATTATGCTTTTCCCCTCGAGACCACAGCTACTCTAAAGCGTAACTGGGCCAAATGATTGCTAAAATGGTAGTTACTTCTATGAAAGCCCTGGACGCCCTCACTCCCGTATTTCCGCACCCCGACAAAACTGACCCGCCACCCGACGAAGAAACTCTCGAGAATATTTACCTTGCAGCGTTTCGTGCCGCCGATCACGGCTTGCTTCGCCCCTGGCGTTTTTTAATAATTCGCGGTGAGTCCAGAGCAAAACTTGGTGAATTATTCTTACAAGCATCATTAGAGCAGGATCCCGACCTACCGCCAGAAAAGCAAGAAAGCATCCGACAAAAACCATCAAGAGCTCCATTAATCCTGGTAACAATCTCATGCCCCCAAAAAACATTCCCAAAGTTCCTATTTTGAACAGAACTTTTCTGCCGCGGCTGCCAGTCAAAATATGTTGGTTGCGGGTCATGCTCAAGGAGTGGGAGCCATGTGGGGACGGGTCGATGGCTTATCACCCTATCGTAATGAACGGACTAGGACTACAAGACAAGAGACAATAATAGGTTTTCTTTATATTGGTACAATTAATGGTCCGCTAAAGACTCTGAACAAAACCCCATATCGATGAATATTTTTAAAAAGTGGTAACGATGGGTAGTCGCAGCGTCAAAATGCAGTGTTGGAAATGTGGCACGGGAAATTAAAAAAACTATTGTTGCCATTTTCGCGCTACGAGGAATGCAGTTCCTGCAAAACGGATCTGCATGTTTGGTTGCGTGCAAAAAAATTACAATCCTGCTCTTTCAGATAGCTGCAATGAAGACCGAGCAGATTTCATTCTCGATAAAGACAAAGCAAATTTCTGTGACTATTTTCGAGTTAATCCTCGCGCTCATCAAAAGAAGGAAAGTGCACAAGCTAAGAGCGCGCGGACAAAGTTAGCCGAATTGTTTGGGGAAGAACTGCCAGATGGGCCGGATGTTGAAGAAAAAACGCCTCAAAGCGAAGCAGATCAAGCCTTAGCGGAGCTGAAACGCCTATTCGGCGATGACAATTAGAAGTAGGTTCCTGTTAAGCTTTTCTCTATCTCTCCTTATTTCTTAACTAGTATTTCTTAGCTTTCGTTCACCTTCCGTTCAGAGTTACCCGAAAATGGATGCAAAAAAAGGGATAAGCTGAAGGGTATAAAATGAAAATGTTAAAAATGTTCTTTTAGCATTGAGCATCATAGTGCGCCTTCCGTTTTCTTTGGGCAAGTAATATAGATGACCCGTTTGGATAAACCATATCTCGCAAATTCGCTAGAGCCTTCGGGAGATTTAGCTTATTAAAAGCCTGTAAACTGCCATGCTGCTAGTGTAATCTGCGCGTTTTCGTGCCGCTAGATTTGTATGCGAACCACTTATTTAATACTCCTTTGATTACACCTTTGCTTAGAGGAATTTCCATAGTCATTTTAAAGATTGCTGGCTGGAAAGCTCGCGGCGAAGAGCTCGGTCACCAGCGATTTGTATTAATTGGCGCACCTCATACCAGCAACTGGGATTTCCCGCTGATGTTAATGGTTGTTCTGAAATTACGACTGCGTGTTTTCTGGATGGGGAAACATACGCTATTTCCTTTTCCTTTTGGCTGGCTGATGAAATGGCTGGGAGGAATTCCCATCGATCGTTCGGCATCCCATAACGTGGTAAACGAAACCGTTCGTCAATACAAAAAAAATAATGATTTAGTTGTGCTTATTCCGCCGGAGGGAACACGCAGCAAAGTTGAAAAATGGAGATCCGGTTTTTATCACATAGCCAACTTAGCTAAAGTTCCTATCCTACTTGGCTATGTGGATGCTTCCAAGAAAGAAGCAGGCTTTGCCGACTTCTTTACTCCAACTGGAGATGTAGATGGAGATATGAAAAAAATTCGTGAGTTTTATGCAGAGAAAAAAGGCTTACGCGCAGAAAATTCTTAGCCGATACGTTGCAGTTTAACTGGAGATTCTTCAATGGCTTGCTGGCTACCGAGACAAGTCATTAAGCTATCAAATACAAATTGCGCATATTCTTCGGTCTTAACTTCCCGCAATTTAAACTTCCAATGTTTTAAATGCCATTGCTGAAGTTGAGCAGTTACTTGCGAGGCAAGTAACTCAGGCTTATCACAAGTAAACAGGCCTGCTTCCACACCCTCACTAATTGATTCCATAAGAGTATCTTCGAAACGGAGCTCAACATTGAGCGCAAATTGTTGTTGTTCTTTTGACAAACCCTTCAATTCCATAAAACAGAAGTAATACCAGGGGCTCATGATCTCCATCATGTAGATTTCACCAAAAATAATTGCACGCAAGCGGTCTATAGGTTCTAGGTTTTCATCCGTTAGTCCACCAATAACCTTATCAATGTATTGGCGCTGCACTCCTTCGATTACCGATGCTAAATCGTCCTTCGATTCAATATAGGCATAGAGTCCACCCATACTTATTCCTGTTTCCTTGCTAAGGTCACGCAGGCTCATTGCCTGCAATCCTTTACTATTTGCCAGCTTAAAAGTAGCAGTAAAGATCTTTTCTAGATTAGCTATGGCGACGTTGGCATTTTTGATCTGCATCTTATCTTTGTGCATTTCAAAAACAGCACGCCACAATGGCTCGCCCTCAAGAGTCCAGCGCTCTCGAAATGCTTTAAAACTAGTATCCTTTGGCCATTCCGCCATAGCTTGTCCTTGTTGAAATAAGTTGGGATTTACTGCCGAAAATGCAGTGTATTATGTATTAGCGGGCCTGTTAAGCCGATGCGGGAGTGCTACAGAAATATATCGATGAATTTGGAGGGTTAGAAGGCACTCAGGAATGCCTGGGGTCTTCAAAAAGGGTCTAGAGCAGATTTTGCAAGCGGGATTTAGTTTCTTCGTTCGCCATATGATTGAATTCCAGCAGAATCTCAGCAAATAGCTTCGCATTGGGTCGAGCCTGATCACTGGCGATGATGCGACCCATTATTTCCTTATCTGAGTCAGAAATTGCATGTTGCATATTCGCTAAAGCATTTGCCACGGCACGAAATGCCCGCCCCACTCCTTCGTCTTCAGCTAGAGCTAATAATCCAGTTTTCTCACTTTCGGAAGGAAAGTGATTTAAATCGACTAACACGGAGGCAATCATCCTGGTTGCCGATGCATTATCAGCAGCAAATAGCGATGGGCTAAAAACTACAACCAGCACTATTGCCAGGAGCTCCTTATAAAGACTGATCTTAATAATATTCGCCTCTATAACAATCTGGTGTGGAAAGACAAATCCAAGAGTATCGGAAGTAAATGAAAAGAAAATAGAAAATCCGACGAACTACAACCAGTATGAGGCAATTGCTATAGATCCAGCGATAGTGCAGAGAGCTAACGAAGCTCTGCGTAAGTTTTGATGTGAAATCTTATGTAGTGTTTTCATTGCAACCCAATAACCTAAAAGGGTAGCGGGCATTAACGGCAAGGAAATCAAAACATGCTCCAGACGGAATCGGTCTATGGTGGCCAACATTAGTAAAGACATTAAACAGCTAACGCAGAAAAATGCTGCCATATTCGCACGAATAAAATCGTTTTCCTGATGCTGCAGAACTAGCGCTATTGGTGGACCGCCGATCGAGCTACTAGTGCCCATAAATCCAGAAAGAAAACCAGCGGAAAATAAGGAACCTGGTGTTGGCTTGAAACCTACATTGCCTAGACTGAGCCCAACCGCCACGATAACGGAAATTCCCAGCCATAAGGCTAACTGTTCCTGGGAAATCCAAAATAACAAGAGACCACCGGCAATTGTGCCAGGGACACGCCCAATAATTGCAAACTTTAAGCCTTCAAAAGATATAGAATTCCAATGCTTAGCTGCGTTCGCCAACGACAGCGTGAATGCCGAAACTGTTATTGGTGCTGGCACATAAAGAGGGTCAATAAAGAACAGAAATGGAGCGGCAATGATTGCTAAGCCAAATCCAATCGAACTCTGAACATAAGAACCTATAAATATGACAAGCGCCGCAATAGCTATTTCCATAAGCTCGCTTGTTGCAATGAGATTTGCCCAAATCAGCGCGGCATAATACTCTCTCGAGAGTCAGAGCTCCAGTTCGGATTTATCTAAAACCCGCTAATGGTGTGCGTAATTCCGTTCGCCTCTTGACAAGAAACAGTTAATACATGCTCGGCCAGGCTTTTGCCCGACAGTGCGATTTTCAGGATCATTAGCTTAATCTCTTCCCAATATAGATGTTTAGTGTCGTTAGGCTAGGATTTGTTGCCGCCGGGTTGCGGCCTCTTTTACAATGATGACCCTCTAACTTATAACAAAGAGCCCTTAGCTCACAGCAAGAAGGATATGAACATGAAATCTCGGGCTGCTGTCGCCTTCGCTGCTGGCAAACCATTAGAAATTGTTGCGGTAGATTTAGAAGGTCCAAAATCCGGCGAAGTACTGGTGGAGATCATGGCAACAGGAATTTGCCACACCGATGCATTTACACTCTCAGGTGATGACCCGGAAGGGGCGTTCCCAGCAATACTTGGTCATGAAGGTGCAGGCATTGTGCGGGAAGTGGGACCTAACGTCAGTTCAGTAAGAGTTGGCGACGCTGTGATTCCTCTCTATACGCCAGAATGTCGTCAGTGTAATTTTTGTTTACACCCGAAAACTAATCTATGTCAATCAATTCGTAACACTCAAGGTCAAGGTATGATGCCAGATGGTACTAGTCGCTTTTCTCTGGATGGGGATCCTATCTTGCATTATATGGGCTGCTCTACGTTTTCGAATTTCACTGTGCTTTCCAGAAATCGCAGTTGCGAGAATCCGTGAAGATGCTCCTTTCGATAAAGTCTGTTATATAGGATGTGGTGTTACAACCGGTGTTGGTGCTGTAGCTTTCGATGCAAAAGTAGAACCAGGTAGTACTGTTGCAGTTTTCGGGCTCGGTGGAATTGGTTTAAACGTAATTCAGGGTGCCAAGATGGTAGGCGCTGATCGCATTATTGGCTTTGATATAAATCCCACACGGGAAAAGCTGGGCAGAAACTTTGGCATGAATGATTTTATTAACCCGAATGATATCGATGACGTCACTCAAGCAATCGTCGACATGACTGAGGGGGTGTTGATTACAGCTTCGAATGCATTGGAAATGTAAATACTATGCGCCAGGCATTGGAATGTGCTCAAAAAGGGTTGGGGCGAGTCTTTTATTATTGGTGTTGCCGGTGCTGGCCAAGAAATTTCAACCCGCCCATTTCAATTAGTTACCGGCCGATCATGGAAAGGCACTGCTTTCGGTGGCGCCCGCGGCAGAACCGATGTACCTCGCATAGTGGACTGGTACATGGATGGAAAGATTCAAATCGATCCACTGATTACCCACACTATGCCACTAGAAGAAATTAATAGCGCCTTCGATCTGATGCATGAAGGGGCGAGTATCAGATCCGTAGTCGTATATTAGCTTAAAGATCAGACTGAAAAGAGAGGGCAGATAAATGAAGTATCTACATACTATGGTGCGCGTAAAAAGCATTAACGATTCCCTTGATTTTTACTGCAATAAGCTGGGGCTTACAGAAGTAAATCGTTATGAAAACGAGGAAGGAAGATTCACTTTAGTATTTTTAGCAGCACTAGGAGACGAAGAAGCCCAGGTGGAATTGACCTACAACTGGGATTCGGAAGATTACGACGAAGGTCGAAATTTTGGTCACCTTGCCTATGCAGTTGATGATATTTATGAAACTTGCCAGCGACTAATGGACAACGGAGTTACCATTAATCGGCCTCCTCGAGACGGGCGTATGGCATTTGTTCGATCGCCGGACAATATTTCTATCGAACTGCTTCAGAATGGAGACGCACTACCCACAAAAGAACCGTGGGCAAGTATGGAAAACACCGGCAAATGGTAGCTCTCTCTTGAGATGCCCCTCCCCCTCGTTTATGATACACGGCCTTCGATAGCACCTCTTAGCGATCGAAATATTCCTTTTGATTTCTAAGCAATCTTTACAATTCAACAAGCGGACGAAACAAGATGCAATTACTTGACGGGACGTCATGTTCTCAGCAAATTCGGCCAGGAAATAGCCGAGACAGTTGCTCAAATTAAATCAAACGGCAAACGAGCTCCTCACCTAGCTGCGATTCTGGTAGGAAATGATGGCCCCAGTCAGAACTACGTTGCAATGAAAGCAAGAGACTGCGACGAAGTAGGCTTCAACTCAACCGTGATTCGTATGAAAGAGACTATAAGCGAGGAAAAATTACTCGACAAGATCGCCGAGTTAAACGCCGATGATGATATCGATGGATTTATCGTGCAGCTCCCGCTACCGACTCACATGGATGAAAACAAAGTAATTCTTGCTATCGATCCGAAGAAAGACATGGATGGTTTTTGCCCTGAAAACGTCGGCAAATGAGTTTGGGTCTTCCCGGTTTTCTATCTGCCACACCAAATGGGATCATGGAATTGTTTCGTCGCTACAACATTGAAACCGAAGGCAAGCACTGTGTAGTTCTTGGCCGCAGCAATATTGTGGAACGCCAATGGCGATATTATTATCACGCAACACAAACCCAGGTAATGCAACGGTAACAATCGCTCATAGTCGCACAAAGGACTTAAAAGAACTTTGCAGTAGTGCAGATATCCTTATTGTAGCAATTGGCAAAACTGAATTTGTTACTGCAGATATGGTTAAAGAAGGTGCGGTCGTAATTGATGTTGGCCAAACTCGCATCTTAGACAGCACGAAGAATAAAGGCTTCCGCAATGTCGGCGATGTCGATTTCGAAAATGTAAAAGACAAATGCTCACACATTACTTATGTAACCGGCGGCGTCGGCCCCATGACTCGAGCCTCATTGTTACAAAATACTCTTAAAGCCTACCAACGACGATAGAGAAGTTATCATGTTTCAATCACTTCAAGCTCTCCCACCGGATCCAATTTTAGGTCTCACTGCCAAATTCAAAACTGATGCTAATCCCAACAAGATCGATTTGGGGATGGGCGTGTACAAAGATGGGGTAGGTAATACGCCAATAATGAAAGCGGTAAAACAAGCAGAGAAAATAATTCTGCAATCACAAGATTCAAAGACCTATGTGGGTCCAAATGGTGCAGCTGATTACAACGAAACAATCGCGAAATTGATTCTAGGTCAAGACCTATTTCAAAGTTGGGCAAAAGACGAGTTACTGTACAAACCCCAGGAGGATGTGGCGGTCTGAGATTAGCTGCAGAATTTATCGGTAAAGCTAATGCCGAGGCTACTGTATGGGTAAGTGACCCTACCTGGGCAAACCACAAACCCTTAATCGGCTCTGCTGGATTGAAGTTCAAGTCCTATCCTTACTATGACCACGAATCACAAAACGTAAAATTTATCGATATGCTGAAAATACTGCAGCAAGTACCCCAAGGCGATTTAGTGTTATTACACGGCTGCTGCCATAACCCCAGCGGTGCAGATTTAAGTCCTGAACAATGGGAAGCCGTGCGGGACGTAGCCTTACAACAAGGATTTAATGTCTTTATCGATCTTGCCTATCAAGGTATGGGAACCGGCCTCGAGGAAGACGTTCATGGCGTGCGGCTATTAGCAGAGTCACTACCAGAACTAATAATCGTAAGTTCCTGTTCTAAAAACTTTGGCCTATATCGGGAACGAACCGGTGCAGTGACCCTAGTCTGTGACAGCGATGAATCCTGTGCAACTGCAAGCACCGTGCTGACAGCGGCAGCCCGGGCAAATTACTCCATGCCGCCTGACCATGGCGCAGCCATCGTTCAATTGATTATGAATACACCGGAGTTACGTTCATCTTGGGAAGAGGAACTTAAAGAAATTCGCGATCGCATCAACAAACTACGCTCTCAATTCGTACAAAAACTGAAAGATGCTGAAATAGCGCGCGACTTCGGTTTTATCGAAAACGAAAAAGGAATGTTCTCATTTTTGGGTTTCCAATGCCGGTCAGATCAAAACTCTCATCGAGAATTACAGCATCTATTTAGTCAATTCTAGCCGAATAAATGTTGCCAGCATAAATGATAACAATATCGATTATCTGGTAAATAGTTTGGCTGAGGTTTTAGCTGAGTAAATTCTCGGGCAAGAACAGTTATTTTCTATCTGTCACTGCATTCAAAGCCGGGTTGCCATTGGGCAGGTATATGCGATCCGCAGGGATTTCTAAATTATACCGCCGTAAAATCTAACGCATTCTGAGCCGAGTTTGATCAAAGATAGTTTAACATAAGAGTCGCGACGCAATTAAATATCATCTACAAATTGTCATGAGCCGGATCTTTAATCTCATGCACTACGCAAAAATTACCAGATTCATATACGCAAATCTGACGAATCCGATTAATCAATAAATCTCATTGTGATTGTGGATTTATAGCCAGTAATATTTTTTGAAACAGTCCCAAAGCAATTTACTGCTTCGTAACAGCGATACTCTACAAAGTGTAATTTTTTTGGCAAGCAGAAGATACTTGGTGCAAGTAAGACGCCTATTGATCTGCATCAAGCGGACCTGGCTTTTAGTGCGACGCTAACCTCTTTGGCGAAATTACGTAAAACGCTTTCAGTAGTTTCCCAGCTTATCAAGCATCAGTCACAGACACACCAGGACGGATCTCTTCAAAGGGCATCTGGTATAGGTTGATTTCCTTCCTCCAAATTGCTTTCAATCATTACCCCAATAATTGATTTGTTTCCTTGCTGCAATTGCTTTGCAACATCATTAAGCACTTCTATTTGTTTTGTATGATTTTTTTGTGAATTCCATGACTGCAATCAATCATGATATTGTCTTCATGACCAGCCTTTTTTTAATTCTTCCTCACAGCGCTTAACACTCTCGCGATCAAAATTTGGTGATTTACCACCTCTTAGTATTACATGGCAGTGTGGGTTACCTTCAGTGCGAAAAACTGCGACTTTGCCCTCTTCTGTTATAGAAATAAAGCTATGATTAGCGGAAGCGGAGCGTATAGCATTAATCGCAACCATTAATTCACCATCCACATTGTTTTTAAAACCTATGGCAGAAGAAATTCCACTGGCCAGTTTTCGATGAGTTGGAGATTCAGTAGTTCTTGCACCAATGGCTGTCCAACTCACCAAGTCTTGCAAGTATTGAGGAGAAATCAGATCCAACGCTTCAATCGCAATTGGTAATCCGATTTCAGCAATATCTAACATTAGCCTTCGGCCAATGCGAATACCGTGATCAATGCGATGGGACCATCTAAATGGGGGTCATAGATTAGCCCTTCCCAGCCAACGAGGTTCGAGGCTTTTCAAAATAAACGCGCATCAGAATTAATAAGTCTTCAGCCAACTCGTCCGCCAATGGTTTCAGCAATTTTGCATACTCTATGGCTTCTTCTGGATTGTGAATCGAGCACGGGCCAACCACGACAATTAAGCGCATATCATCGCGATTCAATATCGACTTGACCTGCCTGTGGCCTCGCTTAACAGTTTTAAGGGCATCGCCTTTTAAGGAGAAATCGTTTTTCAGCGCGCCAGGTGTGGGCAACTCCTCATACCCTATGATATGAAGATTGTCTATTTCCTTTGCTCGTTTCGCCATTTCTTAGTCTGCTACTTTTTCAGGACCGGGAATTATGGAGTATTTAGGTGCTTAACTCAAAGCTCATCTTCGCTAAGATTGAATTTTAGCTGTTTCTTCTCTGACATTGCGGCCGTTTACTCCATAAGATACATTTCGCCAGTTGAAAATAATCAGATATAACGACAGGAACATTAGATGCCAAAGGCAAGTGAGCTGAAAAAAGGGATGATTATTGATATGGAAGGCGTACCTCATATCATTAAGCAGTTAGAAGCAAAATCCCCTTCTTCCAGAGGGGCAGTTACCCTTTATAAAGTTCGATTTAATAATTTGCAAACTCAACAGAAGCTTGATGCCTCATTTAAAGGCGACGATCTATTAAAAGAAGCCGACTGCATGCGTATACCGGTTCACTATTCCTATCTCGATGGCGACATCTATTACTTCATGAATATGGAAGACTATAGTCAGTACGGCATGAACGCAGATCAACTGGAAGAGCAAATTCCTTATCTCGTGACACAACAAGAAGACATTATCGCGCTCATTATGGATGGCGATCTGGTTGGAATAGAACTGCCTCAATCGGTTAATTTAATTATCGCAGATACGCCACCTGCTATTACAGGTTCGTCTGCAACCAACAGGAGCAAAACAGCTATATTGTCTACGGGGCTTGAAATTCAAGTACCTGAATATTTATCACCAGGAGCAACTGTTAGGGTGAATACTACAACAGGGAAATTTATGTCTCGGGTATAAGCCTTTATAAGAAGAACAAGCACACCGCCGCCAGACTCAAGTTCCGTTAACAAACTTATTCGATCCTCATTCTCGTCCATTATTACGGAATAAACTGACCAGTTTCCAGGAAATGTATGGTGTGATCGATCACCTCATTATTGCGCATCATAAAGGTATGCGTAACAGGTAAAACAATATGTGCGTCCATGCCTTCCACTTTAGTACTTTCCACACTCACAATACTGTCATGAGGACCTTCGATAAATAAAAAACCAATGGGATTTATACTTGTACTTCCTGCAATTACGCCTAACTCAAACTCGACCGGCCCTAGCTCATTTATAACACTTTCTTCTTCTGTTCCTAAAACGCGACTAGTTGGGCCTAATAATCCAAAACCCGGCAACGGTGATAATCCATCGACCATCTCGCTACCTTTATTAGGCGGTCCTAGCATTACCACTCTCCCCAACAACTCCAATTCATTCTTTTGCAAATAGTAACGAACCAAGATGCCACCTAGAGAATGGGTAACGAAATGAATTCGTTCAGGGCTTTGCGTTAAGCATCGACTGATGCCTCGACCTACTGCGTCAGCAGCTAATACATCGATCTCGTAGCGGATAGAAGGATAATTAATATTAACAACATCGTAACCACTCTGGCCCAGCTTTCTTTCAAGTTCAGACATTGAATTAGAAACACGGGCAAGCCCATGCAGGAGAATTACGCAATCATTTGCTAGCGCTGTAGGACTTAGAAGCAAAAGTAAAAAGAATTTAAGGTGCTTTTTCATTAACTTGGTTGGATAAACTTTGGCAGTTCCAACAAACACCAAAACTTCCAAGATTGTCTTCACTGCATGAAGAACAAATCCAGTCCTCGCCTCCGGGCTCATCAGATTGAATCGATTCTTTGATAATTTGCTCTGCTCGTCTTACATAAAGTGGTTTAACCCAAACCTTCTGGCATGCTTTCCGTTATCGGAGTTTCACCGGCAATTGAGGCAAGTCTGTCATTTTTCACTTCAGCGTAAATATCATGTTGTTCTAACACATTACGTATATGCCATGCCATCGCGATACTATCTGCTGTATAAATGCGTTTCATGAGGACAGCCATTTGCTATTAGTTTAAAGAAAGCTTAGCGATAAATATGGCGCCAGCGCAAGCCAAAGGCGAACAAAACCAAGCCATAAGTCGCCATGCCACCCACTACAAGTATAGCGAGACGGGAGACTTGATCAGTGATAGTCCATTCCAGCCACTCTTGCCACTCGCCGAAAAAATAGATTAAAAATAAAACCATTGCTGCGTTTGCAAGAAGCATTCGAAGAAGAAAGATGGCCCAACCTGGTTGGAAATAAAAAACTTTATCACTGCGTAGTCCTCGCAGTAACAATCCAGCATTAAGAAATGCTGCCAAACTAGTAGCCAATGCTAAGCCCACGTGAGCAAGACCATTTAAATAAAAGATAATGTTCATTACCATGTTTGAAGTCATGGCAATAATACCGATGCGTACCGGTGTAGAAGTGTTTTGCCGAGCATAGAAGCCTGGCGAAAAAATCTTAATAGCCATGAAAGCAATTAATCCGAGAGAATAGGCTCGCAATGAGCCAGCCGAACCAATCACATCGGAAGCGGGAAAGTTTTCATTCTGAAAAAGCGTAACTAATAATGGCTCAGTAATTAGCATTAAGGCCAAGGATGCAGGTATCGCAATCAGACAAACCAAACGAAAAGCCCAATCTAAAGTCTCCGCAAATTCAGCAGTTGAAGCTTCCGCGTGCTTGCGGGATAAGCTTGGTAATACAACGATAGCGATAGCAATACCAAAGGTACCAAGGGGTAATTCCATTAAACGATCTGAATAGTAGAGCCAGGAAACACTGCCAGTAGTTAATAAAGATGCGATAAACACATCCAGCATTAAATTAATTTGAGTTACAGAAACACCAAACAGCGCAGGCAACATTAAATTTTTGATTCTTGCTACACCCTCATGTGACTTATTTCTTTTCGGCTTTGGTAACAGATTAATACGTTGCAGAAACGGCAATTGAAAAAACAACTGAGCAAATCCAGCGATTAATACTGCCCAGGCAAGAGCCAATTCCGGCTCACGCATATAAGGTACAAGCAAGAATGAGCAACCAATAAGAGAAACATTAAGTAATGCTGGAGTAATTGCCGGAATAGCAAACTTTCCATATGAGTTTCAAGATTGCGCTGCATAAGGCAGTCATGGAGATTAATAATAAATAAGGAAAAGTTATCCGTAGCATTTCGACAAAGAGGGCAAATTTTTCCGGCTCGTCAGTAAATCCATAGGCAATAGGAACTGCTAGAAGTGGCGCCATGATAATCACAGCAACTGTAACTAGGAGCAGAAATCCACCCAGACTTCCACTCGCTGCGTTTACCAATCCCTGGACATCTGTATGTGATTTTTGTGTGCGGTATTCGGATAGTACCGGCACAAAGGCCTGATTAAATGCTCCTTCTGCAAACAGACGACGCATGAAATTAGGAATCTTATTGGCAAGAAAAAAAGCGTCAGTTGCATCGGATGTACCAAACACCCGAGCGATGACGATGTCCCGAATTAGTCCTAATACTCGGGAAATCATGGTCATAGATCCAGTTATACCACTGGCTTTTAAAAGACCGCTTTCCTGATCGGTTGTGCTGGACGCACTTGTATCGACTCGCTCCGAGTCCGTTTGAATATCAGACATACTATTCACTGCAAAACTTGATGGATTATCTCAGTTTCAGAGCAAATGGGATACGGTCCCAAAAGCCCGAATCACTCTACATGAGCTATCGGATAAGCAGTTGAATTAGTTAAGTATTCGACGGGATAAAAGTAGGAGTCAACGAGCATTCCATTCTATTGACATCACCTAGTGAAAACGGCATAGTGTCGCACCTTTGACAAGTGGCAAGTCGAAATTTAGGCCTCTAAATTACGATTTAGAATACTGTTTTAGAACATATAGGAGTTGGGTTTGGCAAATTCTCCACAAGCTCATAAGCGTGCAAGGCAAGGCGAAACTCGACGTCGTCATAATGCCTCTTTTCGATCAATGGTGCGTACCTCTATAAAGAAGGTAGACGCAGCTATCGAAAGCGGTGATCACGCAGCGGCAACAGAAGCCTATAACAATGCTGCACCCGTTATTGATCGCATGGCTGATAAGGGCATTATTCATAAGAATAAAGCAGCTCGGCATAAGAGCCGATTGAATGCAGCAGTTAAAACATTGAAATAGATTGACCAGAAAACAAAAAACCGGCTTAAGCCGGTTTTTTATACATATGATTTTGTAGGAAGTGAGAGATATTAGCTCAGTATCATATTGTCCCGATGAATAATTTCCTCTTCACCCGCATAACCTAAGAGTTCAGATATTTTTTCACTACTCTGTCCCACTAGAGTTTGAACCTCCCCCATGTCATAGTTCACCAGCCCTCGCGCGATTTCGAATCCTGCCTCATCTACACAAGCTACTACGTCGCCGCGGGAAAATTTACCTTCCACTTGCTTAATTCCGACTGCGAGCAAACTCTTTCCTGATTTTGTTAGAACTTTTACGGCACCGGCGTCTAACACCAGCGACCCCTTTAAAGTTAATTGCCCTGCCAACCACTGCTTTCTGGCAGCCAAGGGCTCGCTATCAGCTTCAAGCAAAGTTCCCAAATTTTCCCCATTGGCAACGCGAAGCAATACATCGTTTTCTTTGCCGTTTGTAATAAGAGTATTGGTTCCTGATCGAGCAGCTAACTTCGCAGCGGAAATTTTAGTGAACATACCACCGCGTCCGAGACTTGTTCCTTTTCCTGCGTACTCTATTAATTTAGCATCATTAGCAGAAGCCGACTCAATAAACTCCGCGGAACTCTGGAGACGCGGATCGGCACTATAGAGCCCTTCCTGATCTGTGAGTACGATCATTACATCGGCATTAATAAGATTTGCAACTAACGCTGCCAACGTATCATTATCACCAAAACATAATTCTGCCGTGGCTACCGTGTCATTTTCATTAACCACAGGAACCACACCCATCTCAAGCAAGGTCGAAAGCGTGCTGCGGGCATTTAAGTAGCGGGTTCGATCAGA
>BPDI01000024.1 GCA_019654215.1 Gammaproteobacteria bacterium | reverse complement strand
CGAACTGATTAGAGAATTACCGGAAGGGGTGAAACCAAAGTCCATTCCTATAAAAAAGGCGAAGACAAACTTATTGACGTCAATAAACAACACGCAGCATAAAAGTGAACCACAGGATTCCAAAGGGAAACCCCAAGATTGAGAAACCAATTTCCCATTATTTTTTTGGGGAAAATTTGGGTTTTTTTAAAGGTTCCTATTACCCCAAAGCTTGTAACACAAAACATTAAAAACTCCGCTAATCAATCACGTGCGTTTTAGCGCTTTGTGATTTTTCAAAATAAAGAAATAGTAAAGCTTAATTAGCCCAACATATGCACAACCAAACCACTCCTTAGTTTTGGTTCAAACCAAGTAGTCTTCGGTGGCATTACCTCATTCGCATCTGCAATCGCCATCAAACTTTCAATCGACGTTGCATATAAGGCAATGCCCCCTTCCCATTCACCGCTATCGACACGTTTTTCCAATTCCGGTAAGCCACGAATACCACCAACAAAGTCGATTCGCTTATCGGTACGTTGATCATTAATGTTTAACAGCGGAGATAGGATATTATCCTGCATAATCGTGACGTCGAGATTTTTAAACAGGATCTTTGGGTATCGATTGAATTTATTAGATCACTATTAGCGGTTAACCTGTACCAGGTATTACCACAATAAATTGCAAACTGCCGTTCTCGTATTGGTTTCGCATTTTGATGACTATCAACCTTAATAACATCAAAACTCTCTTGTAACGCAGAAATAAATTCTTGTGCACTTAAGCCATTAAGATCCTTTAGGATACGGTTGTAATCAAGTATTTGCATTTGATCGTGAGGAAATAAAACTACGAGAAAGTAATTGTAAGATTCCGTGCCATCATGAGTATCGTTTTTCTCTTGGTATATATGCTTAACTCTACAGGCTGCTGCAGACCCATGATGGCCGTCGGCGACATAGAGGCCTCAACATTATCAAACGCAGACTCAATATCACCCGCTATAGACGTATCTTCGACGACCCAGAAAGTATGCCTGGTTTCATCGTCTGCCTCGAAATCGTATTCAGGCTTAGTGGCAGTTACTTGTTCGATTAAATTTTTTTATCTTTCCCTTTTGATTTATACGTAAGAAACACAGGTCCAACTTGCGCGCCTAACGCGTCCATATGATGTACACGGTCATTTTCCTTGTCGGGGGGAGTGAATTCATGCTTCTTAATTAAACCTTTTTCATATGCATCAAGCGATGCAACTGCTACCATTCCTATTTGAGAATGCGCCCCCAT
This sequence comes from Gammaproteobacteria bacterium, assembly GCA_019654215.1. GTDB lineage: Bacteria > Pseudomonadota > Gammaproteobacteria > Pseudomonadales > Pseudohongiellaceae > UBA9145. Next base: position 43,936 of record BPDI01000024.1, on the reverse strand, counting down.
GATCTGTCGGTAAACATAAAATTTATCTTCGTTGTCTTTCTGCAGGATTCCTTCAGAAATAAAGCGATTTAAGGGTTTTTATTCCCCTTTGCGTACACTCGATCATCGAAAGCGCCCAATATTTATATCAACATCGATCTCTGGCTTATTTATATGTAGAAAGCTGTAAGGATTATCTTTGGCAATCTCAATAGCCTCTTCTCTATTAATGACATCATAAGGGTGAGACGCGACTTGCGAGGCGACTTCCTGTGTGGGCCTAAGGCCGCAAAAGGGTTTTATTAGTTTCATTTAAGATCCCAACGAACAAAATGAGTTTACTTCTTCCCGTTTTGAATATGCACATCCAATCACCATGTACTGAAGTATAAATCAGATTCAGAGTATGTGGATTCTTGTTTTTTTTTATTCGGTGTATTGAGATAGTAGTAGTCTGTACTAGTGTTTTTTTGGTTTCGTTGATAGTAAAACCCCCTAGACATCATAAACCGAACGATTTTTTGATTATTTTTGACCGGTATTGTATTTGTTTTCGATCTCGAACTTTTTTTGATACCAAGTCCAATGCTATTTTATTCCATTCGTCATCATCAATGTGAAGTATTGGGCAATAATATCTGGGTGGACCCTTCTCGATCCCAGATTAGCTTTTATATGTATGTATCCAAAACCCTTCCCTTTTCGATAGCGGATATACTCTCTGTAAACCGTTCATCGCTTATAGGTTTTCACATTGTAGTTGATTTAGTGCTAGATCTAGATTATAGGATTTAATTCCGGATACTTGATAAGAAGCTTTTGCTTGAGTTTAAAAAAAGAATGTTCTCGGCGAGCTAAAAGATCCATGGCAGCTCGCCGGGGAAAAGGGACAGCACTCTTTGTATGATCAGAGTTTATGGTTTTACTACTATTGCCTAAGACGATTCTTTGATTTTGCATCTTCCAGAACAATTACATCATCGCTAGCTGCAATGACATCGCGCTCTTCTGTAAAGCATCCTTATTCAACAACTGGGCTCGAATCTGACCTTCGATCTGCTCTGCGACTTCTGGATTTTCATCCAGATAGATAGCAACGTTTTTCTTGCCCTGCCCAATTTTTTCGCCATTGTAGGCATACCAGGCCCAGATTTATCTAATAGGCCTTCTTTTACCCCGAGGTCAATTACTTCCCTAAATGATGAATACCTTCACCGTACATAATTTGGAATTCAGTTTGACGAAATGGAGGCGCAACTTTGTTCTTAACAACTTTCACCCGAGTTTCGTTACCAACAACTTCATCACCATCCTTTATAGAACCTATACGACGTATGTCGAGTCTGACGGAGGAATAAAATTTTAGTGCATTACCACCGGTGGTTGTTTCTGGTGAACCAAACATGACACCGATCTTCATCCGAATCTGATTAATGAAGATAACCAAGGTTTTGGGAAAGTTCTTAATATTGGCTGTCATTTTTCGCAATGCTTGTGACATCAAGGGGTGCCTGAAGACCCATGTGGCTGTCACCCATGTCCCCTTCTATTTCTGCTTTAGGCGTTAATGCCGCGACTGAGTCGATAACTACGACGTCTAGTGCACCGGAACGTACTACCATGTCACAGATTTCTAGAGCCTGTTCTCCAGTGTCTGGCTGGCTCACTAATAAATTGTCGACATCTACACCGAGATTCTTGGCATAGATTGGATCCAGGGCATGCTCTGCATCGATAAAGGCACAGCTACCACCTGCCTTTTGCGCTTCTGCGATAACCTGCAGTGTTAATGTGGTCTTGCCCGAAGATTCAGGGCCATAAATTTCAACTATTCGGCCTCGCGGCAAACCACCAATGCCTAGCGCAACGTCCAGGCCTAAAGATCCAGTGGAAATAGCTGGTATTGATTCGCGCTCGGTATCTCCGAGGCGCATCATGGATCCCTTTTCCAAATTGTCTTTCGATCTGAGACAGTGCAGCTGCCAATGCTTTTTCTTTATTGCTGTTATCTTCAATCATAGTTGTTTCCTTGGTATTTCCTTACAACTGATGCTGGTTCCTTGAGTAATGCAGTTGATACTTAGCCCATTCTTAGAGCCTTAAAAGTAGCCATCCCCAACTACTTGCTAAATTCTTCAGTAAATTACTCTCTTCCTAAGCAAAATCTAACTTCGATCAGATTCTGTTTGGTCAGCTAAGTTGGATATTGGCCACCGCTTACACCACCTTTGATCAGTTGACCACTTACTCCGGGAGCTTTGGCGGCGGGCTGTAAAGCACAGCGGGCAATACCCAACCCAGCTACGTTCATTTCCTGCCCAATCCTCGCATTTGGGCCAACACTGTATATATAAACAGTATCAATTAAATCAGAATATTACTGTATATACAACCAGTATATTGGCAAATGTAGAAATTCCTTTAGCGATTCTGTCAAGTCACTAGATTCAGAAGGCAAACCAAAGCCGCCTTTAATGTTGCGAGGCGCACAGCCCTTCGATCCCCGGCAAACAGGAAGCGCTGGGTGTTAACCTTGTCCTCCCATTGACAGGCAATCCATACGGTTCCAACCGGTTTTTCATCGCTCCCCCCATCGGGGCCAGCCACACCACTGACGGCGACCGCAACACTGGCTCGGCTGTTGGAAATGGCTCCCTGGGTCATTGCCACAACAGTCTCTTCACTCACCGCTCCAGGACCATTGGGCTGGAAGAAGGGCGCAGGTACTTCCAACAGGCGTTGTTTTGCTTCATCGGAATAAGTGATAAATCCTGTATCAAACCAGGCAGAACTGCCGGCAAGATCGGTTAAAGATTGAGCAATCCATCCTCCAGTACAGGACTCCGCAGTAGACATAATTAACTTTTTGGCGATGAGTTTGTCAGCAAGTTGCTGCACCAATTCACGGACTGCAGATTGAGGAAATGACATGGGCACTATGGTATCCACTCAGATAGTGGAAACCAAATACAAAAACTCTTGAACTACTTATTGCGGTATTGTGATTAAAGTCCAAGTGAAAACTTAAACCGTGTAGAATCGCCTGCTTAATGTGAATAATACTCAAACTCAGTTTAAGACCTTGGGCGAAGCGCAAAAACACACACCCATGATGCAGCAGTATTTGCGCATCAAGGCACAAAATCAAGACAACTTATTGTTCTATCGCATGGGGGATTTCTATGAGCTCTTCTATGACGATGCAAAAATTGCTGCTGATATTCTCGATATCACTCTGACCGCAAGAGGGAAATCTGGAGGAAATCCAATTCCTATGTGCGGAATTCCTTTTCATGCAGTGGATCGCTACCTCGCCAAATTAGTGGAAGCTCGCATCTCCGTCGCTATTTGTGAACAAATCGGTGACCCAGCAGCCTCTAAAGGACCAGTAGAACGAGAAGTGGTTCGGGTAATCACACCAGGCACTGTGAGTGATGAAGCCCTCCTCGATGAGCGAATAGATAACTGCCTACTTGCAATTAGTGCGACTGAAATCTCAAAAACAGAAGACTCCGACCTGCAGTATGGCATTGCTTATATGAATATAAGCAGTGGTCGTTTTGTTCTAAGCGAAGTCACTGGTATTGAGGCACTTTATACCGAAATCGAGAGAATAAAACCGGCAGAGCTATTAATTAATGACAATCTTGTTGAAGTAGAAACGAAACTCGATAATCCAGCCATACAGAAGCGACCGGTTTGGGAATTTGAGTTCGATACTGCGAATCGAATTCTTTGCGAACATTTCCACACAAAAGATCTATCTGCCTTCGACTGTGCGGAAATGACTGCAGCTATGGAGGCTGCAGGTTGCTTAATTCAATATGCTCGTGAAACCCAAAAGTCTGAACTACCCCATATTAAAGGCATACAGGTGGAACAACTTTCAGACAGCGTTATTCTCGATGCTGCAAGTCGCAAAAACCTGGAAATAGATACAAATCTTGCCGGTGGTCGCCAAAATACACTGCTGTCAGTAATGGATTCCACATCAACAGCGATGGGCAGCCGGCTTCTTTCACGTTGGCTTAATCGACCTCTACGGAGCAAAACTCAATTAGAATCAAGGCAACAAGTCGTTAGCTGCTTGATAGCCGACTATCGATTCGAACCAATTGCTGAGCTACTAAAAAGTATTGGGGACTTAGAAAGGATATTGGCGCGCCTCGGTTTGAGGTCTGCCCGCCCTAGAGACTTAGTTAAGTTGAGAGACAGCTATGAACTGCTACCCGCGCTGCAAAACAGTCTTACAGAAATAAAAGATGATTTAGTGACATCAATCGCTGAGAGAATTTCCACCTTCCCAGAGCATGCCGCACTTCTGCAGAAAGCGATTGAAGAAAATCCACCCATTGTCATCCGCGAGGGTGGAGTAATTGCGGAAGGTTATGACGAAGAATTAGATGAGCTACGTAACCTAAGTAGCAATGCAGGACAGTATCTTATTGATCTGGAAGTAAGAGAGAAAGAAAGGACTGGGCTCAGTACGTTGAAAGTTGGATTCAATAGAGTTCATGGTTACTACATCGAAATGAGCAAAGGGCAGGCAGAGACGGAATTACCTGCTGAATATCGTCGACGCCAAACCTTAAAAAATGCAGAGAGATTTATAACACCTGAGTTGAAAAAATTTGAAGACAAAGTATTGAGCGCCAAAAGCAAAGCTCTCACGAGAGAAAAAGCACTTTATGAAGAACTGCTAAATTTACTAGCAGAGGATTTAGTCCAACTAATTACTAGCGCAGAAGCTATTGCCGAACTCGATGTGTTCAATTGCTTTGCTGAGCGTGCGCTCAATCTCAACTATGCACGACCAAAGTTATCCACTGAACCGGAACTCATTATCGAAGAGGGTCGTCATCCAGTTGTAGAAAGAGTTTTGATCGAAGATTTTGTTGCCAATGATCTGTGTTTAAACGATCAACAGAAAATGCTGATCATTACCGGACCCAACATGGGTGGCAAATCTACCTACATGCGTCAAACCGCTCTAATTGTTTTACTAGCACTCTGCGGTAGTTATGTGCCAGCAGCATCGGCCACAGTCGGTCCAATCGATCGTATATTTACTCGAATTGGTTCATCGGATGATTTAGCTGGAGGGCGCTCAACTTTTATGGTGGAGATGAATGAAACTGCAAACATCCTGCATAACTCAACTCCAAATAGTCTGGTGTTAATGGATGAAATCGGCCGTGGTACCAGTACTTTTGACGGTCTCTCCTTAGCCTGGGCTGCAGCGGTTTATATTGCCGAAAAATTATCGGCTTTTACCTTGTTCGCCACCCATTATTTTGAACTCACTTCCCTGCCGAATTCATACGACAACATTATTAATACCCACCTGGACGCCATTGAGCATGATAATGGCATAGTATTTTTGCATGCCGTTAAATCCGGTCCTGCCAACCAGAGCTACGGATTGCAGGTCGCCCAATTGGCGGGAATACCAGCTTCAGTAATAGACAAAGCGCGCGATAAACTAAGTCAGTTGGAGGCGGATGCTGGCACAGAAATCCGGGAAGCACCGAACCCACAATTCCCCAATCAGGAGGATTTATTCGGCTCGACTCCACACCCGGTAGTAGAATTTCTGGAACGACTCAATCCCGATGAGATAACGGCAAAAGAAGCGTTATCTATTCTCTATGAACTTAAAAACAAAACCAAATAGGCAATTTCGTTAAGCCTTTTCTAACTGAGAATTGTGAGAAAAAAACTGTTAGAATGCCTGCCGTTTCGCATAGATAGAACAGGAATTAGTTAGTACGGAGAAGAAATGACTTTTGTAGTTGGTGATAATTGCATTCGTTGCAAACATACAGACTGTGTCGAGGTTTGCCCGGTTGACTGTTTCTATGAAGGTCCAAATTTTCTGGTTATTCACCCAGATGAATGCATCGACTGCGCACTTTGTGAACCGGAATGCCCGGTAGATGCTATCTATGCTGAAGATGAACTTCCAGAAGATCAGCAGGAATATCTGGCTTTAAATGCTGAGCTTGCGGAGAACTGGCCAAACATTACAGAGAAAAAGGATCCACTGGCCGATTCTGAGGAATGGGCAGATAAACCCAATAAGCGTGAATATCTAGAACGTTAAACGAATAACGAAAAACCGCTGCTATTGCAGCGGTTTTTTATTGCCTCGGATTTTGCCAGATCAAAACGCCTAAAAGTCTAGTGAACTAAATAAATTCGGTATTGATTTGAGTGTAGTGCTCTCCACCAGCGTGAAGTTCGTCAGAAAGAAAAGCAAATAGTACCTCTTGCTTACGGAAAATTTACTCTATCCTAGTGAAGCTACTGGAGAAAAAGGAAAATACAAAATATGGTACTTATCGCTTATAGGTGACTACGGGTTTAAAGGACTTTGTATCACAGCACAAATTTTCACTTTAATTGTTACGATTGGATCAGCGTTTTGGCAGCAATCCTGCAGGATCAACCGACTGTCCGTCGACACGAATTTCGAAGTGCAGCATGGCAATGCCGCTAGTGTTCTGCCCAATCTCTGCAATCTTTTCGCCAGCACTAACTCGCGAACCTTCACCAACTAACATTTCGCTATTGTGTGCATAGGCACTTAAGTATTTATCACTGTGACGAATGATGATTAGATTGCCACTACCTTGCACCCCGCGGCCAGAATAAACTACATTTCCTGCGCCGGCAGCAAAAACAGGTTCGCCAAGTTGGCCACCGATATCTATGCCTTTATTAACATCGGCTTGAAACCCGCGCACTATTCTTCCTTGATGAGGCCAACGCCAATCTGGTTCTCTATTTGAATCAATGGTCTGACGAATCAACCCGCCTGAACTTGATAATGTACCTTGAGCTTGAGCAACTGAATTATTGGTAACAGCTGTTCCCAACCGGCTGTTTCTTTCAGTTTGCCGATCAACAACACGACTAATGTCTAAATTAATTTCCTGATCAACGAAAATGGTATAGGGAGGATGTAGCCCATTTGCTCTTGCAAGTGCACGAAAATCTAAGTCGTATTGAAAGGCAATGGACATTAAATTATCGCCTGCTCTAACACGATAACTTTGCCCAGCCACTGCACTCGGACTTGAGGAAAAAATCGAATTACTAGTAATTCCCCCAGCAGTTGTCGTGCTTCCGCGTATTGGCTGATTGTATTCAGAGTTAAAAACGGCAGGTCTGTTTTCCTGTACACGAAAACTTCCAGCAGGTGTATTACTACTCACAATAATGGGACCGCTAACAACTTGCCGCCCTCCTTGTTCTGAAACCGGCGCCTGAAAGTTATTTCCGCAACTGCCAAGAATGGTTGCCACGATAGCGACAAACCAAGTTTTCTCAATTTTGCTAACCATCTTTAATTCCAAAAACCCGTTACACAGCTTTAGACGTTAGCAGCGTCCTTTTTGTCAAAAATTGAATGGAGAAGAACCACCACAGCTATCCCGCCAACAAAAGATATCAGGGAAATCGCCATCCAAGATGGATTTCCAGTAATCTCTGTATAGTTTAACGGCCAGATATTGACAGTTTGTAATGGATGTTGCGCCCCAGAACTATCCATATAAAAGCTTATAGCCTGCTGCCAGGGCCACAGCACATAGATGGAACCCAAGAGCATGCCGGAAATAAAGCCAAAAGTGAGGTTGTGATAGTTCTTCAAAAGCCAGGCGAGTATTCTGGAAAAGCCAAGTAAACCGACGAAACAGCCAGAAGCAAAGATAATGATGTAAATGACATCGAACTGCACTAAGGCTGTGAGAATAAACTGATAGATCCCCAATAAGAGCAGGATAAAAGCACCCGAAAGGCCAGGTAAAATCATGGCGCATATTCCAATTGCACCACAAATGAAGACATAGAACGGATTCACATTAGCGATTCTAGGCTCCAAACTTCCTACTAATACCGCTACCCCAATACCGAACAAAATAGTGCCCAAATTAAATAGTTATTCCTTTCATACTTCGAGCGAAGAATCCAAGTAGACGCAAGTATTAACCCGATAAAGAAGGCCATTAAGGGTTCGGGATAGTTGGCTAATAAATAAAGAACAGTATTAGCGGAGATTATCAGTCCAGTTAAAGCACCCAATACTACTAACAATAAAAAGTTGCCATCGATGTGCTGCCAGAATTTTGCGAACTGCATCACGAACAGGCTTCTTATTGCCCCCCCATCTATGGAACGGATGGCAAAAATGAGTCGTTCATAAATGTTGGTTATAACCGCTATGGTTCCCCAGAAACACCTGGGACTGAATCTCCCAAACCCATGGCAATCCCTTTCAAAAATAGAACCAGGCTGGAATAATTTAGTATTGGATTCTGGCTGGCAGCTGAAGAATCTTCAGTCATAATTAGTCCAGACGTCAGTGTTGTAACTGACCTATAAGTAGCGGTACAAAGCGAACAGCATCCAAAAAGGTTTCCGAAAAGTCATCTTCATTGCGAGTAATCAATTTAAGTTCCTGTCGATCATCGCCACCAACTGGAATAACCAACCGCCCACCCTTTTGGATTTAACTGTTGCAACAATTCGTTCGGGACTTCTTGCGGCGCAGCTGTGGCAATAATGGCATCGAAGGGTGCTTTCTGCTCCCACCCTAAACTGCCATCATCATGCTTGAAGTCCGTGTTGCGTAAGCGCAGACTTTTGATATTGGCCTTAGCTCGATCCAGCAAAGGTTTTATACGCTCTATCGTATAAACCTTCTTTGCAAGTTGAGCAATAATCGCAGTTTGGTAGCCACAGCCTGTACCAATTTCTAGCACTGTTTCTAAAGGTCCTGAAGTTACAATCGCTTCAGTCATACGAGCAACGATATAAGGTTGGGAAATGGTTTGGTTATGACCAATGGGAAGTGCCACATCCTCATAAGCACGATGAGAAAGCGCCTCATCAAGAAATATATGCCTTGGTGTTGAGCGCATTACATCCAGAACTCCTAAGCTGCTAATACCTTGATCCATTAAGCGCCCTAATAAGCGCTCGCGCGTACGCTGAGAGGTCATGCCAATGCCGTTTAAATTGTATTTACTACTCAATCTACTGCTCCAAACTATATCTGCGCCTTATTCGGTATTACAAATTTCCCTCAACAAACTGGTAGCATATGCGCCCTTACGTAAATCAAATTCAAGCTTAAGTGATTTCTCATCAAGCCATGACCATTCTAGGTTGTCCGGCATGAATCTGAGAGGCCTTCTTGAAGCCTTCAAGCCCAGTTTATATAAAGCTCGCACAAGGTCCGGAAATTCCTCCATCACTGCTTTTTCAATATCGGCAGCTTTGGCCGTGCATACATATTTATTTTTAGATTCAATCACTCCACCTAAGCACCCAGTAACATGAATATCGAAGTTGGCTAAGCGCTTCTGCAAAAGATCAGTCCACCCCGCTTGGTCCGGGATAAAGTTCCGATTAGTACCATTTAAATTGAGCACATCCCCATCAACATAAGTATCCCAATTCTTGCTATTTACTCTTTCTGATAGCAATTGATTGAATAAGTAGGCACGCGCGGCTGAGATCACCAAACTACGTTTAAAAGGTTTCCGCTTTGTATTACTAGTTCCAACTTTTTCTCGCAGAATTTCATTAAGCTGTCTCAGATTGCTTAAATCTCTACCAAAGCGTTGTTGGCCAAAATAATTTGGCACGCCTTGTTCTTTGATTCGTAATATATTTGATTCAAAATCTTTCCGGCTGCCAGTGCAATTTCGTAGGGTGATTTCGAAATGATTTAGTTTATGGCTGCCTATTTTCAGTTTTCTACTATTTCGTTTGGTGGAGACGATCTGTAAGTTATCTCTTTCTATATTCTCTAGATTTTCTGATTGAGGTGTTTCTAATGGAACGCTAAACCATTGCGTGCATTCGCCCCTTCTATCTTTCATCCCAGCATAGCCGATCGACGCCACTCTTTGTTGAGTAGAAGAAGCTAGCTGCTTAGCAACATCGACAGTAGACAAATCTATTTTCTTGATCTGCAAATATAAGTGATCACCACTTCCAGTTAGATCGAATCCCAGATCTTCTGAAACCTTAAAGTCACAAAAGTCTTTTTTAAATCTCGCGCTAACGGTTGGAGGGGAAGAAAGATAGGCAAGACTTTCTAAGCCTTTCCATTGAGATTCAAGCTGAATGGCGCTATTAGGCATCAGATTCCATTAAGATTACTGCATGACAAGCGATTCCTTCTTCCCTGCCGATATAACCGAGACGCTCTGTGGTGGTCGCCTTTAAATTCACTCGATCAGAACCCAGGCTCAGTAAAGCGCACGGGCTTGCCACCATCTCTTGGCGATAAGGGGCAAGTATGGGTACCTGAGCTAATATGGTTACGTCCAGATTGATAATCTGCATTTGATTTTTGTCTGCAATTTGCAGCACTTGCTCCAACAGCCGTGAACTTTCAGCGTTAGCGAATTGCTCATCGGTATTCGGAAAATGTTGACCGATATCACCCGCCGCACAGGCGCCTAGGATGGCATCACAAATGGCGTGTAATACGACATCACCATCGGAATGAGCCAGCAAAGAATAATTATCTGGAATGACCAAACCTGCAAGCTTTAGAGGTTTATCTTCCAGATAGCTCTCAGCATATTTATGCACGTCGATGCCATGTCCAATTCTTAACGTATCACTCACTAGGTTTTACCTCCTATTGATAAATAATATCGCGCAAGCTCTAAATCTGAATCATGGGTGATTTTAATATTGGATTTGTCTCCAGGAACGATAATCGGTTTAAATCCCATGGCCTCTATTGCACTGGCCTCATCTGTAACATTGAGATTTATCGAAACTGCATTCGATAAAGACCGTTTTAATAGATCGAAGCGAAACATTTGGGGAGTAAGTGCGGACCAGAGCTGACTCCGGTCAACCGTCAGCTCAATTTCATTATCATCACTGAGCTGCTTCACCGTGTTATCTATCGGCGCTCCCAGAAGTCCTCCGACCTTGCTTTCTTTTAATTGACTCATTAGATTTTTAATATCTGATTGCGTAACACAGGGTCTAACTGCATCATGTACTAGGATCCAATCACTAGCGTTAGCCTGTCCACTAAGAGATTGCAGACCATTGATAACAGAATTAACTCGCTCTTCACCGCCGGTGACTGTTGACACTCTTTCATTGCTGAAATTGAATGCTGGCCAGTACTGATCTTTTGGATGCAGAACTACAACCAGATGCTCAATTTCCGGAATTTCTAGTAATCGATTTATGGAATGTATGAGTACGGGAGTACCACAAATAGAATGATACTGTTTGGGAGTACTCGATCCCATGCGGCGACCGATGCCAGCGGCTGGCAAAATAGCCCAAAATTTCATAATGTTTTTATTTTAATCTACTTTAAATCGTAGATCAGTGGTTGATAATCTAGAGGTACGATTTAATCCAGGAGCAGATAAAAGGTTTCACCCTTCTCGATCATACCTAGTTCTGATCTGGCTCGCTCTTCTACTGCTTCAAGACCAGTTTTTAACTCCACGACTTCGATTTCTAATAAACGATTGCGCTCTTCTATCTCAGCGTTGATCTGACGCTGCGCATCTAACTCAGTTTGCAGCATATTAAGTTCGCGCACACTATCCTCTCCAAGCCATAATTGAAATTGGAAATTCAGAAAAACGATGATGAGGAACCCATATAATACTTTCATAGCGAGACGCTTAACTAGAAAACCTGCGAGAACTCCTTTAAGCCATTGTAAATCGATGCCGCGCCCAATTCTTCTTCTATCCGAAGCAATCTATTGTATTTGGCGACTCGGTCCGAGCGACACAGAGAGCCTGTTTTAATTTGCCCGGCTGCTGTAGCTACTGCCAGGTCGGCTATGGTTGTGTCTTCTGTTTCTCCTGATCGGTGAGAAATAACAGCTGTATACGCCGCATCTTTAGCCATATTGATTGCAGCGAGGTTTCTGTAAGCGATCCAATCTGATTGAATTTAATCAATATTGAATTCGCTATATTCTCATCGATCCCTCTTTTTAGAATGCTGGTGTTTGTAACGAATAAATCATCACCTACTAATTGAACTTTATCGCCTATTTTCTCAGATAATTTAGCCCATCCGTCCCAGTCAGACTCATCCATACCATCCTCAATGGAGAGAATTGGGTAGTTTTCTGCGAGCCCCTGCAAATAATCTGCAAAACCGGCAGAATCGAAGCTTTTGTTTTCGCCCCTCAGATTGTATTTGCCGTCAACATAAAATTCTGAAGCTGCACAATCCAGCGCGAGATGAATATCTTCTCCAGGTTTAAATCCTGCTTTAGTAATAGCTTCCATGATGGCATCAAGAGCAGCAGAATTTGACGGCAAGTTCGGCGCAAAGCCACCTTCGTCACCAACAGCAGTATTTAACCCCTGGCCATTTAATACCGACTTGAGCGCGTGAAAAATTTCTGCACCGTACCGCAGTGCTTCGCGAAACGAATCCGCTCCAGTTGGCTGTACCATGAATTCCTGAATATCGACATTATTGTCCGCGTGCTCACCTCCATTGACGATATTCATCATCGGAACAGGCAAAATGAACATACCATCACTGCCGTTTAATCTGGCTATGTGTTGATACAGTGGTATACCTGAATCAACTGCAGCAGCTTTAGCTGCTGCTAAAGACACAGCGAGGATTGCATTTGCACCCAACTTGGATTTGTTTTCAGTGCCATCAAGATCAAGCATGAGCTGATCGAAACTTGCCTGATCGACAGCAGATTTACCAATTAGAGCATCTCTTATTTGTGTATTTACATTATGCACCGCGGTTAGGACGCCCTTACCAAAGTAACGCTCTGGATTTTTATCCCTTAACTCTAATGCTTCACGCGAACCAGTAGATGCACCCGATGGCGCACAGGCTGAACCAAATGCACCGCTGCTTAAGCGTATGTCTGCTTCTACCGTGGGATTACCCCGTGAGTCTAAAACTTCACGAGCCCTAATTTCAGTAATTTCTGACATGTAAATACCTTAAAGATATAGAGAGGAATTGTTCGAAGTTTTACGCTGTATCAATATCCGGCTGAGATTTGATTAGCCCATCTAGTTCCTGCATTTGTCGTAGGAATGGTTTTAATTGATCGAGACGAAGCGCGCAGTGACCGTCGCAAAGTGCATTATCTGGATCAGGATGAGCTTCAAGAAATAATCCAGCAATTCCTTGTGATAAGCCTGCCTTGGCAAGTGCAGTTACTTGCTGACGTCGACCATCGGCACTATTAGCAAGCCCACCTGGTTTTTGTAGTGCATGGGTTACATCGAAAATCACTGGATAGTCAAACTGTTTCATAATTGAGAATCCAAGCATATCGACTACTAGATTGTTATACCCAAAGCTACTGCCCCGCTCGCACAACATTAGACGTTGATTCCCCTCGCTCTCAAATTTTTTGAGAACATGAAGCATCTCTCGCGGAGCTAAAAACTGTGCCTTCTTAATATTTATTGCAGCACCGGTTTTTGCCATAGCAACAATTAAGTCTGTTTGGCGAGATAGGAAAGCTGGCAACTGCAACACTTCTGCTATCTCACTGACGGCCGCAGCCTGATCGGGTTCATGAATGTCAGTAATAATCGGCATATTGAATTGCGATTTAACTTCAGCCAGCCAGTTCAAGCCCTCTTCAAGACCGGGACCTCGAAATGAATTGATAGAAGATCGATTAGCTTTATCAAAAGAAGCTTTGAAAACGAGTGGTACTCCTAATTCTGCACAGGTAGCTTTGAAATTTTCCGCTACAGATAAAGTTAGATCGCGAGACTCAAGCACATTCAGCCCACCAAAGAGGACTAACGGTAAATTGTTAGAGACAGAAATATTGGCAATATCGATTTGCTTATAGGTCATTGATCAATGATGTCACAGTATTCTCAAGCTTGAGCTGCTTTAGCAGAAGCTATTGTTGGTTTTGATGTGCCCTGCGCGTCTTTCTGTTGTGTTTCTTTAGCGCTATATACAATTGCTGCACTAATGAATCCAGCAAATAGTGGGTGTCCTTCGCGCGGGGTAGAGGTAAATTCAGGATGAAATTGGCATCCAACGAACCACGGATGACCCGCGACTTCGATAACTTCAACCAGCATGCCATCAGCGGATTTGCCAACGAGTTGTAATCCAGCCTTACTCAATCTTTGCAAATAGTCATTATTAAACTCATAGCGATGACGATGGCGTTCTACAATTTCTTCTGCGCCATAACATTCAAAAGTCTTAGAATCCTTCTGCAGAATGCACTTTTGAGCACCTAAACGCATAGTTCCACCAAGATCTGAATTTTCATCACGATACTCAGTTGCGCCTGCTGAAGTTGTCCATTCACTAATGAGAGCGATCACCGGATGCGGTGAATCGCTATCAAATTCAGTACTGTTTGCCCCAGCTAGACCAGCGACGTTTCGCGAGTAATCGATTACAGCCGCCTGCAAGCCCAAACAAATTCCAAGAAAAGGTATTTTGTTTTCTCGAGCATATTGAGTCGCCAGAATTTTACCCTCAAATCCTCTTTCTCCAAATCCACCTGGAATCAAAATGGCATCGTGGCCCTCGAGCAGACCTATTCCTTGTTCCATCACATCAGAGGAATCGATATAGTTAATGTTAACCTTGGTACGAGTTTGAATCCCGGCATGGATAATGGCTTCATTTAAGGATTTATAAGCATCCAGCAGATCCATGTACTTGCCTACCATGGCCAACTTAACTTCCCGCTCAGGATTTAATTGGGCATCTACCACCCGATCCCATTCGGAATAATCTGCTTTTGGGCAATCTAGGTTGAGTTTATTGACGACGATTTCATCCAGACCTGCCGCGCCTAAGATTGAAGGGATGCGATAGATGGTATCTGTATCCGGTAAGGAAACTACGGAAGGGAATTCTACGTTGGTAAATAATGCAATCTTGTTACGAGCAGATTCATCTAATTCTTGCTCTGATCTGCAAACTAAAACATCAGGCTGTATACCAATAGAACGAAGTTCCTTTACCGAGTGCTGGGTAGGTTTGGTTTTTGTTTCTCCAGCAGTACTGATGTAAGGGACAAGAGTAAGATGTAGATATAATGCTTTTCCGGAACCAAGTTCGACTCTTAATTGACGAACCGCTTCGAGAAATGGTTGTGATTCGATGTCACCGACTGTCCCACCAATCTCAACCAGAGCAACGTCTGCTTTGCCGGCACCTTCGATAACTCGCTTCTTAATTTCGTCAGTTATGTGGGGAATGACCTGAATGGTAGCGCCGAGATAATCACCACGGCGTTCGCATTTCAGCACTTCTTCATAAACACGACCTGTAGTGAAATTATTATTCTGACTCATGGTAATGCGACTGAAGCGCTCATAATGACCCAGATCTAAATCTGTTTCTGCGCCATCTTCGGTAACGAAGACTTCACCATGCTGAAAAGGGCTCATAGTGCCAGGATCCACATTTATATAGGGATCCAGTTTTAGCATAGTGATTTTGAGGCCTCGGGCTTCAAGAATTGCGGCAAGCGAAGCAGAAGTAATACCCTTCCCTAGCGAAGAAACTACGCCACCGGTAATGAAGATAAAACGAGTCATGAGGTCCCCATCTCTTTAACTCGAGCCAGTTGGGATCCGGCTCTTATAGATGGATCTACAGCTTACCAGAAGCCCCCTCTTAGCTCAATCTGAGCTTTTCCTCGACATTTAAAGAAAATTAAAAGATACGGCCTATTCCCATGCAAATTGCCCTATTTAATGCCGCCATTGCAGCTCAATACCGGGTTCGTCTGGTGCTGCAGCACTAGTTTCGGCGACGCCAATCCCTGGAATACAGACCAATTCATTGCCCTGATAGATTAAGGGGATCCGATCTCTCAACCAAGGCTCAATATGGGCTTCCTGCAGTAGTTTTTTTAAACTCTTGCTAGGCCGACCTAATAGGCGACAGTATTCTCCCCCCTGCCTGAAGCGAATATCGAAGGAGTCTGCCTGTGATTTTGCCAGCCCTTCACCAATAACTTCCCTTGCAATCAAAGTTCCACAACCCTCAATTTCTAGTTCTGCTTTTTGCTGGGGATTCCAATTTAGGTTCTCTGGCCGATTAGCTTGTTCCGTCAACAAATATAAACTATCGCGGTATCGACCTAGCGAAAAACCATTTGCTGGGATTACTCGTTCTTTTTGTTTATCAAGTGTCGTAAATTCGTAAACCATTTGCTGCAATAGGTTCCAACCCGGTTCTGGCAATCCTGACTTTTCGATCCAATGCCTAAAAACATTTCTTTGTCTTGCTTCGCTAAGTTCTGCAAGCCCGATAATTGAAATTACGGTTTTATCTTCTGTTAATGAATTCGCCAAATCGATGTCCGCTAATTTCTGCAACATGTCATTAGCTTCCGCTATCAATTGCAGTGACTTACTCCAACTAGAACGATAATTAGGCCAACGAGATTCAATAGCCGGTAGAATTTCCTTTCTTAGAAAGTTTCTATCGAAAGTGGTGTCCTGGTTCGATTGATCTTTAATCCATTCTAAGTTGTGCTCTTCTGCAAATCGCTGTAGTTCCTCGCGGCCTACTTCCAATAATGGTCGGTAGATTTCTCCTTTCGCGAAATCTCTTTTTTGTGGAATAGCTGAGAGCCCTTTTAAACCGGCACCCCGATTAAGCCTGAATAGCAGAGTTTCTAATTGATCATCTAAATGATGGGCAAGTATTAAAACTTCTCCATCCTGCAATTGCGACTCGAATACCCCATAACGTGCTTTTCGGGCAAGATTTTCAATTGAAGGATCTGAGCTGTTGTCACTTTTAATCTCGACTTTTTCAACATGTAATGGAACGTCGAGATCATCACAGAGACCCTCACAAAAGCTTTGCCATTGGTCGGCCTCCGCTTGCAAACCATGGTTGACATGAACCGCCCTAATAGCCGCCTGATTCAAGCTTCCTTCGGCTACCTTGCACATTCCGTAGAGCAAGACAACAGAATCCATCCCTCCGCTCAAACCGATCAGGAAGGAAGGTTGCTGAGAAATCGACACCAGGCTACGCTGTAAATATTCGAGATCAAACTTCATTAAAGGAAAATCGCTGCCAACAAGCTATCGAAAGTGAGTCTAACGGACTGAAAAAATAAAAGTTAGTTAAGAAGACTTTATCGTGGCGTTTATTACTATACGCTTATGCCATAGCTCATAAGACGTTGATAACGTCGATCGACCAGTTCTTTGCGGTCCATGGCGATTAAACGTTCAATCTGGTCTATAAGGGCTCGTTTTATATTCGCCGAGGTTTCTGCCACATCGCGGTGCGCACCCCCCAATGGTTCAGCAATAGTTTTGTCAACTATACCTAACTCTTCCAGACGCCGTGAGGTAACACCCATGGCATCGGCAGCAGCTGAAGCATATTCAGAAGATTTCCAGAGTATGGTTGCGCAGCCTTCAGGAGTGATTACGGTGTAAGTTGAGTACTGTAACATGTTCAATTGGTCGGAAACACCGATTGCAATTGCACCTCCGGAATTCGCTTCTCCAGTTACTGTCGCAATAAGAGGAGTTCTAATTCGCGACATTATTGCCATGTTTTCTGCAATAGCTTCATTAATACCCCTTTCTTCTGAATCCATTCCAGGATAAGCGCCAGGTGTATCTATAAAACTCAGCACTGGAATTCTGTATTGCTCGGCTAATTGAATGAGTCTTCGCGCTTTGCGGTAGCCTTCTGGTCGGGGCATACCAAAATTATGACGAACTTTTTCTTTTGTACCCCTGCCCTTTTGATGACCGATTACCATAACCGGACGACCTTCCAAGCGAGCCAATCCGCCGATAATCGCCTGATCATCAGCGAAAAGTCTGTCGCCATGGAGTTGATCAAATTCAGTAAAAATATGTTCGATGTAATCCATTGTGTATGGGCGCAACGGATGGCGAGCGACTTGAGAGATTTGCCATGGACTTAAATTGGCATAAATCTTTTCAGTAAGTTTTGTGCTTTTGTTTTGAGATTCTCAATTTCTTCAGAGATGTTTATTTCATTGTCCGAACCCACCAGCCGTAATTCGCTAATCTTGGCTTCTAACTCGGCGATGGTTTTTCAAATTCGAGGTAGTTCGGGTCCATTATTACGAAAGGAACCAGTGTCGGTTCTGCATTCTCCACTAAAAAATCTAATTCAGATTTGATTTCTGCTTGTAATCTAATTCAACCTGATCTTTGCCGTACTCCATCCTTAAGCTCTGCAGCAAATCATCAGCTGGAGATACAATCCAATCTTGGCCGAGCATTATACACCCTCTCGAGCCCGGGCGCTGGTAGTTGATGACTACCTGACATCCCTCCTGGGGCGGTTTTGAGGGGGTTTCTTTTCATCTTTCTGAATATCGGTAGGGCCGGCACTCTGAGGGATGGAATCGTCTGATTTTGCAGGTTCCTTTCGGTAGGGCTCGAGTATATTCGCCAAGTGCTGACAAAACCCTGACTGAAATCTTCCGAACTAAGATTAAGAGCGAGTCGATGGGCAAATTTCTTTCTTGCTTGTGCTAGGGTCATTACCTGTTTCGCTCTACCACGCATACCACCGGTGTAGTCATCGACACTGACAGTACATTCCACAACGAGAATTAAATCTCTCTGTATTAGCTCTCGGTATTTTTCGTATTCTTTAGCAAACAAAGAAACTTCAAAGCGGCCACTGCGATCATCCAGAGTAAGAAAGGCAATGGTATCCCAGCTTTGGATTTCATCGTGCGAAAACCATGAAGCAATCCGGGTACCAATTGAGCTCCTCGTTCTGGTCTTAAGTTTGCAATACGATCTTTGGTTACATGAGCTAGCTCTGGAAAAATTCATCGATTGGATGTCCTGACAAATACAAACCCAAGGTATCTTTTTCAGCTGAAAGCCGTTCCTGTTCTGCCCAGGGTTGAAAGCTATGGCGCGTTTCAATTGCGGTTTCAATTTCTGGTTCAGTCGGTGCAATTTCACCAAAAAGATCTTCAACCCCGCTCGCCATGTTACGACTGGGTTGTTCAGCCGCCTTCATAGCTCCAGGCAAGCCCACTCAAGTATGCACGGGAATGATTAAAATCCCCTTCCACTAAATTATCTAGAGCACCCGATCGAATTAGTGCTTCCATGGTACGTTTATTTACCGTTTGTGAATCGATACGCTGGCACATGTCCACCAAACTCATGAAACGTTTTTCTGCTCGCGCTTTCAATAAATTTTCGACCGGCCCTTCGCCCAACCCCTAATTGCACCTAGCCATAAACAATTTCACCCACGTCATTTACCTAAAATTATATTGTCCGAGTTTACGTCCGGCGGAACAATCTTGAGTTTCATTGAACAGCATTCATCGATAAGGGTTACTATCTTGTCAGTGTTCTGCATATCAGCAGATAAAACCGCTGCCATGAAATAGGCAGGATAGTGCGCTTTCAACCAGGCTGTCTGGTAAGAAACTAGAGCGTAAGCCGCAGAGTGAGACTTATTGAATCCATAACCAGCAAATTTCTCCATTAGATCGAAGATTGACTCAGCTAGTTCTTCATCGACGCCCTTTGCTAACGCTCCTGCTCTGAAGGTTTCACGTTGCCTTGCCATTTCAGCAGGGTCTTTCTTACCCATTGCTTTACGAAGAATGTCCGCACCACCCAAGGTATAGCTGGCCAGTACCTGGGCGATCTGCATTACCTGTTCTTGATAAAGAATCACCCCATAGGTATTGGATAAAACTGGTTCTAGATCCCCATGGGGATATACCGCGCGAGTTCGGCCGTGTTTACGATCGATAAAGTCATCAACCATTCCAGATTGCAGGGGCCCAGGACGGAAGAGGGCTACCAGAGCGATAATGTCTTCGAAACGGTTTGGGACTAAGCGCTTAATTAGCTCTTTCATACCACGAGATTCCAACTGGAATACAGCGGTAGTTTCTCCTCGTTGTAATAGGCGATATACGGATTCATCATCCAGCGGAAGCGAATTTATATCGATTGAATTTTCATTGGGAGCAAGCCGCTCATTGATCATCTTTACTGACCAGTCGATAATCGTGAGCGTCCTTAGACCAAGGAAATCAAACTTTACCAACCCTGCTGTTTCAACGTCATTCTTATCAAATTGGGTTACCAGCCCATGACCTGATTCATCACAATAGAGTGGCGTGAAGTCGGTTAGCTTAGTAGGTGCTATTACCACTCCACCGGCATGCTTCCCTACGTTCCTGGTAATCCCTTCCAGTTTGTACGCCATTTCCATAATTTCCTGAGCATCATCATCGCTATCGACGAATTCGCCTAACAATGGTTCTGCGTCGAAGGCTTTTGCCAAGGTCATCCCAGGCTCAAAAGGAATTAACTTCGAAAGTTTATCTGCTAGAGCATAGGGCTTACCCTGCACCCGCGCTACGTCTCTTACCACCGCTTTCGCTGCCATGGTGCCAAAAGTAATAATCTGCGAGACTGCGTCCTTACCATACAATTCAGCTACATGCTGAATTACTCTATCGCGCCCTTCCATGCAAAAGTCGACGTCAAAGTCCGGCATGGAAACACGTTCAGGATTCAAAAATCGCTCAAAGAGTAAGTCATATTTCAGAGGGTCTAAATCCGTGATACCAAGTGCATAGGCTACAATTGATCCGGCGCCAGATCCTCGGCCCGGACCAACAGGAATCTGGGAATCCTTCGCCCATTGGATGAATTCCATCACGATGAGAAAGTAACCGGCAAATCCCATCTGATTGATAATTTCTAACTCGATCTGTAATCGCTCTACGTAGGGGGAAATTTTTTCTTTATTATTTGCTTCATCGCCAAACAATTGTTTTAAACGTTTTGCTAGTCCCTCCTCACTGAGTTGACACAGATAATCATCTAAGGTCACATCTTTCGGCGCTGGGTAATTCGGAAGATGAGGCGTGCCTAGATCTAGACCGAGGTTACAGCGCTTTACAATTTCATAGGCGTTTTCTATAGCCTCAGGAATATCTTCGAAAAGCCCAGCCATTTCCGCAGAGCTTTTCAAATATTGTTGCTCCGTATAGTTGTGCGGTCGGCGGGAATCATCCAGCGTGCGCCGCTCATTTATACAAACTCGAACCTCGTGAGCATCAAAATCTTCCTGATCGATGAATCGCACATCGTTCGTCGCAACTACCGGACATTGAGTCTCGATTGCCAGATTTACTGCTCTTTCGATATAAGCCTCCTCGTCAGCCTTCCCAACCCGCTGAAGCTCGAGGTAGAAAGAATCTGGAAATAGTATCTGCCACTTTGAAAGTAAGGATTTGGCTTGCTCAAAATCGTCACCTAACAACGCGGAACCAATGTCGCCATGTTGTGCACCTGATAATGCGATTAACCCCTCTAATACCCCACTAAAACTGTCTATGGCCAGAACTGGTTCACCATGGGTTTCAGAATCGGTATAAAGCTTGGAAATAATATTGGTTAAGTTGAGATATCCCGTACGATTCTTAACCAGCAATACGATGCGACTGCGAACCCCTTCTTCGTTTTCCACTAATACATCGACACCGCAGATGGGTTTAATACCAGACTTAGCCGCTCCACTGTAAAACTTAATCAACCCAAACAGATTAGACACATCAGTAATTGCCACTGCAGGCATATGCAGCTGCTGCAGGCGACTAATTAAGGCAGGGATAGTGACTAACCCGTCACTGATGGAGAATTCTGTATGCAGCCGAAGATGTATAAATGGTTTGCTTGGTGCGGGTTCAGACATTCGTCACTTTATCTAGATCTGCAGCTACCACAAAAACGCTCGGCGTCTACTAAAAATAAGAAGCCACAATATACAGTCCGACGGTTTGGCTGGACAGGATTATTTGAGTAAATTTGCTACGGGTGCAAATGTACGTCGATGCAAAACACATGGTCCTAAAATTTCTAGCGCCTTCAAATGTGCGCTGGTGGGATAACCCTTGTGTTTGGCAAATCCATACCCCGGAAAATCCTGTTCCAGAGCCACCATTTCTGCGTCGCGAGTAACCTTTGCTACGATTGAAGCCGCTGCAATTTCGGCCACCCTCTCATCGCCTTTCACTATTGCTTCGGAAGGATAGCGCCACTTCGGTAGTTGATTACCATCAACGTAAACAAACTCGGGTTGGATTGGCAAGCCCCGAGCGGCTCTTTCCATGGCCAGCAAGCTAGCACGAAGAATATTACACTCATCAATTTCGGCCACGCTAGCCCTAGCAATGCTAATACCTAAAGCCTTGTCCTGGATTTGGGCAAAATAATCCAGTCTTTGTCTTTCACTAAGTTTCTTCGAGTCATTCAAGCCGGAGATTGGCTTGGCTGGGTCAAGAATCACTGCTGCAGCTACTACATCACCGGCAAGCGGGCCTCGCCCTACTTCGTCGACTCCGGCTATCACGCGATCTTCGCTGTGTGTGAATTCGAATTCGTGTTGCATGGCCTGGGGCAGAATTCTTCCATTCTAATTGTTAAGTCGTTGTAACTAGTTTCACCACTGCTGCAGCTGCCTTTTGCGAAGCACCCCCCGTAATAATTTGTGAATTCTTCAAATGCCCTTTAAGGCTTGGTTAAATGATTCTGGCTCTTTTATAAATCTATCGATCTCTGCAACTAAATTATTAACACTAACTTCTTTTTGCAAATACTCTGGAATCAGCTTTTGACCGGCAAGCAGATTAGGTAATCCCACATAAGGAATTTTCAGCAACCGAGATCCAATCGCGTAGGTGATTGGCGCAAGCTTGTAACAAATTATCATAGGCCTACGCAGTAACAAGCCTTCCAAAGTAGCAGTTCCGGACGCCATTACCACCAAATCTGCCGCACTAATTGCTTTATGGGAGTTATCGATTAACTGAAACTGTTCGCTTTCAAAAAAATTGGCGCTGCGCATTAAGTTGCTTATTTGCGCCTTCGCTTCGATACCACTAAAAGGAATAACAAACCTGAGGCCAGAATGCTTGCACAACGAACTAATCGCAGCCTCAAAAAAGGTAGGCGCGAGACGTTTAATCTCTCCGGCTCGGCTGCCTGGCATTAGAACTATGACCGGTTCGTTTTTTGCGATACCTAAATCGGCGCGATTTGCTGACTTATAGTCTTCGAGCCCTATCTGATCCGCCAATGGATGTCCAACACAGGCAACAGGAACAGAATGTTGTTTATAGATCTCGGTTTCGAAAGGAAACAACGTCAACATCAAGTCGATGCTCTGTTTAATTTTGCGGATTCGCCTCTGGCGGTATGCCCAGACACTGGGACTTACATAGTGCACGGTTTTTATTCCCTGCGCATGCAAGTTAGCAGCCAAGCGCAAATTGAAATCTGGGGAATCGATACCGATGAACGCGGGAGGCTTGTTGCAGTAAAACATTCTTGCAGATCTTTCTTTAATTTTAATAGCTCAGGTAATCGACTTAGCGGCTCCACAAATCCCATTACAGACAATCGATCCATGGGCGTAATGGATTTGCATCCAAGTTCTAACATCGCAGGACCGGCTACCCCCACAAATTCAGCGTCGGGATAATAAGTACGTAAAGCCTCGATTAGCGAAGCACCAAGTATGTCGCCTGATTTTTCTCCTGCTACGATTCCAAAACGTATCGGCTTTGTCATTCTTGGTTATTAGTGGAAGTAAAAGCTTATCGATGTATGCCTTTTTCAGAAGACTCCAACGAATCGATTAATGTTTGCAATGTTTCACAACCGTCACCCATTGCCTTCAATTGATCAATTGCCTCCTGCAGGCTGTAATTTCTCTTAAAAATTTAACTTTAAAGGCTTCCCTTAAATCTTGAAGGGTTTCCTTATCGAATCCGCGTCGTTCCAAGCCAATTGTATTTATGCTGCGCACAGTGGCGGGACGCCCACTCACGATCATGTACGCTGGAATATCATTGGTGATATGAGTCATACCGCCAACCATGGCATGGGCCCCAATTTTTAGAAATTGATTAATCCCTGCATAGCCGCCAAGAATTGTCCAATCTCCTACTTGTACATGACCAGATATGCCGACGTTATTTGCAAAAACCGTGTTATCGCCCACGATACAATCTGCGCTATATGTACATAAGGCATTTGCAGATTATAGCTGCCAATTTTTGTCAGGCCACCACCAGCTCCGGTTCCTCGATGGGCAGTAACACCTTCACGAAATACGTTGCTGTCTCCAATTTCGAGCCAGGTCTCCTCTCCTTCAAATTTTCTATCAGAAGGATCTTCTCCAATGGAACAAAATTGAAAAATGCGATTATTTGACCCCATTCGGGTATTTGCCCTAATTACTACATGGGACTCGAGTACACTGCCAGCACCGATGGTGACGTTTTCACCAACGGTGCACCAGGGACCGATACGTACATCGGGTCCAATTTCCGCAGAAGGATGTATTTGTGAGGAAGGATCGATTAAATCATTCGACATCTATTTTTCTCTCTGCGCATAGAATATTCATAGTACCAACCAACTCATCTCCTACTGAGGCTATAGCAGAAAATCGATAAACGCCACGACGATTCGTAATAATAGTTGCTTTCAACATTAATTGATCGCCCGGAACCACTGGTCGGCGCAAACGCACTTCATCCGCACCTACAAAGTAATAGAGATAGCCGTCTTTTGGTTTTTTTTTCCTGACTCTTAAAGCCCAACACACCTGCAACCTGTGCGAGCGCCTCAATAATTAATACGCCTGGCATTATTGGCTGACCAGGAAAATGACCCACAAAGAATGGCTCATTAATAGTTACATTCTTATAGCCGACGATGGACTTCCCCAGGTCCATTTCGACGATACGGTCAACTAACAAAAATGGATACCGCTGCGGCAGGTATTCTTTAATTTCTTCAACATCCAATAACATATATTAACTCAGCTTATTATTTGCTTGGGGAGAACCCAGCTATTTCTCATCGGCTATCTTTTCTAATTCCTTCAATCTTTTAGTAATACTGTCCAATTGCTGGAACCGTATATTGCTGCGTTTCCATTGTGCTGTCTTCATATGCCAAGTTCCTGATGAATAGGACCCAGCTTCAGTAATGGATTCACTGACTAAAGACATTGCGCTCACCTTTACATGGTCCACAATGCTTATGTGACCAACAGTGCCGGAAGCACCTCCCATTACACAGTATTTGCCAATTGTCACGCTACCGGAAATGCCAGTACAGCCACATATAACCGAATGCTCACCAATAAATGTGTTGTGGCCTATCTGTACTTGATTATCTATTTTTACTCCATCACTGATGACCGTGTTTTCAAGCGCGCCCCGATCAATAGTAGTGCAGGAGCCAATCTCGACATCATTGCCAATTTGAACAGAACCCAATTGGCGAATCTTTACGAATTTCTCTCCATAAAATGCAAACCCAAATCCATCGGCTCCGAAACGGTATTGGAATGAATGATTACATTATTGCCTATAGATATCTGATGATAAATTGAAACATTGCCATGCAAATAACAATCGTTACCTAAAGTTGTATTCTTACCGATGTAGGCACCCGGACCAATAACGCAGTTTTCACCGATAGATACACCAGCCTCCACCACTGCCTGCGGTGCCACATGAACCGAATTAGGCAGTTTAACTGATGAATCAAGGGTCGCACTCGGATGTACACCAGGTTCGATATTAACTGATTCATCAAACAGCCCCGTTGCTTCAGCAAAGCTTACATAAGGTGAATTTGAAATCAGAATGTTGGTTTTACAGAATCGACATATTTTGCTTCAACGATAACGGCTGAAGCAGCGCATGACTCTAATTGATTTACATAAGAAGGGTTACTGAGAAAACTTAACTGACCGGTACTTGAATTTTTTAGAGGGGCGAGACTATGAATTATGCAATCCTTTCGCCGACCAGTTCTAGATTTAGAAGAGAAGCTATCTCACCGAGTGTATAGCTCTTATTATGTGCCACCTGACACTATCCGAAAAGTAATATCCTTAGTCTTCAGACGCCTCGTTTTGTGCGTTTTCGTTTAGCTTCGCAGTAACCCTTGCTGTAATATCCAGTACTGGCGCGAAATAAGGAGCAGAATCAACGTTTAGAATTAAATCAAATCCACCTTCAGCGACTACATCAGTAACAGCTCGCGCAAGCTCTTCTTGCATGCTCTCCAAGAATGCCTGATTCTGTTCCTGTAATGCTTGTTGCACTCGCTCTTGAATTAGCTGAAGTTGCACTTGAAGATCTTGCGCACTGGAATTCATACGACGAATTTCTTCTTCAGTCATTACAGCCTCGTTCTGCTGATATTCTTCCTGCAATGCTTGTAGTTGTTCAGTCAATTCACTTGCGCGCTGCTCATCTAGAGCAAATTCCTGTTCAAGCTCTTGCTGAACAACTTGGGCCGCATCTGAGTTAAATAGTGCCTGCAAGGCATTCAGCACGCCAATTTTTGTGTCTTGAGCAAAGGCACCCTGAGCGAATAACAATAGACTCAAAGTAACAATTAAACTCTTTACAGTTTTCACAATTCTTCTCCAATTTAAACCAATACTGGCAGATTTATTCAGCTCATTTACCCTAAACTTTAATCTCTATGTTCTTATTTCCAAAGGTGCTTAGAAGCCTGTTCCAACGGTGAAATCAAAAGTCTTCGTATCATCCCCTTCTCTATCCCCGAAGGGTGCAGCCACATAAAATGTAAGCGGGCCAAATGGGGACAAGTAAGTGATGCTCAATCCAGCAGCATAACGCAGTCCACCCGTATCAAAATTAGTGCAATTATTTAATAACGTCTGCCTTTCTGTGCAAGATGTGGAAAACACGTTACCAGCATCAATAAAAAAAGCCGATCTTACTTGATTTCGATTAGGTATAAAAGGTAGAGGAAACAACAGCTCCAACGACGCTGTAGTCAGTATATTACCACCAAAACTGTCATAATCATCGTCCAGATAGAAATCTTGTACTGCTAGCCGTACCTGCGGATTGCCGTTTGCATCAAGAACTATGTTACCGAATTGATCTATTAACGCCTCAGTTCGGTAACCTACGGAGTTGTCTATCTGGGCTGTCCCATCGATATTTCGAAGAATATTACCTTCTTCATCACGAGCCAGTGATATTCCATAATCTGTCAGATATCGCGCTCCTGGGGTGCTCGGGGGCCCAAACTATTTTCTTCATACCCACGAAGTTGCCCACCGCCACGAATTAGCCCGCCGGCAAAAAAGTTATTAAAAATGGAAGTTCTTCCGAATCGCCATATCCTATCCCGAAACCCAGGTTGGTTCTCAACCCTATTACCCATTCGCGACTCTGACTAATAGGCCAAAACATTTGATTAGAGTAATTAAAGCGAGCATATTGTAAATCACTGCCTGGGAGAGTGACTTCTACATTTAATTGATGCAAGGAACCATCATTTGCTAATTGACCACGATTTAGAGTATTGCGAAACCAGTTACCAGTAATTGTGAAATTGTCAAACTCATCGCCAAATTTGTCGACAAAGCCTGGATCTCGATTTAACCGCAGCTGCGCATCTGATAAATCACCTACATCGCCGAGGACGGAATCTATTACAGGGCCATCAAATGGATTTGAATTAAAAGGTGTAATCACATAGCTGTCGACACCATCCAATAACTTAGGACTCGATTCGATTTCTTGAAGGGAACCATAACCCGAACTCAATTCAGTGTGGGTATATCCTAAATCAAATCCAAGAACCTGTATTTCACTAAGCGGATAACTGAAACTTAGCGATCCTCCAAATGAAGTTGTATTAAAGCTGGAAACATTAAATGGCGAATCTATTTCTTGAGCAAAGAGATTAAAACCGCGGCTCACTCCATCGGGAGTAAAAAAGGGATCGAGGTATTGAAAATTCAACCTTTAATAAAGCGACTTCGATTTACACCTACACCAATAGTCCGGCCCGTTCCTAAAAAGTTTGCCGCCTGTAAATTCGAACTTAAAAAGAAGTCACCGCCACCACCAGTGCCGACAGAAAAACTAATCGCACCGAAATTTTGTTCAAGCACATCGAAGTTCACATCGATCTGATCTTCCGTACCGCTACTTCTTCGGTTTCAACTTCTACTGATTCAAAATATCCAAGTTGCTCTAAACGAACTTTTGATCGTTCGATGGCCATACTGGACGCTGGTGCACTTTCCAACTGGCGCATCTCTCTGCGCATAACATCATCAGCGGTGGAAAGATTGCCGGCAAAGTTAATGCGATTTACATAAGTCCGATTACCAGGCTCGATAAAGAAAGTGACTTCTACGGTATCGTCTTCTTCCTTACCTCTGGTACACCTGTGGCTTCGCAAAGGCGTACCCCAAGTTACCGAGAAACTGCACCATTATTTCTTCGGTGCCAGTACCAGAGTTTGTGAATAAATCTGACCAGGACGAATAAATATTGATGCCCTCAACAATTTTCTGCTTGCACCAGATCGCCAGCTAAGTCGACATCGGAAACTTGTACTGTTTGCCCTCGGTAACATTGACGGTGAGATAGACTTCCTCCCGATTTGGAGTATGGAAATCGGAAAAGAATCGATGCTGAATTCACGAAACCGTTATCTAAATAAAATGATTCCAATCTCTCCAGATCCCACCAAATTGCTCCCGAGAATAGCGATCGCGACGGCTTAAAAAAATGTACCAAGGCTTTGTACCTAACTCGAATAGGTCTAGCAGCTCTTCTTCTTCATAGGTTTCGTTGCCCACAATATTAATATGTCGAATACGGGATTCCTCACCCTCATTAATATCCAGACTAATGGCAACCCGATTTCGAGGTAGCTCTTCTACATCGATTTCTACCGATGCACCATAGCGACCTCGTGACGAATAAACTTCCTGAATACCCTGCTGAATGCCTCCAGGGCAGCGCGCGTGAAGATTTGTCCTTCTGCAATTTCCGCCGTCGCCATGTTATCAAGAATGTCTTCCGTTTCGAGAACACTATTACCTTCGATGGTAATTTCTGCAACTGACGGTCGCTCCAGAACAGTCACTACCAATATGTTTCCTTCGCGAGATACTTCTATCTGATCGAAGTATTCGGATTGAGCGAGCTCACGAATGATTTGGGCAGGGGTTGTGGCATCGACTTCATCGCCGATTCCGACTGGTAATAAGTTATAAATAATGCCTGGCGAAATCCGTTGATAGCCATCAACGATGATATCGGCAATTACGAAATTTTGATTTTGTGCATTGGCGGTATTGAGCATACCGAAAACCACCAGCAAACAAAAAACCCGTTTTTTCATTTGTAATGCTTACTCAAATTCTTATGTTTGTTTCTTGGCGGCGGGTTAAAGCAATCTTACAGAAGGCGACTAAAGTCGTTATAAAATGCCAGCACCATGATGCCAGAAATCATTAGCAATCCTAGTTGCAAACCCCACGCCTGAATTCTTTCAGGAACTGGCCTCCGGATTACTGCTTCAATCATGTAGTACAGCAAATGCCCCCCATCCAACACCGGGATTGGAAGCAAATTAAGCACCCCCAATGAAATACTTAGAAGCGCCAAAAACCCGAGATAAACATCTAAGCCGTATGTTGCTGTTTCCCCCGCTACTTGAGCAATCGTTATTGGTCCACTGATATTCTTTACGGAAATCAAACCAATAATCATTTTCTTAACCGAATCAAGAACAAAGACCGATTTATCCCAAGTCTCTTGAAACGCCGGCTGTATTGCAGCGATCGGACCATAACGAATTTCTCGTTGCATATCCGGTGGCAAAATCTCAGACAAGCTGACCTGAAGTACTTCAGCACCAATTCTTCCCACCGAAGTACCGTCTTCTACCCTAATAGTCTCCGGTCTAATCGTGAGTACTTGCTCTCTCGCGTCTCGTTGGACAATGACATTCAAATCAAGTTCCGGACTCGCTCGAATCACTCCAACCCAATGAGTCCAGCCTATAATCCTTTCTCCATCAACGCTGATGATTTCATCACCAGGTAAGAGCCCGCCTTGCTCAGCCCGACCTTCAGATATCACATTAGCAATCACCGCTGGAATGTCATATTGAATGACTCCTAGATCCCTCACTGGATTTGGTTCTGTCTCACCACCCATCCAGGCACTAATCGGAATTGATACATCTCGCACCACGCTGGAATCTGCCGGATCAATTGTCAATTCTAATTCGCCTGTTTCTCCAAGACGTCCTAACATCTGCAAGCTAACATGTTGCCATATGATGGTTTCTTCGCCATCTACCGCTAGAATCTCATCCCCTTCCTCAAGCCAGCATAAGCTGCGGAAGAATTATTAAGCACACCTTTAATTACTGGTGCGATCCCATTTACACCGTATGAGATATTAATTATCCAATAGACGAATATGGCCAAGAGAAAATTTGCAATTGGCCCGGCAGCAACGATGGCAAATCTTTGCCACAACGGTTTATAAGCAAATGAAACATCGCGGTGACTTTCAGGGGTCTCACTTTTGTCTTCAATAACGGTGTCGTCTTGACCCAACATTTTCACGTAACCACCGAGCGGGATCGGTGCTATAACATATTCCACCCCATCTTTTCCTACCCATGATTTCGCAGCTTTACCAAAACCTATGGAAAAACGGAGCACCTTAACACCACAACGACGGGCTACCCAGAAATGACCGAATTCGTGAATAGTCACGAGGATTCCCAAGGTAACAATCAGAGCGACAACACTAATAATAAACTGCAATATCATAGTTATGACCAAAAAAAGGCCGATTGCCGGCCTCTTAGGTTTTAAATATTCTTTAAAATCAATTCTTTAGATAAGTTTCTTGCACACTTATCGGCGTCTTGAATAATAGCGAGACTTGCCGCCGCTTCACAAGGTATTTTCGACATAACTTCCTCAATTATTAGGGAAATTTCGGAAAACTTGAGCTCTTCTTTTAAAAAAGCTGAAACTGCGATTTCATTAGCAGCATTAAGTATAGTTGGGGCCGTCCCACCTTGAACGGCCGCATTCATACCCAAACTTAAGCATGGGAAACGATCCAGATTTGGTTGTTGAAAGTCTAATTGACCTATTTCAACTAAATTCAATTCTTCTGCCATAGTATCGATTCGATTCGGATAAGTCAGACCATAAGCAATTGGTATACGCATATCTGGATTAGCCATTTGTGCGAGCACCGAGCCATCGCGAAAATGTACCAATGAATGAACAATGCTTTGTGGGTGAATCAGAACTTCTATTTGTTCAGCAGGTAACTGAAATAGATGAAAGGCTTCAATAAATTCCAACCCTTTATTCATCATGGTGGCGGAATCTACCGAAATCTTTCGGCCCATCTCCCATATAGGATGTTTGCACGCTTGATCAGGGGTAACAGACTCAAATTCGTTCAAAGGTAACTTTAAGAAAGGGCCGCCAGATGCAGTTAAAACAATCTTGCTTACGTGTTCGAATTGGTTGCTATTTATTCCATTGTTGGAAATTGGCAAACATTGAAAGACCGCGTTGTGCTCGCTATCGACAGGAATAATTTGCGCACCAGACTCTTTCGCTGATTGCATGAATAATTCACCTGACATCACCAATGCTTCTTTATTGGCGAGCAACAATCGTTTGCCACTGCTAACCGCAGCTAAAGCAGAAGAAAGACCAGCAGATCCAACTATTGCCGCTATTACGATATCTACGTGCCTAGAGGAAGCAATTTCGTCTAAGGCTTGGGATCCAGTTCTTAATTCTGTATCGCATTCGGCCTGCGCCAGTTGCTTAGAAAATTTATCTGCGAGTGACTCATCAACCAATACAGCTACCGTGGGATTAAATTCTTCGCACTGCTGCAATAAAAGCTCTGTATTGCCATAGGCGCTAATTGCATACAACACGAAGTCGGAAGAATTTCGAATTACATCGAGAGTATTTTCTCCAATAGAGCCTGTAGAACCGAGCAAGGTGACTTGCTTCACTGACATATAGCTGAATTCCTCACTCGATAATCAGAAAAGTAAGTACAAAAATTGGAGTTACCGCTAGTAAACCGTCGACCCTATCGAGAATCCCTCCATGACCCGGAAGTATCTTTCCACTGTCTTTTAAATCACGATTACGCTTAAGCATGCTTTCAAGCAAATCGCCGATTACGTCAAACAGCGTTACAACGAGGCTAAGCAATACCAAAATCAGAATCTGTACATTACTTAGGGTTATCAGGTAACTATGGAGGAGCCAGATCAGCAGAATACCCACAAGCAGGCAGGCAGCGAACCCACCCAAGACACCTTCCCAGGTTTTGTTCGGGCTCAAGCTTGGGGCTAATCTATTTTTTCCGATTCGCTTTCCAACGAAATAAGCGCCGATATCTGCAGCGGCGACCATTACTACCATTCCCAGTAGCAGAAAGCCCTGTGGGTTGAGGTATTTTATTTGCACTATGCCTACCCAGGTTGGAATTAGCGCCATTAGTCCCATCAATGCAATTTTAGACTTATTATTCCAGCGATCTGAATTGGACGGATAACCCTTAAGCATAAAAAAAGTTAATACCCAAAATAAGATTCCTAGCCCAAGAATGATGCCAGCGCGATAGCTGTTTATCACCAGCGATTCTGGTACGATCCCGAGAAAAAAGTATAGGGCTATAATCATAGATCCCAAAGTAGCTAGATAAGATACTTTAGCAACTTGTTTAGCTAAACCGATAAATGCGCACC
This sequence comes from Gammaproteobacteria bacterium, assembly GCA_019654215.1. Taxonomy (GTDB): domain Bacteria; phylum Pseudomonadota; class Gammaproteobacteria; order Pseudomonadales; family Pseudohongiellaceae; genus UBA9145. The sequence continues at coordinate 11,282 of BPDI01000024.1, read as the reverse complement.
ACTCCCAACTTGCAGCCAGCACAACAATGGTGACAAATAAAGAATAAGAAAAGGAAGAGAGAAAAACAGTAGCTGTTATAAATATCAGCGCAAGAATGATTGCGGTAATTATACGCTGCTTGAGCACGTTATGAATCCACTACCTTGGCATTATTTTTCCCACCATAGCGGCGCTGACGAGAAGCAAAATCGTCTAATGCAATTTGTAGTTGCTCTTCGTCAAAATCTGGCCAATAGCAATCGGTAAAATAAAGTTCGGTATAAGCAAATTGCCAGAGCAAAAAATTGCTTATACGACGCTCACCGCCGGTTCTGATACAGAGATCCGGATCTGGATAATCACTTAAGCTGGTGAAGCTATGCACCAAATCAGTCGAGATATCGTCTGGTTCGATTTCGCCCCTTTGTACTTTTGTCGCAATAGATTTAGTTGAATTTGCGAGATCCCATCTCCCTCCATAATCCGCTGCTACGATTACAGTATTACCGGTATTGTTGGCCGTCATCTCTTCAACTTCTGCCATTGCTGTCTGCAGTTTAGTTGAAAATTCGGTACGATTTCCAATAAACATCAATCGTACATTATTCTTATGTAACTGTCTGATTTCATTGTGCTTTAATACGGATAGAAATAATGCCATTAAGCCCTGCACTTCTCTGGCTGGACGCATCCAATTTTCACTACTGAAAGCAAAGAGAGTGAGATAGTTTATGCCTCGACGAACACATGAATTAACAATATCCCGCGCCGCTTCTGCCCCATGACGATGGCCAGACTTCGAAGCTAATCCGTTAGCGCGAGCCCAACGATTGTTCCCATCCATGATGATAGCAATATGATTTGGTAGATTATCTGTAGGGTCAGGTGTCATATTTATTTGGTTCAGTTACATCGACTACCTGATTAGCACGAGATTCCTTTGCTCTAGTTTTCTTAAAAACTAAAATGAAAGTAAATCGCCTTCTTTGATCTGGTAAGCAGATTCAACGGCCGCTATATACTTGTCCGTAAGTTTTTGCACATGCTCTTCTGCTCTTCGCTGTTCGTCTTCACTGATCTCTTTTTCTTTTTCTAATTCTTTAAAATCCGAATTGGCATCTCGACGAATATTACGAATCGCTACTCGCGCGTTCTCAACTTCGTTTTTCGCCTGCTTGGTGTATTCACGGCGAGTTTCTTCAGTTAGTGGAGGCATTGGCACCCGAATAGTGTCGCCGTTGTTGGAAGGATTCAAACCAAGGTCTGATTTCAGAATCGCTTTTTCGATCTCGCCTATTAGATTTTTCTCCCAGGGTGAGATTACTAACGAGCGACTTTCTTCGACGTTCACATTCGCCAGCTGACTGAGCGGAGTATCAGCGCCATAATAGGAAACAAGAACACTATCTAAGATACTTGGGTGAGCCCTGCCAGTACGAATTTTCTTAAAGGCTTCTTCGAGTGACACTACGCTTTTCTGCATTCTTTCTTCTGCACCTTTAGTAATTTCGTTGATCATGGTCATTTCCTTTTCCTAAGCCTTCTCTCAAAGCAGTACTTTATTCAATCAGAGTACCGTCGGGTTTGCCCATAATATTGTCGAGCAAGGCGCCAGGACGAGTCATGTTAAATACTTTAATCGGAATTTGATGATCACGACTCAGGCAGATTGCCGTTAGATCCATTACCTCCAACTTCTTATCCAACACTTCGTCATAGGTGAGCCTATCAAACTTTTCGGCGTCAGCATCAGTCTCTGGGTCAGCAGAATAGACACCATCAACCTTGGTGGCTTTAAGAATAAGATCTGCATCTATCTCGATCCCACGCAAACAAGCTGCTGAATCCGTGGTAAAAAAAGGATTGCCGGTCCCGGCAGAAAAAATGACCACGTCGCCAGCATTGAGATGGCGGATTGCAGTTCTGCGATCGTAATGCTCCACTACTCCGCTCATCTGAATGGCAGACATTACCCGGGTAGGAATATTCGCTCGCTCAAGAGCATCGCGCATTGCTAATGCATTCATCACGGTGGCCAACATACCCATATGATCGCCAGTAACTCGCTCCATGCCGGCGGCATGCAACAATGCACCGCGAAATAAGTTGCCACCGCCGATAACCAGCCCAACCTGCACTCCCAGCCCAACCAATTGACCAACCTCAACCGCCATTCGATCTAGCACTTTAGGATCGATACCATAATCAGCCTCTCCTGTAAGCGCCTCACCACTGAGTTTCAGCAGTATCCGATTGTATTTAGGTTCAATCTTGGGCATATGTGCTCGTTCGTTTTATCCGCTTAGCTGGGCAGCAACTTCCGCTGCAAAATCTTCTTCCTCTTTCTCGATACCTTCGCCTACTTCATAGCGGACGAATTGCACGATGTCGGCACCAGCTTCCTCGAGCAACTCAACCACTTTAATGTCAGGATCTTTAACAAACGGCTGCTCCAGCAAACTTACCTCGGCAACATACTTGCGTAATCTACCACTGATCATCTTTTCGACTATCTCTTCCGGCTTACCACTATCACGTGCCTGGGCAGAATAAATTTCAGACTCTTTGGTTAATACGTCTTCAGGAACATCTTCAGGCCGAACCACCATAGGATTCACTGCAGCAATATGCATGGCAATATCTCTAGCGAGTGCTTCATCGCCACCTTGTAGTGAAATTAATACGGCAATCTTATTGTTGCTATGCACATAGCTTTCGACGATACCCTGATTGGCATCGTCAAAGCGCAAGCGAGCAACACGACGCAGATTTATATTCTCGCCGATTTTTTGTACCAATGCCTGACGCGGACCTTCAAGACCCGCGTCCAATAAATTAGTTACGTCGGCATCACTGTCTGAAAATGCTGATTCTAGAGCTTGTTGCGCGAAAGCGAGAAAGCTGTCATCGCGCGCCACAAAATCAGTTTCGCTGTTTACTTCGATAACCACACCAAAATTTCCATCTTCAGCAATCTTCGTCTTTACCACACCTTCAGCAGCAACCCGGCTTGCTTTCTTAGCAGCTTTCAAGCCACTAGCTTTACGCAAATCTTCGATAGCTTTTTCCATATCGCCATCTGCTTCGCCAAGCGCCTTTTTACAATCCATCATTCCCAGGCCAGTACGCTCACGTAATTCTTTAACCATACTCGCAGTAATAATTGCCATTGTTTTGCCTCGTTTCTTTTTACCAAGTCGCTAACTTCGTTGCTGTATTTATTTGAAAAAGGGGCTTCACGCCCCCTTACTGTCCCCAATCTAGTATTAAAACTAGAACTTATTCGGCATTTAAGAGCTTAGGTCAGCAAGCTTTAAGCCTTCTTCTTGGCTGGCGCTTTTTTCTTAGTAGGCGCTTTCTTCTTAGCTGGTGCTTTTTCCTTTGCCGGAGCTTTCTTCTTGGCTGGAGCTTTCTTCTTGGCTGGTGCTTTCTTCTTGGCTGGTGCTTTCTTTTTGGGCTGGTGCTTTCTTCTTGACTGGTGCTTTCTTCTTAACAGGAGCCACCTCAGCTTTAATTTCTTCTGCAGGAGCCTCTTCAGGTTCAAGTGCTTCGGCTTCTACTATACTCTCGTCTTCTTCTGCTGGTGCTGGTACTGCTGATTCTTTCTCTACAGCTTCTTTGGTTGCTGCTAGAGCTTCTTCAGATGTTTCTTCTGCGGCCAGTTCTACTTCTTCGGTCACCACTTCAGCTTCCTCCGCAGCAGCCGGTTCAGTTGATTCTTCACTATCTATTTCGATGAATTCATTTTTGCCATCAGGACCACTTCTTGCGCGTCCTTCAAGGCAAGCATCAGCAACAGAAGTCGCGTAGAGCTGAATCGCTCTAATAGCATCGTCGTTGCCAGGAATAACGAAATTCACACCTTCAGGATCACTATTGGTGTCCACCACACCAATAACAGGAATCTTGAGGTTGTTAGCTTCAGTAACAGCGATTCGTTCATGATCAACATCGATTACGAAAATCACATCGGGAAGACCACCCATGTCCTTAATCCCACCAATGCTGCGCTCAAGTTTTTTCCCTTAGCACGTTTCAGCATCAGCGCTTCTTTCTTAGTAAGACGACTAAAAGTACCGTCCTGTTCCTGAATTTCGAGTTCTTTTAGTCGCTTAATTGATCCACGAATCGTTTTGTAGTTGGTAAGCATCCCACCCAACCAGCGATGATTGACGTAAGGCATACCGGCTCGTTCTGCCTGTTCGCGTACGATTTTTGCAGCCGCTCTTTTCGTACCAACAAAAAGAATTTTCTTTTTCTTTTCAGCAAGATCAGCGACTTCTTCCAGCGCAGAATTAAACGCAGGTACCGTATACTCAAGGTTGATAATGTGGATTTTGTTGCGTGAGCCAAAGATGTATGGCTCCATTTTTGGATTCCAGTAACGACACTGGTGTCCGAAATGTACTCCTGCACGGAGCATTTCTTTCATGCTTACGTCATTTTGTATCCTTCAATTCGGGTTAGGCCTCCATACACCCCATGGATCAACCCGAGCAATCAATATAATTCATTGCAGGGGCACCCAGACCGCATGTGACGGTGTATGTGCGACATTAAAAATATAAAATTTGCACTTTTGCAGGAAGAACTAAAAGCTACCCTCCAGAGCGCGCCGCTTTATACCATAATCCGTGCCTTTCCGAAACCCATCACACTCGCCGGGAATATGCCCCGAAAGTCTGGAACTACTGATATTTAGTAGCCCTTAGCTGCGACAACCATCTGTATTCTCGCGCTTTCCTGCTTTAAAATAGCAGGCTTTAGCAAGTTACTAGAGAGACACTGCTTAGTGTCGAAGTTCCCAGAAATCATGGCTATCCACATAAAAACCTCTGATGACGTTGCCAAAATGCGGGTGGCAGGTCAATTAGCAGCAGAAGTTCTGGAAATGATTGGTCCCCATGTCAGCCGGGAGTCAGTACTGGCGAGCTCGACCGAATCTGTCATGGCTATATAATAGAGAACCAACATGCGATTCCGGCACCACTTAATTACAACGGCTTCCCTAAATCCATATGCACCTCGGTAAATCATGTCATCTGCCATGGTATTCCCAGTGACGGCAAGATTTTTAAAGCCGGCGACATAATGAATATTGATGTGACAGTTATAAAAGATGGTTTCCATGGTGATACCAGCAAGATGTTTTGCGTGGGGGAAGTCCCCGATCACGCAAAGCGACTAATACGGGTTACCCAGGAATGTCTCTACAAGGCAATCGAGATCGTTCGACCCGGAATCACCTTGGGAGATATTGGTCACGTCATACAGCAACATGGCGAGGCCCATAACTATTCGATAGTTCGCGAGTACTGCGGGCATGGTATTGGGCGAATTTTTCACGAAGAGCCTCAAGTACTGCATTACGGCAAACCGAATACTGGCACTCAGATAGTCGAAGGTATGACATTTACCATTGAACCTATGCTTAATGCTGGTACTCGCTATACTAAACTGTCTCGAAAAGACGGTTGGACAGTAACGACTAAAGACCGTCGCCTATCCGCACAATGGGAGCACACCCTCGCGGTAACCAGCGCTGGTTGTGAGGTACTAACTCAACGCCCAGATGAAGACCTGTGAGCGACATCGAATTTGAAACCAATGACGCTGAAATAGCGACAGACTTTCTCTCTGATATTGAACTTCTAAATGTAGAACAATTGAGAGCTGCTGTAGATGAAGCCGGTAGCCCTATCCCTCTTCTCAAAAAAGCGCTGCAAGAATCCTCTGAAATTTTACATTCGCGCTATAAGCAAAATTTAAACATCACTAATATCGTCCGTGGTCGCGCCTGGGTAGTTGATGAAGTTTGCGCCTGGCATGGAACGCACAAAATTGGCCTAACCAAATAACATTAGCCTGGTTGCCGTAGGTGGATATGGTCGCGGGAATTATTACCCCACTCTGATATCGATCTATTCTACTAACCCGAAAAAATCGCGACGATAAAAAATATAGGGACTATATCAGTGCATTTCTCCCCATGCTGTGGGACATCGGCCTCGAACCAGGACACAGTGTTAGATCAGTTCGCAAAGAAGCAGGAAGCCTAAAAGAATCACAGTCGCAACCGCGCTGATGGAATCACGACTGTTAATCGGACCGAAAGATCTCCATAGCCTCATGTATGCGGCCACGAACAACAAAGAGTGTGGCCAATAAAAAGATTCGTGCGGCAAAAATAAACGAACAAATTAGCGGCACGAAAAATATCATGACGTGGATTATGCGCTAGAGCCGAATGTTAAAACTTCCCCAGGTGGACTTAGAGACATCCAAACTATTGCCTGGGTAAGCAAACGCCACTTTAGTCCCAACTCATTTAAAGACTTGGTCACACTGGATTTCTCAAAGAATCAGAAGAAGCAATGATTAGAAAGGTCAACAGTTTCTGTGGAAACTTCGCTATGGCTTGCATTACTTAGAAGGCCGAAGCGAAGACCGCTCTGTTTGATAACAACGAGAGCTCGCAAAACTTTTTTAAAAACAAAGACGACGAGAAAAGTCTTGGTGTAGAAAAGTTAATGAAGCAATACTATCGCGCAGTTGCAAACCTCGAGAAATGAATGATGTGCTTTTGCAACACTTAGACGAAGTTATACTCGTCAAGGCGAAAGAGAAAAAATAAACCCATAATGAGCGTTTTCAGATTCGCAATGACTATATTGAAGTAGTAGATCCGCAAGTTTTCGAAAAAGATCCCTCTGCTTTAATGAAATCTTTGTCCTAATGGGAGAAAACCCTCGCATCAAGGCATCCGCGCTTCGACTATTCGCTTATTAAGAGATAACCGCCGTTTAATCGATGATTATTATCGTCAAGATATTCGCAACGTCACTTTATTTATCGAATTACTTAAAACACAAATCATATGACGTTCAACTCAGGCGTATGGCGCGCTACGGAATTCTTGGCCGATACTTGCCTGAATTTGGTCAGATTAGGGACAGATGCAGCACGATTTGTTTCACATCTATACCGTTGATGCCCATACGCTTCAAGTAATGAAAACATGCGCAAATTTCGCCTGCCGCAGGCAGAAGAAGATTTTCCTGTCGCTGCCATATATACAAAAATTTACCAAAGATAGAGCTTTTATTCATTGCTGGTCTCTATCATGACATTGCCAAAGGAAGAGGCGGCGATCATTCCGAACTAGGAAAATAGACGCGGTCAATTTCTGCAAAGACATCGACTCAGCAGTTTTGATGCCAGCCTGGTGTCTTGGTTAGTAGATAAGCATTTATTGATGTCTATGACCGCCCAGAAAAAAGACACTAATGACCCAGAAGTAATCAAGGATTTTGCTAACAGATGGGCGATAAACTTCATCTTGATTATCTCTATGCCATGACTGTCGCGGAATATGCGCAACCAATCCAGAATTGTGGAATAGCTGGCGTGCTACATTCTTAGGCAGTTGTATCTGAATACGAAACGAGCGTTTCGACTAGGGTTGGAAAATCCAATTAATCGAGACGAGCGTGTCGCTGAAAAAAAGAAACTTCACAAGCAAAACTTTTAGAAAAAGGTCTCACTGAAAAGCAGATTCAGAATGTCTGGGCCCGGGCGGACGATGAATACTTTCTCGGGAATCTTCCACCAATATGTCTGGCATACTGAGGGAATCGCTAACTTCGATGATGATGGTCCTTTGATTCTCATCCAGGACATTAGCGAAAGTACCAACAACGAGGGTGCAACTCAGGTATTTATTTATACCACCAACGCGGACTACCTATTTGCTAATTGCACCGCAGCTTTCGAAAAATTAAACCTGAATATTTACGGTGCGCGCATTTTTACTTCTTCCAACAACCATTGTTTGGACACTTTCACTGTACTTGAAAGTAACGGCCGTCCAGTAGGAAATAATTCAATACGACTCGAAGAAATCAAAAATGCTTTGATCACTCATTTAAATGCAGGCAACACAATTGCAGCACCAACCCTATTCCGCCGCTCACGTAAAGAAAAGTACTTTGCCAAATCCATCGAAGTGACTTTTATTAATATGCCGGAGAAAAATTATTCAACTTTAGAAGTAAATTGCCCGGATCAACCAGGCATACTAGCATCGGTAGGCAAAATACTGGCGAGCAATAACATCAATCTGAAAGACGCTCGTATCGCTACCTTAGGCGAACGAGTTGAGGATCTGTTTTTTATCACTGACAAAACTGGTCAGCGCATTGAAGAGCAAGCTCTGGTAGAAAAACTTCAGTCTGAGATTAAAACCGAATTAGAAGAGCGCTTAGTCGCATAGGAATCTTTAACCATGGTTACCTTGTTCGGGATCAATAACTGTGACACGACCAAAAAAACCAAGAAGTGGCTGGATAATCAAAGGGCAGAATTTGAATTTTATGACTATAAGAAATTGGGCTGCCCATCAGAGCTAGCGGAAATCTTTCTGGATCAATTTGACCTGAAAGACGTAATTAACACGCGAGGAACTACTTGGAGAAAACTACCTGAGGAGCAAAAAAATAGCCTGAATAGAGGTAATGCTGTTGTCCTCATGGAGGAGCAACCTTCCATCATCAAGCGCCCGATTCTCGATATCCATGGGCAATGGGTGATAGGATTCGATACCGAAAAACTATCTACCCTAATTTAATGCAACTTTCTGGAATACTGCCATGAGCGTAACAGACTTACATAGTCTCGCATTGGGAATTGCGTCGAAAAATAGCAGCGGCGAGATAATTGAAGTTTATTATCCTAAACCGCTTCTAAATCCCTCTACAACTTGTGCAGAACAAATGCTAGCGCAGTGCCAAGACATTAGTGATAACGGATTTATTGAAACCTCTCCAGATGCAATGAGATCACTGGCGTCTGCCCTTGCTGAAGCAATGAAGCTGAGCAGAGCGAAATTGCGGAGGCGCTTGCCGGAAGTGCAAAGACTCAGGTGATAACGGTTCTTAGAGAGAACAGTCCTCCCTCCTCCATTCCAGAAGCTTTTTTGAAACTACATTTGCTATCTCATCGCCTAACGGTACCCCACGAGCTCAACCTCGATGGTATCTTCGGTATATTGAAAAATCTCGCCTGGACCAGTCAGGGTCCAGTCGATCTTGATGACCTGCCAAAAAGACAACTTCAAGCAAGAGTTAATGGAGAAACATTTGAAGTTTATTCAGTGGATAAATTTCCCAAGATGACTAGTTATGTGGTGCCTACTAGTGTGCGCATTGCGGATACAGCGCGTATTCGACTCGGCGCTTACATTGGAGAAGGAACCACGGTAATGCATGAAGGGTTTGTTAACTTCAATGCTGGAACCGAAGGCGCAGCAATGATCGAAGGAAGAATTTCGGCGGGAGTCATGGTCGGTGAAAACAGTGACTTGGGCGGGGGAAAGCAGCACCATGGGAACTCTTTCCGGAGGCGGCACCGAAATTATCAGTGTGGGTGAAAATTGTTTGATTGGCGCCAACGCTGGAATCGGATTTCCTTTAGCCGATGGTTTTCATTGTAGAAGGGAGGCCTCTATGTCACAGCGGGCACCAAAGTAAATTTGTTTGATGGCAATGGTGAACTCATTAAAACCCCAAGGCAAGAGAGATTAGCGAGGTCAAAAACTTGCTATTCCGCCGCAATTCCTTAAGCGGCGCTGTTGAATGTGTGCCGATAAAGAATGCCGTCAGTCTCAATGAGGAGCTCCACGCTCACAATTAGGAATTCCTATGTCTGCCACGCTGGATTTGGCAAAACAATTAATCGAAAGAGCTTCAAACACTCCTGATGATAAAGATTGCCAACAGATTCTTGCTGAACGCTTAACTGCTCGGGATTTACCTGTGAGCAATATCCTTTTGGCGAAGTTTCAAATCTTTGGGCAGAAATTGGAGAAAACGGGCCACTCTTCGTTTTTGCCGGCCATACCGACGTGGTTCCACCTGGACCATTGGAAGAATGGTCTTTCAACCCATTTACACCCACCGAAGATGGTGAATTTTTGTATGGGCGAGGTGCTGCTGATATGAAATCCAGTCTTGCTGCCATGATTACCGCGACGGAAAGTTTTTTAGCAGGTAATTCCCTAAACTTTCGGCTCGGCTTTCTAATCACCAGTGATGAGGAAGGTCAGGCTATAAACGGTACGCGAAAAGTCATTGAAACATTTAATAGTAAAAGGAAAAAAATAGACTACTGCCGGGTTGGTGAACCCAGTAGTACAGAAAATCTTGGAGACACAATTAAGTTTGGCCGAGAGGGTCGTTAAGTTGAAATTTAAAAAATTATAGGCATCGAAGGTCATTTGCCTATCCACAATTGGCGTCAAATCCCATACACAATGCACTACCAGATTAGCAAAACTAACTACATGCAAATGGGATAGTGGTAACGATAACTTTCCCCCCACTAGTTTTCAGGTTTCTAATATACATGCGGGCGAGGGTGCAAATAATGTTATCCCTGAGTAATGGAAGTGGGTTTTAATCTTCGTTATTCAACAGAAATTGGGTGCGAAGCGATAAAAAATCAAGTTCAAGCAATTCTCAACAAGTATGGAATTGAATACGAAATCAACTGGCATCTGTCAGGCGAGCCCTATTTAACAACTGAGACTGAACTAATCGATATAGTCGTCGCGAGCGTTGCCGAAGAGACCGGGGTAACGCCGAATGTACCACCACTGGCGGAACTTCAGACGGTCGTTTTATCTCTCCTGCGGCGCTCAAGTAGTTGAGTTCGGTCCTTGCAATATTACTATTCATAAAATCAATGAGCGTATTAAAATTGCTGACATAGACAAACTCGCGGCGGTTTTTGAATCGGTTCTCAAAAAAAAATTCAGTTTGGGCAAGTAAACATCAAACCGACTGCTACTCCTTTAAACGTAATATCTGCCTGGGTTTCTGTAATATTTGGAGATGACTTCGCGCGCTTAACTACTACTCTTTCCTGTGCATGTTTTTTGCAATTTCGAACATTTTCTCACTTTGGCAATCGCTTCCAATTAAATTTTGTACGTATGCCATACCCTTCTTAGGCTGAGCAGTATTGATTTAGGCGGAAACATGGGATCTAGATAAACTACCTCAACCTTTTCCCCGCCCCATTTTTATCCAGAAAATTTTCATTGCGAATCTTCAATCGAGAAATTAGTTCCTGTTCCTGTCTGCCTAATTGCTTGTAGCGATCGAATCCATCACTGAGCAACGCATACACAATCGGATTAACTTCCACGCCTCCACCAACAACCGGCTGCAGTTAACAGAAAACTATCAGTTCCTAGGCCAGCAGTTGCATCAAGCACGGGTGGACGATTGTTTTTTGAACCCCC
>BPDI01000023.1 GCA_019654215.1 Gammaproteobacteria bacterium | reverse complement strand
ACATAGGTTCAGCTACTCCAAATTTCGCGCAATACTATAACTATGCCAATACAGGATTAACTAATTTTGGTTTAAAAATTCCTACTCAGGATGCCTTTATTTCTGACTACACTAGCCAGTTTGGTTCCGCTCCATCATTAACAGCGGCAGAAACTGCTTTGATCAACGGGGCAGCTAATGCCCCGCAAAGAGCAATCCTTCCACAGCGGACCTTTCCGTTTACTTCTGGTTACGGTTATATAATTCCTGGAAATCCTTTCACCTTTTCTGGATTCGACCCTGAAACGCCAATTGATCTAGATGGCAATGGGAATCCGGACTGTCTGGATTCTTTTACAGGATACAACTCAGTATTCGGAGCAGCTTCCTTTGGCGTTGTGGGTGGCTGCTGGAATGTAGGCCCTGATGGGTCCTATGCGCCGGTCCAAGATGGGTTGGTAGCAGGTAACTTTGCGGGTTTTCGGAGGGGACTCGTGGAACGTTTACGGTAATGATGCGTTTGACGTCCTATTACCTGATGAGAAACTAACTGTTAATCTGCTTTCTCATTACGATCTTACCGACCAGACAACACTTTTCGGTGAATTTAAGTACGTGACTCAGGAAACTGATACTGATGCCCGTCCTAATTCCTTCTGGGACTTGCTTTTTGGAGCAGCTGACAATCCTTACTTACCCTCATTTATCCAAGGTGTAGCTCAATCAACTGGGGGGGTTGCCACTACGGTAGACCCACTCTTCTTTGATGCCCACAGGACAACTGAGAGAGATACATTACGCATAGTGGGCGGACTCGAAGGAGAATTAGACAATGGTTGGAGCTGGGAAATCAGTGCTAACTATGGGCGCTTTGAACAAGACGTTAACCGTACCGGACAAGTTATTAATGATCGATTCTTCGCTGCAATCGACGCCGTGACTGATCCTGCTACTGGCCAGCCTGCCTGCCGCGCAGATGTGAATCCGTCGGCACCTGCAATGAATACGCCGTTTCAAATTCCTTCGTATGAGGCCGGATATTTCTCCTTCACCCCAGGCGCTGGAACTTGCGTGCCTATTAATATTTGGGCAGGCCAGGGAGCAGTTACTTCTGCAGCACATGACTGGGTTACCACCCCAACATGGGACGAGTTAGAACTAGAACAGACCGTTATTGCTGCTTCATTAGTCGGTGATACAGAAGAATTTGTTAACCTTCCAGGCGGGCCGATTGGTTTCGCAACCGGTATCGAGTGGCGTGAAGAAGAATCAACCGCAAAGTTCGATCCTTGGCAGTTAGGTGTGATTCCTTCAGGCTCCCCGTTTGCAGCCGGCACGCTTTTGGAAACGCATTCAGCGAACTCCAACCTTGTTTTTAGACCGCAACTTCAAAATAAAAATGAGAGTGGCGATTACGACACTACAGACGTTTATGTTGAAGTATCACTGCCACTTCTTTCTGACGCACCGTTTGCCCGCGAGCTAACTTTGGATGGCGCAGGCCGCTGGGCAGATTATTCAACCATTGGGAGCACCACTTCTTGGAAGACTAATCTAGTCTGGGCACCTATTGATGATTTGGCGTTCAGAGGCAGCGTCTCTCAAGCGGTTCGTGCACCTAATATCACAGATTATTTGGTCCAGAAATTGGTCAAAATTATCGACCCAATGACCCTTGTGATGCCGCCCAAATTAATGCTTTGAAAGGCGACCAACCAGGCCTAGCAGCTAATTATCAGGCGAACTGTGTGGCAGACTTGCAGAATATAGGTGTGGATCCATTTGACAGAGTGGAAACTATGTATTTGCTGATCCCTATCGGCTCATTTGGAGGCGTTGCCGGGGGTAACCGCAACCTGACAGAAGAAACTGCTGACACTACAACCTATGGGTTAGTTTATCAGCCAAACTTCTTGGAAGGCCTGAGTTTCACTATCGACTATTGGGAAATTGAGATCGAAGATGCAATTTCTTCTGTTTCTTCTCAGGACATTGTCGACGGTTGTTATAAAGAAGCTGCGCTAAACGATGCATTTTGCACCTTGTTTACTCGAAATGCAGATTCATCATCTATGCAACACGGTGGTTTCAACTTTTTGCGCTCAACCGCCATCAACTTTGCCGATTTAGAAACGAGCGGTATTGATCTAGCGATAGGCTATGATTTTACTATCGGCGCTCATAACTTCAGCGCAAATGTGCAAGGGACGGAAGTGAATGAGATTGACTTCTACACAAACCCTGCAGACCTTAATGAAGTAAATCCTGAGCTGGGTGAGATTTTAAGGCCAGAACGCGCAGGTAATGTCTATCTCAGCTGGAATTATGGTGACTTTAGTGTGGCATTTCAGTCGCAGTATCTTGACGAAATGCTACTTGGCACTGTTGAGATAGAAACTGCCGATACGCTATATGGCAAAAAAGTTTATATGGATGAAACCTGGATTCATGATATCAGCGCTAGCTACACCTATAGCGATGAAATCACCATTTATGGTGGTATAAGGAATCTGAATGAAGAGGACCCGTTCATGACTGAAAACGCCTTTCCAGCAAGCCCCCGTGGCCGCATGATCTTCCTAGGTGGAACATACAGACTGTAGGAGTAACGCAATAAAAAAAGCCCACTTAGGTGGGCTTTTTTTGTGCTTGATTTCAAGGTTCTCAAGTTGAATGCAATCAGGAAGTGCCGGGCCAACGTTTAAGTGCTCTGCCCATAGACTCGGATTCAATATGTATCAGTCGACTTGGATTCTATAATTTATGTTGGAAGTTGTATGAGAGATAAAATTTGCGACGCACTCTTAGATAAACTAGGGACTCCTACCGTTCAACAAATTCTAGTAGCAGGAAACAATATTGTGGCTCTACTTAATTGATTACGGAAACTGACGCCGACTTGCTCAAGCAAACACTTGAGCAAGCCTAGGTTTAATTTAACAGAGACCAGCAAGTCATTGGTGCTGACTTCTTGTAAAACTGGATGCGCAAGTAAATTAACCTGTATCTGACAAACTCACTTTATAAGTTTCAGTTAGCATGGCAACGGAAATAATCGAAACTACCGACGCTAGAGCCATGTAAACCGATACCCAGATGATTGCATATTCTGTCCATAGAAGTGTTGCTATAGTAGGTGCAAAGGCACCACCGACGATCGCACCTAATTGATAGCCTAGCGACGCACCGGAATATCTAACTTCAGTTGAAAACAGCTCGGTGAAGAATGCCGCCTGCGGGCCATACATCATTCCAAGGCAACCCAAACCGGCTGATATACCAAGTACGCTGAGCCAGAAATTACCAGTATCCAATAATGGGAATAAGGCAAACGCTGCCAATCCGGTGAGCGCGGCACCTAACATGAATATACCGCGCCGACCATGGCGATCGGAGTAAGCCGATGCCCAGAATTGAGTCGGTATTTGTATAGCCGAGGCAACCAGTACCGCGGCTAACACCATGTCTCTCGACATTCCTCCGCCGGCAGGATCGCTGCCATAGGCTAATATAAATCCTATCAGGATATAAAAATTAACTTGGACCGAAATAAAAGCACCGGCTGCCAGAGTAATGCGCTTTGGATATCTTGCGATTGCTTCTAAAACTGGAGAGCGCTTGACCAGAACTTGAGACCCTTCTGTCTCTGCAAGCCGTTTTTCTTTTAGTGCTTCTAATTCTTTAAACGCATCAGTGTCTTCTATGTGCAATTGGACATACATTGAAATACCGATCAAGAGCACACTGGCGAGGAATGGAATACGCCATCCCCAAGCTTGGAAGAACTCTTCAGAAACAGAGGCGCTAATAATGATAAATGCCAAGTTAGCAAGAATTACACCTACTGGTGCCCCTGCCTGAGCATAAGCACCGTAATAGCCTCGTTGGTCTGCTGGCGCACTTTCTGTCACCAACAGCATTGCCCCACCCCATTGGCCACCGATAGCCAGTCCTTGGACAAATCTTAAAACCGTAAGAATAATAGGAGCAGCGATACCAATATTTGCATAAGTAGGCAACAGGCCGATTAACGTCGAAGCGACACCCATAAGCATTAATGCAATAACCAGGGTTCGCTTACGACCAATGCGATCACCAAAATGCCCAAACAGGATTCCACCCACGGGTCGCGCAATAAACCCAAATGCGAATGTACCGAATGAAAGAATCAGTCCCATCGTAGGCGTCGATTCAGGAAAAAATGCGGCTGGAAAAACTAAGGCTGCGGCGGTGGCATACAAAAAGAAGTCATACCATTCGATACTTGTCCCTGCTAAAGCCGTGAGCGCAACTTTGCGCATACTTTGTTTTAAATGCGCATCATCAGCTGGCGCTTCGTTAGGTGTAATTGTTTCTGACATGTATCCCCCATTACCTATGTCTGAGGTTATTGTTCTCAGGTGGCCGAAGCATATCAAGAATCTGTTGGAATCTTCATCTATTTAAGTCGAATATCCAGTATCATCGTTCACATGCTGTACATAGTGTTCAGGTACCTTCACTTTATCGCCATCTTTGGATTAGCAGGTGCACTGGTAATTGAGAACATGGCAATAAAACCCACCATTAATGGGGAGGATGCGAAAAATTTAGCCAAGGTTGATGTTGTATATGGCATCTGTGCCTTCTTGGTGTTTGCATTCGGTTTAGTACTCTGGTTATGGATAGGCAGACCTAGTGAATTTTATTCCGTTAATTCTCTATTCCAAGCCAAGATCCTGCTCTTCATAATCATTGCTTTGATTTCTGCCTATCCCACATCATTTTTTGTAAAACACAGGAAATCTGATGCAGAGACGATTTCAGTTCCACACTTGATTCCAATATTGCTAAAGGTAGAGCTCTTTTTGTTACTTATAATATCTATACTGGCTTACTTAATGGCGCGCGGAATTGGCATTCCGGATTTGAGTAGTAATTCCAGCTATTAGTCCAGGTCTGTAAGAACTTACCCTTCGATAAAGCTGATAATAGTTCTATGGCGTTTCTTAATTTGATAACCTCACTCGCTGTAGTAAGACCTCCCGCGAGAACATCTCATGAGTAAAAGAAAAACCGTCAGACTCAATGAAATTTATCAACAGGATCCTTTAGCCGCAGACAAACTGCTATGGGATCGCGAGACAAGCACTCTGAATAGAAGAGGATTTCTTAAACGCTCTGGATTGCTATCTCTTTCCGCCGCATTAGGAATGTCGATACCTTTCGCCAGAAATATGCCAGCCGGCCTAATTCCTGCTGCCTATGCTGCTGACAATGCACCAGGTGTTATCGAAGGCAAGGAAGGATTAATCGTGCTGAACGATAGACCTATAAACGCGGAAACCCCAGCCCATCTACTGGATGATGAGGTAACGCCGAATCGTTACATGTTTATCCGCAATAATGGCATTCCACCGGAGAATATTAATCCTGAAATCTGGGAACTGAGAATAGAAGGCGAATCCTGCATTACACCTACTACTTTCACTATTGATGACTTAAAAGCGAGATTTGAGCAAGTCACACTGCAGCTGCAATTGGAGTGCGGTGGGAATGGCCGCAGTGAATTCGTACCCGCAGCAAGCGGCAATCAGTGGACTACCGGTGCTGTCGGTTGCCCCACGTTCACCGGTGTCCGCCTAAGAGATGTTTTAAACTTCTGCGGTGTTGCCCAGGATGCAGTTTATGTTGGTTACTTCGGTGCTGACACCCATACTAGCGGCGATCCAAATCTAGACCCAATTTCCCGAGGTGTAACCATTACCAAAGCTATGGAACGGGAATCTTTAATTGCCTGGGCCATGAATGGTGAAGATATTCCACTCCAGAATGGCTATCCGCTTAGATTGGTGTGTGGTGGCTGGCCAGGCTCTGTGTCTGGCAAATGGGTAAATCGAATTATTGTGCGCGACCGTGTCCATGACGGCGAGAAGATGGCTCCGCCATCTTACACAGTACCTACTGTACCTGTTGCTCCGGGAAGTCGAGTTCCGGATGAAGAGATGGGGATTATCGAATCCATGCCGGTTAAATCATTGATTACCTTTCCGCAATCAGGAATTACTCATGATTTTCGGCAGCGCCTAACGGTTAGGGGTCATGCCTGGGCAGGCGATGACCAGATTAGCGGCGTGTTTTTATCGATCGATTTTGGTGCGACCTGGCTCCCAACAGCAGTAGCATCTCCAGCAAATAGATTGGCCTGGCAAAGTTTTCAATCATGGGCACAGTTTCCAGAACCTGGGTATTACGAAGTATGGGCGAGGGCAATGGATAACCAAGGTCGCTCTCAACCTATGGTAGTACCAGGATGGAATCCGAGAGGCTATTTAAACAATGCCTGTCACAGAATCGCAGTTCAGGCAGTTTGATGAAGTTACAAAATCGATTCTTCATTCTATATACAAGTTCAGTCTTAGCGTTTTTCCAGTTCGGTCAACTCTCAGCGCAAGAATTAGAACGAGTTACTGGTCTCGTGCTCGCAGACGGCTGGCAGGCAGTGCAAGCAAATTGTACTGAATGCCATTCTGCTTTGCTAATTACTCAGAACTCTGGAAGTCGAGAGGTGTGGGAAAGTCGAATTCGCTGGATGCAGGACACTCAGGGTTTACAAGAACTTGCACCTGAACTAGAAGCAACAATACTAGATTATCTAGAGGAGCATTATGACCAGAAGGATTCTACACGTCGCGCACCACTCTCAAAACATCTACTGCCAGAAAATCCCTATGAGTCAAACGGCGAATGACCTCTGATCAACTTTCATTTTTTGACAGAAATGATCGTGAACGCAGTCTGTTTGAGCAAGGTACTCCAGCAGCCAAACCAGCTAACTTTTCTCTGACCAAAACTATCAATGCACCAATACAGAAGGTTTATGATCAGTGGCTGATCCCTGTGTTTATTGGCAAATGGATGTTTGGTCCTAACGTACAAAGAGAAAAAGTGATCATGCTTGAAAACAATGTACGCAAGGGCGGGGATTTTAAATTTCTGATAAACAGAAAAGGCCAAGACGTAGAGGTCACTGGCGAAATAAAAGTGCTCGATATTCCAAGAAGGCTTGAACTTAGTTGGCAGGAAAGTATTTATCTGATGAGGAAAGTCTGGTCATCGTACAATTCGACTCACTAGAAGGGAAAACGAAACTAAAACTAAACGTAAAGCTCCCCGCTGAACTCAGCCCATACAAAAACAGTATCAAAAAGCTTTGGGCCGCAAGACTGGCAGCCCTGGCAAAAGAATTGAAGTAAAACTATTTTCCGATAGACGATGCTTCTGCTTCGTTGATTGTTTTTTCCCGCGGCATAGGGAAGAATGTATCCCGCCGCGAGATTTTCTTCGACAACTTCCCTAACTGCATGCACATAGGCTTCGTGACTTGGATATAAGCTATCTAGAGTTTTTTGATCGAATGGTTCATGTGAGCCATATAGAAAACAGAAGCGATTCGTAACCTGTCGTTCATGCCAGTGTTTTTCGCAGTGGCAACTGCATGTTCCGCCAGTCTTATCCCCCCCAGAATATTCCCAAAATCATCTCTAGCGAACTCTACTTCCGGCATCATGCGAGAAACTTGTAAGGGTTCAGCACTTGGTGGTTGAACATCTTCTTTAATCCACTTTACTAAATGCTCGAAGGCAGCATTAAAGGGATCACGAAATGGAATTCGACTATGAGCCGGAAGCGCACAACCAACGTCTCTCGCCTCTGCTTGGAAATAGGTAAGCCATCCCTCAATAAGCGCAACTTTGAGTACTCAATTTCAAAATCATAATCCGCGTGAGAAGTTCCAGCGACCTCCCATTGCATAAAAGTATCAGAATTGGGCTGTGGCGTAGCAGCACGACGGGCCATGTCAGTTTCCGCCATGATCTTGAATATCTTGGTTTCCTGATCGTCTCGAATTCGGCCACCACCACCATGAACCATTACTCCATCGTAAATAAGTTCGAGAGGATGAACATTATTTAGATAAATAGCCAAGCGACTCGCAGATTGAGAGTGGCCGGTAGCGATTATCAGCTCTGCTTTCAAGCCATCCAGAATATCGATTCCTCCCGCTGGAGTTGATTGCCCCACTCGATTAATTGCCCTTCCTACTGCTGAAAAGATATCGTATGACAGCCCGTCTCCACCCACCAAGCCGTCATGAGTAGTGTCCAAACTCCGTATCTTTGCGGACTCCATTCCTTTTATAGTATCGATGCCGAGTTGTTGCGCCGAAACTGCGACATAGGCATAACCATTCCGAACAAAGTGAGCCCCGGAGTACCACCAATCTATATCTTTGTCCGGGCCTCCAGTAACGTTAATCCATTCAACAATGACAATGCCATTAAAGTCTTCAGCTTGTGGTCGTCGCACAATAAGCCGAGTTAGGTATCGATGTCCGCTATCGATAACAGCTCCAGTTTCTAAATCGGGGTTAGTGTATTGGTTAGCAGTACCTTCAATAAAATATTCTTCTTCTATGTAACCGTTCGCGCGTAATTCAATTGCCGATGCGGCATAGATAGAATTTTTTGACGGATGGCCTGGAGGGTCCGCTTCAACTGGACCAACAATTACGGCATCTGGAATTGCAGCAATTGATTCTTGAATAAGTAACGATCCAAGTAATAGAAGAAACGCGGTGCTATTCTTTCTCATTATTGGCTCCTGCCTTATGCACAAATAGTGCTTTACAAAGTTAAAAATCGATGAATTTGAGCTTAGCAAAATTTTACTCCTCCCCAATTTTTACATGCTCATCACGCGGCGACACCTAGCGTTTCGCTAATCGAACATGTGCACTTTGCGTTCTTTACTTATTTAAAAACATTCGTGTCTATAACTATGAGCACTCTGGTAATAGGCTTGTTAAGCAATATGAATGAGCAGACTTAATTTAACTTGTTGCGATAAACCGCCCGCGCCTCGTAAATTGAGTATAGACATGATCTTTTTCCTGCTGCGAACGCCAACCTGGCCATTGCTCAGCCAGATCCTGAAGCTTATCGATCCACTGCAGCGCATAGTTTGCTGAATCCGTGTCTTGAATTGAATCGTCACCAACTTGGAACCAGATAGGGTTGGTAAACGCTTGAGCGTAGGCAACATCTAATATCCTCGCTCTGCTGGAGATCCTTCTGTGCGCAAATGGCACCAACCCGAATTAATAATCTCCAATTCGTAAGTGAAATCGAGATCATTACCATTTCCACTTATTGGAAATCTTTCAACTTCATTCCCATTGCAGTAGAGCGCGACATCATCAAGCTCGGTGATTGACCTAAGACGTCCAGTAACCGATATGCTTCCCCCGTCGGAGGGTAAATGCACCGTATCACCAGGAATAGCCGAACCCACTGCCATTTCTAAAAATGGCCCTGAATAACCATGGCTCTACCTCGTGTTAATCCGTCAAACCAGGCTTCCATTGTCAATGCTTGAGTTCCGGTATAAACAAAAGTACGAAACGAACCTACTACTTGCTACGGTGCAAAGAACTTATTGAGTCTTCGCCACCAGTGGCGGTAACTTTCAGACCGTTGTTCCAAACACTATAAAGCGGGTAAAAGCCGGCAGATTGGAATCTGACCACTCCAATGCGTCTGCGGTCCCTAAAGCTGCGTCAACTATGAACCCTTTACCACCACCTAGTGTGCCTGACAAAGGATCGTTTTCTCCCAGAAAAGGATGGACATAACCGGTTACAGCACCCTGCTGCTTGCTTTAAGAAGCATATCAGTGTTACTGGGATAAAGACTCTCGACCGCTGTACCTTCGTAACCGGTAACAAAAGGAGAAATTAAATGATCACGTAATCCAAACATGAATACGTGACCATAAAAGGGAGGTCGATACTCCTGCCCCACAAACCCCGATCTGATCTTTCTCTGAAACAGAATGTGCTTCGCCGCCAGCTTCAAAATAGTGGTAATCCAAAAAACCGATTATCTTTGTTAGCGACCTGCTCTAAGACCAAGTCTTGATCTTCCGCACGAGACATCATCATTAGATTTTCCAGAGTATTGTGCAGATTGCCACCATAGTTCGCTGCACATGAGTGAAGCACTATACCAACCTTTGGCTGACATATCGGTCATCCTTTGCAGCTCAATTATGAGTTCAGTTACTTCCCCTGCTTCAATTTCAATTTGATGCTCTGATGGATAAAACTCAAAGCCTTTTACTGCGGTTAGATCGGTCCACCTACCGGAAGAGTTATTGAGAATTCACCATCGTTATGAAATATTTGATCTCCTCTGGTTCCGGATCTGGCATAGGCATTATTGGGAGCATAGAACTTGCCATCGCTGGCGGACAAATGAATTCTACTGGGTGTTGGTGATTGACGATTAGCATCAGCACTTTAACTGACAAGATCCCCATTGGTCGTTTGTAGTGCAATTCGGTGATTGTTCGCTTAACTAATTTGCCCCCGTAAGTTTCCAGCAAGTTTAATTGCGACAAACCAAGCTCATTGGAAATGAATGCAATCCACTCCCCATCTGGAGACCAGCGCGGATGAAAAACATCATGTTGATAAAAAGTTAGTTTGTAGGGCTCGCCACCCATTGTTGGTTGTACATAAAGATTATTGTACTGATCCGCAGAGCCTGAGGTAGATGCATAAACAAACCGTCTTCCATCAATGGAGGCGTCAGGACGTGTGCGATAGAGTGATTGTTCAGCCAACACTGTTGCAGCTTGAGTTATGCCTCCGGCTACTGCTGGAACTCTTAAAACATTGCCAGAACCTAACGGGACATTCCTGTTAGAAACTACCAAAAGCTCCTCGCTATTGGGCAACCACGAAGGCGTGATATGCATATCCCAGCGTCCAAAATACAAGCGATTCCTGCCGAAATCATTATCTATAGAAATTGCTATTGGTTCGCCTACCCACTGTCCATTGGAAATCTCACGAACATATAAATTGAAGTAACCGTTAGGATTGGTAGAAACATAAGCGATCTTGCTGCCGTCGGGAGAGAAAACTGGGTCAGTATAAACGGCCTGATCATCGGTAAGTTTTGAAATTTCACCGCTTTCAGTATCAAGTACTTCCAATTGAATGCGTTGGTGATCATAGTCGGCGGTAAACACCAACCAGCGCCCATCAGGAGAATAATCTGGAGATGAATGATAGGCATCTTCGCTATAGGTAATTTCATAGGCGATGCCAGATTCAGGATCAATATTCCAGATCGAACCATGCATGGCTACCGCAATACTCTCACCATCGGGCGACCAATCCGGCGCCCAGGGTGTTGAACTGGGGGATGGTGGAAAATAAAAATTGTGCATGTAGTTTCCACCACTACGTGCATCTGGATAGAAGCGGCTTTGGGCAGATGCGTTGAAAGAAAACGTACTAACAACAATAAATAGAAGCAATCTTGCTAAATAATTCCTACTGCAATAACTCATGGCATGACTACCTATCGTGAATTTATCGGCGTCATTGTATCCCTTAGCAGAATAGACAGCGAATAGTGAGCATCAAGCGAACTCTTCAGTGAATTCACTGAGACTTCTTATGAGGATAAAACATGCCATACACGGGATAACATAGTGTAACATGGCTGCCTTGTCGACCACCCACTTTAGTTGTTTAGATAGGGAGAGTTTTCGACCATATATAAGTCTAGACAAAAATGATGTGAAGTAGAGCAATAAACGCAATGAGCAAATATATCCTCGCCATCGATCAAGGTACTACTAGCAGTCGCGCTTTATTATTCGATAAAAAAGGCACACCCGTTGCTGTAGGACAAGAAGAATTTACCCAGCATTTTCCTGCGGACGGTTGGGTTGAGCATGATCCCAATGAAATCTGGCAAACAACTATAAACAGTTGCAACAAGGCAATGTCAGAAGCAGGAGCCAGTGCAGCTGACATTATTTGTATTGGGATAACGAATCAAAGAGAAACAACTATAGTATGGGATCGAACAAACGGTGAGCCAATCTCCAATGCGATAGTCTGGCAAGATCGACGCACCAGCGATTACTGCGAAGAGCTTAAACAACAGGGTCACGCTCAATCTGTTCAAACAAAAACAGGGTTATTACTCGACCCTTATTTCTCTGGAACAAAATTGCGCTGGATTCTAGACAATGTACCGAATGCAAGAAGCCGTGCAGAAAATGACGAACTCGCTTTCGGTACGGTAGACAGTTTTCTGCTCTGGAAATTAACTAATGGCAATAGTCACTACACCGACGCTACTAATGCATCTCGCACAATGTTGTTTAATATTGTCGGCCAGGAATGGGACAAAGATCTGTTATCTCTTTTAAATATACCAGAATCAGTTCTGCCAGAAGTAAAAGACTGTGCCGCTGACTATGGAAGCAGTGACGCAGAAATCTTTGGCACCGCTATTCCAATTACCGGAATGATAGGTGACCAACAGTCAGCTGCTTTTGGCCAAGGATGTTTCGCACCTGGGTCAGCAAAAAGTACATACGGAACTGGGTGTTTCCTTCTGTTTAATACTGGCAAAGAATTCGTAACTTCATCAAATCGCCTGTTAACGACAGTTTCATATCGATTAGGTAACGAAACTTCCTACGCAATAGAAGGAAGCATATTTATGGCTGGTGCGACAATGCAGTGGATAAGAGACCAGTTGAAACTAATCAATACTGCCGCCGAATCTGAACAATTAGCAAGAGAAACACCGGACGATTTAAGCGTATATCTAGTTCCTGCATTTACCGGACTTGGCGCTCCCTATTGGGACCCACGCGCACGTGGCGCAATTTACGGCATGACGAGAGATACAGGGATAAATGAAATCGTAACCGCAGGGCTAATGTCGGTGTGTTATCAAACTAAAGATCTGGTTGACGCAATTGCTGCCGATGGAGCTAGTCTAAATACTTTGAAAGTAGACGGCGGAATGGCTAATAACAATTATGTTACCCAGATGTTAGCTGATCTTTTGGATTGTGAAGTACAACGCCCAATTATTACCGAGACCACTGCATTGGGTGCAGCCTATATAGCAGGATTACAGGCTGGGGTGTTTTCTTCTATCGATGAAATTACCAAGAAATGGCAGCTTGATCAGGCCTTTAAGCCAGCGAAAGACGATACCTGGAGAACGACTCAATACAAGGGCTGGAAAGAAGCTGTAGAGAGAACCAAGAGTTAGAGGTGATTAAAGAAATGGATTTGCATTTAATTCGTCATGGACAGACAGATTGGAACGAAGAAAGACGAGTACAGGGACAAAGCGATTCGCGCTTAACTCAACTTGGAGAAGAGCAAGCCCTTGAATTAGGGCAACGGATTCAATTTGTCGAATTTGATAAGGTCTTTTGCAGTAGTTCATTACGCACTCGCCAAACCGCCGCTAATTTGTTTCCAGACAATAGAGTTGAGATTGAGTATCTTGATAATCTGCGTGAAATCTTTCTAGGCCCCTGGGAAGGTTCGCTTTACGATGAAATTGAACATCGGGAGCCCGACTCATTTCGGCACTTCTGGGAAGAACCACATCTTTTTGATGTTGAGGGAGCAGAGTCTTTCTATGAATTACAAAATAGAGCGGTAGCAGCTGTTGAGAAAATAGCTGAACTGCATTTAGATCAGCAGATCGCCGTAGTAAGTCACGGCGCCCTAATAAAAACAATCCTTTGCTATGTTGAAAACTTGCCCATGGACGAACTGTGGACTCCTCCCCATATGCATAACTGCGCCCATAGCATTATTCGATTCTCCCCAGAAGGCAGTCAAGAAATTGTCCAATATGCGGATGTTGCCTACGCTGACCTGGACAGATAGTTAATTCCAAATCGTTTATGGGCCGACACATTGTAAAGCTCATACAAATTAAGCTCTATGCTAAGCTTGGGTTTTAACATGCCTGATCAACCTAAAGTTACATATGAAGATGAGTGAAAAAATCACCAACATGAGCCTCTATGGCGGCATCGCTCTAGCTGTGCTCCTCATATCACAGCTAGTTGGCTATTGGGTTAACAATAATATTGCCTTAAACACTACCTGGGAAATAAACAGCCTCATTCATTTAACTCATATTCGAAACTACGGTGGAGTATTTGGTCTCGCTCAAGGAATGGGCTGGTTGTTTGGTTTAATCTCAACTGGGTTACTTTTGGCAGTAACAGCTTATCTTTGGTTAGGCAATCAAGTTGGTCGATATGAATTCATTTGTTTCGGATTTATTGTTGGCGGTGGTGCCAGCAATATTTTGGATAGATTTATTTATGGTAGCGTCATCGATTTCATAGATATTCAACATATTCCTTATTGGAACTATGTGTTCAATACCGCCGACGTAATGGTGCACGTGGGAATTTGGCCGATGTTGCTTATCAGCATCTTCTTTCAAGAAGCTGCCAAAAGCTCTTAATAAATTAAGCCTACACAAACCACCAAAAGCAATCACACTACAAATTCAAAAAGAACAGGAGTTAGGGTGTCACAAACTAGATTTAGTGGAGTATTAGCTCCTGTAATTACGCCTTTTACCGATAATCTGCGACCAGATAGTCAACGTTTCATCAAGCACTGCAATTGGATTGTTACGCAAGGAGCAAACCTTGCTGTTTTTGGTACCAATAGTGAAGCTAATTCACTAAATCTTGCTGAGAAAATACATTTGCTTGAAGAATTAGTTATGGCGGGTGTAAATCCGGAAAAATTGATGCCTGGAACAGGTTGCTGTGCTTTAAGCGACAGCATCATTCTCACCAAAAGAGCAGTGGAACTCGGTTGCGGAGGGGTGTTGATGTTGCCACCTTTTTATTACAAGGGAGTTTCGGATCAAGGTCTGTTTGATTTTTATGCTCAAGTGATTGAGTCTGTAGCAGATGACAAACTACATATATATCTATATCACATACCTCCTATTTCACAAATTTCAATATCTCTTGGATTGATAGAAAAACTGGCAGCGAAGTATCCAATTAACATCGCTGGAATCAAAGATAGTTCGGGCGACTGGAATCAAACACAGGCATTCAACGACCTTGCAATTGAGAACTTTGCAGTGTTTTGTGGATCGGAAAGTTTCTTATTGCAAAACATGCGGACAGGTGGTGCTGGTTGTATTTCTGCTACTGCAAATGTAAACCCATCTGCAATTATGGGCCTTTATAAACATTGGCAAGACTCAGGCGCTGAGCAGCGACAAAAAGATCTCAACAAAATACGAATCATCTTCCAAGCCTATCCAATGATCCCCGCATTAAAAGCTGCAACAGCTATGTATGGCGAAGATTCTGAATGGGTTCGGGTAAGACCTCCCCTTACTAAGCTCACTGATGAACAGTATTCAGATCTCTCCAGGGAATTGTCTTCTGCTGACTTTCAAATGCCTGATCTTTAGTTAAATTCAGACAAATCTCGTAACTTTTTCCTCGTGGACAAGCCCCTTACCTTCCGGTAGCCTCGAGCTGGTATTTAATCCGACTATCTATACTAGTAGAAATTGATAAGTTGCTGTTTTTACTGGATTAATTACTTCAAGAATCTGATAGTCATTTTTATCGACGGGGCAAAAAATGATAAAAAAAGTAGACATCCGTAAAAGCTGGCAGACAGCTCTAACGATAAGCTTACTACTAGGTGGTTCAGGCAGCCTCCTCGCAGCTCAAGATGATGTTGAATGGTTTACTCTGGGTAATGATTACGCAAATACCCGATATACAACATCCAGCGAAATTACTGCCGAAAACTTTAGCGAATTAGAAGTAGTTTGGGAATGGGATGGTGCCAGCCATGGTGCTGCTAGTGGTCGTTCCACACCTAGCTATATTAATGGCACCTTGTACACAGTGGCAGGAGCACGCCGTCACGTTGTAGCGATCGATCCAAAGACTGGCGAACAGCTTTGGAGCTATCGATTACCTAACACTGGTCGATGGGAATACTCAATGCGTGCCGACTATGGCAAAGGCATTGGTTACTCAGAAGTCGACGGCAAAGGTGTTATCTACATGATCACACCAGGATTCTTCCTTACAGCTTTGGATGCCGAAACTGGAGCTCCATTGGGAGGTTTCGGTCAACCAGTTCAAATCGATGGCTTTCCTGAAACAGGTGTAGTGGATCTGTTAGCAGATTTAGGTCACCCGTACGATCCTTACGAAGGCATTCCATTAGAGACTGGATATATTACTGGTTCGTCGCCACCGATCGTCATAAATGACACCGTTGTAGTTGGTAACTCTGCGGAACAAGGTTACAACCAGGCAAGAATCGAAAATATTCCTGGCGACATACTTGGTTATGACAAACGCACAGGCGAATTCAAATGGAAGTTCAACGTAATTCCACGTCCAGGTGAGTATGGTCATGAAACGTGGGAAAACGATGCTTGGCAGTGGACCGGTGACGTTTCTTCTTGGGCTCCAATTTCTGCAGATGTAGAAAATGATTTAGTTTACATCCCAACCAATGGCGCAACTATCGATTACTACGGTGGCTTCCGTCCAGGTGACAATTTATTTGGAACCAGTTTAATTGCATTAAATGCAAGTACCGGTGAAAGAGCCTGGCACTTTCAAACGGTACACCATGATATCTGGAACTATGACAATCCAATGGCACCGGTTCTCCTCGATTTGAATGTACCTGGTCAGGGGCAAGTTCCAGCCGTTATGCAAGTAACTAAACAGAGTTTTGTTTATGCGTTTAATCGTCTGACAGGTGAGCCAATTTGGCCAATTGTCGAAAGGCCTGTTCCGCAATCAACGGTTCCAGGAGAAGTGCTTTCGGAAACCCAACCGTTCCCAACTCGACCAGCTCCATTTGATATTCAAGGTGTTTCCATTGATGACTTGATCGATTGGACCCCAGAAATCAGACAGCAGGCAATTAATGCGTTTGCTGACTACCAGATGGGTCCACTATTCAATCCACCTATTCAGCGTGGACATGAATCAGGTAAGCGCGCAGCAATGTTCTGTCCAGGTGGAGGCGGCGGCGCCAATATCACTTCACCATCAGTTGCTGATCCAAACAGTGGTTATCTGTTTATTTCTTCGCGCTCAGCTTGCAGTCCGATTCTCTTAGTGCCGGGTGAGGAAGCAGATGTTCAATATGAAAAGCCAACCGGAACTACATTTGCACAGTATGCAAGTGGCCCTGGCGCTGGCGCACCTCGTCATCCGCTAGGAATTCCACTTTTCAAACCGCCTTTCAGTCGTATTTCTGCAATCGACATGAACACTGGCGAATACGCTTGGGTTATTCCAACGGGTGAAACTCCTTCTCGTGTACAAGAAGTAATCGATGATAACAATGTCGATATTGGTAACACTGGAACTGGCGCTTTGGTGCCAATGGTTGTTACGCCAAACATGTTGGTTTATTCAGATACTGCAACTGATGGTACGCCAATGCTTTATGCTATCGATAAAGCTAACGGTGAAACATTAGGCTCTATCGAAGTACCCGATCGCAGCCGCTATGGTATGAGCTCATGGACCCATCAAGGCCATCAGTACATCATGTTGCAAACGGGGGCAAAACTAACTGCAGTAGCTTTGCCAGCTGCCGCTCCTGCGAGTACCGGTTACTAACACTAAATACTGAGCTACAAAAAACCGGATCATAAAAGTGATCCGGTTTTTTTATCTCTAACTTTTGGTGGATTATTTCTTGTTACGATCTTTATTGGCAAGCGGAGGTAGGAAGATCGTTACAAAACCTCGTCATTAAAGACTTCTATCGACTCGCGCGCTTAGCAGGTATTAGAAACTGGCACAATCTGTACGTCTTTTCGAAGGATATTTTTGGTCGCATCCAGATGTCAAAACAAAAGGACTTTTCTAGCTTTATAGCATCGCCTGCTGTCGAGACTCAGCGCCCTTGTTTCGAGATTTCTTTAGAAAGATTAGCAATTCCAGGTAACCTACCGGTGGTCATGCCAACTCCCATAAGTACCAGCATGCCGCCAAATATCATGAATAATGTGATGCTCTCCGCAAGAAAGAGATTTCCCCATAAGATACTGAAAATTGGAATTAAATAGGTGGTCATGATGGCCTGTTGGGAACCAATTCTGGCAATTAATCGATAGAAAAGAATGTAGCCAAAACCGGTACAAACTACTCCTAGCGCCAACACACTAAACCAGACAGATCCCTGAGGCATAACCTCAGGTCGCTCTATGACTGCGAAAGGAATCAAGACTATAGTAGAAAAGAACAGTGCCCCCGTTGTAATGGATATCCCAGAAACCCCTTGAAGTTTGTGGGATACGATATTTAATGCCACGCCATACAAGACGCATGCAAATAGAGCTGAGGGTATTGCGAGATCATTTGTTACTCCAGAGGATTCAGAAGGATCAAAAACCAAGACTGCTACGCCCATGAACCCAACCATGAGTCCTATCAGTCCATATCGGGTCATTCGTTGCTGATAAACCAAAAATGCGATGATTGCAGTAAAGAAAGGAACAGTAGCATTTATGATAGATAAGATACCTGCCCCCATATTTAGCGCTGAATAAGCGAAGAGGCAAAATGGAATTGTCATGTTGGAAAGACTGAGTATAAAAATCATTTTCCAGTTTTCTTTCAATTCTTGAATTTTTCCTAACAATAGGCATATAGGTAGAAGTACAATCAAGCCGCTCGCCACACGCATCTCGATTAAAAAAATTGGCCCAAACTCTGGCGAGGCAATTCTTAGGAATAGGAACGAGGATCCCCAAATCGCCGATAGGATTAGTAACTCTATATAATCTCTAAGAGTAACTTGCTGCATTAGTAAGTTTCTAGGAATATAGGTTCAGATACAAAAAAACCCGACTACGAAGTCGGGTTTCCTTAAACTTCAAAGAAGTTCTATTCATCTTCTTCCACCGCTTCTACTTCATCGTCGTAATCATCCGTGTTATGAAGCGGGCGATCCACTAACTCGACATATGCCATAGGTGCTTTATCACCAGCTCTTTCACCACATTTAAGAATGCGAATATAGCCACCCGGACGATCAGCATAGCGAGGACCAAGTTCGGTAAATAGCTTTCCTACTGTTGCCTTGTTGCGAGTACGGTCGAAAGCCAGGCGACGATTCGCCACAGAATCTTTCTTGGCGAGAGTGATCAGAGGTTCTGCGACAGACCGCAATTCCTTCGCCTTCACCAAAGTTGTTTTGATAATTTCACGCTCCACAAGGGACGATGTCATATTGCGGAACATTGCTGTGCGGTGCGGACTGTTCCGATTTAGTTGGCGACCGCTATGTCGATGACGCATAGTCCTATATCCTTAACTTTCTTTCTAAGCTGCTCGTTCGTCGGACTTCAGGCTTGATGGTGGCCAGTTCTCTAAGCGCAAGCCGAGAGATAGTCCGCGTGTAGCCAATACATCCTTGATCTCTGTCAGTGACTTCTTACCAAGGTTAGGTGTCTTTAGTAATTCAACTTCAGTTCGCTGAATGAGATCACCAATGTAGTAAATGTCTTCTGCCTTCAAACAGTTTGCCGATCGAACAGTAAGCTCCAAATCATCAACGGGTCGTAAAAGGATAGGATCAATTTCATCTTCGTGTTCTTCAGGCTCCGAAATAATTTCACTCTGAAGGTCAACAAATACACTCAACTGATGCTGAAGAATTGTCGCTGCTCTGCGAATCGCTTCTTCCGGATCAATTGTTCCATTAGTTTCAAGATCAATAATGAGCTTATCCAAGTCAGTGCGCTGTTCTACACGAGCATTCTCAACCGAGTAAGAAACTCTGAGAACTGGGCTGTATGATGCATCTAACGGGAGTTTGCCAACTGAACGAGTTTCATCGTCTTCCGCAACTCGGCTGTCCGCAGGGGAATAACCTCTACCCTTACGCACTGTTAAACGCATACTTAACTCACCATTGGTATTCAGGTTCGCAATGACGTGATCAGGATTTACGATTTCAACATCATGATCTTCTGCAATATCGCCTGCAGTTACAGTGCCTGCTCCTTTCTTGAAAGAGTAAGAACTGCTTCATCATTGTTATTCAATAATACTGCCACCCCTTTAAGGTTTAGCAATATCTCGATAACGTCTTCTCGTACACCTTCGATTGTGCTGTATTCGTGAACAACACCATCTATCTCAACTTCTTCAACTGCACTACCAGGCATTGATGAGAGTAATATGCGGCGAAGTGCGTTTCCTAATGTGTGGCCGAAGCCTCTTTCTAGAGGTTCTAGTACCACCTTAGAATGACACTTGTCGAAATCATCAACCTGTATCAATTGTGGTGTTAAGAAGTCTGATAAAGAAATTTGCATGTAATCGACCCTCTGTGTGATTAAGTCTCTACTTGGAATAAAGTTCAACGATTAGGTTTTCATTAATTTCAGGAGGTAAGTCTGCTCGATCCGGCTTACGAGTGAACTGACCTTCCATCTTTGAAGAATCAACTGATATCCAATCTACTTCCAAACGTTGAGTGCTAATTCCAATGCAGATTTAATTCTTAGCTGTTCCTTGGATTTTTGTCGAACGGCTACAACATCTCCCTCTGTAACTTGGTATGAAGGAATGTTTACTACTCACCATTAACGCAAATGGATTTGTGTGAAACCAGCTGTCGTGCTTCGGCACGAGTTGAACCAAAACCCATTCGATAAACTACATTATCTAAACGACACTCAAGCAACTGTAATAAGTTTTCGCCTGTAGCGCCTTTAACCTTGCAGCTTCTTTGTAGTAACCACGGAATTGCCTTTCTAATACACCATAAGTGCGGCGTACTTTCTGCTTTCACGTAACTGCACTCCATAGTCCGAAAGACGACCACGACGCTGACCATGTTGGCCAGGAATGTTGTCGGTCTTCACTTACTGTCTATGGGACGAACTCCGCTCTTTAAGAACAGGTCCGTTCCTTCACGACGAGATAGCTTACACTTGGGGCCTAAATAACGGGCCATACTTTCTCTCCTAGTTTACACGCGTCGCTTTTTAGGCGGACGGCAACCATTGTGGGAATTGGGGTAACATCAGTGATGTTGCCGACTTTCAATCCACAAGTGTTTAATGCGCGAACTGCTGATTCGCGACCCGGACCAGGTCCGTTTACTTTCACATCTAAATTTTTAAAGGGCCATAGCTTTCCATCGCTTGCTTTCCCGCTTTTTCTGCAGCAACCTGAGCTGCGAATGGAGTACTCTTTCTAGAACCCCTAAAACCAGATCCACCAGCAGTGGCCCACGCTAGAGCATTACCTTGACGATCAGTGATCGTGATAATGTGTTATTAAATGAAGCATGAATAAATGCGATACCGTCAACGACAGTACTGCGCGTCTTCTTTGCTGTTTTGGGAGTGGCCATTTATTACTTCCTAATCGGTTTGCGAGGACCCTTACGAGTACGCGCATTAGTTTTCGTTCTTTGTCCTCTCACAGGCAAAGAGCGGCGATGACGGATACCACGGTTACAACCTAAATCCATCAGTCGCTTAATATTCATTGAGATTTCACGGCGCAAATCACCCTCAGTTGGGACTTTTGCTACTTCTGCTCGAATTCCGTCGAGTTGTTCTGGACTCAAATCGGAAACTTTAGTTGACGGTTCTATACCTGTCGCATCGCAAATGATCTTTGCTTGTGTTGGCCAATGCCATACACATAGCGCAATGAAATTACGATATGCTTGTTGTCCGGTATGTTGACCCCAGCAATACGTGCCATAGATTTACTCCGTTTACTCTTCCGTTTTAACCTTGCCGCTGTTTGTGTCGAGGTTCTGCACTACAAATAACTCGCACCGAACCGTTGCGGCGAATAACCTTACAGTTTCGGCAAATCTTTTTTACTGATGCTCTTACTTTCACCTTCTTTCTCCTCTAGCTTCTGGCTAGATTCCACTCCTGCCATAGTTTCCTAGTTTAGATTTCTTCATCAAGGAATCATATTGATGTGACATCAAATGCGATTGCACCTGAGACCAGAAATCCATGGTTACCACCACAGAAATAAGTAATGCTGTTCCGCCAAGATTAAATGGTACGTTTGCCATCATCTGCATGAAATTCGGTAACAAACAAACCAAAGTAATGTAGATCGCACCAAACATTGTTAATCGTGTGATCACACCATCGATATATTTGGCTGTTTGTTCACCAGGACGTATGCCTGGAATAAACGCACCTGATCTCTTCAAGTTTTCTGCAACATCGCGGGGATTGAAAACCAGTGCAGTATAAAAGAAGCAGAAGAAGATAATCATTGCGCTAAAAATAATGATGTATAGGGGCTGACCTGGTCCGATTAACAGCGCCAGACCCTTGTAACCATTCCGCACCTTCCGACTGACCAAACCACTGCCCAAGTGATGCCGGGAATAACAAGATTGAGCTTGCGAAAATCGCTGGAATCACACCGGCCATGTTGATCTTCAAAGGTAAGTGACTTGCTTGAGCCTGATACATCTTACGGCCCTGCTGACGCTTGGCGTAGTTGACAGTAATGCGACGCTGCGCCCTCTCTACATAAACTATTCCGGCAACTACTCCAATAGCAATTATTGCTACGACTAATAAAAGTACGCCGCTGATCGGGCCTTCATAAGCTTGAGTAAGTGATGAACCCACTGCCGCTGGAAACAGCGCTACGATTCCAGCAAAGATAAGCATCGAAATTCCATTTCCAATACCCTTCTCAGTAATTTGCTCCCCCAACCACATCAGGAACATGGCACCGGTAACCAGCGAAATAATTGGGGTTTAAAGGTTAAAAGCCAATCCTGGGTTGTATGCCATTGGCGATAACAATCCAACGGTCATACCTGTTCCCTGCACAGTTGCTAATACTAAAGCTCCGTAACGGGTATATTGAGTAATTTTGCGACGACCAGACTCACCTTCTTTCTTTAATTGGTCCAATTGCGGACTCACGGCAGTCAATAACTGCATAATGATAGAAGCAGAAATGTAAGGCATGATGCCCAGTGCTACGATACTCATGCGCTCCAAAGCGCCACCAGAAAACATGTTAAACAAACCGGCGAAAGTCCCTTCGTTTTGTTCAAAGAAGGCTTGCAATTGCAGCGGGTCGATTCCGGGCACAGGAATATGTGTACCTACCCGATAAACAAATATGGCAAACAGCAAGAATAACAGGCGTACCTTCAGCTCACCGAGACCGGCGCCTATATTCTCTGGATTTAAATTTGGTTTGTTTGCCATTTCAGTTTATTGCTTCTTTATAAATAGAAAAAGAAATCGTTAATTACTCTTCGTCTTTCTTGTCTTCTGTCTGTTCTTCAGCGTCTGTTGAGTCTTCGCTAGAAGCTTCATCCTTTGCTTCTTCTGCTTTCGCTTCCTTTTTCAGAGCTGGCTTCTTCTTTGGGTCAGCTTTCGCCTTCTTCACTGGCCTTGCTTCAGCCTTGGCTCCCGCTTCTACAACTTTGCCACCAGCTTTTTCAATAGCTTCTCGAGCACCTTTAGATACAGCGATGCCTTCACCTTCGACGGTAACCTTCTTAGTCACATCTCCGGAAAGCATGATCTTTACGCGTTTCTTGTTTGCTGAAATAACGCCAGCTTTTTTAAGACTTTCAACAGTTATTAACTCACTTTCAACTTTATTCAACTCTGAAGTACGAACTTCTGCCGTAATACGGCCAACCCGTGAGGTAAAACCATACTTTGGCAGACGCATCTGCAAAGGCATCTGACCGCCTTCGAATCCTGGTTTTACTGTACCGCCACTACGGGACTTCTGGCCTTTGTGCCCTGTTCCACAAGTCTTTCCCAATCCACTGCCGATTCCACGACCAACGCGCTTTTTCGCTTTAGTGCTACCGGGAGCTGGGCTTAATGCATTCAGTTCCATGACTAACTCTCACCTTCTACGACCAACATGTAGTTAACCTTATTAATCATGCCGCGCACTGCAGGAGTATCTTCAACTTCTACAGATTGATGCATACGTCGAAGCCCAAGACCTTGCAAACAAAGTTTGTGCTTCGGCAAGGTACCGATTGGGCTCTTCACTAAAGTAACTTTGACAGTTTTCTTCTTTGCCATAGTTTCAATCCTTTCTTAACTAGCCCACAACTTCTTCTATAGCTTTACCGCGCTTCGCTGCAACATCTTCAGGCGAGCGCATATCACGCAATCCATTGAATGTAGCCTGGACCACATTAATTGGATTGGTAGAGCCATAGCATTTTGCCAATACATTTTGTACTCCAGCCAATTCTAAAATGGCGCGCATTGCGCCACCAGCAATTACGCCAGTACCTTCTGATGCTGGTTGCATATAAATCTTTGAGGCACCATGACGAGACTTAACTGGATATTGCAGAGTGTGCCCATCCAGGTTTACTGTAATCATGTTGCGTCGAGCTGATTCCATAGCCTTCTGAATCGCTAAAGGAACTTCTCGAGCTTTACCACGACCAAATCCTACGCGGCCATTGCCATCACCCACTGCGGTGAGAGCGGTGAATCCAAAAATACGGCCACCTTTAACCACTTTAGCCACACGATTAACTTGAATAAGCTTTTCCTGTAGTCCTTCTTCGTTTTTACCTGGCTCGTCTTTAAATGCCATATTTAATTACCTTAGAATTTCAATCCGCCTTCACGCGCTGCTTCCGCAAGCGCTTTAACGCGACCGTGATAGGCATAACCAGCGCGATCGAACGCAACTTCTTCAATTCCTGCTTTTTTCGCGCGCTCAGCTATTAATTTACCAACCTTGCCAGCAGCTTCGATGTTGCCAGTCGCACCTTTTCTATTTTTCTTCTCAATGGTAGATGCGCTCGCAATAATTTCATTACCAGTTGGAGAAATAATTTGTGCATAGATATGTCGCGGCGAACGATAAACACAAAGGCGGTTCATTCGCAGTTCGCTAATCTTTACTCTGGCGCGTTTTGCTCTGCGCAGTCGTGCTATCTTCTTAACACTCATTTTTATAACCTATTTCTTCTTCGCTTCTTTTCTGTACACATGCTCATCGGTATAGCGAATACCTTTACCTTTATAAGGCTCAGGTGGACGAAACTTTCTAATTTCTGCAGCTACTTGACCAACCAACTGCTTGTCTGCACCTGAAATAACAATTTCTGTTTGAGATGGGGTCTCTGCACTAACACCTTCTGGCAACTGATAATTAATCGGATGGGAATATCCAACTGTCAGATTTACAGATTTACCTGAAGCTTTTGCTCGATAGCCTACACCTTGAAGCTCAAGCTTCTTTTGATATCCTTCACTCACACCAACAACCATGTTATTGATTAAAGAACGAAAAGTTCCTGCCAATGCTCCTGCTTGACGCGAGTCATCTTTAGCAGATACTTTTAAATCTTCACCATCATGGGCAACAGCAACTAAATCGTGAAGCGATAGGTTTAAATTACCTTTCGATCCTTTAACGGAGATTGCACCATCGCTTAGGGATGCTTCA
Organism: Gammaproteobacteria bacterium; assembly: GCA_019654215.1. Classification (GTDB taxonomy): domain Bacteria; phylum Pseudomonadota; class Gammaproteobacteria; order Pseudomonadales; family Pseudohongiellaceae; genus UBA9145. The sequence goes on along the minus strand of BPDI01000023.1, from coordinate 21,359 downwards.
ACACCCTTAGGGATTGTTACTGGTGCGTTTGCTATTCTAGACATCTTCTCGTTTCTCTTTACTTACCAAGTGCTCTTTAGAAAACAGTGCAAAGTACTTCACCACCAATTCCTGCAGCATCAGCTTGACGCTCTGTCATCAATCCTTGATTGGTTGACATAATAGCTATCCCTAAACCTGCGCGATTCTTTGGCAAATTTTCTTTTCCTTTGTAATCACGCAGGCCTGGTCGACTCACCCGTTTAATTTCCTCAATAACAGGCTTTCCCTGGAAATATTTCAGGTCGATGTCGATTACAGGTTTGCCGCCCTCTTCTGCAACGTCATAGCCATTTATAAAGCCCTCATCTTGCAGCACTTTGCTAATTGCCACCTTAATCTTGGATGATGGGCAACTTACATTTGGCAATTGCGCCATTTGTGCATTACGAATACGAGTTAAGAAATCTGCAATTGGGTCTGACATGCTCATCTTTCTCCTCCCACCTACCAACTGGCCTTAGTCAAGCCAGGCACATCACCGCGCATGGCTGCTTCACGTAATTTATTCCGACAAAGACCAAACTTTCGATAAACGCCATGGGGGCGACCCGTGATACGACAACGACGTTGCTGTCGGCTTGGGCTCGCATCACGAGGTAGCTTTTGCAACTTCACTTGCGCTGCCCACTTATCATCATCAGACGCTTTTGAGTCCCTAAGAATGGCTCGCAATGCGGCACGTTTTTCGGCGTACTTCGCAACTGTTCTTGCGCGCTTATTCTCTCTGGCTATCATCGATGCTTTAGCCATATTAAGATTCCTCTTTGTCTTCATCTGAAGCGCCTTCGCTGCTCTCTTCAGCTGGTGGCACTTCTACAGTTTGTTCAGTTTCTTCAGCAGCAGGACCCCGGGTCTTCGCTGCTCTCTTCAGCTGGTGGCTCTTCTAGAGCTTGTTCAGTTTCTTCAGCAGCAGGAGCTTCTTCAACCCCCAGGGCGCAGTCTCTTCTTTAGCTTCAGTTTTTTCTTCATTTGCTGACGGCATGCCGCGAAAAGGAAATCGCAGTGCAGTTAATAACGCACGGCCTTCATCATCATTTTGTGCAGTAGTAGTGATTGTGATATCTAATCCGCGTAAGGTATCGATCTTGTCGTAGTCGATTTCAGGGAAAATAATTTGCTCATTCACACCCATGGCAAAATTACCCCGGCCGTCGAAAGACCTAGGGCTCAATCCACGGAAGTCTCTAATTCGTGGAATTGCTATGTCAACTAATCTCTCCAAGAATTCATACATGCGCTCACCGCGAAGAGTAACCTTTGCAACCAATAGGCCAACCCTCACGAATTTTGAATCCGGCAATACTCTTTCTCGCCTTTGTTACAATAACTTTTTGACCACTGATTAACTCGAGGTCGTTAGCCGCATTTTCCAAAATTTTCTTATCTGCAACTGCTTCACCCAGACCCATATTTAAAACAACCTTAGTAATTCTTGGCACACGCATAGTGTTGGAAAACCCAAGCTGCTGAGCTAACGCTGGTACAACTTCTTTTTGATAATACTCTTTCAACTGAGCCATGATCGTCTCTTAATCTATCACCTGTCCGTTAGACTTAAAGATGCGTTGCTTATTGCCATCATCGTCTATCTGAATGCTAACGCGATCTGCCGCATTAGTTTCAGGATTAAAAATTGCAACATTAGAAATATGAAGCGGAGCTTCTCTTTCTATTATTCCGCCGGCCTGCCCAGCATTTGGATTAGGTTTTGTATGACGCTTAACCATGTTAACGCCTGCTACAAACACTCTATCTCCGGCTATTTGAGAAATAGTTCCACGCTTACCTTTATCTCTACCAGTGATTACTATCACTTCGTCATCACGCTTAAACTTATCCATCTTTCTGTCTCTAACTGTCTCTTCAGCTTACGCTTACTAATTCGCTTTCCGATTATTTAAAGAACTTCTGGTGCCAGTGAAATAATTCTCATGAATTTTTCGTTACGTAACTCTCGAGTTACTGGACCGAACACACGAGTTCCTATAGGTGCTTCCTGGTTGTTCAACAAAATTGCTGCATTGTCATCAAATTTGATCAAAGATCCATCGCCACGTCGGACACCTTTTTTGGTACGCACAACCAAGGCAGTCAACACCTGACCTTTCTTCACCTTACCGCGAGGAATTGCTTCCTTAACGGTAACTTTAATAATGTCACCTATGCGAGCGTATCTGCGATGGGAGCCACCGAGTACCTTGATACACATTACGCGTCTTGCGCCACTGTTATCGGCGACATCTAAGTAAGACTGCACTTGAATCATTGATTCACTCCAACTTGTATTCGCAATGCAAATACAAAACCAATACCTAAATTAAACCTGCGTAGCACGCTCATCTATTGAAACTAGAGCCCAGCTCTTAGTTTTTGAAATAGGTCGAACTTCTCTAATTGTTACTTCGTCGCCCAGACCACATTCATTGTTCGCATCATGTGCGTAAATTTTAGATGAACGCTTAATAATCTTGCCATAGACAGAGTGCTTAACGCGTCGCTCCACAAGCACAACAATAGATTTATCCATTTTGTTGCTAACTACGCGACCAGTTACAGTTCGCGCGCGCTTTTCAGCGCCTTCTGCATTATGGCTTTCTTGAATTTCAGTATCCGACATAATTAAGCTTCGCTCTTCTCTTCTTCATTTCCTGAACTTTCTTTCTCAGTAAGTATCGTTTTCACTCGAGCAATATCCTTACGTACTTCTTTTACCAAGTGTAATTGCCCCAGCTGACCTGTGCTGTTCTGCATACGATTATTAAATTGGTCTTTGTAGAGCTCTTGCAGTTGTTCCTGTAGTTCTTCTACTGATTTACCTCTAAGTTCTTCAGCTTTCATTACATTACCGTCCGCTTAACAAAAGTTGTTTCAAAAGGAAGCTTGGCGGAAGCTAAAGAAAATGCTTCCCGTGCTAATTCTTCGTCAACACCTTCAATTTCAAACATGATTCGGCCTGGCTGAATCTGAGCCACCCAATATTCAACGTTCCCCTTACCTTTACCTTGACGTACTTCAAGAGGCTTCTTGGTAATTGGTTTATCGGGGAATACTCGAATCCAGATCTTTCCGCCACGCTTAATACGACGAGTCATCGCACGACGAGCCGCTTCGATTTGGCGCGCAGTTAATCGACCCCGTGAAATGGCTTTCAATCCGTATTCACCAAAATCCACTTTGCTACCACGATGAGATAAGCCACGGTTGCGACCCTTCATCATCTTGCGAAATTTTGTACGCTTTGGTTGTAACACGCCGCTCTTCCTCTATTTTTCCGCTTAACTTGCTGCAGGTTGCTGCTTAGGAACGATTGCTTCGTCAAGATCTAGGATTTCGCCTTTAAAGATCCAAACTTTCACACCAATAATTCCATATGTAGTGCTGGCTTCAGCAGTTGCATAATCAATATCTGCGCGAAGTGTGTGCAATGGCACACGCCCTTCTCGATACCATTCAGAACGGGCAATCTCTGCACCACCCAAACGGCCACCAACTTGTATCTTGATCCCCCCTGCTCCCTGACGCATAGCATTTTGGACAGCACGCTTCATAGCACGTCGAAACATCACACGACGCTCAAGCTGCTGCGCGACAGCATCTGCAACTAGCTGAGCATCTAGGTCAGGCTTGCGAATTTCTTCGATGTTTATTTGTACGGGAATTCCCATTTTTTCAGTAAGAATTCTACGTAGGGCTTCAACATCCTCGCCCTTCTTACCGATAACAATACCTGGTCGCGCAGTGTATATAGCAATCTTAGCTGTCTGTGCTGGCCGCTCAATATCAACTCTCGAAACGGAAGCATTTGCTAATCGCTTCTTTATGAAATCTCTTACCTGCAAATCAACCAATAAGTTATCTGCGTATTCCTGTCCTTCGGCGAACCACACAGAAGTGTGTTTCTTCACGATTCCAAGACGAATACCAGTTGGATGTACTTTTTGACCCATCCGTATCTCCTAGCTATCAGCGACCGTAATTGTTATGTGACAAGAACGCTTGAGGATGCGGTCGGCGCGACCCTTCGCTCTCGGCATAATGCGTTTCATTGTCATGCCTTCATCAACACAAATCGTTGATATCTTCAGTTCGTCCACGTCTGCCCCTTCGTTATGCTCTGCATTGGCAATCGCGGAATTCAAAACTTTCTTAATAATGGCAGCACCTTTTTTCGAGCTGAATGTAAGAAGCTCCAAAGCTTCCTCAACACCCTTGCCACGAATTTGGTCAGCAACGAGCCGAGCTTTCTGTGCAGAAAGACGAACGCCTTTTAATTTTGCCTGAACTTCCATTACTTACTCCTACTGTGCCTTCTTATCTGCAGTGTGGCCGCGATAAGTACGAGTTTGTGCAAACTCACCAAGTTTATGGCCAACCATATCTTCAGTAATAAACACAGGCACATGCTGTCTACCGTTGTGAACCGCAATAGTAAGTCCAAGCATGTCAGGTGAAATCATTGAACGACGCGACCAGGTTTTAATTGGGCGCTTGTCTTTGTTCTCCTGTGCGGTTTGCACCTTCTTCAGCAAATGAAGATCGATGAATGGACCTTTTTTAAGTGAACGTGGCACGAATAAAATCCTCTATCACTTGCCGCTATTTGCGACTCGTATTTCTGCGGCGAACGATCATGTTGTCAGTTCGCTTGTTAGTTCTAGTTTTGTATCCCTTAGTAGGAACACCCCAAGGTGAAACTGGATGACGTCCACCTGATGTTCTGCCTTCACCACCACCGTGTGGGTGATCGACTGGATTCATAGCAACACCGCGCACAGTTGGACGCACTCCGCGCCAACGCTTGGCACCAGCTTTTCCTAGCGAACGCAATGAATGCTCAGAATTGGAAACTTCACCTAGTGTTGCACGGCATTCGCTTAATACCTTACGCATCTCACCGGAACGAAGTCTTAAAGTTGCATAATCGCCTTCACGCGCGACTAATTGTAAAGATGTACCGGCACTTCGAGCTATTTGTGCTCCTTTACCTGGCTTCATTTCCAGACAATGTACTGTGCTACCCAGTGGGATATTGCGCAGTGGCAAGCAATTTCCAACTTTGATTGGCGCTTCTTCTCCGGACATCACAACATCACCTTTAGTAACATTGTTAGGAGCAATGATGTATCGACGCTCACCATCAGCATAAAGCAACAAAGCAATGTTCGCAGAACGATTTGGATCGTATTCCAAACGTTCTACCTTCGCTTCGATGCCGTCCTTATCACGACGGAAGTCGATAACACGATACTTCTGCTTATGTCCGCCGCCTTGATGACGGCGCGTAATACGCCCCTTATTGTTGCGACCACCTGATTTCGATTTAGGTGCAGTTAAAGGTGCATAAGGTTCACCTTTATGCAGGTCAGGGTGCACAATCTTGACGACGAAACGGCGTCCTGGCGATGTAGGTTTACACTTAACTACTGGCATGAACTGACCCTCTACCCTGATATATCCGCGAAATCGATTTCGTGCCCTTCCTCAAGACGGATATAAGCTTTCTTCCAGCTTGGCCGACGACGAACCTGACCGCGAAAATTGCGCTTGGTTTTGCCTTTCGCGTTTAGCACTTGAACTTTAGAAACGACGACATTGAAAAGTCCTTCAATGGCAGTTTTGATTTCAGGCTTAGTAGCATCTCTGGCTACCTTGAACGTGTATTGATTATTCAACTCACCTTGAATGGTTGATTTTTCTGAAACATGTGGCGCTAAAACGATGGTGTACATGCGTTCTATGTTCATGACAGCATCTCCTCTACTTTCTTCAGCGCTGGAACAGTGATCAACACTTTCTCAAAACCAATAAGACTTACTGGATCAATTCCGGAGACATCCAGTGCATCAACTTTGTGTAGGTTTCGTGTGGCAAGATATAGATTTTTTTCTACTTGATCTGAAACAATTAGGACGTTGTCTAGATCGAATTCTTTGAGCTTGTTAACCAAGTCTTTTGTTTTGTGTGTTTCGACTGTGAATTCATTAACGACAATTAGTCGGTTTTGTCGGATCAGTTCGGAGAGTATGCATTGCATCGCTCCGCGGTACATCTTCTTATTCAGCTTCTTGCTGTGATCCTGTGGGCGAGCCGCAAAGGTTACACCGCCGGAACGCCAAATTGGACTTCTAATGGTTCCTGCGCGAGCGCGACCGGTTCCTTTTTGACGCCAAGGTTTACGTCCACCGCCGCGAACTTCCGAGCGGTTCTTCTGCTTTACAGAACCCTGACGACCACCAGCCAAATAAGAAACAACAGTTTGGTGAACCAATGGCTCGTTATATTCACGACCAAATGATTCATCTGAAAGAGAGATTTTTTCTTTTCCGGCTTTTTTGTTTCCAGGTAACGCTAAAGCTAATTCCATGCTTAGTTACCTCTCACTTTGATTGCCGGTTTAACTATGACGCTTGATCCAGTTGCTCCTGGTACTGCGCCTTTAATGAGGAGGAGATTGTTTTCTTCGTCTACTTTTACTACTTCGAGTGATTGAACTGTTTTGCGGACATTCCCCATTTGTCCTGCCATCTTCTTACCTTTCCAAACTTTCCCTGGGGTCTGACATTGACCTATGGATCCCGGTGCACGGTGAGAAAGGGAGTTACCGTGGGTAGCATCTTGCATGTGGAAGTTATGACGCTTTACACCGCCTTGGAAACCTTTACCTTTTGAGTTGCCGGTAACATCAACTTTCTGGCCAGCCTCAAACAGATCAACCTTGATCTCACTTCCTAATTCGATTTCTTCTAGTTCAGTAGTACGGAATTCCCAAAGACCATCGCCTGCTTCAGTCTGTGCCTTGGCACAATGGCCAGCAGCCGCCTTACTTACACGAGAAGCTTTGCGCACACCAGTAGTAACCTGGATTGCGCTGTATCCATCCGATTCAGGTGTTTTGATCTGTGTAACACGATTCGGCTGAACTTCTACAACTGTCACAGGGACAGAGTTGCCTTCTTCAGTGAAAACGCGGGTCATGCCGCTCTTTAGACCGACTAATCCTATAGACATTTTTTATAAACCTCATCATGCAAGGGGCTAAAACCCGCTATGGCCACTGACGTGTTGCACTCATGCTTTCCCGCATCGGGGAAATTGGAATTTCCAGTACTCCAAAACTTTGTTAGTAAAAGGACAATGAGGACTGAAATGCTCTATTGCCTGGCTATTTATTGTTGATTTACTGCAGACTGATTTGAACTTCTACGCCAGCTGCGAGATCAAGCTTCATAAGGGCATCGACTGTCTTTTCAGTCGGCTCGACGATATCTAGTAGCCGCTTGTGGGTCCGAATCTCATACTGATCTCGCGCGTCCTTGTTGACGTGAGGCGAGATCAATACAGTAAATCTTTCTTTATTCGTTGGTAGTGGAATAGGTCCTTTGACCTGTGCTCCAGTCCGTCTAGCAGTCTCCACGATTTCTCGTGTAGATTGATCAATTAATCGGTGATCGAAAGCTTTCAGCTTAATTCTGATGCGCTGATTCTGCATCTACTTGAAACTCCAAAAAATCTTTATAAAAGAACAAGTTACCGCTAAAAAACTGACACTCTAATTTAGAACGCCAAAAAGGATGCGAATTTTAAAGCTCGCGTCCTCCTAAGTCAAGCTATTTAGGTGCCTGAAAGCCGCATTATTGCTGGCTTTGAGTGGAATTCTCTCCATTAAATTTTGAGCTCATTTTTACCGTTATTTTCGAGATATTTTTAGGTGTGTTTGGGCAACCAATGGTATATACACATCCGTGATCTATACAGGTCCTCAGTTCCTTCGTTCCAAAAGAGGCAAAAGTATTTTTTGAGTAGGGCATATATTTAATATGTGTCCCGCTCGGAAAATGCTTTTAACAAAGAGCCAGAGCTTTACAGCTGCTGCGTCCCTCATCCGTGAAAAAAGCCAGGCCGCCTATTGGCGGGCTGGCTTGCAAAAAACCAAATAAAAAATTAGTCGATGATCTTACTTACAACGCCGGCGCCAACTGTACGACCGCCTTCGCGGATGGCGAAACGAAGTCCTTCATCCATCGCAATCGGAGCAATAAGCTCAACGCTCATTTTCACGTTATCGCCAGGCATTACCATTTCAACTCCATCTGGCAATGCAACCGCACCAGTCACATCTGTAGTACGGAAGTAAAACTGTGGGCGATAGTTAGAGAAGAATGGAGTATGACGCCCACCTTCTTCTTTGCTTAAGATATACACCTCAGCTTCAAACTTTGTATGAGGCGTAATCGTACCAGGAGCTGCCAATACCTGGCCGCGCTCTACTTCTTCTCGCTTAGTACCACGCAGTAGAACACCAACGTTCTCACCTGCTCGGCCTTCGTCAAGAAGCTTTCGGAACATCTCAACACCCGTACAAGTAGTGGTTTCAGTGTCCTTGATACCAACGATTTCAATTTCTTCATTTACTTTGATAATGCCGCGCTCAACACGTCCAGTCACTACCGTACCACGACCAGAAATTGAGAATACGTCTTCGATTGGCATCAAGAATGGCTTTTCAACATCACGCTCCGGCTCAGGAATGTATGAGTCCAAAGTTTCAACCAGTTTCTGTACTGCTGGAGCACCGATGTCAGAAGAATCACCTTCCAGAGCCTTAAGGGCAGAACCAATGATTATAGGAGTATCGTCACCTGGGAATTCGTACTGGTCTAACAGCTCACGAATTTCCATTTCAACCAACTCAAGTAGTTCTTCATCGTCAACCATATCGGCCTTGTTCATGAAGACCACGATGTAAGGTACACCTACCTGACGAGACAGAAGAATGTGCTCACGAGTCTGCGGCATGGGTCCGTCTGCAGCAGACACAACCAGAATCGCACCGTCCATCTGCGCCGCACCGGTGATCATGTTCTTTACATAGTCAGCGTGGCCCGGACAGTCTACGTGGGCGTAGTGACGATTCGACGAATCGTATTCAACGTGGGAAGTCGCAATGGTAATACCACGCTCTTTCTCTTCCGGCGCGTTATCAATCTCATCAAATGCTTTAAGCTCTCCACCACCGAAAGCTTCCGCACATACCTTAGTCAGTGCAGCCGTTAACGTCGTCTTTCCATGGTCAACGTGACCAATCGTTCCTACGTTTACGTGTACCTTCGTTCTTTCAAATTTTTCCTTCGCCACTTTCTTAGCCTCTCTATTTTCTTAACCGTTACGCCGCGGTGTTATCAATAATTGAATCAGCAATGTTTCCCGGAACTTCTGCATACTGCTTAAATTCCATTGTGTAAGTTGCACGCCCTTGGGTTGCAGAACGTAAGTCAGTCGCATATCCGAACATCTCTGCCAAAGGAACATCAGCGGTAATAACCTTTCCAGATGGGCTATCATCCATGCCACCGACCATTCCGCGACGACGGTTCAAATCACCCATTACGTCACCCATGTATTCTTCTGGAGTTACCACTTCAACTGCCATCATTGGTTCTAACAATGCAGGATCCGCTTGCAATGCACCTTTCCTAAGTGCAAGTGAGCCGGCAATCTTAAATGCCATTTCACTCGAGTCCACATCGTGGAAGGATCCATCGTAAAGAGTTACCTTCATCGCCAATAACGGATACCCTGCGAGACATCCGTTTTGCATCTGCTCCTTCACACCTTTATCAACCGCAGGAATGTATTCCTTCGGTACTACACCACCAACGATTTTATTGACGAATTCGTATTCAGCATCAGGATCCAGTGGATCGAGGCGCAACCAAACATGGCCGTACTGACCGCGACCACCAGATTGCTTAACGTGCTTGCCTTCAATCTCAACTGACTTCTTAATGGTTTCACGATAGGCCACTTGTGGTTTGCCTATATTGGCCTCGACGGAAAATTCTCTTCGCATTCTATCTACGAGGACATCGAGGTGTAATTCTCCCATTCCCGAGATGATTGTTTGACCTGATTCCTCGTCAGACTCTACACGGAAAGACGGATCTTCTTGAGCAAGTTTGCCAAGGGCGATACTCATCTTTTCTTGGTCTGCCTTACTCTTTGGCTCAACCGCAACAGAAATAACCGGCTCTGGAAAATCCATCTTTTCCAGAGTCACGATGTTGCCCGGATCACAAAGAGTTTCGCCGGTAGTTACATCTTTAAGACCAATTGCAGCAGCAATGTCACCAGCAAGTACTTGTTTAATTTCTTCACGGGAATTTGAGTGCATCTGCACCATACGACCTACACGCTCTTTCTTGGATTTCAGCGGATTAAACACTGTGTCACCAGAATTTAGCGTACCAGAGTAAACACGAAAAAAAGTAAGTGTTCCTACATATGGGTCAGTCGCAATCTTGAATGCAAGTGAGGCAAAAGGCGCATCATCATCTGCCGGACAGGTAACTTCTTTTCCATCTTCTTTCACGCCTTCGATTTCTTTTACTTCCGTTGGCGCCGGCATGTAATCAATTACTGCATCCAGCACAGCTTGCACACCTTTGTTCTTAAATGCAGATCCGCAAAGCACAGGAACGATTTCATTAGCCAATGTGCGCTGACGAATAGCACTCATTATTTCTTCTTCGCTTAGATTGCCTTCATCTAAGTATTTATCCATAACTTCTTCATTGGCCTCCGCGGCAGCCTCGAGCATGTGCTCGCGCCATTCATCACAGAGACCCTGCAGGTCGGCAGGGATATCCTGATATTCAAAATTAGTGCCCTGGTCTTCTTCGCTCCAGATAATGGACTTCATTTTCACCAGGTCTATCACTCCCTTAAACTCGTCTTCCGCGCCGATTGCTAGCTGCAATGGAACGGCATTCGCGCCTAGACGCTCTTTCATTTGCTCGACTACTTTCAGAAAGTCAGCACCAGCACGGTCCATTTTGTTGACGAAGACCATACGAGGAACTTCGTAACGGTTGGCCTGACGCCAAACTGTTTCAGTTTGAGGTTGCACACCAGAAGAAGCACAAAGTACGACCACCGCACCATCCAATACACGCAGTGAACGCTCTACCTCAATAGTGAAGTCAACGTGTCCCGGAGTATCGATGATATTAATACGATGCTCATCGTACTGGCTGTCCATTCCGTTCCAAAAACAAGTAGTCGCCGCGGATGTAATTGTGATTCCACGTTCTTGCTCTTGTTCCATCCAATCCATAACCGCTGCGCCGTCGTGTACCTCGCCTATTTTGTGTGAAATACCGGTGTAGAAAAGTACACGTTCCGTCGTGGTGGTCTTACCAGCATCCACGTGCGCTGCGATTCCAATGTTGCGATAACGGCTTAGGGGGTGTTTTCTAGCCACAGCTTTACCCTCAAAATAAAAAATTAATTAAAAACGATAATGTGAAAAAGCACGGTTAGCTTCGGCCATACGATGCACATCTTCGCGCTTCTTAACGGCACTTCCGCGTCCTTCTGAAGCATCGGCAATTTCACCAGCTAGACGAAGGGCCATAGACTTTTCACCACGAGAACGGGAATGCTCAACTAACCAGCGCATGGCCAGTGCACTGCGGCGCTCTGCTCTTACTTCCACTGGTACTTGATAAGTAGCACCACCAACACGGCGAGACTTTACCTCCACCATAGGTGCATACTTTCTAAGGCTTTTTCGAAAACTTCTAAGGGATCGAAACCAGTCTTCTCCGCCACCAATCCAATGCACCGTATACGATTTTCTCGGCAACTGACTTCTTGCCGTCGACCATAACGTGGTTCATGAATTTAGCTAGGACTTTGCTTCCGAATTTTGGATCTGGCAAGACTTCACGTTTCGCCACTACTCTACGTCTAGGCATATGCGACCTCTAGTTTTATTCAGGTTAACCCAGGATTCTTCGTTAACTACAAACTTATAACCAACACCGGCCTTACTCAATCTCATCGTTATGTTTTAAGAGCTACGATGAGCCGCGCACTCCATCGCTTGTGATACCGCAAAGCTCTATAAATTATGAAAGCGACTACTTCGGTCGTTTTGCTCCATACTTGGAGCGACCTTGCTTCCTTTCAGAAACACCAGAGGTGTCGAGGCTACCGCGCACAGTGTGATAGCGCACACCTGGCAAATCCTTTACACGGCCACCACGAATCAGAACAACTGAGTGTTCTTGCAAATTATGACCTTCACCACCGATGTAAGACGTGACTTCATAACCATTTACTAATCGAACACGGCAAACTTTACGTAAAGCAGAATTAGGCTTCTTAGGCGTCGTGGTATATACCCTAGTGCAAACACCACGCTTTTGTGGAGAGCGTTGCAAGGCAGGCACGTCACTCTTGGAGACCTTACTCTTTCGGGGCTTGCGGACTAATTGATTAATTGTTGCCATGTGTTTTTATTAATTTCTCTATTTCTTCGTGAATCTAGATTTATTCAGGATCTCTAATGAGTTTTCTAAAAACTCTGAGTCTCAACTCAAAAAGATGCGAGAGTTTAATGATCTCGCATCTTTGAGTCAACTGTTTTTGAGCCTGAATCCCGCAGATTACCTAGCCTTCAGCCTCTTCGCTAAGGGCTTCACTGAGCGCAGCTTCTACATCACTAGCTGACACTTCTAGCTCTGCTTCTTCCATGCTCGCCTTCTTTCGTGCGTCGTGGTAAGCCAATCCAGTACCTGCAGGTATTAGACGCCCAACTACAACGTTCTCTTTCAATCCGCGGAGGAAATCACGCTTCCCGGTAACTGCCGCTTCGGTGAGAACTCGCGTAGTTTCCTGGAACGATGCTGCAGAAATAAAAGATTCAGTAGCAAGGGATGCCTTAGTAATACCCCGGAGCATGCGGTCAAATTTCGCTGGCTGCTTCCCTTCTTCTTGAAGGTTATCGTTGATCTCAAGAATCTGAGTATAGTGAGCTGCTCCCCTTTAATTAAGTTGGAATCACCCGATTGAGTGATTTCAATTTTTCTCAGCATTTGACGCACGATAACTTCGATGTGCTTATCGTTAATACGCACGCCTTGTAATCGATAAACATCCTGCACTTCATTGACGATGTATTGTGCTAGCGCTTCAACTCCTTTCAAACGCAAGATGTCATGAGGTGCCGGTGGGCCTTCAGATACAACTTCACCTTTTTCGATATGCTCACCTTCGAACACAGTCATAGTGCGCCACTTCGGTATCAAAGTTTCGTAATGATCAGAACCATCGATTGGGTTTACGCCATCCTTAGGCGTAATAACCAGTCGACGCTTGCCTTTCGTTTCCTTACCAAAACTTACAGTACCTGAAATTTCTGCAAGAATTGCTGGCTCTTTCGGTTTACGTGCTTCGAACAAGTCAGCAACTCGTGGCAAACCACCGGTGATGTCACGAGTCTTCGAACCTTCCTGGGGAATACGTGCAATTACGTCACCGATATTTAAGTCAGCGCCATCACTCAGACCGATAATGGCGTTGGCTGGCAAATGGTAATGGGCCGGTACATTGGTACCCGGCAAACAAACTTCCTTTCCTTTTTTATCAACAACGTTAACCGCCGGACGTAATTCTTTCGCAGAAGAAGCACGTTCCGCCGGATCAATAATAGAGATACTTGAAAGACCAGTAATCTCGTCAGTTTGTTCGCGAACAGTAATTCCTTCTTCCATTGACTCGAAAGCAACTTTACCAGCCACTTCAGAAACAATTGGGTGAGTGTGTGGATCCCAAGTCGCTCCCACCTGACCTCCTTCAACTTCCACATTCTTACCAACAGTAATTAACGCACCGTACGGAAGCTTGTAACGTTCTCTTTCTCGACCATTTACGTCATTTACGATTAACTCGCCAGAACGAGATACAACGACAAGCTCTCCCCTAGTGTTCTCAACCGTCTTCATGTTGTTCAAGTGAATCGTGCCGGTATTCTTAACCTGAATGTTGTCGCTGGCCGTTGCACGAGATGCAGCCCCACCAATGTGGAACGTACGCATTTTTAACTGTGTACCAGGCTCACCGATTGATTGTGCAGCAATTACACCTACTGCTTCACCCACGTTAGCCACATGACCACGTGCGAGGTCGCGACCATAACACTGACTGCAAATACCAAATCGGGTTTCACAAGTGATTGGTGAACGCACATAAACCTGGTCAACACCACAAGTTTCTAATTCATCTACCATGCGTTCATTGATCACGGTGCCTGCTTCGGCGATAACGTCACCACTATCTTCTTCAACAACATCTCCGGCAAGTACCCGACCTAATACTCGATCACCTAGGGGTGCAATGATGTCGCCACCTTCGATGATTGGAGCCATGGTTAGACCCTGCTCGGTACCACAATCGTGTTCAGTAATTACCAAGTCTTGTGAAATGTCTACAAAACGTCTGGTTAGGTAACCAGAGTTCGCAGTCTTAAGCGCGGTATCCGCGAGGCCCTTTCGAGCACCGTGAGTTGAAGTAAAGTATTGCGATACACTCAAACCTTCGCGGAAGTTCGCAGTAATTGGTGTTTCGATAATCGAACCATCCGGACGAGCCATCAATCCACGCATACCAGCAAGCTGACGAATCTGGGCAGGAGAACCTCGAGCTCCGGAATCTGCATAAACATAAACGGAGTTAAAGGACTCTTGCTGTTCTTCACCTCCTTCTTTGTTTATTACGGTTTCACTGGACAGGCCTTCCATCATTGACTTAGCAACGATGTCATTAGCGCGAGACCAGATATCGATAACTTTGTTGTACTTCTCGCCTTGAGTTACGAGACCAGAAGCAAACTGTGCTTCAATTTCTTCCACTTCAGAGTTAGCTTGACCAATAATGGATGCCTTCTCTTCTGGTATAACAAAGTCATTAACACCAATCGAAGAACCAGAACGCGTTGAGTAAGCGTAACCGGTATACATCAGTTGATCAGCGAAGATAACAGTTTCCTTCAAACCAACATTTCGATAACAAGCGTTAAGAATTTGCGAAATTGGCTTCTTCGCCATCTTCTGGTTAACCATTTCGAATGGCAGACCATCTGGCACGATGTTGTAAAGCAGAACTCGACCTACTGTGGTATCAACAATTTCACTTCGAGTTTCAGTTTCACCTTCGTCGTTAAAAACGTTCTCGTTAATACGAACCTTAATACGCGCCTGCAGATCAACCTGACCAGTATCATAGGCACGCTGCACTTCCTTCGCATCGGCAAAAACCATGCCTTCACCTGATGCATTAACTTTTTCGCGAGTCATGTAGTACAGACCAAGTACCACGTCTTGCGAAGGCACAATGATCGGCTCACCATTTGCCGGAGCGAGAATGTTATTGGTAGACATCATTAAGGTGCGAGCCTCGAGCTGTGCTTCCAAAGTAAGCGGCACATGAACCGCCATCTGGTCACCATCGAAGTCCGCATTATATGCAGCACACACTAATGGGTGTAATTGAATCGCCTTACCTTCGATAAGCACCGGCTCAAATGCTTGAATACCTAAACGGTGAAGAGTAGGTGCACGGTTAAGTAGAACTGGATGCTCACGAATTACTTCAGCAAGAATATCCCAAACTTCAGCCGTTTCTCTTTCCACCATCTTCTTCGCGGCCTTAATAGTAGTAGCCAGACCACGTCGCTCTAATTTACCAAAGATGAAAGGTTTAAATAATTCCAACGCCATCTTTTTAGGTAATCCACATTGATGCAGTCTCAGCGTAGGGCCAACCACAATGACAGAGCGGCCGCTGTAATCCACACGTTTACCGAGTAGGTTCTGCCTAAATCGGCCCTGTTTCCCTTTAATCATGTCGGCAAGTGACTTAAGTGGACGCTTGTTAGAACCAGTAATAGCTCGCCCGCGACGCCCGTTGTCTAACAGAGCATCAACCGCTTCCTGTAGCATTCTTTTCTCGTTGCGTACAATAATGTCTGGCGCATTTAGATCAAGAAGCCGCTTAAGACGATTATTTCGATTAATCACTCGACGATATAAATCGTTAAGATCTGAAGTAGCGAAGCGACCACCATCGAGTGGCACCAATGGACGCAAGTCAGGTGGTAGTACTGGCAATACTGTCATTACCATCCACTCTGGCTTGTTGCCAGAATCAACAAAGGCTTCCAATAGTTTTAAGCGCTTAGAAAGTTTCTTAAGCTTGGTTTCAGAATTAGTCGCAGGAATTTCTTCCCGCAGTCTTGCAACTTCTCCATCCACATCCATATCTTTCATGAGCGCCTGAACTGCCTCCGCACCCATCTTCGCTTCGAATTCATCACTGAATTCTTCCATGGCTTCATAATATTGTTCGTCAGTAAGTAATTGGCCTTTTTCCAAAGTAGTCATTCCAGGATCGGTAACTACAAAAGACTCAAAGTAAAGAATACGTTCGATATCACGCAAAGTCATATCCAACAGTAAACCTATTCGAGAAGGCAGCGATTTTAAAAACCAGATATGGGCCACTGGACTTGCCAACTCGATATGACCCATGCGATCTCGACGTACTTTGGAAAGAGCGACTTCTACACCACACTTTTCACAAATAACACCACGATGCTTAAGACGCTTGTACTTACCACAAAGGCATTCTAGTCCTTTACAGGACCAAAAATCTTTGCACAGAACAAACCGTCACGTTCTGGTTTAAACGTGCGGTAGTTAATGGTCTCTGGCTTCTTTACTTCACCGAATGACCAGGCTCTGATCATTTCAGGAGAAGCCAGTCCAATTCGAATGGAATCAAACTCGTCTGACGGTGATTGAGATTTTAGTAAACCTAGTAGGTCTTTCATTCTGTTTCCTCCACTAATCACTCATGAGTGATTAGCTTTAAGTAATCTCTAATATATTTTGTTCGGTTTCGTTTCTCGTACTCGTTCGGACTACTTACTAACATCCAATTCCATATCGATCCCGAGAGATCGGATTTCTTTTACTAATACATTAAACGACTCCGGCATTGCTGGTTCCATTCGATGATCGCCATCCACGATGTTTTTATACATCTTGGTGCGGCCAGCAACATCATCCGACTTAACGGTTAACATTTCTTGCAAGGTATACGCAGCACCGTAAGCTTCCAGTGCCCACACTTCCATTTCACCGAAGCGTTGGCCACCAAATTGTGCTTTGCCACCCAATGGCTGTTGTGTAACCAAGCTATAAGAGCCGGTTGATCTAGCATGCATCTTGTCATCAACCAAGTGATTCAGTTTAAGCATGTACATAATGCCCACTGTCACTTGTCTATCAAATGCATCACCAGTTCGACCGTCAAAGAGAGTTACCTGACCGCTTTCATCCATGCCTGCCAGACTTAACATTTCTTTGATTTCAGTTTCGGCAGCTCCATCGAACACCGGTGTTGCCATGGGCACACCATCTCGCAGATTATCTGCTAGCTCGAAAAGCTCCTCTTCTTCCAAGCTTTTAATGTTCTCGGTGCGCTGACCGATCTTGTTGTAAACCTCAGTCACCAGCTTGCGAACTTCAGTAACTTTCTTCTGCGCATCTAACAGCTTGCCGATTTTTTCACCTAATCCTTTAGAAGCTGCACCCAGGTGAGTCTCAAGAATCTGACCTACGTTCATCCGAGAAGGCACACCTAATGGATTTAATACAATATCTACCGGCTCACCATTATCGTCATATGGCATGTCTTCCACTGGCATGATCACAGAGATAACACCCTTGTTACCGTGACGACCTGCCATCTTGTCACCCGGTTGAATTCGACGCTTAATGGCCAGATAAACTTTAACGATCTTCAATACACCTGGGGCCAAATCGTCGCCTTGAGTAAGTTTCTTCCTCTTGTCTTCGAAGCGTTCATCAAGCTCTTTTCTTCGCTCTTTAAGCTGTTCCTCTGCTCGCTCAAGCTGTTTGTTCAATGCGTCATTGGACATGCGAAGTTTGAACCAGTCATCTTGAGGCAAGTTATTCAAGTAATCGTTGGTAACTTTTTGGCCTTTCTTAAGCTTTGGAGCACCAGCAACTACTTTATTAACGAGGGATTTCTGCAATCTTTCGAAAGTTGCTCCTTCAACGATGCGGTATTCGTCATCAATATCTTTACGCACTTTCGCAAGTTGCGATTCTTCAATCTCGATTGCTCTCTGGTCTTTCTCTAAACCATCGCGAGTAAAGACTTGTACATCTATTACGGTACCCTTAACACTTGTTGGTACTCGCAAAGAGGTGTCTTTAACATCAGAGGCTTTCTCACCAAAGATCGCACGTAACAGCTTTTCTTCTGGAGTAAGCTGAGTTTCACCTTTGGGCGTCACCTTGCCAACCAGAATGTCGCCAGCGTTTACTTCAGCGCCGATATAAACGATTCCGGATTCATCCAGTTTGCTTAGTGCACCTTCACCTACATTTGGAATATCTCCGGTAATTTCTTCAGATCCAAGCTTGGTGTCTCGAGCAACACAGGTTAATTCCTGAATATGAATCGTAGTAAATCGATCTTCTTTTACTACACGCTCAGAAATAAGAATCGAATCCTCGAAGTTGTAGCCATTCCAAGGCATAAACGCGATGCGCATGTTTTGCCCCAGTGCAAGTTCACCCATGTCAATAGAAGGGCCATCAGCAAGAATGTCGCCGCGAGCAACTGCATCACCTTCTCGGACCAAAGGCCGCTGAGAAATACAGGTGTTCTGATTCGAACGGGTATACTTAGTCAGGTTGTAGATATCTACACCTGCTTCACCGGCATCTGTTTCTTCATCATTAACTCGAACAATAATTCGCGCCGCATCTACCGATTCGATTACACCGCCACGGAATGCAACAACACATACGCCAGAGTCTCGCGCAACATTACGCTCCATTCCTGTACCAACTAGGGGCTTTTCAGTCTTCAACGTTGGAACCGCCTGACGTTGCATGTTTGAACCCATCAATGCCCGATTAGCATCGTCATGCTCCAGAAAAGGAATCAATGCTGCCGCAACAGACACCATCTGCTGTGGTGCGACATCCATATAATCTACTTCCTCTCTTGGCTTTAAGGTTGTTTCACCTTTGTAGCGAACCGTGACTAGGTTTTCGACGAAGCCACGCTTCTTATCTAATTCCGCACTGGCTTGAGCTATAACGAAGTCGCTTTCATCGATTGCTGACAAATAATCGATTTCATCAGTTACTTTGTTCTTAACAACTTTGCGATATGGACTCTCTAAGAAACCATAGTTATTAGTGCGCGCATAAGTTGCTAGTGAATTAATCAATCCAATGTTCGGACCTTCAGGAGTTTCAATCGGGCATACACGACCATAGTGAGTTGGGTGTACATCACGTACCTCAAAGCCTGCTCGCTCACGTGTAAGACCCCCTGGCCCTAATGCCGAAACACGACGCTTGTGAGTAACTTCTGATAAGGGGTTGTTCTGGTCCAAAAAACTGCGAGAGTTGGCTAGAACCAAAGAATTTTTTGGGATTGCCGCAGCAACAGGTTTCGCATTGATCATGTCTTGCGGCATTAAACCTTCAGAATCAGCCATGCTTAAGCGTTCTTTAACAGCGCGCTCAACTCGCACCAGGCCAACACGGAACGGGTTCTCTGCCATTTCACCTACTGAACGGATACGGCGATTCCCCAAAATGATCGATATCATAAACTGAACCGAAACCGTTCCTGATCCCAAACCCAATGTCTTTAATACATCAACAATGTCATCAGTGCTTAGCACGGGCTCGCCTTCAGATTCAGGACGACCCAAGCGGCGGTTAAACTTCATGCGGCCAACAGCTGAAAGGTCATAACGTTCAGGCGAGAAGAACAGGTTAGAAAACAGATTTTCTGCTGATTCTTTTGTAGGTGGTTCACCAGGACGCATCATGCGATAGATTTCCACCATGGCTTCCAACTTAGAGGTCGGGGGTGTCTATGCGCAAGGTATCTGATACGAATGGTCCGCAACCCAGATCATTGGTGTAAATAGTTTCAAACTCTTTGACACTCTGCTCGACAAACTCCGCAATAAGTTCTTCAGTGATTTCCGCGTTACAAGGAAACAAGACTTCGCCGGTCTCTTCGTTGACTATATCTTTTGCAAGCGATGTTCCAACTAAAAAATCATTGCTTATGGTCAACGCGGTTAGTTTTGCAGTCTCCATTTGGCGAATATGGCGCGAAGTTATGCGGCGGCCTTCTTCCACAATAAGCTTCCCTTTCTTATCTTTAATTGGAAAGGTAAGCACTTCACCACGTAGTCGCGCAGGGACTAGCTTAAGCTTAATCTCAGCATCTTGATCTTTCTTCTGAGTGATCTTGAAGCTATTGTTCTCATAGAACATACCCAGAATTTCTTCTGAGCTGAATTCCAGCGCCCGTAATAGAACAGTTGCAGGAAGTTTACGGCGTCTATCAATACGCACATAAACCATGTCTTTAGGATCAAACTCGAAATCCAGCCATGAACCACGGTAAGGAATCACCCGTGCCGAGTAGAGCAATTTGCCAGAGCTATGGGTCTTCCCTCGGTCATGATCGAAGAAAACTCCCCGGGGATCTATGCAATTGAGATACAACTACACGTTCAGTTCCATTGATGACGAAAGTACCTGACTCCGTCATTAATGGGATTTCACCCATGTAAACTTCTTGTTCTTTAATATCTTTAATTGTTTGCGTTGTTGATTCCTTATCATAAAGAATCAATCGAACTTTCACCCGCAGAGAAACCGAATAAGTCGAACCTCTGAGCTGACATTCTTTAACATCAAAAGCAGGTTTTTCCCAAGTCATAACTCACATATTCCAATACTGCTTTACCCGGGAAAAGCTAACAATAGGAAATACAGATTTGAACGCGGCGTGCAAGCCTTGGTCCAGGGGGTTCCTCCACAGGAGTATCAGACTGAGTAAATTGTCTGTAAGAGTCGATTTGGATGGACAGTAAATAAGGAATATCCCTTGCGCTTGGCAATTTACCGAAATTCTTACGAATACGTTTTTTCTCTGTATAAGAATAGGCCATGTTGTGTTCCTAACGTTTTGTACTATTGATTAATGCCGCTGCTTGTGACAACGCATTCTTTGTTAGTGCTGGCAGATTAGCTCTGCGACATTCAATAGTTGCTCTTAAAACTATCGAGATCTACTCGAAGATTTACTTCGATGAAAATCACCCACGAACTAACACCAAGCACGAATTCCGTGCCTGGTATTTATCGTATTGCAGCTGTCGCTTGTTACTTAAGCTCAACGGAGGCGCCAGCTTCTTCCAAAGCTTTTTTGGCTTCTTCCGCTTCTGCTTTCGGAGCAGCTTCCCTTTAAAGGTGGAAGGAGCTCCGTCTACCATTTCTTTCGCTTCTTTCAATCCCAAAACCTGTAATACCTCGAACTGCTTTAATGACGTTTACCTTCTTGTCACCAGTTGCAGCAAGAACGATGTCAAACTCGTTTCCCTTTTCTTCAACAGGAGCAGC
>BPDI01000022.1 GCA_019654215.1 Gammaproteobacteria bacterium | reverse complement strand
CGAAGGTAAAAGACGTGCGAGAGCGATTTGTTTAAGGGCATATTACGGAGAAATAAAATGGCTTTATCAGCTGAAGAGAAAGAAACAATCATTAAGGAATATGCATTAGGAGAAGGCGACACTGGCTCACCTGAAGTTCAGGTTGCTCTATTAACTGCCAACATTAATGAATTGCAAGCTCATTTCAAAGAGCACATCCATGACCACCATTCGCGACGCGGCTTAATCCGCATGGTGAATAGCAGAAGAAAGTTGCTTGATTATCTTAAGAGAAAGAACGTTGAAAGATATTCTTCTATAGTTCAGCGACTAGGTCTGCGTCGGTAGTTTTATTTTATTTAATTAGTATTTATTACTGGGACGCTGCGCTCGACATAGGCATCAGGCGCACGTTTTGAATTAGTAGGAAATGAGAATATGTTTAATCCAGTAACCAAAACCTTCCAATATGGGAATCAAACAGTAACATTAGAAACAGGCAAAATTGCCAGACAAGCTACAGGTGCTGTCGTAGTAAAAATAAATGATACTCAAGTGCTAGCAACTGTGGTTGGAAGAAAACAAGCTAATCCCGGACAAGGGTTTTTCCCCTTAACAGTTAATTATCAGGAAAAAACTTACGCCGTAGGAAAGATACCTGGCGGCTTCTTTAAACGAGAAGGCCGTCCAACAGAAAAAGAAACTCTGACTTCACGTTTAATTGACCGACCAATCAGGCCTCTTTTTCCAAAGGGATTCATGAATGAAGTACAGGTAATCTGTACTGTTACCTCGGGCGGCAAAGAGGAAGATCCAGATATAGCCGCAATGATCGGCGCATCCGCGGCCTTGGCTATTTCAGGAATCCCGTTCGCGGAGCCAATCGGAGTTGCCAGAGTCGGCTATGATGCGGAAGTTGGTTATACCTTGAATCCAAGCTATGAGCAGCTAGAAAACTCACTGCTCGATATGGTTGTGGCGGGAACTGAATCTGCTGTATTGATGGTGGAATCAGAAGCCAAGCAACTAACAGAGGATCAAATGTTAGGCGCTGTTCTCTATGCTCATCAGGAAATGCAAGTTGTGATCAGTGCAATTAATGAGCTGAAAGCAGAAGCTGGCAAGGAGCCATGGGATTGGCAACCATCTGAAGAAAATACAACTCTTAAGAATGCGATCGCCGAGAAGTTTGGTCTTGGCGTGACTTCTGCTTATCAAATTTCTGAAAAGATGAAGCGCTATGATGCTGTTGATGAACTTCGTCAACAAGCTGTTGCTGAATTAGAAGATGAGGAGGCAGGTGTCAGCGAAGGTGAGGTGGCTGAAGTATTTGGTGCTTTAGAAAAGAGCACTGTGAGAAACCGCATTCTAGATGGCGAACCACGTATCGATGGTCGAGATACCAAGACTGTAAGAGGTATCCATGTAGAAACCGGTGTTTTGCCGAAGGCACATGGTTCTGCATTGTTCACTCGAGGCGAAACTCAAGCTTTGGTTGTAACGACTCTGGGTGCGGTGCGTGACTCGCAGATCATCGAAGACCTTAGTGGTTCTAGGAAAGATCCATTTATGTTGCATTACAACTTCCCTCCATTTTCGGTTGGTGAAGCCGGCTTTATGGGTGGACCAAAGCGCCGTGAAATCGGACACGGTCGTTTAGCTCGCCGTGGTGTAGCGGCGGTAATGCCAGCGGAAGAAGATTTCCCATATGCCATTCGTGTAGTTTCGGAAATCACCGAATCAAATGGTTCATCATCTATGGCTAGTGTTTGTGGTAGCAGCTTATCCATGATGGATGCAGGTGTACCAGTATCAGCACCAGTTGCTGGGATCGCTATGGGTCTTATCAAAGAAGGTGAGCGCTTCGCGGTACTCACTGACATCCTCGGTGATGAAGATCACCTTGGCGATATGGACTTTAAAGTTGCTGGAACTGCCAATGGTGTAACAGCATTACAAATGGACATTAAGATTCAGGGAATCACCGAAGAAATCATGGAGATTGCTTTGGAGCAGGCCCATACGGCTCGCCAATACATTCTTGGTGAAATGAATAAGGTAATTTCGGAAGCACGTGAAACCGTTTCTGAAAATGCGCCTTCCATGGCTATGATTAAAATCGATCCAGACAAGATCCGTGATGTTATCGGTAAAGGCGGAGCAGTTATTCGTGGGATTACGGAAGACACTGGTGCTTCTGTCGATATCGATGACGATGGCAATGTACGTATCTACGGCGAAGATACTCAATCTCGGGATGCTGCGCTGGAAATGGTTAATGCCATAACCGCCGAAGCCGAAGTTGGAAAACTTTATAACGGCAAGGTAGCCCGCATTGTCGATTTTGGAGCCTTCGTGACTATTCTTCCTGGAAAAGATGGCCTTGTACACATTTCACAGATCTCTAAGGAGCGTGTAGAAAATGTGAATGAGTATCTTCAGGAAGGACAGGACGTTTTGGTGAAATGTACAGATCTGGATGCTCGCGGGCGCATTAAGTTGAGCATTAAGGAAATCACGGAAGAAGAAAAGGCGGAATTTGCCGGCTAAGCTAGTAATATAACTTGAGCGGGAAGCCTCAATGCAGTTTGGGGCTTTCTGATCGAAGATTTGACTAGATTTTAAAAACCAGAAGCTTTGAAATAGTTTAGTTAAGTCAAAAGGATACACATAAGTGGGTAGAAAGAATTTCTGGTCTGCTCAAAGTCAGTTAAGATCAAAGGCTGATTTTTACGAGATTCTCTCGGCCCAGCTCGCCCGAGGGCAGGTTTTAAAAAAGGTCCAATTACAAGAGATATAAAAACAAAGCTATAACGACATCACCGAGGAGGAATAAGCATGTCGAAGCCGATTAACTCAGTTGTAAGTAAAGTCATAAGCGTTTTAGGATTACTTGCTCTTATGAGCCCTCTAAACGTGACGGCTCAATCTGACGAAATCACCTTCCATAAGGATATTGAGCCGATTCTGCAGCGCAGCTGTCAGAACTGTCACCGAGTTGGTGGTGTCGGCCCAATGCCACTAGTGACTTATGATCAAGTCGCACCTTTCGCAGGTTTGATTGAATACAAAACTGGACTGCGGGATCGGGCTGGTGCCATGCCTCCGTGGTACATGGAAAAAGACATCGGTATTCAGGATTATAAGAATGATCCTTCTTTAAATGATAAGGAAATAGTAGCCATCTCAACCTGGGCTCGCAGTGGAACTCCAAAGGGCGATATAGCGGACGCGCCAGAGCCATTGGTATTTGATGATTCACTTAAATGGACTGCAGGTGAACCTGATTTAATCGTTAGAACCAATTCTGTTACTAAGCTTGCTGGCACAGCAGACTGGTGGGGCGAGATTGATCGTGTACCTGTAAGTTTAGAACAAGACCGCTACGTGAAATCAGTTGAGGTTGTCGAAGTTAATGACGTCAACAATACAACAGGAACTGGTCGGGACACCGTAGGTGGACGTTACATCTTCCATCACATGATCTGGAGCACAGCTGAACTCGATGAAGATGGGAATAGGGTCGAAGAATCAGTGACTGGTTGGCCAGTGCATGAAGTAGGGCGTAACCCAGATATTTTTGATCCAGAAGGCGGCCGTTTATTGCGAGCCGGTACATATATTTATTCTGATTCTGTTCATTTGCACTCCAACGGGCAGGATACCACTGGCCATTTAGAAATTGGTTTCCGTTTCCACCCAGAGGGTTATGAACCGAAGTATGAGCGAGTATCTCTTGGCCTCGGTAATGGGGTAGATATCAGCATCGCTGGTAACCAGGACAATCAAGAGCTGCACGCTTACACAGTTCTAGAACAACACACTAAGTTCATCACTTTTGAACCACACTTACACGCTCCGGGCGAGCGCATGTGTCTTGAAGCAATCTGGGGATACACAGTCGAAACATTGGCCTGTGTTGGTTACGACCATAACTGGGTTCGTGGTTATCCCTTTGAAGACGATGCCGCGCCATTGTTGCCTAAGGGCACAATCATGCACATTGTAGGCTACATGAATAACACGGAAACCAATCCAAACGTACCTGATCCACGAAATTGGCAGGGTTCTGGTAATCGCTCAGTAACTAATATGTTTATCGATCTCGGTATGCGGGTGAAGATGAGTGACGAACAGTTCCATGAAGAGATGGAAAATCGACGCCAGGTATTAAACCTTAGTCCGAATGATCACGTAATTGGCTGTCCACTTTGTGGAGCGCCATTGGTAGCACCAATGGCAGGAAACGAGGAAGCTTCCGATTAACAGTAATGAATGAATTACGGGAGACAACGTAGTTATGAAAGATGAAATATTAACTGGCAGCAGGCTTACTTTTAAAGCTGTTACGTTAGTAGTGGCAAGTTTGCTACCTATGCAAAATTCTTGGGCCCAGACTTATACCAGTGGGCAGCATGTTGAACCGGCGTTTGAAGGTTGGCGTCCGAACCCAGACGGTACCTTTAATATGATGTTCGGTTACATGAATGAGAATTGGAAAGAAGCTCCGGATGCGCCCGTTGGTGAGAATAACTATTTCGAACCAGGGGATGCTGATCGTGGACAACCAACTCATTTCTTACCTCGACGCAATCGATTTACTTTTGAAGTCACTGTACCTTCAGATTGGGGTGATCGCGAACTGGTTTGGACTCTGAACGTAAATGGTTTAGAAAGAAAAGCCTATGCCACATTGAAAGCGGATTACCTGGTAGATAACATGGTTATCGCATCGGAGACCGGCTCTCTTGGTGCAGGCACCAGTAGCCCAGAATCCCGTGCAAACATTCCACCGGTTGTTACTGTACAAGGCGATAGTATTCGCGCGGCTCGAGTTGGGGAGCCGTTAGAACTTGATACGCTGGTAATTGACGATGGGCTTCCAGATCCGACCGATCCAGTAGAAGAAGCGAGAGCATTCGCTGAATTTGCAGGCGGTGCCTTGGCAGCAGCTTTCGTGACGGAGGAGAACATCATGCAGCGTCGTTTGATGACTCCGCCGATAAAAGTTACTGTAAATAAAGTTAATGGACTTTATTATTCTTGGAACAAGTGGCGCGGCCCTGGCGATGTAAAGTTCGATCCTCCTCAGGTGAAAGTCTGGGAAGACACTCGCACCAGTGCAAACTCACCATGGGGAGCGCTGTGGCTACCTCCACCAATTCCCGAAGATGGCATCTATGAAGTAAACGCCACTTTCAGTGAGCCTGGTGAGTATATTCTCTGGGGTCGAGCTGATGATGGCGGGCTCTATCATGATGCCTGGATTACGGTTAATGTATCTGAATAGAGAATTGAAAGAATAAAGAAGGCCGGTGCAACCATGAAGCCTGCAATTCGATTTTTTTCACTAATGTTTCTACTGAGTTCCTATAACGCAGCTGGGCAGGAAGATTTCGTTTTCTATTCTGAGCTTGCTCAGGAATGGTATGAAGGGGGTGATTATTTCGAGTGGACTTCCACTACGCGCAATAACAACAGCGCGATCATTGATGTTTTCTATCGCACCTGGGGAAATCCCAATAATCCGCAACTACTCATTATTCATGGCTTTCCAAATTCTTCTTTTGATTTTCATGCTCTGATTCCCTTGTTGGAAAGTAATTACTATATCGCTGCTTTGGATTTTCCCGGATCAGGGTTTTCAGATAAGCCATTGAATGGTTTTTCATACATGCTTGCGGAAAATGCGGAGATAGTAGACTACTTTGTGCGAGAAGTTGTGGAGTTTGACAACTTTGCAATGTTTACCCATGACCGTGGGGTAAGTATCGGGCTCGCCTTCCTGGGTAATTACATCGATAACCCTGATCCTCGCTATAACTTGAATTACCACTTCTTGTCCAACAGTGGCATGTTTTTACCACTGGCAAATCTAACGGATTTTCAAACTATTATTTTGGATCCGGTGCGTGGTCCGCAAATGATTGAAGCAAGGAGTGCTCAGCCCCGTTTGATGGAGGGAGATCCTGTGGCGGTTGCCTATTCAGATATCTTTGCTTTCAACGATGGCAACAGATCTTTACTGCATGTAGGTAAGTATTTATTAGAACGAGCAGAGAATGAATTTGACTGGCTCGATAACTTACCTCGCAGTCCAGTACCTGTTGCTTATTTATGGGGCATTACTGATATTGTGAATCCAATCCGTATACCCAATTATGTCTGGTTAACTTATTTAAATGATCGTGATGTTGAAAGTTCGATGTGGATTCTTCCCACCGCAGGTCATTACCCGCAGCGGGATAATCCCGTCGAAGTCGAAAAAATTATACGTACTGCTCTTAATGGCGAGATTCCTAGTCGGACAGAAGAAGATGATTGGATGTGGGAGTATGCGCGAAGCAGAGAAGCAGAAGATGCGATCTATGTCGGCCATTCCAATGTGCGTAAGATGGAGTTTCCTGGAGCAGTGCAATATTCGCCGGATGGTTATCCGCAATAGTCGTATAACAGCGCCTACATCGTTCTTCGATATTGACCGCCGACCTTGAAGAAGGTGTCGGTAATCTGTCCCAAGGAACAATGGCGGACGGCATTCATTAATTCAGCGAAAACATTTTCATTGTTTCGAGCTGCTTGTTTCAGTCGCTCTAAAGCTTCTTCGGACTTGTTAGCATGATTGTCCTTAAATGCTTGTAGTCGTGTTAGCTGACCTTGCTTTTCTTCTTTGGTAGAGCGGGCGAGTTCAATTTCTAGGCTTTCCTCAGGATCCTCATTTAAGAAAGTATTTACGCCCACAATTGGCAAGCTCCCATCGTGCTTACGGTGCTCGTAATAGAGTGATTCGTCTTGAATTTTGCCTCGTTGATAACCAGTTTCCATGGCACCGAGTACGCCACCGCGCTCAGAGATTCGTTCGAATTCCTGCAAAACTGCCTCTTCCACCAGATCAGTAAGCTCTTCAATGATAAATGAACCTTGGTTGGAATTTTCGTTTGCTGCGAGACCCCATTCCTTGTTGATGATCATCTGAATCGCCATAGCGCGTCGCACTGATTCTTCAGTAGGAGTTGTAATTGCCTCATCGTAGGCATTTGTATGCAAACTGTTACAGTTGTCATAAATAGCGATTAACGCCTGCAAGGTAGTGCGAATATCATTGAATGACATTTCTTGAGCATGCAATGAACGACCCGACGTTTGAATGTGATACTTAAGTTTTTGACTTCTTTCACTCGCGCCATAACGAAAGCGCATGGCAGTGGCCCAGATGCGTCTGGCGACCCGACCCATTACCGTATACTCGGGATCCATTCCATTGGAAAAGAAGAAAGACAGGTTATGAGCGAAATCATCTACCTTCATACCTCGGGCCAAATATGCTTCGACGAAGGTGAAGCCATTTGACAGTGTAAACGCCAGTTGTGAAATTGGGTTCGCTCCTGCTTCTGCGATGTGATAGCCGGAGATACTCACCGAGTAAAAATTTCTTACATTGTGTTCGATGAAATATTCTTGAATATCTCCCATGACCTTGAGACTAAATTCTGTAGAGAAAATGCAGGTGTTTTGTCCCTGATCTTCTTTGAGAATATCTGCCTGAACCGTACCTCTTACATTCTCAAGTGTGTTCTTCTTTATTTCCTGCCATTCATTCTCGTCCGGTTGGCATTCGTTTTCGCTGACGAAGGCATCGACTTTTTGATCGATGGCTGCATTCAAATACATGGCCAGAATAGTTGGTGCGGGTCCATTAATGGTCATGGAGACCGATGTAGATGGATTACATAAGTCGAACCCATCATACAGAACCTTCATGTCATCCAGCGTGGCAATAGAGACTCCGGAATTTCCAACCTTTCCATAGATGTCCGGCTGGATGGCGGGATCGAATCCATACAGCGTTACTGAGTCGAAAGCAGTGGACAGCCGTTTAGCATCGGAATGCTCTGATAACTGCTTAAATCTCTTATTAGTTTTGAAGGCATCACCTTCACCAGCAAACATGCGGGTTGGATCTTCTGAATCCCGTTTGAACTGGAATACACCACCGGTGAAAGGGAATCGCCCCGGCACATTTTCCAACAATAACCACTTCAGCAGCTCGCCATGATCTTCATATCGGGGCAGGGCAACACGGGGAATGTCTGAACCCGACAGAGATTTGCGAGTAAGCTGAGTGCGAATTTCACGATCTCTAACTTTAATAACAAACTCTTCTCCAGAATACATTTCTTGAACTTCTGGCCAGGTTTCCAATAGACGTTTCGCTCGATGATCCAGTTCGATTTCTTTCTTTGTAATTAGCTTATCGAGGTTTGAACTTTCTTGTCCTTCTGCATCTAACATCCCTTTAGACGCTACAAGCTGCTGATGTTCTCGGGCGATTCCTACCTGCTTGGCAACGATGTCATGATAATCCCTGACTTCCTGCGCGATTTCAGCAAGATAGCGCTGTTGTTGAGCGGGAATAATTAGTATGCGTTGAGTGGATACTTTAATGTCGACTTGCTCTAGATTACGTTCGAACTTTTTTAGGCCTTGTTGCTCAAGCTCATATAGTAAATTCTGGTAAAGCGCGGTAATCCCATCGTCATTAAACTTGGAAGCAATGGTGCCGAAAACTGGCATTTCTTCTGGCGCTTGAGTGAAAGCTTCTCGATTGCGTTGAACCTGTTTAGACACATCTCGCAATGCGTCTTCACTTCCTTTGCGATCGAATTTATTAATCGCAAACACATCAGCAAAATCGAGCATGTCGATTTTTTCCAATTGACTGGCCGCACCAAATTCCGGCGTCATGACATAGAGTGAAACATCGACATAGGGCACTATGCCGGCATCACCCTGACCAATCCCTGGCGTTTCTACGATAATCAAATTGAATCCGGCAATCTTTATGGAAGCCAATATGGCATTAAGATTTTCGGGCACCTCAATTCGTGCCTCACGTGTTGCCAGCGAACGCATGAAAATATTTGGATGATTTATCGCGTTCATCCGAATTCGATCCCCTAATAGTGCGCCGCCAGTTTTCTTTCTTGTGGGATCGATTGCCAAGATAGCAATGCTTAAACTGTCTTTTGCATCTTCGCGAAAACGTCGAACAATTTCGTCAGTCGAAGAACTCTTGCCAGCGCCACCGGTTCCGGTAATTCCTAAAATTGGTGTGTTTTTAATTGCCGCGGCTTTCTCGATTAGATCGCCAAGCTCATTCTCATCATAGTTACCGTTTTCAATCGCTGTAATAACTCTAGTGAGGGTAATCCTATTGCCAACATCCAAATCATCTAAATTTGGTTTTGATGACCTGGCAGAATCAGGATTATCAATCCGACTCTTTTCCAGCATGTCATCAATTATTCCTTGTAATCCGAGATTCTGACCGTCAGCTGGAGAATAAATATTGGTTACTCCGTGGGCATGCAGTTCATCAATTTCTTCAGGAATGATAACGCCACCACCACCACCAAAAACTCTGATATGTGAAGCATCTAGTTCTTTTAGTCGATCGATAAGGTATTTGAAGTATTCAATGTGGCCGCCCTGGTAGGAGCTTATTGCTATTGCATCGACGTCTTCCTGCACTGCAGCATTAACGATCTCTTCTACTGAGCGATTATGGGCGAGATGAATTACTTCAGCACCACTACTTTGTAGGATGCGGCGCATGATATTGATAGCCGCATCGTGGCCATCAAATAGACTAGCGGCTGTCAGAAAACGAATCCAATGCCGTTTTCCCGCCGATTTAGTATTCGCAGAATGCTTTTTCGCGGCCTGGCTGAAATCAACCACACTCACAGAACTTCTCCCTTTTCATCAATACGCTTGATCCCGGCCAAGCAGCGATTTTAGCCTATTTCAGTTTAGGGAGCGAACACAGAACTGGCCGGAAATAGTGCTGTATTTGTTTTATTAATGTTGCGTTTGTATAGTGAATTCATGGAAACATGGATAGTCTTTACCCTGTTAGCAGTTGTTATGCAGTCAGTGCGAACAGCCGCGCAAAAACAATTAACCAATCGAATATCCATACAAGCTGCGACGCTGGTACGCTTCCTCTTTGGTATTAAGTTCGCTCTTATCTATCTCTACTTTGTATGGCAGGCATATGAACCTGTGAGCTTCGAACTGAATCGTAAGTTTTTTCAGTCGGGAGCACTGGCAGGAGTTTCGCAAATCCTCGCTACTATCTGCTTGATCAAAGCGCTTACTCTTAAAAATTTTGCGGTTGGAACTGCCCTAGCAAAGACCGAAGCTATCTTAACTGCAGTTTTAGGCGCGATGTTTTTTTCTGCTGCACTCTCCGCACTTGGCTATTTATCAGTTGTAGTTGGAGTGATGGGCCTGCTTGTGGCAAGCAATTGGAAAGTCTCATTACAAGATTTCACTGATAATGAAAGTATTCGCTATGGCGTTGGTGCCGGTCTTGGGTTTGCTTTAGCGTCTTTGTGGATTAGAGATGCTTCTCTTTCTATAGATTCGCCGCGATTACTCAGTGCTGCAGTAGTCTTAGCGTATATGGTGATATTGCAATCATTAATTTGCCTGCTCTGGATTTACATAAAGGAACGTGAACAACTAACGCTGATGATGAAGAACCTAGGAGCCTGCACATTTGTAGGATTTACTAGTGTTGCCGGTTCGGTGGGATGGTTCACTTCAATGAGTTTGCAAAATGCTGCGCTAGTAAGAACTCTAGGCCAAACTGAGTTCATCGTCAGCCTGCTCATCACCTATCTTTATTTCGGTGAAAAGATTTCCGCCCGCGAGTATCTTGGCGTTGCACTTATAGCCATCAGTGTGATCATTTTACTTATGGCAACTTAGTTTTTAACTAGGCTTTTGGAAATCGTGTTTATTTGGCTTACAAAGCCTATGAGGAAGGTCGGGCAAAAACATCATAAACTGAATAGAAAGAGCCAGGAAATCGGCTGAATAGCTTTTCAATAGGCCGCAAATAACTTATTGCGTGGCAACTAGAATCTCTTTAGTCTAACTCCCTTTTACAGATTAAAGTCGAGCTGGTTGCCCATGTTCAAACTAAGAATTCTTCACACAATTAAGCCTCTAGCAGCAGTTTTTTGTGCTGCAATGCTGACCTCTTGCGGTCAAGCTCCGCAGGAAGAAGCCACGCCATCCACAGTTGCTGAAATCGAAATTAATGAATCAAGCCCAACAGTTGCTGAAGCGCAAGCGTTTATTGCTGAAGCAGAAGCGAGTCTAGAAATTATAGGCAAAGAATTAGCTCATGTTTCCTGGTTGGCAAATACTAATATCGGCTATGACAGTCAGGTTGCTGAAGCAACGGTTTCACAGCGTTTTACTGAGTTATCAGTCAATCTCGCAAATGAGGCAGCACGTTATAACGCTGTGGCTTTAAGTGAGCAGGACCGCAGAAAACTGGAATTGTTAAAACAAGTCTTGGTATTTCCGGCACCGCAAGATTCAGAAAAAACCAGAGAGTTAGCTGAAATCGGGTCCCGCATGAATGCAATGTATGGGTCAGGGCAATACTGTCGCGAAGTAAATGGTCAGGAGGAGTGTTTAACTGGCGATCAAATGGAAAACCTTATGCGAGAAAGTCGCGATCCTGATGAGTTAGAAGAAATTTGGATTGGCTGGCGTGAAGTAAGTCCGCCTATGCGCGAGTTATATCAACGGCAAGTGGAAATCGGTAATGAAGGTGCGCAGGAATTAGGTTATGACAACCTGAGTGTTTTCTGGCGATCTAAATATGATATGGATTCCGATGATTTTATGGCGGATGCTAATGATCAATGGCAACGAGTAAAACCACTTTATGATGCGCTTCATTGTCACGTACGCGATGGCCTCAATAATTTCTACGGTGATGATGTCGTACCGGCTAACGGGTCAATCCCAGCACATCTGTTAGGCAACCAATGGGCACAACAATGGACTAGTCTTTATGATCTGGTTAAACCAGATACTTCAGATCTTGGTTACGATTTAGATCAGTTGGTGCAGGAAAATCTCGATAATGAAATTGAAATGGTGGAAACCGCTGAACACTTTTTCACCTCGCTAGGTTTTGAGCCACTTCCAGATACATTCTGGGATCGATCCATGTTTCTTGAACCGGTTGACCATCAAGCCGTATGCCATGCCAGTGCGTGGAGTATGGATGGACAGGATGATTTGCGTATCAAGATGTGCATTGATATGAATGCGGAAGATTTCACCACGGTGCATCACGAGCTTGGACACAATTTCTATCAACGTGCCTATAAAGAGCAACCAGTACTTTTTCGGGAAAGCGCTAACGATGGTTTCCATGAAGCAACAGGAGACGTTATATCCTTATCAGTTACACCTAAATATCTCGTTGATATTGGCTGGTTGGAAGAAGAGCCGGGTGTAGAAGGGGATCTTGGTTACTTGCTTAATCTAGCGTTAGATAAAATTGCATTTCTACCATTCGCTCTGGTTGTGGATCAGTGGCGCTGGCAGATATTCAATGGAGAGATTGCACCTGAAAACTATAACGAAGCATGGTGGGTGTTGCGTGAAGAATACCAAGGCATTACTCCACCAGTAGAGCGTAACGAAACTCATTTTGATCCAGGTGCCAAGTATCACATTCCAGGAAATACACCTTATATGCGCTACTTCTTGGCTTACATTCAACAGTTTCAATTCCATCGTGCCCTATGTGAAACTGCTGGCCATGAAGGACAACTTAATCGTTGCTCTATTTATGGCAATGAAGCGGCCGGTCAGAAGCTGCAGGCCATGTTAGAAATGGGTGCTAGCAGACCATGGCAGGAAGCTATGGAAGCGATTACCGGCCAACCAGAGCTCGATGCATCTGCAATTATTGATTATTTTGCGCCACTTAAAGTCTGGTTAGATGGGCAGAACCAAGACAGACAATGTGGTTGGTAGCTAAAGGATTTAAGAATGAAAGAACAATATGGAGATATAAAAGTCACGCAACTACCTCGATTTGTCGTACAGTGCGAAATCGATCGACCGCCAAATAATTTTTTTGATCTGGCCTTGATTCGAGACATGGCTGATTGCTTCGATGAACTAGATGAAGATTCGAATTGCCGGGCAATAGTGCTTTGCTCCAACGGAAAACATTTCTGTGCCGGTGCAAACTTTTCAACTCCCGACTCAAAAGCTGAAGGTGATGTTCTCGTCGCCGAGTCAGCTGATCAGAGAAATCCAATCTATCAGGAAGCTGTTCGCTTGTTCGGTAATAAAAAACCAGTTATTGCTGCAGTGCAGGGTGCCGCTGTGGGAGGCGGACTGGGTGTGGCTATGATGGCTGACTTTCGGGTTGTTTGTGAGAATACGCGTTTAACCGCAAACTTCGTAAAGCTCGGATTCACGCCCGGCTTTGGTTTGACCCATACTTTACCGAGAGCAATCGGAGTGCAAAAGTCCCATCTGCTTTTTTATAGCGGAAGAAGAATTAACGGCGAAACTGCAATGGAGTTTGGGGGGCTGCGGATGTTTTATGTTCAGCTGCTGGTATTCGCGAAAATGCAATCGCATTGGCGACCGAAATCGCAGAAAACGCACCACTTTGGCTTTGCTTTCGCTGCGCGAACAATTAAGACCTGGAATTCAGGAAGCGGTGCAAGCGGCAACGGATATCGAAGGCCGTGAACAATTCTGGTTAACTCAAACTGAGGATCACTTCGAAGGCGTTAAAGCTGTGTCAGAAAGACGGGCAGGAGATTTCCAAGGTAAGTAAATCATTTTATTCTGCTGGAATTTAATAAATGTCTGAGTCGGGTCAAGAGTCAGGATTTCGCCGCGTATTAGGCAGGCGTGATGCCTTAGCGCTGGCCTTTGGAGCAATGATCGGTTGGAGTTGGGTAGTACTTTCTTCTAACTGGATTGAATCCGCGGGAACTGCTGGTGCCATAATTGCTTTTCTGATTGGCGGCGCCATTATGTTAGTGATTGGTCTCACCTATGCTGAGCTCGCTTCTGCATTACCATTCGCTGGTGGAGAGCACGTCTACAGTCATCGAGCATTAGGAGCAGGTGCTTCTTTTATTTGTACTTGGGAAATTTATTTTTGGCTATGTATCTGTAGTTACTTTTGAAGCTGTGGCGCTCCCTACTGTTCTCGATTCCATGATTCCTGGTCTTGATCGAGTTTTTCTTTGGCAGATTGCAGGATGGGACGTCTACCTTTCATGGGTACTGGTAGGTGTTACCGGGGCGGCAGTCATGACTATGTTAAATATTCGTGGTGTGCGTATAGCGGCAATTGTGCAATCCACGGTGGTGATTGTTATTTTGTTGGTCGGGGGTTTATTTCTTTTTGGTTCTTTTTTCAGGGGACAGGTAACTAATTTAGATCCGCTATTTATAGATGGTCCTGTAGGCATAACTCTTGTTCTAGTGATGGTGCCTTTCATGTTTGTTGGTTTCGATACAATTCCTCAAGCCGCAGAGGAAATTGACCTACCGTTTCGAGAATTGGTGCCGTGTTAATGCTTTCTGTAATGATGGCCATTGCATGGTACTGTCTAATTGTTCTTGGCGTGAGCCTTATGGTTAACGAAAATGAACTTGGCAGCAGTGATGTTTTGGCTGCAGAAGCGAACTCGAAAATCTACGGAGAGTTTGGTCGGCTTGCTATGTTAGGGGCTGGCCTGGCTGGAATAATTACTAGTTGGAATGCATTCATAGTTGGTGGAAGTCGAGCAATATATGCTCTGGCACGTGCTGACCTATTGCCACCTGCACTGGGTAAACTGCACCCACGTTATCGAACGCCCTATAATGCCATTCTGCTAATCGGCGGTCTTTCGGTGATTGGTCCATTCTTCGGTAGGCCAGTAATGGTGTGGTTAGTTGATGCAGGAGGTTTCGGTATTGTTCTTGCTTACGGCATGGTGTCCTGGTCATTTCTTGTATTACGTAATCGCGAACCGGAACTGGAACGACCCTACCGTGTCCGATTCGGAAACTTGGTTGGTTGGGCTGCGTTAGTTTTGTCTATCGGGCTGGGATTCTTGTATCTGCCCGGCAGCCCTTCAGCGTTGCTGTGGCCACAGGAATGGGCAATTATAATTTTCTGGATAACACTAGGCGGGCTTTTCTATTTTCTGGCAACTAAAAAAAGTAATGCAGCTTCTTCTGATCCATTAGAAACAGAATAAGATAGGTAAACGGAATGATTGAAATTGATACTGGAACTGAAGAGCTACTTTGTATGATTGAAGATCGGGTTGCTTCGATCACACTAAATAAGCCCCATAAGAAAAATGCGCTGGGAGATGTTCTGACTCCAGCTCTAAGGCAGACGCTGGCTCAATTGGAAAATGATGCGCGGGCAGGCGCAGTAATGATTACTGGTGCCGGAGATGCCTTTTGTGCGGGCGGGGATGTTTCGGAGATGGGGTCCGGCGTTAAAAAGGACTCCGCAGAACCAACACCGACTGATCAGGAGAGAGTTAAAAATCTTATCGAAAAACAAAAAAGCCTGACTAAGCGCATTCATGAACTGAACAAAATAACAGTCGCTGCTTTACCAGGCGCGGCGGCAGGTGCAGGCCTCTCTATTGCGCTTGCCTGTGATTTGCGAATTGCTTCTGACAATGCTTTTGTTACAACAGCCTTTAGCAACATAGGGTTATCAGGAGATTACGGTGCTAGTTGGTTTTTACCGCGGCTGATTGGTTTAGCCAAAGCAAAAGAATTGTTTTACTTAAGCGACAGAGTCGGGGCAGAAGATTGCGCGCGCCTGGGGATTTTTAACAAAGTGTTTTCCCAAGATACGTTTCGAGCTGACGCACAGGCTTATGTTGCAAAACTTGCTAATGGGCCGACCAATGCTTTTGGTCGAATGAAAACAAATTTAAATCAGGGGCTAGATCAGGACTTAGATGCTAGCTTGCGACTTGAAGCAGAGCATCTCGTCGCAAGCATGGCTGATCCGGAATCGAAGGAAGCGATCTCTGCGTTTATGGAAAAGCGCAAAGCAATCTTCCACTCTTAACCGTGCTGTCCTTGTAGTGCCGCTATTCGTTTCTCGATTGGAGGATGACTCATAAACAATTCTGCCCAGGAGCGCTTACCGGTGATACCGAAAGCGGTAAGTTGGCCATCCAATTGACTTTCCTGGTGATTCGATTGCAACCGTTGCAGTGCAGCAATCATTTTTTGTCGACCAGCCAGATTCGCTCCACCACTATCGGCGCGATATTCACGATAGCGAGAAAATCTCATCACAATAATAGAAGCGAGAATGCCAAAAATTGCTTGGAACGCCATTACCGTCATGAAATAGACGAAGACGGAGTTGTTGCCGCGGTTCACAATGTTGGCGACAACTCGGGCAAAGAAGTAAACAAAAGTATTTAGCACGCCTTGAATCAAAGTAAGTGTAACCATATCGCCATTGGCAACGTGACTGACTTCATGGCCTAGAACCGCTTCGGCTTCATCAGCAGTCATGTTACGCAATAAGCCGGTGCTCACTGCTACCAGTGCATTGTTTCGATTCGCTCCGGTGGCGAATGCATTGATTTCCGGTGAATCGTAGATTGCGACTTCTGGCATGCCTATTCCTGCCATTTCAGCCTGCCGTCGAACTGTGTCTACCAGCCAGGATTCTTCCTGGTTGCGCGGCTTTTCGATTACATAGGCACCTACGCTGCGCTTAGCAATCCACTTGGACATGAGCAGGGATAAAAAAGATCCCCCCATACCGAAAATGGCGCAGATAAAGAACAGTCCGCTATTGGACGCAGAATCGAGCCCCAATACCGGCATCAAGATGCTGAGCACGATCCCCAGAACCAGAAGAATTGCTAGGTTGGTGGCTACGAAGAGAAAAACTCGTTTCATGGCAAACTCCAATGAGTAGTCAGAACTGAAATAATACTGGTATTCCAAACAATATGGGGATGATTTTTGTGAAATACAATGGAATTGCTGGCCTGTGAGCAGCTTGGTTGAGGCTGATTTTGAGGCGACTAAAATGAGATAAATGCGTTGAAACAAGGTGTTACAGCGCTTCTAAAGGTCTTTTGGAATGATTGTCCTGCGCGTATACTCCAAGGATCACAATTGCTTTAGTTAATCCGCATAGAAGAAGGTAAAAAGTAAAAGGATAGGAGATTGCCCATGGGTTCTAAGAAACAAAATCGCAGGGAATTTTTAAAACAAGGTGCTGCCATTGCTGGTGGTGCCGCGATCGGAGCGGCTTCCAAATCGGCAAGCGCCCAGTTGGAAGGTCCTGAACGTTATATCCACGGCTCGGATGATATGGTTGCTTACGGTTCCCGTTCGCGCTTCGTAACATCTGAACGAATTCCGCATGGTGGCCGCCACTCTCCAGATACCTTTGGGCTGGATTTTCATATCGCCACGCCGCTTCAAGATCAATACGGGGTTATTACACCTTCATCCCTTTTCTATATGGGTACTACCCGTGGGTCCTATCTGCCGGATATCGATCCTGAGAAGCATCGCCTGATGATTCATGGGCTGGTTGATAATCCATTATTGTTCACTATGGATGAACTTAAACGTCTTCCTTCAGTAACTCGTATGCATTTTGTTGAGTGTGCAGGTAACAGGGCCAACAGCCGCATGACTTCGGTTCAAGAAACTCATGGTATGACCAGTAATGCGGAATGGACTGGTGTTCTTTTATCAACTTTGCTGGAAGAAGCGGGTGTTAAAGAAGGTGCTGAATGGATAGTGGCTGAGGGCATAGAAGAAGTTAAAGGAGCCTCCAGTATTCCGATGACGAAGGCGATGGATGACTGTCTACTTTGTTATGCGATGAATGGTGAGCCAGTGCGCCCTCAACAAGGCTTCCCTCTGCGGTTGCTAGTTCCAGGATTCGAAGGAATCTTCAATGTTAAGTGGTTACGACGCATTAAGGTAGTTGATCAGTACTACATGACCTACAACGACTATGGTCACTTAACTCAGGATCCAGCCACTGCCGCGTTGGGTTATCAGATTGGCCCTAAATCCGTAATTGTTCACCCTTCTGGCGGCATGCAGTTGCCAGGTACTGGTTATTATCAAGTAAGTGGCTTAGCTTGGTCGGGTGGCGGAAAAGTAGATCGAGTTGAAGTAACTACCGACGGAGGCCAGACATGGTTCGACGCGGAGATTCGTGGCGAGCCACAAGCAATGGCTCATACCCTGTTTGCCTTTGATTGGGAGTGGGATGGTTCTGAGTGCGAATTACAGTCGCGCTGTATCGATGAATTAGGCCAGGTCCAGCCTTCTCGACAGGAAATTGGTGAATTCTGGAATACACCTCCGGGTGAACGAATCCGTGTGCGTGGTCAGGACAACTCGATTCAGCCATGG
The DNA here is from genome assembly GCA_019654215.1 of Gammaproteobacteria bacterium. GTDB lineage: Bacteria > Pseudomonadota > Gammaproteobacteria > Pseudomonadales > Pseudohongiellaceae > UBA9145. The sequence goes on along the minus strand of BPDI01000022.1, from coordinate 29,948 downwards.
CGAATTCATGCTGATGGAAGTGTGCACAATGCGATTATTTAATCTATTACTCCCGGTAGTCATGCTACTGGGCATTGCAGCACACGCTCAGTCGCCAACCAAATATGGTGTTGGTCGGACGCCTAGCGCGGAAGAAATAACCGCCTGGGATATTGCCATTGCGCCAACAGGTGATGAGCTTCCTGCAGGCAGTGGCACTGCTGACTTAGGTGCCCAACTGTTCCTTGAAAAGGGCTGTGCCGGTTGTCATGGTACTAATGGTACCGATGGTCTCGCGCCTAGGCTAGTTAAGAGAGATGTGGGTATTCTGGAAAACCCATGGGGATATGGAAGAATTCTTCCTATCCGCTCTCCTTATGCAACTACGGTTTGGGATTACATAAATCGAGGTATGCCTCTTGGTGCCGAAGGTACACTCTCGCCAGATGAGGTCTATTCAATAACAGCGTACTTGTTATATCTCAATGATGTTATAACAGACGATCAGATGGTATTAAATCAGGACACGTTGCCTAAAATTAAGATGCCTAATCAGGATAACTGGGCACAGGTTCCGGATTGGTTTCCAAACCAACCCAGACTGCAGGATTATCCCTTCTAGATAAAGTTGGTTTTAAAAAAAGGCCGGGGCTTAATTCCCCGGCCTTTTTTATTTTGAATGGTGAAAGGTTGTTTCTGCTTCTAGTGGTATAGATAGCTGCAAGAATTTATTAACAAAGGCGTTTAATAAGCTCGGAAATAGACAAGATTGGTTGCGCGTTAGGATAGTTCTGAGTACAAAAACGCAGAATGTCACTGCATCCCGAGGGAAAGCACTAGCGGACATCCTGTATTAAACAACCTTCAAGCCTGTCTAGAAAGACGGCACAAAAACGTATGGTTCAAACAACATCCAGTCTGCCTCAGAATTCGTTCGTAAAATCAGCTGATCATCTAATAATTCATAAGATTCAGAGCGATCTAGGTTCATAATGAAACGATTGAATAGAGAAGGCTGAACACAAAGTTTTCGTGTTGTGACCAAATCCGTCAGCGTCAGCCTATCAATATCTTGCGTCCAAGTAGCCCCAGCCTGATTACAGTCTGCTTCAATTTGCAATCTACTTTCTAGACGAAAACGCATGAGATAATTTTCAGGATTATTCGGAATAAATTCAGAATTATTGAAACCATATATTGCAATTAACTGCCAAGAGGTGTTCTCCAGAGATTTTTCTTGGGCAGAAACAGGATTGAAATTAAATGCACAGATCAAAAGTAAGTTAAAAAAATATTTTTGTTTTGCAGGCATCGGATTAAATTCAAGCATCTGTCACCACTAACATCTTACACCTCGACCCGGGCTTCCCTTAGTATTTCTACAATGCGGTCCAAAGCATTCGCGAATAACGTGACCTACTCCAACTAGTTTAGTTAGTGTAAAGGAGTAGGCCAACAAGGGACTTATAGAATCTCTAATAATATGATTGGCCCTCGAGAAGACCATGGGCCAATAATAATTTGGCTCTATATAGCTATGTTAATTAAACACTATATATAGTTCCATTCCATTCTAGAGTTTCAAGTGCCATTTCTCCTTCGCTCCTAATTTGCGTGCCATCAGAAATATTTATGAGCAAAGAAGTTTTAGCGACATGGTCATCTGGCGGGGTTTCCCAAGTTCCTTCGCCTTGGCCTACCACTGTGGTGCCATCGTCTAAAAAGGATTGTCCAACCCATTCGATTTTGCCGCCTTCATTTAAACCAGAAGGAGGAGTAGGCCCCCAAATGAGTGTCCCAAATACGGTACCAAAACCGTCCGCAGTTCCTTCCCAGTTTTGATGAATAGTTATATCACCAGCTTCATTAGATGTATAAGTACTACCTTTATATTTTAATGAATATGTTCCTAATTCTTCTGACATTTTTTTCTCCTTTTAACAATAAATTCTGATACGCACTTTGATGTTTAAAGTTATGTAACAAAAATCAACTATCGTGCTGCGCTTAGTTGATTAATATGTTGGTTTTAAAGGGAGTGGCAACTTTTCGATCTTAAATTTGCGAATGACTCTAATCTCTATCTTGTCGCGGGAAAAATTCTGAACCATCCTCAAAGCTGATTTTTTGGAGATACATTGTGTATTCCCGGCGCCCTTTGCGGCCGGTAGCAGTGATCTCCGAGCCCACCTCCATAACATCAAGTGATACGCCCTGGCGATTCAGCGTAGTCCGGGATGTCGTTTCAATTAACCAAAACGTTATCTCGCCTTCGTCATCGGTATTTTTTATTAGAATCGATGAGTGAGGGTTAACAGATCTAACACTTTCTATTACGCCTTTTATTGAAATGATTTCTTGGGTGAAATTGGCAGCGGTCGAATGATGGGCATCAGCAAGAATCGGCAAACAAATTATTGTGAAAATAAATAGAATAGGCTTTTTCACGTTTAGTCCTCTTTATGCATATTCAACTCAATAAACCAATCATAATCAGCATCGGTGCAGTTGTAGCGCTCGATTTCGACATTTTCAAGTCGATTAAAGGAGTACTGTAGTATTAGCGGTTGTTCGAATAAATTTGCGTCTGTTAGGTATGGGTTATATGTAATATGTCTCCATCAACTTCCAGTTCTTCACGGGCATGTGTATTTGAACCTTGAGGGATTCCTCTAGAGGTTCGGATATAACCATGTATGTGGTTAGTCGATTCGATAATAAGTCGATCACCTTCGTACCAAGCAACTGAAGACCCCATTTGAGCGAATTCAGTCCCTTCCAAATTTTTAGTACTTGGAAAATCTGCGATTGAAGATTTAATAAAGGGAATTTCCCGCCTCAAATCGAATAATTCATAACTAATCAAATATTATCCCCAACCTGCTCGATTTCTACTCGCGAGCCGGGATTTGCCCACACTCGAGCGACGCTAGCGGGAGTGCAGTAAAGACTGGGATCATCCTCCAAGAGATCATATGCAATTCTCAGCCGCTCACCTTCTTCGGTGAGGACAATTTCGCTCTCTGTGCCGGGCCCATCTAATACCCAGATGCCATCAAGTGCAGTTGCTGCAATTAGAGCATTTGGCAGTATTACCAATATCGCGGATGTAAAAACTCTCATATTTTTTGATACTTCATTTAGTTATACGCTATTTATATTCTATTGAAATACTTTAGCTAGAAATAGGATATTAAAATAGAAAGGCAAAGTTTGCTAATTTGAAACGGCCAGTGATCGATAAGTTCATATTGCTAACCTCCTATAGGTAAGGAGCGGATTCTATAGGCGATGGCAGATAACGGTATTACTTTTATGAGCGAAAATCTGATAAATCAAGGAATTCCGTAACTCTGCATCCTATCTTGTTAGCCGTCTATCTAAGTTGGTTTCATCAAGGGATATTACACTTTATTTTAAAGAACGTTTATTCAATATAAAAGAATAGGAGAAAAACGATGAATTGGGATGCTTTAGGAGCTATAGGAGAAATTATAGGAGCAGTAGCTGTTTTGGCGACGTTATTCTATCTAGCTGCACAAATCAAAATGCAAAATCGTCAGCTTGAACGATCTAATGAAAATGTGACAGCACAATTATCATTTGATATTAACAATATGGTAATTAATAACTTTGATACGTTAATGCGGGACAAAGAGTTTGTTAAGATTTATCAGAAAGGAATGAGTAATCAGCCACTAGACGAGATTGAGACAATCCAATTTTCGCAATTCGTGAATAGATGGGTAGCGCTCTGTGAATCAGTAATAGTCGCAACTAAGGCAGAACTAATGTTTGTTGGGGACTATGAGCTAGATTTTTTATATGGTAATCCCTGGGTACACAAACTTATAGCGACCGAAGTAGGGGCGCGTTGGTTTGAAGAGGAAGCTCCTCTAATATATAGCGAAGATTTCTTAAAGAAGGTAAGAGATTTTAAGGGAAAGGAAATATCAAATGGTAGGCAATATGAATAAATAGCCAGTGGAGATTACGCCCAAATTATATCCGACCACCGACGCATCCCGTCTCTTATCGAAGTAGGTGGTATCTTTCGACATTACACATTATTCTGGAAACTATTACGCTAGGGCCAATCTGTTGTTGATGCTGGGCTATAAATTCATATAAAAGAATATAGCTAGTAGATTTCAAAGAAATATCTAAAGAGGTTCTTATGGCTAACATAAAGAGAAAAATTTTTGTTTTCAGCTTTTCGCTAATTCTAGCTTCATCTTCTAGCTTTTCTCAGAACACTTTTGATTTGACGGAACTTGAGTCGGGCCAGCTATTGTTGAACCTGGGAGTTACTGAAAGAATAAGCGTTGAGCAAGACACTTTAAACGCATCGCTGGCGTATTCAGTCCAAGGCAGGGATAAAATTTCTTTGCAAAATGAAGTTAATGAAAAAATCGCCGGCGCTCTTGAGTTAATCGATGTTATTCCAGAAATTGAGTATTCAACAGGGCAGTATTACATTTACATTATCCGCCCCGGTAGACCTTCGCGTAATGACGTAGAGAATCCAACATGGCGAGCACAACAGAGTTTGCAACTAAACAGCAAAAACAGCGATGTATTATCGGAAGCTGTGGGAGAGCTGCAATCTATTGGTATGGAGATAAACAGGCTTGATTATAGTCTATCTGAGGAAGCGTTTGCGCAGACTTCTGATTCACTATTAGCAATCGCTCTTGAAAAGTTACAATCTAGGGCTAGTGAAACAGCGGAACTACTGGATAAAAGCTCTGCGAATCTTGTAGAAGTAACAATTAATGGCGATAGAAGTGCTGGGTTTTTTCAGCCTAGAATGGCGATGATGGAGTCTGCTCAGGATAACCCGACAATGACAACGCCGACGGCAATCCCTGGACAAAGTGAAGTTTCCCTAAATGTAAGTGCAAAAGCCCTACTATCTCCTTAACTCTTGTTTGATCGTTATAACATAGTTAGCAATACCTTTAGATCTTTTCAGAAACACAGAATATGAAAAAACCACTTACAGGAAATATTAACTCAACTGTCTAGTAAATAAGTAAGTTGAACATATCGGTTTGAGATAAATTAATTTATGGAGCCCGGCTATGCAATTAGACTTGTACAAACTTGGTGACTTTGAACTCCAATCAGGTGAGATATTAACTGATGCAATTTTATCATATGAGACGCATGGTTCTTTAAACGATAATGGGTCTAATGTAATCGTTTACCCAACGTGGTATTCAGGAAACCATGAAGATGTGCGGGCAGCTATAGCTCCTGGTCGTGCGCTCGATCCTGATAAATATTTTATTGTTGTTCCAGATATGTTTGGCAATGGGTTTTCTTCATCGCCGAATCACCAGCAATACTCTTCTGACCGAAATCTTTTCCCATCAGTTACCCCATACGATAATGTAATTGCTCAATACCATCTTCTTAAAAATCATTTTGGCATTAGTAAAATCAAGTTAGTGGTGGGATTCTCAATGAGTGCGCAGCAAGCATTTCATTGGGGCGCTCTGTATCCGGAATATGTTGGTGCAATTGCACCGATTTGCGGTAGCTCGAAAACATCAATTCATAACTGGATGTTCCTGGAAAGCTTGAAAAATGCCTTAACTACAGATGCAGAATTTAATGGTGGTAATTACAAAAGCCAACCCGAAAAAGGACTAAGAGCTTTCACAACAATTTATGCTGGGTGGGCTTTTTCAAAAGAATTTTACAAACAAGGGTTACACCTATCATGGTTGGGGGAAAATTTTAAAAATACGGAAGAATTTCTTGATACCTGGCATTCGTTTTTTACGCCAAAAAATGATGCTAATAATTTGTTGACCATGCTCGACACCTGGCAAAGAGCGGATGTTAGCAACCATCCAAAGTTTAATGGTGATCAAAAAAAAGCATTGGCATCGATTTCGAGTCCAGCAATAGTTATGCCGGGGAGAACAGATATGTATTTTCCTCCTGAGGATAATGAGTATGAGGTGTCGTTAATGCCTAACGCTGAACTAAGGATCATAAACTCGATTTACGGTCATGGTGCTGGAGGGCCAGGTTTTAGCACAGAAGATGATGATGAGTTTATTGATAAGGCCCTGATTGAACTGTTAGAGAACAATTAATTTGGTGTAGGGGGGTATCGGTATCATTCTGATCCTTAATTTCAAGCCTTCAGTTCTACATCAGTTACACCATATGCCATCCAATTTAGAAGTTTAGCAAGCAATCGTTTAACAAAGCTTAGCTTGGTAATGGATGGAATATTTCTGATTAAAAAGAGAATAATTGGGTTTTGTTTCTTAAAGGCAGTTGTTGGCCTTTTTTGGATATTTTGGATAAGACTAACTTCCGGGAGTCTTTCTTCCTCTATCTGTTCAAAAACAACATCTAATTCTGCCGGTGAGACATTATTGGTAATGGCAGGCACTAAATGATTCGCAGCTACTATCGCATCTCTTAAAGCAATATTTATGCCCTGACCGCCCACAGGGTTCATTGTGTGCGCAGCATCTCCAAGCAAAAGGACACCATCTTTGTTCCAGGTAGTACATCTATCAAGTCCCACATCAAGAATAAATCTATCTGAAATTTTATCTCTGTTTATTTCTAGGTGTTCGGCAAAGTTTTCTGCGCAATGTTTTTGCATTTCAGAAATCCAAACATTTACCCCTTGTTTTTTTATTTCACCGAAGGAACCTTTAGTTATGATCCATCCAACTTGTAGCTTATTATCGTAGCAGGCAGGGCAAACCATAAACCCTTCTGGTACAAAATTTACGAAAGCAGTACCAGGCTCAATAATCTGGCTTGGATAAGGAATCTTAAACCATATTATGTCTATTATTTGCTTGAAATCTTTGACTTCAAATCCAAGCTTTTTGCGTAAGATCGAAGTTCTTCCGTCGAAACCAATAATTACTTTAGCTTTAAACTCAAATTCTTGATTTCCTGCAACCCCTTTTAAGCCGACAACTCTGTCATTCTCGTAAATAACATCATTTACTCGATGCCCTCGAAAGAAATTAAACTCTTTGTAGTTCTCGGTTTTAGAAATCATGTGCTCAAGAAGTGCTGGTTGGGAGACCCACCTTAAGCCGCCATCATTTTTAAAAGGTATTTCAGCATCAATTAGATGTTCCCCACGATAATGAGCTTTAATTTTAGAATTTATCTGCATGGGTAAATCAATCTTTTCCAGATCAAAGCCTATGCTTTTCAAGGCATAATAGCCGCTGGGCATAATTCCTTCGCCTCTGAACTCATTAGAAAAATTAGACTGCTTTTCGATTAGGGCTGTTCTCAAGCCTCTAGAGGATAGAATATGCGCCAGAGCTGCCCCGCCAGGACCCGCACCGCAAATAGCAAAATCGTAATTCTGAGGCATGGACAAATTCTCCTAGATTTAATCTTCAGCAGGTAAAAGCCTATTAAATAGCTGGAGCTCGTTTTTGCAATTTTAGCCCGTCCATTTGTACAGAGATCCCAACTTCTCTGGAAATATTAATGCTGGGCTGGTAAAACACAAAGTCAGATATATTTCTAAGCTCAGAACGGAGAGCAATTCGTATGCATAATAGTTCGCCTAGACAAAAATTTATAGGCCCCATAGTTTTGTGCCTTGCGGCAGCGATTAGCTCATGTTCAGAACGTTCAATGGAAGAAGTGAGTGTTGTAACCGAATTACCTGTTATGGATGCTGTTGTAGATTTGCCCTTAACCAATGAGGTGCAGGTTCGTTGGACTGACTATGGGATTCCTCATATAAAGGCGAACAGTTGGGAAGGGCTTGGCTATGGTTTTGCTCATGCCATTGCATCGAATACGATCTGTGTTTTGGCCAGAGAATTTGTCGTCGTGCGCGGTGAGCAAGCCAAGTATTTCGGTGCTCCCGAGTCCAATATCAATCAGGATGCTTTTCACCGGGCATTGTTGAATCAAGATAAATTAGATGACTATTTAGCTTATGCCTCTGCTGATTCGAAAGCGATGGATGTAGGTTATGTGCGAGGATATAACGATTATATCGAGCAGCATCGCGGTGCTATGCCTGAATCCTGTAACAATCAACCATGGATTACTTCAATAAATGAAAGTGACCTGGCACGTATTACTATCGGCGTTGGCATTCGTTATGGTTTGGGGAGAGTGGTCAATGAGATAGCGTCATCTAGACCCGGTATGGAATTGGCTCAGTTGCAAGCACTGGACCTTGAAATTGACCGCAACATGATTGGTAGTAACGCACTGGGTTTTGGGAGAGCGCTGACTGATAGTGGCCGTGGAATATTGATGGGCAACCCTCATTATCCTTGGCACGGTTCGTCCAGATTTCATATGGCCCATCTAATCTATCCAGGGGAATTGGATGTTATGGGAGTTGGGCTCATTACCACTTCTCGAATAGCCATAGGCTTCACAGAGCATATTGCTTGGTCCCACACTGTTTCAACTGCTTTACGTTTTACAATGTTTCAACTTGACTTAGTCCCAGGTAATGCAATGGCCTATCGCGTAGGAGATGATGTTCATGACATTGAAGCCATTGAAGTAGAAGTGGAGACATCCGATGGCATAGTAACCAGAATCATACATATGACTCATCTTGGTCCGGTGGTGCCCTGGGCAGGGAATGCCATGGACTGAAGAGCATGTCTATGTCATGCGAGATGTGAATTATGAGAACTACCGCTCCGGAGACCAGTATCGGGACATCAGCCAGGCACGTAATGTAGAGGAATTACGTATGGCACTGGCGGCACACCAAGGAGCAGCATTTGTAAATACAATTGCAGCTGATCGCGAGGGTGGTGCTCTGTATGCTGATATGTCAGCGATTCCCAATGTTTCTGCCGATCTGTTGGAGCGTTGTGCGATTAATACAGGAAACCCTCGACTTATCACGCTAAACGGTTCGAATCCCAGTTGCGACTGGCAAGTAGACCCGGGAGCTGCTTACCCTGGTTTGATGCCTCCAGCCGAGCAGCCAAGCCTGATTACAGACACTTATGTTAGCAATAGTAATGACTTTATATTGGTTGTCAAACCCTGAAAAACGACTTGAAGGATACTCACCAATTATCGGCAACGAGCAGACCACGCGCTCTTTGCGAACTCGTGCCGGGTTGGTTATGGTGGAGGAAATTATTGAAAGCGGCGAGAAATTTACCCAGGAAACAGTTAAGGACCTTCTGTTTAATCACCGTCACTATGGAGCAGAATTATTATTGGATGAAATTCTCGTCATCTGTGAAGGAAATAGAAACCTCGAAGAAGCTTGTGCGATCCTGGCCAGCTGGGATCGCAGACAAGATATAGATAGCGTTGGTGCCCATATCTTTAATCAGTTCTGGGCAAACGCCCGCGGACTCTCGGGGCACTTCGCTGTTCCTTTTGACCTCGTTGATCCGGTGAACACCCCGGCTGGCCTTACTATCGAAAACGAAGAAACGCGAGCATTAATTATTGCTGCATTAGAAGCAGGTGTCACTTCTTTGCAGGAAGCTGGAATTCCTCTGGATGCACCTTGGGGTGATGTACAGTTTGCTATCCGCAACGGTGAAAAGATTGGCGTCCCCGGTGGGGCTGGAGGACAGGGTCTTTTCAGCGTTATCACCGCTCGCTTCAATCCAGATAATGGAGGATACAATCCCATTGCCCATGGGAATAGCTTTTATTCAGACTGTTACTTGGAATGAAGATGGCACGCCAGACGCCGATGCAATACTAACCTATTCCCAGTCGCCAGAACCTGATTCGCCCTATTACTCTGACCTGACAAAGTTGTACTCTGAGAGTAAGTGGATCGATTTGCCTTTTACTGAGGATCAAATACAGGGGCAATTAATAAAGGAGGAGATTCTCCAGTTTTAAATGCAACTGGTTCTATTTGGTTTGAAAATGATTATTACAGGTCGCCAATCAACATACGAAAGACTGAAACCTATTTGGTAAAAGTGGTGAGGTTTAATCAATAATAACGGAGAAAGTAAATGAACCTGCGAGCCTTATCTTTATGTAGTGCCTTATTACTCGGTGCTTGTGGCAGCGAAACTGAAACAGTTCAAACAGTTGATGTCGCTGACGCAGACACTAGTGCAGGAGCAGAAGCCCCTGACAACGAAGTGGCAAGTGATCCTGGCCCGACAGGATCTTCTGGAATTCAGCAAAGTCTGCTAACAATTCCGAGCGACATTTTCAGCGCACCCCCGGAAAAGAATGCCACGCGAACAGCGCTTTTTGGCGACTTGCATGTTCACACCACCTATTCGTTCGATGCTTTTGCCTTTGGCACTTTGGCGACACCTTATGACGCCTATCGTTATGCCTTGGGCGATACTATCAAGCACCCGGCTGGTTTCGATATGACATTACGCGTTCCCCTGGATTTTTATGCGGTCACCGATCACGCCATGTATATGGGTGTGTCGCGTCAGGCAGCCGACCCGAGTACTGAGATAGCCAGAATTATGAATTTAGACTACATGGAGAATCTCAATGCACCGGAAAATCTAATACCTGGTGGCACGCCGCAACGTACAAGGGCTTTCTTGGGTTTTCTCTCCGATGCCGGAGGTTTAATTGCCGATGGGACTCTTAGTCAAGACATGGTACATGACATCACCCGCGATGCTTGGAAAGATACTGTCGCCGCCGCTGAACAATATAACAAGCCAGGTGAGTTCACGACCTTTGTTGCTTATGAGTACACCACCTCAACGGCCGACCGCGGAAATTTGCATCGCAACGTTATCTTTCGCGACGCCGATAAACTTCCCGCAGTGCCTTTCTCTCGAGTGCACAGTAGAAATCCAGAAGACTTATGGGATTGGATGGATGGCTTGCGCGATGAGGGAATTGAATCGCTAGCTATTCCTCACAACTCAAACGGCTCTAATGGCCAGATGTTCAAGCTTGTGGATTGGGCAGGCAACCCACTCGATGACACATATTCATCGCAGCGCACTCGCAACGAGCCGCTTATTGAAATCACACAAATTAAAGGTACATCGGAAACGCACCCCTTGTTATCGGACAATGATGAATGGGCCGGTTTTGAAATCATGCCCTATCGCATCGCAACCACTTTGTACTCAGAACCCTCTGGCAGTTATGCGCGAGAAGCATTACTAAACGGCTTGTCATTCGAAGACCAGGGAATGGAGAATCCTTTTGAATTCGGTTTTGTTGGTGCTTCTGATACACACATGGCTGCCATTGGCGATGACGAATCTGACTTCTATGGCAAGACTGGACTGCGTGATGCCACACCTCAACTGACTGGAGCAGTTCCGTTGAGTGCGGAAGTGGGAGAGCGCAGACTTGAGAATACACCGGATCAGGTTAGGGAATTTGATTCCGGTGTTTACAACACTGGATCAACTATTACTTGGGGCGCATCGGGGATTGCCGGAGTCTGGGCTGAAGAAAATACGCGAGAGTCCATCTACAACGCGTTCCGACGTAAGGAAACTTTTGCTACCACCGGCACGCGCATCAAAGTTCGCTTTTTTGGCGGTTACGGCTTCACCGACGAAACGCTTGCAGCCCCTGATATGCTCGAGACTGCCTATAGTGAAGGTGTATCCATGGGTTCAGATTTGTTGTCCGACGGCGATCGGGCACCGCGCTTTATTGTATGGGCCACTCAGGATGCATTAAGCGCGCCGCTACAAAGGCTGCAGATCATCAAAGGCTGGACCGTCGATGGTGAACCGCATGAACAAGTGTTTGATGTAGCTTGTTCAGATGGCCTTGCTGTAGATCCGCAATCTCATCGTTGTGGTGACAATGGTGCGCAGGTGAACCTTGCAGACTGCTCGATTTCAACTGACGTCGGTGCCGCTGAGTTAAAAACCGTATGGGTTGATCCTGACTTCGATTCTTCTGTCCGGGCATTCTATTACGCACGTGTACTCGAGAACCCAACTTGCCGATGGTCAACCTGGGATGCGCTCAAGGAAGGGTACGAACCGCGACCAGATTTTCCAACGACCATTCAGGAACGTGCATATACATCACCCATATGGTTTCGACCTAGCACGGGCTAATCATGAAACTCATGAAGAGCCACGTGTTCTGGTTTGCGGTCCTGGGCATATCAATTTTTATCATCGACGAGCAAATCTCCGATCCGCTCGATACGATAGTTGTGGATGCTGCGCTCGAGCTGCAAGTGGCGGCGCTCTGGGCTTCACAAATACAGCGCGAACCAACCGAGGCAGAGATTGCGAGCCTCGTCGATGATTGGGTTACCGAAGAGATCTGGCGTCGGGAGTCCATGCGGCTCAATCTGGCTGAAGAAGATGAAATTATTCGCCGGCGGATGATTCAGAAGATGCAATTTATTGCCGAGCAGGAAGCTGCGCTCACACCGACCGAAGAAGAACTCCAGGACTATTACAAAGCGAATCACGAGAGATACGAAGTTCCATCTAGTGTTTCCTTCGAGCAACTCCAATTCCAATCTCGCGAAGCGGCAACCGGCGCGCTTAGTGCAACAGAATCGCTTGCCGACCTGGCGGAGTCTTCGATGCAGAGCCGGGTGAATGTCCGCCAATCACCGCTGCAAGTTGCCAGCACATTTGGCCCTGAATTTACCCGGTCGCTGAATAGCTATGATGTGGCTTCGAATTGGCAAGGTCCCATACAAAGCACTTTTGGCTGGCACCTGGTGAAGTTGCTTGAGATAAATTCCTCCTCCGTTGCGCCATTTGAGGATATTCGCGCAACTGTCCACGGCGACTACACCTACGAATCACGATTGCAGGCACAAGCAGACTTCATCGAACAAGTGCGTTCGAACTATGACATCGTTCGCAAAGAAGAGTAAGAAGAAGGATAGATGATCAGTAAGGGGTTCATAAAGTCTAGCAGCTTGGTCGCTATTCTATGGCTAGTTGCCTTGCAATGTTTTGCCCATGAGATGCGTCCGGCGTTTGCTCAGCTCGTTGAAACAGAAGAGGGTATCTCAGCGACGCTGCGCCAACCTCTTGTGCGCGGGTTTCGTCCAGACTTAGCCTTGGATCTTGGAGGCTGTCGGGTAGGAGCTGAAATCATCAGCCAGCGTCAAGAAGGCACCTTGATTCAAAGCTGGCAAGAATACTGTGATCAAGCACTATCGCAATCCACACTGGCTATTCGAAACTTGTATCCCGGTGTCAGTGAGGTGCTAGTAAGCATCACGCTACTTGACGGCAGTGTACAACGTTTCGTTGTTAGACCTGACAACCCGGTTGTGAATTTAGGTGAAGCCGATTCTCCTCTACTTCCAGCCTATCTCGAGTTGGGTATAGAGCACTTGCTGGCGGGACTCGACCACGTCTTGTTCGTCATTGCGTTAATGGTTTTGATTACAGATAGATGGCGACTAGTTGCAACCATTACTGCATTTACAATTGCGCATTCTATAACGTTGGCACTTTCTACCTTTGAACTACTGCAAATTTCTCAATCCGCGGTAGAAGCGCTGATCGCGCTGAGCCTGCTTTTCATGGCAGTTGAGATGTTGAGCAAGACCCCCTCGTTAACCGCCAACTATCCGTGGTTGATTTCTTTTGGGTTTGGGCTCATACACGGCCTGGGGTTCGCTGGTGTGCTTCGTGAAGTAGGTTTGCCAGATGACGCTGCACTTTGGGCATTGTTGTTGTTTAACATTGGCTTGGAAATAGGACAATTGATGGTAGTTGCTGCGTGCCTCTTCCTGGGTTTCCTATTTCATTATTGGCGGCGAAAAATAACTGTTGTACCAGGAATGAGTCTGAGCAATTTGCTGCCTGCCTATTTCATTGGCCCAATCTCCGTTTGGTGGCTTCTTCAAAGACTGCCCATTCTGAGTTAGCGCAACTATTTCCTCCATAAAAATCTGAACAGCATTCCGATGAAAATCTTCTATGACAAATGAACGAACTCTTCTTCTCATACTGAGCGTGACCTATGTTTTTTTTCTGGCCTGGTATGACGGCTGGTGGATGTCACCACTCACACAGTCTGAGGTTGAGGCCTATCTAGTGAACTTACATGACGATAGCGATTTTCGTGAGGTTGAAGAACAAATACGTCAGCTCGGTATTACCGATGATGGCGCAGAAATATTTATGATGAATCTCAATATTTATAAAGGTAACGCTAGTGAAGAGCCCACGGCGAATGAAGACTATCAAATCTATGGGCGAGGGGTCTTCCCACTTTTATTGTCCCGCGCCTCGCATCCAATCTATTATTCACAGGGAATCCAAACCCTGATGAGTCCACGTTATGAAGAACATTGGCAGGAGGTTTTTTTGGTCCGATACCGGTCTCGGCGAGATTTTATTTCGATGATCACATCAGATGCCTACCAGGAAGTCTTGCCTCATCGAACAGTGGGAATAAAATACGATGAGTTTTTCCCAACACGCGCAGTGTTTAACATTGGCTTTACCCCGATTTATCATCCTCTTCGTACTGGCCGCTATCTACGCACTGGCTGCGCTTGTGATGAGACGGCTAACTAATCGTTAGGACCCCCAACGAATCCGTGACATCCGTGTCGGTCCCGATGACTTTCTATATATATTGACTGACAGTAATAGTCGCAAAGTGTTGAGGGTTGTACCTGATTAGATAAGCAAGAAACGCCCCTATTTAAGATTTATCGGATCTATAACTCCTCTTTTATTCAGCGCTCAAATACGATTTCGCCGCCGAAAATCGTTGCGTCTACTCTTAGATCGAAAAGTTCAGCGCCCCGCATTCTGCCGTGATAATCAGAAAGCACTGCAAGATCGCCAAATTTACCGACTTTAATGGACCCGCGGTCATGGTCTTCGAAACCACTTCTTGCAGCCCATATGGTGTGCATGCTCAGAGCCTCTTCGAAAGTTAGCTCTTCACCTGGTGGTGCGCCTCCGCCATCTTGTTCAGGGGTTACCAGAGCAGCTATAGCCCCCAGAGGACTGAAGATTGGTATCGTACCGGTGGCATCGGAGCATGCTGCGGGCATTACATTTTCGTTAACTAATGTTCGATAGCGTGGCGTAGTTCGACTAAAATTTCGAGGTTGCATGGCACGCTGCTGCGGAGGTGTGATCACTGGAATGATCCCTAGTTGGGCCAAGCGTCTGATTCTATCGACATCTTCTACATCGCCACCATGTTCGATTCGTGGCCGCATTCCGTTTACCCTACTTAGCGAGGCTTCGACCGCCGCTTCGATCATTGCATGGCCGGGGTCTGTCACTGCATGCATCATCAATTGTATTCCGTGAAGATGAGCCTTCAATACAAATTCATCGAGCTCCTCTTGTTCCCATTTGAAATCAGCGAAGCTTCGACCGAGCCCATCACTGCCAGCCCCGTCAACGAATATTTTTACGCCACCAATTCTAAACATGTCGGTACCGAAGCCACGAGAAAGGCCCATGCCGATGTAATCGTCGAGCGACATAAGATGGGGCACATGGTAGAAGGCTCGTAATCGAATGGGCAAATCGCCACTTGCCTGAACCGCTTGGTCGGCTACCAGATCGCTGCCTGCTAGAGGCAGTGTGGAGATGGATGTAATACCTTTAGCGACATAAATATTTCGAGCGTGGGATCTGAGGGAATTGATCACTTGTTCGGCTGAGTACGGAGGAATCATGGGCCAGATCTCAGTGGCAATTCCTGTGGGTGTGCCATTGGCATCCCTGTGCAGAATAGCACCTCGCGGCAAATTGGAATCATTATTCCACAAACCCAGTTCCATGAGAGCACGAGTGTTCAACATTGCCACATGGAAACCGGAATAGAGGACCAAAGGGTGGATATCCGTGACTTGATCTAGTTCCAGGCGCGAAGGCAATCGGCCCTCTTCAACTTGCGCTGCCATGCCGAAAGAACCGCGACCAACAATCCAATCTCCGGCTGGTGTTTTGGCAGCCTTATTGCCCAGGGCCTGCTTGATTTCAACCAGTGAAGTAAAAGGGGGAGTATGGCAAGCCACTTGATAAGAAAGGGCATTGCAGGCCATTTCGAAATGAACATGGGGGTCAACGAAACCCGGCACTACTGTGCGTCCATTACCATCAAGAACTGGAGCTGATCCTGCGTCGTTTAACACCTGCTCGTTAGTGCCAACCAGGACGATGCGACCGGCGCGGATAAGCACGGCTTCGGACTCAGTTTGATGTGGTTCCAGCGTAAGGATTCTTGCGTTCACAATAGCTAGGTCACGTCGCCAAAGACCAGTACCCTCCGTCTGAAAGTTCTCTAGATTGGAGCTCGACGAAGAGCAAGCCGGCAGCATTAATCCTGAACTAGCGGCAGCAGTACTCAGCAAGAATTCTCGTCTCTTCATAAATCTACCTATTTGCGGTGTTTAGTTTGAAGAAAAGGGTTAGAGCCAAAATACAGTAGTTTGTGATTACAAGGAATTCTTACGTTGCGTTCAGGGGCTTTAGTATTTATGGGGGGGTATCCCCCCTTTTGTAGAAGTTTACAACTAGGAGCCCCGGTATCTATATCAAATAACGCGAAAACGAAGGTAGGCCTATTTTATTATTAGACATAATCATGTAAGGTCACGCGCTGTCGTGACAGCACTCTGAATTTGGGAGTGCTCTAAAAACCCAAAACCCAAGTAATAAACATGGTAGTAAAGAACCTCTATAAATATGCAGTAGCCGGAGTGTTTTTTGTCTTCTCGGACGTTGCCTTGGGCAGGAGCTTCCTGAAGACGATGCTACTGTTACTTACCCCGCTTCCTATTTTGCGCAATACGGTGCCGTATCAGTAAACGATATGCTGAATCGTATTCCAGGCATCGGACTTGCTTTTGAGGGTAACCAGGCACCCACTTTTGGAGGTAACAATCGCGGGCTTGGAGCCGAGGGCCAGATACTGATTAACGGCAAGCGATTGGGGGGCAAGGCAAACGAAGCCAGCAGCCAGTTAGATCGAATCTCAGCCGATCAGGTGGAATATATTGAAATCGTCCGCGGCACTTCGGCAGATCTCGATGTTCGCAACACAGGTCAACTGGTTAATATTGTGTTGAAGGGAGAACGGTCAACGTCGAATGTTTCAACAGAACTCGGTTTTACACGGTTTCATGATGGCGAATTAAAGCCACTCGGGACTATTTCCTATAGCGGCCAAACAGGCCAGCTCGATTACCTTTTGAGCGCGGATGTACGTTCGGGTTGCAACGGCGGTACCTTGTTTGGCAATTGCCATCCTTTGCAAGAAAGTTTTGAAACTAGTCTGCTAGCGGATGGTCTCTGAACGAGACCCGGGCTATCGATCGGTATACTGAACAAACCAACTATAGGTTTAATACAAACCTAGTCTATCAGGTTACATCTGATGACCGAATTGCATTCAATGCTTTATACAGTGAGAATGATCCGCCTTCCGACTTAATTAGAACTATAACTGATTATCAAAGCTCACCATTTTGGTTTCCATAGAACGCGAAGATATCCCGTCTACGTCAAACAACTGGGAATTTGGAGGCGACTATGAGCACAGTTTTTCCAACGGCGGGAAATAAAATTGTTGTTTATTGTTAATGAGCGAAACAAAGCCACCACGCGGGAACGGTTTGCCTCATCCGCTCTTGGGCAGCCGGAGACAAAAGATCTTTTTCTGGATACCCGAAGTCGTTATCGGGAACGTATTGTAAGGACCTCCTACAGCTGGGGCCTGGAAGAAAATCAAAGTCTGGAGTTGGTGTTGAAGGCGCACAAACGATTCAAAATTCTTCGTTGCGTCTTGGATTAAATGTGCCCGGCACTCTTCTGCGAATTTCGGTGGCCTACGTCCAATTTCTGTTCCCAATGCGATATCTGAGGTGGAAGAAGTTCGCGTAGAGGGTTTCACGACTCACAATTGGCAGATCAATCAGCGCATGTCATTGGAAAGTAGCTTGTTGTATGAAGTATCAGAAATTGCACAATCGGGTGATGTGAATAAAAAACGAGATTTTGATTTTATTAAACCAAAGTTAGATTTTCGTTTCGACATAAGCCGAAGCCTGCAATTGAGTGTGTCGGCAGAGAAAGATGTTTCTCAGCTTAGTTTTAGAGACTTCTCAGCCGGCGTTAATCAACAGGATGATGATCAAGACACTGTCGCCGGAAACCCTGAATTGAAACAGGAACAAACTTGGCGTTATAACGTTAATCTCGATTACCGGCTGCCGAACGATGGTGGCGTACTGAATTCCAGATTTTTCTATTTCGATGTGCGTGATTCCATAGGAAAAATCGATATCTCGCCAGACCCTCAAAACCTGCTCAGTGCCAATGGGAATGTTGGCGACGGAAAGGTTTTCGGGCTGTATCTTAATGCCAGTATTCGTTTAGGTTTCCTTAATCTTCCACAGGCGGTCGTTACTGCCGGAATCAATCTGGAAGACGCATATATTTAGATCCACTAATTTCAAAAAAGCGCACAATAATACCTTATGATCGCGGTGGGTTCCGTTTAGGTTATCGTCAGGATATTCCTGAAAGAAGTCTCAGCTTTGGACTGAACTATCAGGAAGGATTTGGAGACATGGGAGGCACTGGTGGTAACAGAGTCCAGTATGATATCGACAATGTACTCTTCTACAACAGCGGGAAACTGCAACCAAATTTGAATTTCTTTGTCGAAAAAGTAGGGTTTGCAAATTTGACCTATCGATTTGAAATTAACAACGCTCTGGATAACGAAAATTGCAGGCTACGTAAGCGCTATAATGGTTATCTGCGCGATAGAGATCTAATTGAGATTGAGAATCCCTGCTACACCACCGGAGCGGAATTTATACTCAAAGTTAGATCAACCTTCTAGAACAGATTAATAAGCTTAATTTTAAGTGTCCCATGGTGTTAGGCCCACCCCCCTTCTTTATATAAAGGCTATCTAGCAGACCCCACCCCGGGGACCCCCCACTTGTCCAAGTAGGTTCCATCGCACCCCTATACATACTATATTGGATGAACGGTTAGTTATTTTTAGGAAAGCGCTTGGGGGATGGAGATATTCAAACCCGACGGGAATTTTTGCACTCTATAGGCAATATCGGCGGGTCCGCTGCAGTTTATCAGGCCATGATTTCGATGGGCCTGTTAATGCCTGGGGATGCTACCGGTGCCGAACTTCGAGATAAATGGGCATCCAAATCAAGCCAAATTTCTAGAGACATTAAGCCGACAGTTGCAGTATTGGGAGCGGGCATTGCCGGTCTTTGCGCAGGTTATGAACTCAAAAAAGCAGGATTTCCCGTTTTCATAGTTGAAGCTCGGCAAAGACCAGGAGGGCGAAACCATACTCTCCGATCCGGCGCGATTGTTCACGAAGTTGATAGTCAGCAGACTTGTACTTTCGACGATGAAGAGGAACTCTACTTTAACGCAGGCCCCGCTCGTATTTCTCAACATCACACTAATTTGCTTAAGTATTGCCGCGAACTTAAGGTACCTCTCCAAGCGTTAGTTAACGATAATAGAGGAGCTTATATCCACGATTCAGCTGCTTTTGGTGGCATCCCAGTAAGAGCGAGGGAAGTAATAACAGCAGTGCGAGGCAACATAACAGAGTTGCTGGCAAAAGCTATAAATGCTAATGCTCTGAACGGAGATATAGGAATTGATGAACGCAGTTTCGTACTTGACGTGCTTAGGGATTATGGAAATCTAAACCATAATTTTGAGTTTATAGGCTCAAAAAGGGGTGGCATTTTATCAGGAACAGGCGGGCTGACGCCTCCGCAGTCCTCAGAGCCACTTAAATTAGACGATTTTTTCTTTGATACCAGTGTGCCGTTTAGAATTAATTTCGGAGAATCATATAATCAAGCTGCCACCATGATGCAACCTGTTGGGGGGATGGATCGAATTGCCTACGCTTTTGCGAACGAACTTAAACAAGAACTTTATTATGGTGTAGAAGTCACAGCAATGCGTCGCGCAGGGAGTCGAGTTAGATTAGAAGGCCGCACTAATGCATCAGAGGGCGCAATTGAAGTTGATTACGCAATCGTTGCCATGCCCCCTAGCGTCATTAAAAACATCCCCAATGATTTCAGCCTTTCGACACGCAATGCAATCGCTGCTGCAGAATACGCAAAGCCAATTAAAATAGCGTTCCAATCTCCTCGCTTTTGGGAGACGGAAGAAGAAATCTATGGTGGCATATCTTGGACTGATTCGGAGATTCTTCAAATTTGGTACCCATCTGGAGGGTTTGGTCAGGAAAAAGGGGTAATTATAGGCTCCTATCTTTTCGATGGATTTCATGCAGAAAATTTCGCAAATCTATCCATAGAAGCTCGTAAAGAATTTACCTTGGCAGCTGGTGAAAAAGTTCACTCGCAATATCGCGAAAATCTTAGCCATGGGATATCTGTGGCATGGAATAAAGTCCCCTATTCACTGGGAGGTTGGGTTAAGTCAGCGCCCTCATCCATCTTGCAAAAACCCGATGGACCATTTCTATTTGCTGGCGACCATCTTACTTATTTGCACGGTTGGCAGGAGGGAGCAGTGATTTCAGGGTTCAACGCTCTTAACAATTTATTGGACATCATGGAGCTTAATTGATCCCACTAATTTAATTTTAAAGCTAAGTAGTTATCATGAACAAACTACTAACAACAATAACCCTACTCTGCTTTTCTGTTGCTGCTAATGCGGATTTATTATGAAGAAAGTTGGCTTGGATACATGGATTCAATTGCTGGGTATGTTGAGCGTATTAGCAGGCTTAGTTTTTGTTGGGCTTGAGATGCAACAATCCCAAAATATAGCTTTAGCGGCTCAGCAACAATCTAGAATGGAAGTCTTTGTAGAGGCGATGAACACTTTTTCAGAGACAGGTGTTAGTTATCAAGCTTATTTAGAGCAGCAAGGTCGAAACCCTGAGACTGAGACCCAAACAACAAACTTCACACATCAGCTATGGTGGATACATGAAAACGATTTTCTTCAGTATCGTTTGGGTTTAATGGATGAAAGCATTTGGGAGGCTAAACTCCGTGCTATTGAGATATCGTACAATAGCCTAAACGAAGAATCTTGTATTCTTGCTAAGAGAATATGGGAAACTCGAAGAGTAATGCTAGATGTTAATTTAGTAGAGCTAGTCGAATCGTTGCCCAATGATTGCCCCTGATATGAACAAACTACTAACAACAATAATCCTACTCTGCTTTTCTGTTACTAGTTTTGCAATTGAAAGAATCAGGTATTTCGGATGAGGAGATTACAAATCTTTTAGAAGACCTCGCTGAAGAGGTTTCCGAACTTAATAGAAAAAGGGAATAACAATGAATGAAGCATCGCTGTCTGTGTACGAGCCTCCAGAGCTTTTCTCTTAAACAAATCTTTACAAACACATGGTAGGCTTCCCCTTTTACGAAATTTGACTGTCATAGTGTCCAACGAAAAAATATTCATCGTCGAAGACGAGCCCGATATTCTGGATGTAATCAGCTATAGCTTGAATCGCGAAGGCTTCCAGATAGAAAGTTCCCTGAATGGAGCCGAGTCTATTGAACTCCTTCAACAGTTCAAACCTGATTTGATCTTGCTCGACCTCATGTTACCTGGCATGGGTGGTCTGGATGTTTGTCGACACCTTAAAAATGACGAGCTCAGTAAGCATATTCCCATAATCATGGTTACTGCCAAGGGTGAAGAGAGTGATATCGTACTGGGGCTAGGACTTGGTGCAGATGACTACATTTCCAAACCCTTTAGCCCACGTGAACTGATTGCAAGGGTGAAAGCGGTTCTGCGACGATCAAGGGAATCTGACCACAAGAGAAAAAGTGAGAAAATTGGGTGGGGTAGGCTCCTTATCGATACGACGAAGCACAAGGTTGTACTCGAAGGCAGCGAAATTAAACTTACCGCAACCGAATTTCGTCTGTTGACCTATTTGGCTAGCAGCCCAGGACAGGTATTTTCCCGTGATCAACTACTCGATCAGGCTTTCGATGGAAATATGGTAGTCGTCGATCGGAATATAGACGTGCATATTCGCGCTATTCGTAAGAAGATCGATGCAGATCAGTATTACATTGAAACAGTCCGGGGTGTTGGCTATCGGTTCCGAGATTCTACATAGTCTCGTTGTGCTACAACTACAAGTGTATTTCTGTTGTCACTTATTGCACACAAATAGCGCAATCCCCCACTAACCCTTAAGGCGTAACTCTAAAGCATGTTTAGATCGAAACTCTTCTGGCGGCTTTACTCTGGCTACGCGGCGATAATCGTGTTTTCGACACTCATCGTTGGCATATTACTGAGTCGTCAACTTTCGGAGAACGCAACACAAGATATTGAAAATTCGCTGTCAGTAAGGTCCGAGCTGTTGACCGAAATCGGCAAGGAAGTGCTTCTTCAAATTCCTTCAGAGGTCATTGAGCTGGATTTGCAGGCAACCCTGCAAGAATTGGGCACCCGTACCCAGAGTCGACTGACGATAATTAGAACGGATGGCCGGGTAATCGCAGATTCAGAAGAGTCACCAGTGGCCATGGACAATCACCTGCAACGGCCCGAGATTATAGATGCCAGAGATACAGGCAGTGGCATAACTTCTCGTTTCAGTCAGACGCAACAGCAGATGATGATTTATAAGGCTTTGCCTGTGAGAGATGGGGCTCGATTACTAGGCTTTGTTCGGGTTTCACTTGCTGCCGCAGAAGTGGATATTCAGCTGACTCAATTGCGTCGAATAATTCTAATAAGTGCCAGCATTGTGGCCATTATTGCCTTATTGATTGGACTGTACTTTGCAAACCGGTTTACCGAACCGTTATCGAAAATGACACAAGTGGCTGAAGCCATCTCCCAGGGTGATTATGAAAGGCGCATAAACGTGTCAGAGACTGACGAAATTGGCAGTCTGGCTGCTGCGATTAATCGCATGGCGCGAAGCTCAGCCACACGCATGGACGAGATAACACTCGAACGAAACCGACTCAGTAGCATTTTTGCGGGTATGGTAGAGGGTGTTATCGATGTTGATCAGAGTCAGAAAATCGTCCACGTCAATCAGGTAGCAGCAGATCTGTTGGGCTTATCGGTACAGGGCTGTATCGGGCAACCAATCTGGGAAGTGGTGAGGGTTGCTGAAATCATTGATGCGCTGGAGCAGGCGCTAAACAACAGGGAAATTGTAAAAGCCCAGATGCGCCACCTTTCGGAAGAGGATGATCTAGTCGTTGACATTTATGCTGCTTCGCTACAAAACGAGCACGGCGATGCGATCGGCGCTGTTGTCGTGCTGCATAATATCTCTGAGCTTGACCATCTGGAACGAATTCGTCGTGATTTCGTTGCCAATGCTTCCCATGAATTAAAGACGCCCATTACAGCAATTCGAGGGCTGACTGAAACTATTCTGGACGACAAGGAGATGCCAGAAACTACGCGTGACGATTTCATTCAAAAAGCGCACGCCCAAAGTTTGCGCCTTTCTACTCTAGTGACTGACCTGATGACAATTTCACGGTTAGAGTCAGATCAGCAGCAGACGAGTTCAAGTGTATTCGATATCGTCGAACTGGTCCGACTCTCTCTGCTTCAGTCAGAACCGGCGAGGAATGAGAAACAACTGGAGCTTAACAGCGCGTTATCCGAGAAACCCCTTCTGCTTCTTGGGGACCGGCAATCCATTAGTCAGCTGGCAGACAACCTGATAGACAATGCCATCAAATATACAGACGTTGCAGGGTCGATCTCTGTAGGTCTGGAGCAGCTTGAGCAGCTGGCAATTCTGACCGTAAAAGACTCGGGTATTGGCATAAGTCCACAGTATCAGCAGAGGATATTCGAGCGATTCTACCGTGTTGATAAAGCCCGTTCGCGCGAACTGGGTGGAACGGGTCTTGGGTTATCCATTGTCAAGAATATCGCGGACCGACATGGTGGCAATGTTTCGGTGGAGAGTCAGCCTGGAATTGGTTCCACTTTCAAGGTGGTACTGCCGCTGCATAGTCGCTCTCCAGAAAGTGCCAAATAAATAGTACTCGCTAGAAAATATCCTTCCCTTAAGTGAATTTTAACAATTCCTTAATCAAGCCTTTATAAAGCTTAAGCATAATTTCTCCATACGTTAAATCAGTGTGAAGGAAAATCATGAATGTTCTGAAACAAATTGCGGTGCCCAGCGCAGCCTCCCTATTAATATCAACCACCGTTTTTGCAGCAGAGAACGGCCCAAATATAGAATTTGGTGGCCGGTTGCACGCGGATACGACCGACTACGACAATGACAATTTTCAATACTCTGAAGGTAGCGAGTTGCGCCGTGCGCGCCTCTTTGTTCGGGGTGACATCAACGAAGATTGGGATTATAAATTGCAGTATGACTTCGCGCCGAATCACACACAACTGAAAGATGGTTACATCAGGTACAACGGGTTTACCAATTCCCGAATTACCCTGGGCAATTTCAAACAGTTTTCCAGTCTGGAAGAACTGACCAGTTCCAACAATATAACCTTTACAGAGCGATCCCTGCCCAATGCCCTGGTATCCAGCCGTCGATTTGGTATCGGCTTCCAGAACTGGAGCGATCGTTATAGCGCCGCCGTGTCGGCTTATACCCATGACGCAAACAATGCCATAAGAGGTGAGGGAATTGCAGGTCGTTTTGTCTATCGACCCGATCTTGGTGATGAGACCTTACTGCATCTGGGTGTAGCACTGGCCAGAGAGAGCGATGATAACGACAGCATCCGGCGACGTGCCCGACCCGAATCTCATCAGGACAGTCATCGCATTGTCAATACGGGCACGATCACTGGGGTTGACGATTTTGACAAAATTGGTTTCGAAGCCGCCTTTGTCAGAGGTCGTTTTTCCGCGCAATCGGAATACGTTAGCCAGAATATTCAGCGTCACACAAACCCTGATCTCAGTTTTAATGGCTATTACGCGTACTTTAGTTACTTCCTCACAGAAGATAGCCGTCCCTATAGTATATCTGACGCTGCATTTGGCACGGTTACCCCCTCGTCGGGAAAAGGTGCCTGGGAGCTCGCCGCGAGGTTTAGCAATCT
Organism: Gammaproteobacteria bacterium; assembly: GCA_019654215.1. Classification (GTDB taxonomy): domain Bacteria; phylum Pseudomonadota; class Gammaproteobacteria; order Pseudomonadales; family Pseudohongiellaceae; genus UBA9145. The sequence continues at coordinate 4,960 of BPDI01000022.1, read as the reverse complement.
TGAGCTCAATGATAATGAAATACAGGGTGGAGAAGTAGATTCAATCACCCTGGGCGTAAATTACTACATGACACGAGATTTGCGCTTCACCGCCAATTACATTATGTCAGATTCTGATCTGGCTGGATTCAGCGATGACCCGAATATTTTGCAAATGAGAATCAGGTTCACCTTCTAGAATTGAACTTCTTTTTAACCCCAAACCCATTCTAACCAACCAATATTTATCTGTTCTTAACAAAAGCAATGAATAATAAAAAAACTTGTGTCAGAGGCTATCAAAATGTGCATAAGCAACAATAAGCAACCAGTCAATTTTCTCTCTCAACTATTACTCTCGATAATTTCCACGATGATCGCAGTTTCTTCGCTCTCAGCGGCGGAACAGCTACGTGGTACGGTGTCGCTAGACGGTTCCAGTACCGTATTTCCAATCAGCGAAGCAGTCGCAGAGGAATTCAATGCCGTGCAGCCAAGAGTCCGTGTAACGGTGGGAGTATCTGGCACCGGGGGAGGCTTTAAAAAAATTCCTCGCTGGAGAAATTGATATTAACGATGCTTCCCGGTCTATTAAAGAGAGCGAATGGCAAGAAGCGAAAGCAACGGGTCCTGGATCTGATTGAATTGCCTGTGGCATTTGATGGGCTATCTGTGGTCGTAAATCGAGACAATAGCTGGGTCGATTATTTGACCGTTGCTGAATTGCGCAAAATCTGGCAGCCGGGCAGCAGCGTCGAGCGCTGGAGCGACATCCGCGCGGATTGGCCTGACGAACCAATCAGGCTCTATGGTCCTGGAACAGATTCAGGCACATTCGACTATTTTACAGAAACAATAAATGGTGCATCTGGCGCTTCCCGACCCGACTACACTGCCAACGAAGACGACAACGCACTGGTGCGTGGAATCAGCGGCGATCAGTATGCCCTGGGATATTTTGGATTTGCCTATTACCCCGCAAACCAGAACGCATTAAAGATTGTTCCTATCGATGAGGGTAATGGCGCAGTCTCCCTACCCCAGAGACGATAAACAAGGGTAGTTACTCGCCATTGTCTCGCCCAATCTTCATCTATGTGCGAAAACAGGCGCTGGAGCGACCTGAAGTTCGCGCCTTCGTAGACTTTTACATCGCAAGTGCGGGGTTGCTGGCAAAAGAAGTTGGCTATATCGCGCTCCCCGATGACAGTTATCGTCGAGCCGAAGAGCGTGTAGCCCTTGGCATTTCCGGCTCTGCTTATGTCGAAGGACCCGACAACATAAAAGACACACTAATAGGCTCCAATGAATAAGCTGGAATTTTTGTTCATGATAATTACTAACTCAGTGGTGCTACCGAATTCGTGACTAGAGCCAGGCAGTTGCCAAGTATTACCAATGGCCAAGTGAGATGGCATGAATCCCTGATCCAAGGTGGTCTGGGATTCTGTGCGCTGATCTCGATAGTTACCACCGCAACTATAATATTTATTCTAACCCGTGAGAGCGTGGGCTTTTTTCAGGTCATTCCTGAAAAGATTTTCTGTTTGGTACCAGTTGGGTGCCGATGTTCAAACCCCAGTTCTTTCGGTGTGTTGCCTCTGTTGTGGGGCACCCTGGTGATCACAATCGGTGCTGCACTAATTTGTATTCCTATAGGTTTGGCCAGTGCCATCTATTTGAGCGAATACGCATCAGCCAAAAAACGTAGCATAATAAAACCAGTGCTGGAGTTGTTGGCAGGTATCCCGACTGTAGTGTACGGATATTTCGCATTAACTTTTGTAACACCGGCTCTTCAATACTTATTCCCCCGGGATACAGGTATTCAATGCCCTGAGTGGTTCCATAGTTGTAGGAATTATGGTGTTGCCGATGGTGGCAACATTAAGTGATAACGCACTCAGGGCGGTACCCGATTCACTGCGTCAGGGCGCCTATGCATTGGGCGCAACTTCTTACGAAGTCACGACACAGGTAGTGGTTCCGGCTGGCTTTCAGGAATAATTGCGTCATTTCTCTTGGCAATCTCCAGAGCTATCGGTGAAACCATGGCTGTCACGTTGGCGGCCGGGGCAACGCCGAATTTATCGTTTACTTTTCTCGAGAGTATCCAGACCATGACTGCGTATATCGTACAGGTCAGTATGGGGGACACGCCCGCGGGAGGAGTTGCTTACCAGACTATGTTCGCTGTCGCCGGTCTTTTGTTTGTGATCACCTTATTTCTGAATGTCATAGCAACTTTCATATTAAAGCGATACCGAGAGGTGTATCAGTAGTGACGGCTTCATTGACTCGGCCACCGCAAAGCAAGCACATCACATGCGAAGACGGCATGCCAAAGCGCGTGTTTTTGCCAAATTTTGTGGCCTGGTCACCTGGCTAGGTACTGCGTTACTGCTAGTCCTGCTCTGGCAGATATTTTCCGATGGTTTAAGGTGGTTGGATATTGATTTCTTGCGCAGCTTTCCTTCGCGATTTCCTGAGCGGGCAGGAATACTGTCTGCTCTGGCAGGTACCTTATGGTTGATCTCTTTGGTGGCGATCATTTCTATACCTGTAGGTGTCGCGACAGCTATTTATATTGAAGAATTTGGAGGCAAGGGCAAGCTGGTTAAGATCATCGACATCAATATCTCCAATCTTGCAGGTGTACCCTCAATCGTTTATGGCATCATCGGACTAACTCTCTTCGTGCGAGGACTGCAGCTCGAGAGAAGTTTGATTTCCGGCGCGCTTACCATGAGTCTGTTGATACTGCCGGTCATTATTATCGCCAGCCGCGAGGCAATTCGCACGGTACCTGACAGCATTCGCCATGCTGCAATTGCGCTGGGTGGTACTCAGTGGCAAACGGTCTGGTCCCATGTCTTGCCTGCGTCTTTTCCTGGCATCTTAACCGGCGTAATCCTGGGTCTATCCCGAGCGATCGGTGAGACGGCACCTCTCATTATGATTGGAGCGCTGACCTACGTGGCATTCGTGCCAGAAGGTCCAATGGATTCCTTTACGGCACTGCCTATTCAAATATTTAACTGGGTCTCCAGGCCACAGGAAGAATTTCACGAACTGGCGGCGGCGGCAATTATTGTATTGCTCGTTGTATTGCTATCAATGAATTCATTCGCGATATTTATTCGCCACAAAATGGAGAAAAAGCTGCAGTGAGTTCTCAGTCAATCAATGCAGAAACTGCTGCTACCGAGCTCGATAATATTCTTGAGATGGAGAATGTCAGTGTTGCCTATGCTGGGAATTATGCTGTGAAAAATGTCTCCTTTAATGTTGCCAGAAACGCCATAACTTCGATAATCGGACCTTCGGGCTGCGGAAAGAGTACTTTGCTGCGCTGTCTTAATCGCATGAATGATTTCATTCTTGATGCGTCTATCGAAGGCAATATTCGATTCGAAGGGCAAGATATCTATGCTAGGGAAGTAGACGCTGTGGAAGTCAGGCATCACATAGGTATGGTATTTCAAAAACCAAACCCTTTTCCTAAATCAATTTTTAAAAATGTTGCTTGGGGTCCTACGGTTAACAGATATCAGGGTTCGATAACTGAGCTGGTAGAGCGTTCGCTCAAACAAGCCTCGCTGTGGGATGAAGTGAAGGATAGATTGAATGACTCGGCTTTGGGCTTGTCTGGCGGGCAGCAACAACGACTGTGCATTGCCAGGGCGTTGGCCATGGAGCCAAATGTCCTTTTAATGGACGAGCCCTGTTCTGCGTTGGATCCCATATCCACAGCGCATATCGAAGATTTGATGTTCGACCTTAAATCTCGATATACCATTGTCATTGTTACTCATAACATGCAGCAAGCCTCTCGAGTTTCTGACTACACAGCATTTATGGAAATGGGAAATCTGATTGAATTCGATGAGTCCGAGCGGCTGTTTACACGCCCGAGCAATCAACGTACTGAAGATTATGTTTCTGGCCGATTTGGCTAAAGCGGGATAGAGAAATGTCACGACACTTACAAAGAGACCTGGACCAGATCAAGAAAAATCTACTGCAGTTGGGAAGCCTTGTAGAAACCGCTATCAAGAATGCTCTTATTGCTTTCAATGAATGCCGGCCAGAGCTGGCTCAAAATGTAATTGCTGAAGAAAAGCAAATTGATGAAAGAGAAGTTCTTATTGAAGAAGCCTGCCTGAAAACTCTCGCCTTGCATCAGCCCATGGCCATGGATTTGCGCTTCATGGTGGTGGTTTTAAAGGTGAACAACGATCTGGAAAGAATGGGGGATATAGCCGTTAGTATTGCTGAGCGCTCACTCTATCTCTCAAGTCAGGATCCGCTCCCCAGCCTGTTGAATCTCCTAAGCGATATGCCTGACAGAATCCAAGAAATGGTCAAGAAAAGTCTCAACGCCTTAGTCAGTCTGGACGTGGAGCTCGCTCGTAAAGTTATAGCAATGGACGACGAAGTAGACAGCATCAACCGCCAAATGTATGAAGCATTTCACGTTCAGGTTCAGCAAGACCCGGGCATCAGTAAGACCGCTTTGGGCATACTGTCTATCTCGCGTTATCTAGAACGAATCGCAGACCTTTCCACCAATATTGCCGAGGATGTGATATTCATGGAAGAAGGCGAGGTGGTCCGCCACCAGAATTCTTAATCGGGCCAGTAGAAGCCAAAACCAATCTACAAGGGGGAAGAAGCGGCCTTCTTGACATGCACCCCGTGTAATGCACTGTCGAAACGTAGTCGGAACTAGCTGCTTATTACTCTGTGTTATCTCGATAGACTAGGTGGCATTAACAATTCTTATTGCCCTTCTGGTTCCGGCCAATAGCAGACCTTGAAACTACTGTATTTTTACTCTGACCTAAATTATTGAACTGACTGTCCCAACTGATTTCTCTTAATTTGTTGCTTCTTCTGCGAGCGCTTCCTGTACCCGTGCCCCACGCAGAATATTCACCATGCCGTAGTTGCCTTCATGACAGGCATATTCATAGATAAG